>CAYWMD010000044.1:0-57079 GCA_964458575.1 uncultured Bifidobacteriaceae bacterium | reverse complement strand
GGCCGGTCCGGGCGGCAAGACGCCGCCCTCTACGGCAGGCAGGATGCCCGCCGCTACGTCGCTGCTTGAACTCACGAACGAGATCTGGCGCGGCAAGGTGGCACTGGCATTTCCGCAGTTTGGCACGACCGCCACGCACTTTCACGCGCTGAAACAACTCTGGGGCGAGGAACGTTGGCTGGCGTGGTGTCGCGCGCTGGCGGCGAACAAGCCGTTCGTGGTGGATGGCAATTCGGTGGTGGTGAAATTCGTCGGGCGCGGTGAGGCGTGGATTGGACTGACGGATTCGGATGACATCGCGGCCGCTCAGCGCGAAGGCGCGCCGTTGACGGTGTTGCCGCTACATGCCGAATCGCTGCTCATCCCAAACACCGTGGCCGTGATTCGCAATGCGCCACATCCGGCCAACGCGCAGACGTTGTTTGAGTATCTCCAACGACGTGAGGTGGCGGAGAAACTGGTGCAGGTAAATGCTCTGGAGAGTGCGGACTACCCAACCAACACAATGACCATGAAGCCGGATTGGGCCGCGCTGCTCCGCAATCTCGAGAAGACGACCAAACAATTGAATGAGGTTTTTCTGAGATGACCGCTGGCACTCCATTCCATCGTAGCAGCCGACGTGAGGAGGCTCTAACTGAACAAGAAAGAATGAGCCTCCTTACGTCGGCTGCTACAGAGTCAAGCAAATGAACTGGCCGTTGCTTCAAAACAGTTTGCTGGTCGCCGGCACAACGACGGCGCTGGCGACGGGCTTTGGTCTCATCGCGGCGCTGTGGCTGGCGACGATGGAAGCGCGGTGGCGCAATCTGTTCCTCGCAGTGGCCATCGTGGCGTTGGCGTTGCCGCCGTTTCTGGTGACGAATTGCTGGATCAACCTGCTGGGGGAAACGGGCGTGTGGCGGGCGTGGCTGCCGTTCAAGATCTATTCGCTGGGCGGGACAATTTGGATTCTGTCGCTGATGCTGTGGCCCATCACGCTGCTGGCCGTGTTGGCAGCGTGGCAGCGGCTCGAAGCGCCCCAATTCGAGGTCGAGCCGGCAATGACCGGCTTCGCACTGCTGCGCTGGCTGTTGTTGCCGGTGGCGCGGGGTGAACTGGCGCTGGCGGCGGTGCTGACATTCGTGCTGGCCCTCAACAACTTCGCCGTGCCCGCGATTCTGCAAACGAAGGTCCTGCCGGACGAGATGTGGGTGCGCTTCAACACGCAATTCGACACGGCGGGCGCGCTGCAATTGAGCGTGCCGTTGTTGATCGCCCCGGTGCTTTTGTTGGTTTGGGCTACCCGTCGGGGCGTGAACTGGCCGCGAATCCAGGGCAACGTGCCGGCCCGCGTGTTCCGTCGGCAACTGGGTTTGCGCTGGCAGGCTGCCGGCGGATTGATCGCGGTGATGCTGTGCTTGCTGGCGGTTGCCCTGCCCTTGTCGCAAATCGGCTGCGCGCGTCGGACCTGGACGGAACTTTCCGGCGCCGTGGAGGCGAGCACGGGGACGATCTGGAATTCGTTCTGGTTTGCCGCGTTGGCGGCGACCGTGGTGGTTGCCGTAGCGCAGATTGGCAATCTGCCGTGTCGCCGGCTGGCAATCTGCGGGCCGACCGCCAGTCGGCGATACAGCAGACTATCCGTCTGCGCTACGGTGTTGTGGCTGCCGTTCTTCATCCCGGGCGTGTTGATCGGGATCATGTTGATCAAGATTTTCAACCGCCCGGTGTTGGACGTGTTCTACCAAAGCATGGGCATTTGTCTGCTCGCGCTGGTAATCCGGTATTTCGCGCTGGCCTGGACGGCGGCGCGGCATGCAATGGCAAGTGTGGACGCGGACCTGGTTGATGCGGCGCGGCTGGAGGGAGCAACGCGGTGGCAGGTGTTCCGATTCGCGGTGTGGCCGCAGATCGCGCCGCAGATGTTCGCCGCCTGGTATGTGGTTTATCTGCTGTGCCTGTGGGATGTGGAATCCATCGTGTTGGTGCAACCGCCCGGCGGCGAGACGCTGGCGCTCAAGATTTTCAACCTGCTGCATTACGGCTACGCGGCGCAGGTGAATGCGCTGTGTCTGGTGCTGCTGGGAGTGGCAGTGCTGCCGCTGGTTTTCGTGGCTGCGTTCGTGAGAACGCGGCAATTTATTAACTCATTCACATCGGGAAAAGTTGGCCGCGCGCTCACGAGCGCAGCTACGGGCATAGTGGTTGCGGTCATCACCGGCTGTTCGCCAGGTCCATCCAAGAATGAAGCCACCTTGCCGAGCAAATTCTTCGCGCGCGCGCTGGTGATCGGCTCGCGCGGGGTGGGGATCGGTGAATTCAACAAGCCACGATCCGTGGCCACGGACCTCCAGGGCAACGTTTATGCGGTGGACACCACGGGGCGCGTGCAGAAATTCTCGCCGACGGGAAAATTCCTGCTCGAATGGCTTTTCCCGGAAACCGCCAAGGGCAAGCCCAAAGGCATGGGGCGGGATCACGACGGGAACATCGTCATCGTCGAGCCGCATTATCAGCGCGTGAACCATTTTACGCCGGAGGGCCGGCTGGTGCGGCAATGGGGGTGCACGGGGACCAACGAAGGTTGTTTCATCCTGCCGCGGTCCTTTGCCGAAAACTCGCGCCACGAATTCTTCATCAGCGAATACATGGGCGCGGAGCGGGTGCAGCGCTTTGGCTCTCAGCAGTCAGAGGTCGGAGATCAAAGGTTAGCCGAAATGCCCTCACCCCTGACCCCTCTCCCGTCCAACAGGAGAGGGGAACAGCCAGCGGATGCGCCACGACTGATTGGCGTCATTGGCAAGCCGGGCACGGGGCCGGGCGAGTTTAACCGGGCTGAGGGTATTTGCGTGGATGCGCAAGATCGGTTGTATGTGGCGGATTCCTGCAACCACCGGATTCAAATTTTTTCGCCGGACGGAAAATTCATCCGCCAGTATGGCACGGCCGGGTCGCGCCTGGGCGAGCTGAGCTATCCCTACGACATCGCCGTGGACGCGCGCGGTTACCAGTTTGTCTGCGAATTTGGCAACAGCCGGATTCAAGTCTTCGATCCAAACTGCCAGCCCATTGAAATCATCGGCGGGCCGGGGGTCGAACCGGGCAAATTCAGCAATCCGTGGAGCATCGCGCTGGATTTGCAGGGGAATCTTTATGTGGCGGATGCGCTGAATCATCGGGTGCAGAAACTGGTGCGCCAATCTTCAGTAGCCGCCGGGGCAACGAGGCGAATCGCCCAAGCGAACAACAGGAACCACCGCCCCACTTCGGCGGCTGCGAATTAAAATGCAATTCACCCATCCATACTGGCTTTTTGCACTGTTGCCGGCGCTGGCGTGGGTATTTTGGCTGGGCTGGCGCACCGAAGCGCAACTGGCGCCCTGGCGCAAGTGGCTGGCGCTGGTGATCCGCGTTGTCGTGACGTTGCTGGTCGTCTTTGCCATCGCGGGCCTGCAATGGCTGCTGCCGATCGAAGGGATGAACGCGTTTTTCGTGCTCGACCGTTCGGACAGCGTACCGTCGCCGCAGCAAGACGCGGCGAAATTGCTGGTCAACCGGATGGCGGGGCAGAAGAAATCGGCCGACAAGGCGGGGGTGATTGTCTTCGGCACGGACGCGAGCATTGACCGGTTGCCGAATGAGAAACTGGAGCTAAAGGAAATCTACGCGGTCGTGGACACACAACGCTCGGACCTCGCATCCGCCATCCGCCTGGCCACGGCGGCGTTTCCAGAGACGGGTCAGAAACGGATCGTGCTCATGTCCGATGGCAACGAAAACATCGGCGACGCGATGGCCGCCGTGGCCGGCGCGCGTTCGCAGGGCGCGACGGTTGACGTGGTGCCGATGGGTGTGACCCGCGGCAACGATGTTTTTGTGCAAAAGGTCCAGGTGCCGGCCAAGCTCAAGAAAGGCCAGCCGTTCGAAGCGAAAATCTTCGTTCAATCCGACCGCCCGCAATCCGCAGTGGTGCGGTTGTATCGCAATGAACAGTTCCTGGGCGAACAAAAGGTGCAGCTCGAGGCGGGAAAGAACCTTTTCACGTTCCCGCAGGCCCTGCCCGAGGCGGGGTTTTACAATTACGATGTGCGCGTGGATGCCATCGGCGATCCGGTACCGCAGAACAATCGCGCCGCCAGTTTCGCCAGCGTGAAGGGCGAGCCGCGCGTATTGGTCATATCGTCCGATCCCGAACAGGACCAGCCGCTCGCCGCCGCCCTGCAATCCGCCCGGCTGGAAATCAAGCTCGGCGGGTTGAACAATTTGCCGAATTCGCTCGCCGAGATGGACAGCTACGACGCGATTTTCATCAGCAATCTTTCGGCGGGCGACCTGGGTCGCGACACGATGGCATTGCTGGAAAGCGCGGTGCGGGATTTTGGCGTGGGTCTCGTGTGCGTGGGCGGCGATCAAACCTACGCGGCCGGCGGTTACCGCAACACGCCGCTGGAGACGACGCTGCCGGTGAGCATGGAACTGGACAGCAAAAAAGTTTTGCCCCGCGGCGCAGTGGTGCTCGTGATGCACGGGATGGAGTTTGCCAACGGAAATCAGGTCGCACGCGATTGCGCGTTTGGCGTGCTGGGTGCGCTTGGGCCAGAGGACGAACTAGGCGTGGTTTTGTGGGACGGCACGGACAAGTGGCTTTATCCGCTGCAAAGAGTCGGCGACCAAAAAGAAGCGGGCCGCGCCATCGCCGGCATGAATCAAGGCGACCTCGGGACGTTTCAGGGTGTGCTCGAACAGGCGCACGGCGCGTTGAAAAAATCCGCCGCCAATTTGAAACACATCATCGTGTTCAGTGACGGCGACCCCGCCGCACCTTCGCTCAAACTGATGCAGCAGATTGTGGCCGACCGCATCACCGTCAGCGCGGTGCTCATCGCGGGCCATGTTGGACCGGAGACGATGATCTGGATGTCCGAGGAGCATGGGCGCGGGCGGTTTTACAACGTCACGTCGCCGTCCATGTTGCCGCAGATTTTTATCAAAGAAACTGCGGTGATTTTGAAGTCGGCGATTTACGAAGAGCCATTCAAGCCGCAGTTGAAATCAGCGAGCGAAGTGATCCGCGGCATTGCAGCGGAGGAATATCCAAACCTGCTTGGCTACGTGGCCACGACACAAAAACCGCGCGCGGAAACGCCGCTGTGGACGACCAAGGGCGATCCGTTGCTGGCGCATTGGCAATACGGCCTGGGCCGCGCCGTGGCGTTCACGTCGGATGCACGACCGAAGTGGGCAAAGAATTGGATGGGCTGGCAGCGCTATCGCCAGTTCTGGTCGCAGATCGCGCAGTGGAGTCTGCGACGCATCGAGAATGCGGATTTCACGTCCGAGGTTTCGGTGGACAAGGGCGAGGGTGTGATCAGCGTCGAGGCATTGGATGAAAAGGGCAACTACCGGAACTTCCTCAGTTTGCAGGCGGCGGTGGTCAGTCCGAAAGGTGAAAAACTCAACGTGCGTCTGGAACAAACCGGGCCGGGACATTACGAGGCGAAATTTCCGACGAAGGAAGTCGGTTCGTATCTGCTGAACCTCCTGGAGATGGAGGGGGGCAAAGCGGTCGCCGGCCAGGTGGTGGGCGCGAGCGTGAATTATTCGCCGGAATTTGCGGCGGGCGAACCCAACGTGAATCTGCTCAAACGCATGGCCGAAGCGGGCGGCGGCAAGATGCTGGACCCGACCATTTCGGACCACAATCCGTTCCTGCATGATCGGGTGAAAACGCATCAGCCGCGCGATCTTTGGGAGTTGCTGCTGAAACTGGCCGTGGTTTTGTTCGTTTTGGACGTGGGCGTGCGCCGGATTCAAATTGATCGCGAGGAGTGGAACAAGGCCACGCGCACCCTCCACAAATGGATTTTCTTCTGGAAAGGAACGCCGCGCACCGCCGAGGCCGAGGAATCGCTCGCGACCTTGCTGGCGCGGCGGGAACAGGTCCGCTCGACCCGAACGGGCGCCGGCGAGGACAGACGGGAGGAGCTTTTCCGACCACAACAGCCGGGCGCGGTGATCGAATTGCCCGGCCAGACTCCGCATGAGCCAGCGGCACCGGCCGAGGCCCCGCCAAAGGCAGAAGGAAAACCAGCCGAGAAGCCCACAACCACCACGAGCCGTCTGCTCGAAGCGAAGCGCCGGGCGCAGAAACGCCGGGACAGTTGAGGTTCGGGCGAAACGCGGCGTGTTGCCACGGAAGCGGCAACTTTCACCGGATAAAGCCCGCGGGCAGCTTCCGGAGGAAATCGGCTTCCGCGGTTTTTCGAGGATTCGGAGGCTAGCTCCGAAAAAGCATTGCTTTGACCGGCAATTTTTGGCTTCATTCCGCCATGCCGGAAAGGTCCGATACCACGACGACCACGACCAGCACCCGCGGCCGGATCCGCGTTTTGTATTCGGGCACGGTGCAGGGCGTTGGATTTCGCTACACCGTCAAATCGGTGGCGAGCGGTTTTGAACTAACCGGCGTCGTGCGCAACCTGACCGATGGCCGCGTGGAACTGATGGCCGAGGGCGAGCGGGCCGAATTGAATGCCTTCCGCCAGGCGATCCGGGATGAGGGTCTCGCGCATTTCATCCGCGACGAGCAGGTGGAGTGGAGCGAAGCACACGGTGAGTGGCGCGGGTTCGAGATTTCGCGATAGATGAGATTTGCAATTATAGCGGATATTCACGCCAACCTGGAGGCGTTTCAGGTGGTGTTGGAAGACATCAAGCAGCAGAAGTGCACCCACTATGCCTGCCTGGGCGACGTGGTGGGTTACAACGCCAACCCGAAGGAATGCCTGGACATTGTCCGGGAGATGAACATCCCGGTGGTCAAGGGCAACCACGATGAATATTGCTCCACGGACGGCCCGCTGGATGGATTCAATCCCGCCGCCGCCGCCGCCGTGGATTGGACGCGCAAGCAACTGACCGACGAAGACCGCGCCTGGTTGCGCGACCTCAAATACCAGCGCATGGTCACCAGTTTCACCATCGTCCACGCCACGCTGGACGCGCCGCAACGGTGGGGCTATGTGTTCGACAAGCTCGCGGCCGCGGCGAGTTTCACCTACCAGAATACGGCCATTTGCTTTTTTGGCCACACGCACGTGCCGGTGGCGTTCATGCGCGACACCATGGTGCGCGGCGGCACCTACTCGAAATTCAAGGTGGACGCGGGCAAAAAATATTTCGTCAACGTCGGCGCCGTGGGCCAGCCGCGCGACAACAATCCGAAGGCGGCTTACGTCGTTTATGATGTTTACGAAGGCACGATCGAACTGCGCCGGCTGGATTACGACATCGCGAAGGCGCAGAAGAAGATCCTGGCGGCCGGCCTGCCGGAACGGCTGGCGGAACGATTGGCTTACGGCAGATAGTTTCCGGTTCTTAATCTTAATCTTAATCTGCCTGCGAGCGATGGGATTAAGAATAAGATTAAGAGACGCAGCCGTCCTTGAAGATTCTCATCCTCAAACCCAGTTCGCTTGGCGACGTGATTCAGGCGTTGCCGGTGCTGCGACTGCTCAAGCGGCATCTGCCCGGGAGCGAAATTCACTGGTGGATTGATTCCGCACTCGCAGCGTTGCTGGAAGGCGATCCGGATTTGGCTGGTGTGGTGCGATTTGAGCGGCGGCGCTGGGGCAAAGTGGTTTACTGGCCGGAAATGTTTCGCAGCATCCGATGGCTGCGCGCACAAAAATACGACTGGGTGATTGACCTGCAATGCCTCGCCCGCACGGGCGCATTCGCCTGGCTGGCCAACGGAGGATTGCTCGCCGGCCTCGATGAACCGCGCGAAGGCGCGCGGGGTTATTACGACATCGTCGTGCCGCGCGCCTCGTTTCACACCCATGCGGTGGACTGGTATCTGGCCGTGCTGCCCCGGCTGGGCGTGCCGGCGGACCGCAACTTCACCTGGTTGCCCGAACGGCCCGCGGTCCGGGCTGCACTCCACGCGAAATGGGAAACACGGGGATTCCGCTGGGTGGCCTTGCAACCCGGCGCCCGCTGGACGAACAAACGTTGGCCCATCGAATCCTTTGCCGAGTTGGCGCGGCAGATTGCCGCGCAATATGCCGACGTGCGCTTTGCCATTCTCGGCGGGGCCGACGACCGGCCGCTGGGCGAGGCGATTTTGCGTACCGTCCCCGAACGTTGCCTGAATCTGGCCGGGCAGACTTCGCTGCCCGAAATGGTCGAATGGCTGCGTCTGTCCCACCTGATGGTGACCAACGATACCGGCCCCATGCACGCCGCCGTGGCGCTGAATAAACCGGTCGTGGCTCTGTTTGGTCCGACCGAACCGCGGCGGACCGGACCTTACGGCCGGCTGGACGAGGTCATCCAACACCCCTTGCCATGTGCGCCGTGCTTGGACTCGCGCTGTGCCTGGCCGCAGCCCATGGAATGTCTCAAGGCCATTTCACCGGCGACGGCGCTGGAGCAGGTCCGGCGCAAACTGGACCCGGACGGAAAGCCAAAGCCGCAGCCCGCCTGAGCGCCGTTCGGTTGTGAGGCTTTGACCTCCGACCCGCCCCGAACCCGGTGGCTGTTGAACCTGGTCTCAGACCTTGCTGTCCCTGAATAGGTGCAGGTTGACCCGCGTCCATTTCGCAACGGGTTTTCCGGCTTGTCTCAATGGCAAACCCACTTACAGTTGGATACATGAAGACCTTTAACTTTGCCTTGGGTCTGCTCCTGGCGCCGCTGCTGCATCTGTCGGCGCAGGTGTCGGTCGAGGTCACACTCGATCAGGAGCAGTTTCTGCCCGGTGAAAAACTGACCGCGGCGGTCAAGATCCGGAATCATTCCGGCCAGACGCTGCATCTGGGGGGACAAGCCGATTGGCTGACGTTTTCGGTGGAATCGCTCGACGAATTCGTGGTCAGCCAGATCGGGCCGCCGCCCGTCCTGGGCGAGTTTGAACTGGGTTCCTCCATGGTCGCCACCCGCCGGGTGGATTTGGCGCCCTACTTCGGCCTCACGCAACCCGGTCGTTACAGCATCGTCGCCACCGTCCGCATCCAGGAGTGGAACGGCCAGATTTCCAGCGATCCCAAACGCTTTAGCATCATCGCCGGCTCGAAGTTGTGGACGCAGGATTTCGGAGTGCCGATGCGGCCCGGCGACACCAACCGCGCTCCTGAAGTCCGACGGTACACGCTGCAACAGGGCAACGATCCGAAGAAGCGCATGCGGCTTTACCTGCGGCTGACCGACGAATCGGAGGCAAGATTGATCAAGATGGTGCTCGTCGGCCCGATGGTGGGTTTCAGCCGGCCCGAACCGCAACTGGATCAGACCACCAATCTGCACCTGCTCTACCAGGACGGCGCTCACACGTTCAGCTACGTCGTCATCAACCCTGACGGCGACCTCATCGTCCGCCAGACATACGATTACGTCGGCGCCCGTCCCCGCTTGCAGGCGGACAAGGACGGCAAATTGGCCGTCGTCGGGGGCGTGCGGCGACCCACCGTCAGTGATCTGCCGGCACCGAAAAAGACCGAGGATGAAGTTGAAGCTCCGAAATCCTGAACGGACGGGTCTGCTCATCTTTGGGATCGCCGCCTGGTTGGTTTGTGGCTCGCAGGTCGCGCGGTGCGAAACCATCATCTTGCACCTGCGCAACGGTGACCGCGTCGCCGGCACCATCCTGTCCGAGGACACAAACAGTGTCCGGATCAGCACCACCTGGATCAAGGAACTCGCCGTGCCCGTGTCAGCCATCGTGCAACGCGAACCAGTCACCAACGCCGCGCCGGCAGCAGCCGTAGCCGACCAAACGCCCACCGCCACCGCACCCGAAACGGCAGCGACCCAAGCCCCCACGTCACCACCCGCCACAACCGCCCCGACGACCGCGGTTGCGGAGCAGAAACCAGCAACGCCTCCCCCGGCTGTGCCGTCTCCGCCGCCGGCAACCGCCGCCAAAACGAACGCCGTGGCTGCGGCCAAACCCTCTCCACCAATTGAGACGCCAAAACCTCCCCCCAAAGCGCCGCAGCCAAGACTTTGGAAGATCAACGTCAACTTCGGCACCGACACGCTGTTCGGCGCGAACGATCACCAGCTTTACACCGGCCGGTTGCAACTGACCTACGCCAGACCGTACAAGTCCAATCCCAAAAAGTTTTTACGGAGCATCATTGATTATGCCGTGGATTACGGGGAAACCGAGGGCGTGAAGTCGGCGGATCGCATGTACGGCACGGTCAAAACGGATTTCGACATCGGGGAACGCCTTTTCATTTATAACCTGGTCGGTGCGGGCTACGACAACATCCGCAAGATTGACTTTCAATACGAAGCCGGCCCGGGCTTTGGCTATCATTTGTTCACCACACCCAAATTCGTCGGGAACGTCGAGACAGGCATGAACTATCAGGAGCAGCGACGCTCAGCCGGCGGCGACGTGGAGAGCTTCTACTTCCGGCTGGCCGAGGATGTCACTTGGAAAATCACGCCGAAATTGACCTTTGATGAACGGGTCGAGTTTTTTCCCAACGCGGAGAAGCTCGAGCAGTATCGCGCCCGGGTCGAAGCCAACCTGACCTTTGCCCTGCTGCAAAATGTCTCGCTTAAACTGTCCCTTCTGGACCTTTACGACACCGACCCCGCGACGGGGGTGGACAACAATGAACTGCAAATCCGGTCGCTGGTGGGAGTCAATTTCTGACGCGGCACGCGGCGGACCGGGCGAAAGCGGATCCGCAACGTAAGCCAACCCGCGATCTATTGCGTCAAGCTGTCCCGTGTTTGCACGCGCGCCTGCATATCCTTGACAATGGGTCTGGCCCGCGCCAGCGCGCTTTGCTCCGTCTGACCGGCGAAGGATTCCATGAACAACCGCACGGCGGCGATCGGTTCCCCGTTGCGGTCGCGCAACGGCATCATGACCGTAACCACCTTCCGATCCTTGCCGTAATAAATGTCCCCTTTGGTGATCGTGGCCTTTTCACTTTTGCCACCGGCGGTTCCGATTTCACCGGGCGCCTTGCTGGCCACCACCTTTGGCTCGCCCTGTTCGTCCAGCATGTAGATCTTCAACCCTCGCAGCCGGGGATTGCTGCCAAGCGCATCCCGCACCAGCGCCTGGGCCAACGGCTCGCGCGGAGTGTAGATCAGCTTTGTTTCGGTGAAATAGCTGACCGAGTCGGACTTGGTCCAGAAAGCGATCTTGCCAGCCGAGAAGCTGGCGTCGGACAGGGTCGGGATGGCCTCCTTGTCGTTGACCCAGCACCGGACCTGGTTGCCACGGCACTCGATTTTCAAATCCAGCCAGACGCCTTGCGGGATGTCCACTTGCGGACCGATGGGCACGCTGCGCTGGCCCCCAACCACCTTGTAGAAACGGAGATTCTTCCCCAAGCCGCTGGCCCGAATGACGTAGAAATTCCGTTCGTCCTGATACCGGAAGGCGATGCCCGCCATCTGCTCCACCTTGCCGCTGACGAGTTTGAACCGCGTCGTTAGCGTAAAATCCGTGAAACTTTCACCATCAAATACGAGCATGGGAAAGTGCTCATCGGTCGGGTCCTCGCTGAGTTGCGCGAGCACGGCGCGCTTGGTCACTACCGGCGCTTTGTCGGTAAGCGGCGCGAGCAACGGCGGCACTTCGTCCATGATGACCCGCCAATCGCCGGGCTTGCCTTCGCCCGCCACAACGCTGCGAAAGCCCGGCGGCAGCTTGTTCTCCGGCACGTCCCGAAAATCAAAAACGCACTCCGCGCCCATCGCCGATAACGACACGACGAGACACAGGCCGAGGTATAACTTTAGCATGGTCACCACGCTGGCAAAAAAAACGCCGGGCGACAAGCAATTGTGCCCGGCTGCTGAATTGGTTCAGTCCGCGCGGCTATGCCTTCCAGATCATGTCCGCCACCGTCCGGCCCGCCGGGATGAACGGGATCACGTGCGTGGTGTAGGGCACGATCACATCGAGCACGTAGGGTTCGTCGGCCTCGAGCATCCGCTGGATGGCGGCGCGCAAATCCTTCTTATACATGACGCGTTCGCACTTCACGTTAAAGGAATTACAGACGCGCACGTAGTCGGGATAAACCTGCGCCCGCTCGTCCGGGTTGCCGAGATAGGTATGCCCGCGGTTGCCGGCGTAAAAGTTGTCTTCCCACTGTACCACCATGCCGAGATGCTGGTTGTTCAGGATGATGGCCTTCGCGGCGATCTTTTCGACGTGCGCGGTGGCCAGTTCCTGAATGTTCATCAGGAAGGAGCCGTCGCCATCAATGTCAATGACCTGCTTGTCCGGGTGCGCGACTTTGATCCCAAGCGCGGCTGGATAACCAAAGCCCATCGAGCCGAGACCGGCGCTGGTGATAAACTGCCGCGGGAACTTATACTTGTACCACTGACCGGCCCACATTTGATGCTGGCCGACACCCGTGGTGATGTACGCGTCGCCCTTGGTCAGGTCGTAAAGCGCCTCCACGACCATCTGTTGGAGGATGACCTGGTCCTCGTGGTTCGTAAGGTGGTCCTTCATGTGATCGCTGTTGGCGATTTCCGGCGTGACTCCGTAGGCAAACGGCGCTTTCTGCTTCCACTCGGCGATCTGTTCGAGCCACGCGGTGTGTTTCTTGGTGAGTGGCCGCTTGGCGATCATCGCGTTAAGGCGGGTGAGCGCATCCTTGATGTCACCCACCACAGGGAGATGCGCCTTGCGATTCTTATTTAACTCGGATGCGTCAATGTCCACATGCACGATCGTGCCGTGCTTGCAGAATTCCTCGAACTTGCCGGTCACCCGGTCGTCGAAACGCACCCCGAAGGCGAGCAACAAGTCCGCACCGTCCTTCAACTTCACCAGGGGATCGTTGAAGGTCTTGCGCTTCTCGTATTCGCCATTCACAGCCCAATTCGCGAACGCCGCGCCGTGCATGCCCAGCCAGCGCAACGAGAGCGGATGGGTTTCAGGAAACCCGCCTATGCCCATGAGCGTCGTGGTCACCGGAATATTCGTGGCCTCGGCGAACTTCTTAAGTTCCGCTGCCGCATTGCTGGTGATGATGCCGCCGCCACAGTAAAGGACCGGTCGCTGGGCTTTCTCGATCAAGCCCATGATTTCATTCAACGCGAGTTCATCGGCACGAAGGTCCGGTTGATGGTAGCCCCGCAAAGCCCGCTTGATTTGTTCAGCCGTTGGCCAGACAGGCTGCGCCTTGGCCTGCTGAACGTTCTTGGGCAGATCAATCACCACCGGCCCCGGCCGGCCGGTCTGCGCGATGTAGAATGCCTCCTTCACGATGCGCGGAATGTCGTTCACGTCCGTGACCAGATAGCTGTGCTTCACGATGGGCAGCGTAACCCCAATGATATCCGTCTCCTGAAAGGCGCCGCGCCCGATCATGTTCTGGTTCACCTGGCCGGTAATCGCGATCAGCGGGCAGGAATCCATGTAGGCATCGGCAATGGCCGTGACCAGGTTGGTTGCGCCCGGCCCGCTGGTGGCCATGCACACGCCGGCCTTGCCCGTGGCGCGGGCGTAACCTTCCGCCGCGAAACTCCCGCCCTGCTCGTGGCGCGGCAGAATGGTGCGGATCTTCGATTTCGTGAGGGACTGGTGAATCTCCATGCTCGCGCCGCCCGGGTAGGCAAAGATCACCTCCACCCCTTCGCGTTCGAGGGCTGCGACGAGGATGTCACACCCGAACATCGCCGAGCCGACTTCGGCGCGTGGTTTGGCGGGTGCGGTTTTCTTTTTCGTTCCGGCACTTGCAGTTGTCTTGGTCATACTTTCTTTCGGTTGTCGCTGGGCGGCAGGGGCAAACAAAAAACCCACGACCGTTGCCAGCCGTGGGTTTTTGTCAAATCGAGCTTCAAATCCGACAAAAGCCAACGGCGCCGTCGTTTACGACGACTACCAGTCTTACGGCTGCTTGTCGAATGTTCATTGACATCGACGGTGAAACTAGCGGAGCGATTGTTGCGGGTCAAGTCCTCGTTTTCAGCGAAATCAGTTTCCTTGCCGTTGTTTGCGCACCCTGTCCGAGTTGCAGCCAGACCGTTTTCAAATACGCCCGTTCATCCCGGCTGACCGGAAAGTCCGGAGGTTGAGGCACATAATGCTGCCGGACGATTATTCGGTTCGCCTCGCGAATCGCCCGGTCAAGGCGGCCCAGAAAATCCTCGGGCGGCCAGGTGGCAGCATTGGTGGAAGCGAAGAGAACGCCCCCTTGCTTCAGCACGGCCAAACACGCCTTGACCAGCTTGCCATAGTCCTTCTCCGCGCGAAACACACCGCCGGACTTGGATTGCGAAAAAGTTGGCGGGTCAAGGATCACGACGTCGAAAGCACGCCGTTTCCTGGCCAGGCGGCCAAGCCAGTCGAAGGCATCTCCGTAAATGAAATCGTGCTCCGCAGGTTTCAGCCCGTTCAACTCGAAGTTGCGCTTGCCCCATTCGAGATACCGCTTCGAGAGGTCGAGGTTGGTGGTTCGGGCTCCGCGCAAGGCGGCGCAGACCGAAAACCCGCAAGTGTAGGCGAAGGTGTTGAGCAGCTCCGGCCGGGCATCCCTCGGCGGCAAACTGAAACCAGCCGCCACGTGACCCGTCAGGAAACGACGGCGGTTGTCACGTTGATCGAGGAACAAGCCCACCGAATAACCCTCGTTGAAACCCAGTTCAAACTGCAGGCCGTTCTCGCGCACCGTGAAGCGCGCGGGCGCTACGTCGCCAGAAATCAGCCGGGGCGAACTTTCCGCCGCGTGACTTCTTTGCACCTGTCGGTTAAGCCGCTTGTGATACGCGGCATTGACGCCCGGGAATGCCGCGAGCCGCCGGCGTTGGGCTTCGGTCAGTTCCGCCTCTGACTGCGACAACAGGTAGCGCCCGAGCCGATCCACATACCAGCCCGGCCAGCCGTCGCTGGCCCCGTGGACGAGCCGGAACGCATCCGTCGTTTCCGGTTCGAGCACGGCCCGGCGCCGGGATTCGCGCGGTTCCGCCATGAAATCGGTAGGGGCAATGAAGTTAACGGCCTCGCCGGTGGCCGGATGGCGGAAGCGAATGTCCAGCGCGTGCAGGCAAACGCGGGGAAACGGCGACCCGCCGTATAGTTCATCGCCCAGAATTGGAAATCCCTGCTCTGCCGCGTGGACGCGAATCTGATGGGTTCGACCGGTCACCGGCTCGGCCTCCAACCATTGCCCCTGGCCGTCCGTTGGTTGCCGGGCACGGACGCGAAATCGCGTTTCGGCCGGCTCGCCCTGATCTCCGCTCACGTAACGATCTCCGGACCGCATGATCCGCGACGTCACCACCCATTCGCGCTGTCGCGGTTCACGGTCGGTCAGCAACAGGTATTTCTTGCGCACCGCGCGCCCGGTGAATTGCTCCGTCAAAGAGCGATTCGCCAGCGGGGTTTTCCCAAACACCAGCACGCCGCTCGTTTCCTTGTCCAGCCGGTGGATGATCGCGAGGTTGGCCCAGCGCGGTTCACGGTGTTTGAGCCAGTCGTAAATGCCCTCGCCCGCATACGGGGACGGAGCATGGGTGTTCCAGCCAGCGGGTTTGTTGACCAGCAGCAAATGCTCGTCCTCAAAAATGACGCACGGCGACATGACGGAAACCATCAAGCCGAACACTCAACCGTCAACAACCAACGTCCACTGATGCCACACTTCGGGCGAAAGTTGTTGAACGTTGGGTGTTGAGCGTCGAATGTTCGATGTCGTTTCACCAAAACCCCCAAGCCCCTTTCCACACCACCCAGACGCCGAGCAGAAAATTCGTGATGCCGTGGGCCGTCATCGCGTCACCCAGCCGATTCTTGCGCAAGACGAGCCACTGGTAACTCAGTCCGCAAAGGATTCCGGCCAGCCATTCGTAATGAACCAGGCCAAACACCGCGGACGTCACCACCCACGACAACGGATGCCGGTGGTTCAGCGGCAGCTTCAAGAAATCTATCCGCACAAAGTAACGGTAGAGAAAAGACCGGTAGAAGGTCTCTTCCAGGGGCGGCACCACGATGGATGAACCCACGATGCGCACCACAACGAACATCCAAGCCAGCGCCGAACCCGCGCCGAACTGGGTGTTTGGATTCCAGTCACCGCCACCGGGTTGGAAGAACAAATGATTCTTGGGCACGAACGGATCCAGTGCCACCCAAATCACAAAAACGCCAATGCCCACCAGCAGCGCTTCCCAACTGAAAGCCCAGCGCATCTCGGTCACGAACTCGCGCATCTCCCAGATCATCCACGCACCTACCAGCGTCTTCGCCAGATAGAGCCAATAGCGATACTCCGCGCCGAGCATGTCCTGCCCGGTCGTCAACACCAGAAAAACCACGAACGGCAGGACGCGGGGGGTGATGGGGGATTTTTCGAATTGGTCGCGCAAAAACATGGCGCGAAAGAGTGGCTGAAGCGCCGTCGCCCGGCAAGCCGAAGCCTTGGGCTGGCGGGCGGAACCTGCGCGGGCAACTTGGGGGCGTCGGAGTCCCCGGCCAGCAAACGGCTACTCCGGCATCTCCAAAACGTTCGTCTGCCCGGCCCGCGCAATCGTGACGGTTCGCTCGCCGATGGCCAGCACGCGATGTTCGCCCACCGTGCTGCCAATCAAAACCATTTTGCCGTTGACCAGCGCTGCCGGTCGTTGGGGGCGATAGAAAACGCCCTGCAACTTCGGCAACGCCGGTGGCGGTGGCGGTCCGCTGCCGACCGTTGCCGGCGCGGACAAAGTGGAGAGCGTGCCGGACTGGCCGGGAGGCGACTGCGTTTCGACGGTTGTTGCTGCAGCGGCAACATTCGCCGCCGATGCGTTCAAAGCCACAGTTGAATCAACGACTTTGGTCGCGGGTGAAGCGGATGGTTCGACAGCAACCGCGGTTGGCGGCGCGGCAGGCGCAATTGGCATTGCCTTCGGCTGGGGCTGCGCGTTGACGCGCGACGCCGCAGTCGCCGGGGCCGGCCGGGCGCGAACGATCGTCGTGGGCGACCGGCTGGGGACTCGCGCGGACATCACCAGCCAGATGATCAAACCGATCGCCGCCATGAGCACGACCAGCGCGAGTGGCAGCACGATGCCCGTGCCGGGCTCCTGGCGATACGCAGGTTCGGCCGCGCGCAAGGCCGAGGTCGGCGCCGTTACCGGCAACGGCACGGCGCCCTTCTGTTGGGCTTGCTTGGCCCGCTTCAGCGCATCATTGATGAGGCTCATGCGTGAATGTCCCCTTCCAGTTCCCGGATTGCCAGACCGATCAGGCCGTGAGTAATGCGATCACTTTGGTTGACGAAGCCAGCCAACAGCGCTTTGTCACAGACCGCGTTCACGAGCCGGGGAATGCCCCCGCTGTAACGATGCACCCGCCACAAGGCCGGTTGCGTGAAATGCGGCGCGCCCTTCGCGCCCGAGACCTCCAGCCGGTGCTGGATGTAATTGCTCATCTCAAAACGGCTCAACGGCGACAGGTGATAACGCACCGTGATACGCTGGCGCAGTTGCTTCAGCTTCGGGTTGTCCAACCGGTCGCGCAATTCCGGCTGGCCCATGAGCACGATTTGCAACAGCTTCCGGTCGTCGGTTTCCAGATTCGAAAGCAGCCGGACCTGTTCGAGCAACTCGTCCGTCAGGTCCTGTGCCTCGTCAATGATCAGCACCGATTCCTTGCCGTACTCAACCTGGCGCAGGAGAAAATCATTGATGGCCGCCAGCGTTTCGAGCCGGTCGTGGTCAATGACATTGAGGCCGAATTCGGCGGCGATGGCCTTCATCAACTCATCCGGGCTCATCACGGGATTGAGAATGAGGGCGGTGGAGAAATTGTTGTCGAGTTGGTCGAGCATCGCGCGGCACAGCGTGGTCTTGCCCGCGCCCACTTCGCCCGTGAGCTGCACGAAGCCCTTGCGTTCGCGGATGCCGTAGAGCAGATGATTGAAGGCTTCGCGATGCTTCGTGCTGTAAAATAGAAACCGCGGGTTCGGGGTGATGTCGAACGGCGGGTCGTTCAAGCCATAGTAGTCCAGGTACACGCCCTCAAATTCAGCAAAACCCACGCCGCGCCGGCGAAAATCTTCACGCCCAATCCCAAGCTCATTCGGAAACCATTTCGCGCCGAAATCGCCCCGTTTTGAGCCTTGGTTTTGGAAATTTGTCCGAATTTTGGAGTCAACTCCGAGCCGGGCGCCGGTTCGATTTCCACTTGTTTCAGGAACACCCGCTTCGCAGGCTGTGGCCATGCGTAAACCGACTCGCCCGATGCCGCGCCGTCAATCAGCTCCCGTAGCCACCCAACCGCGTCGCGATTTTCTCGCCAGCCTGGGCTGGGGTTCGCTGGGCGCGGCGCTGGCCGGCAGCCTGGCCAGCCAACTCCGGGCTGCAGACGTGGCAGCCAACCGGAAACCCTGGCAGCCGGTTTCCGACCGCAAGGTGCGCGTGGGCATTGTTGGTTACGGTGTGTGCAAATTCGGCGCCGCATTCGGTTTTCAAGATCATCCCAATGTCGAGATCGTGGCCGTGAGCGATTTGTTTCCCGACCGGCGCGACGGCTTGATGAAAGCCTGCCGTTGCGACAAATCGTATGAGTCGTTGGAAGTGTTGGTGAAAGACCCGGCCATCGAGGCGGTGTTCGTGGCCACCGACGCACCGAGCCACGCGCGGCACTGCATGGAGGTTCTGAAACACGGCAAACACGTCATGTGCGCCGTGCCCGCTACGTGGGGTTCGATCGAGGAAGGCGAAAAACTTTTGGCGACGGTAAAAAAGACCGGCCTCAAGTACATGATGGCCGAGACGAGTTGCTTTCACGCGGCCAACCACGCCATGCGGCAGATTTACCGCGCGGGCGGCTTCGGGCGGCTCGTGTATTCCGAAGGAGAATATTTTCATTACGTCCCGAAACCCATTGCGTCCTACAAAGACTGGCGTGTGGGCAGTCCGCCGCTCTGGTATCCGACGCACAGCACGGCGTATTACGTCGGGGTAACGGGTCAACGATTCACGTCCGTGTCCAGTCTCGGTTTCAAAGGCAAATCGGACGCGTATCAGAAAGGAGCGAACAAGTATAACAACCGGTTCACCGACGAATTTGCCCTGTTCGAAACCAGCGAAGGCGGCAGCTCGCGTATGTGCATGGGCAAGTCGGTGCAGGATCTCATCAACGAAACAGGCCGCGTGTTCGGCGAGCGCGGCTGGATGGACGGGATGCAATATCGCGGTGCGATGCAGGAGCAGTTGCCCGACACGGCACGACCGGGTTTGCCACCGGGAATGCCCGAGGGCGGACACGGCGGTTCGCATGGCAACCTCACCGATGAATTCATTACCGCCATTCTCCAAGACCGCGAGCCGCTGGTGAACATTCACGAAGCGCTGGCCATGACCATTCCGGGAATCGTCGCGCACAAGTCGGCGCTCAAGGGCGGGGAACGGCTCAAGATTCCGCAATACGACCGGCCCAAGGCTTGAAGAATGGATCTTATTTCGGCGACTTTTCGAAATGCTGCAGCCTTGTGCCGAGGTTGACCCGGGCATCCGGAGCCGGGCGCGGATGATCAACACCGCCGTAAGTTTCGTATTGGATATCCGCGGACATTTCACGCCTGATCTTCCCGTTTGCGTAGTCGGCAAAAAGCGAGGCGGGTTTGTCCAATGTGGCATTGAAGGATTCCTGGTCTGTGTCCGCGTCCAGCTTCGTGCCATGCACCAGCATGAGTGCGTTGGTGTCGCGAACCACCGCAAACGCTGCGTCGCCCGCCAGGCTCACACCATCGGGAAAACTCACACGACCCGCTCCGAAGAGCAGATGGTAGGTGTGCGAGCGCGATGTGATTTTTAATCCTCGTGCGCCTTCGCCGGCCACAACCGCTTGAACGTTGGGCCGTTCGCTCCACGCGTCACCAACGGCCAGAAACACGCCGTTGTTCTGCCGCCGCACACAAATCGTCTGGCACGCCGGATTTCGCGACGTGATGATGGCGTTGTCGAGCGGATACGTTTCCAAACCGTAAACCTCCGTCCCCTTCGCGCCCAGCATCGTAATGCGCGAAGTCACGTTCGACACGGACCACGTCGCTTCCCACGTTCCATCCACCGTGGCCTGGCGAACCCGGCCGCTGCCGTTGGTTAACCAGTCTGCGGGCGTGAACGAGCCGTCACTCATCGGCACGGAAAATCTGGTTGGCGTTCCGGCGTGATGCAGCATCCAGTCGAAGTTCGTCCCGCCTTCCACGCGGAAAAAGTCCACGTAGAAATCCTCGATCAACGCCACCGACCGGCGATACATCCGGGTCTGCGGGTAAATGTGGTCGCCATGAATTTCCGCATACTGTGCGATGGGACTGGTCACGAAATACGCGACCTGGGGGATTTCATCTCCCTTCAACGCCTCGCCCTGCTTTTGCGACGTCAAGTCCACCGTGACGGTGTTGTGCGACGGCGACAACGTTCCGAGAACGCGCGTGATACTTTCGTTGTAGGGCGTGGCTTTTTCCAATGCGAGGAGCTGGCCTTGCGAAAAACTGAGCAGGCCCAAACGATCCGCGTGTTGATGGCCGCCGCCGGGAATGAGCGCATTAAGCCCCACCCACACGCGATTGCCCTGCCACTCGTTGCGCAAGGAAACCCAACCGCTGGACAAATGCGAACTGGTCCCAGGCTCGGGTGATTCCACGATTTGCGGCGAACCGTAGAGCAGCGCGGCCCACGTGCGTTTGCCGGCGCGCAGTTCCGGATAGTCGCCCACCGCCTTCAATCCGTAAAAACGATACCCCGCTTCCGCCGTCGTGAAATAATCCGCCATGCCGGCGCGCGGCGACATGGAATCGCCAATCGTCGGCATGATCCGGTCAGGCGGGGCGAGCGACATGAACCAGTGCAGCGAATTTCGGATGACCTGATAACCCGGATTCTTTTCGTCGGTCAGATCGTAGCGGTCGGCGGGAAACCGGCTGGGGTCCATTTCCGACAGATGGCGCGACACCACCGCCAGTTCGCAGAGCGCGCTCAACGGATACAAGTGGTAACCGGAGCACATCTCCCAAAACGCGCCGTCCGATTTAAAATGCGTTGCCAGGATTCTGCGCACGCTGCGATGCTCCGGCTCGCTGGCGGCGTCCCATTTGCCGAAACCAAAACTCCAATCAATCAGGTCCGCGCGCTCCAGCGCGAGCCCCGTTTGAATGATCGTGCGGTGCCACTGGTAAACGTTGTTGTGGTCGTAGGTGTAAATGCGTTCGAGCATCAGGTCGTCGAGCATCCGCTGCAACACCACCCGCTCGAATCGCGAACGTTGTTCCGGCGTCATTCGGTCGCGCACCAGTTCGTAGCCGATGGCCAGATCGTCCAGGATTTTGTTGTCGCCTTCGCGATGGTAGGTGAGCAGCACGTTCATTTGCGGGCTGGCATCAACTTTCGTCTCGAGTTTTTCAATCACGTCCGCGTAGAGCATCAAAAGCTCAATCGCCCGGTTCGCGTATTTCGCGGCATCGGCGGACTCCATGCGGCTGAACACGCCCAAATCGGTCACGGCGTCGGTCGCGGCGAGATGAAACAGGCAGATCCAGCCATCATACATCGTGGCGTGATAGCGATCTTTGGCGGCATAAACCCCGGCGTCGGTCTCCGGCGAAAACACCTTGCCACACAGCGGGCATTTGAATTCGCTGGCGTTGAAAGGATCGAACGTCAGCCGGCAGCGGTCCTGGGGACAGGAGAAGTTGTGATACACGTTGCCGCGCTTTTTCGGAAAGACGGCCCGCAAATCCGCCGGGGATATTTCGAGCCACGGTTTCAAGTTCCGCTGGCGTCCTTCATACAGCTTGCGTGCCCAGGCCTGGGTCGCGAGCTTGGTTTTGATTTCGGTGATGGTTTCGTCGGTCACCAAACCCGCCGGATGCTGCCATCGGATTTTCGCTCGCTCGGCGCCCGGCGCCGCAACCGCTTTTGCGGCATCGGCGCGGCTGGAGACGTGGGAGCAACACAGAATCGCCGCGGCCAGGCAGCCTGTTCTGAACAACATGGCCGCGAGCGTACCGGGGAGCGCCAGCCCTGTCAAAAAGTGTTGGGGACAGAGTGAACCTGGGTTCGATCTCAAATCCGGCCGTCCCGAATCCCAGTCGCCGCGGGTTTGTGAGTCGTCCGCATCGTCCGGCGGCGTTCCACCCAGCTTTGCAACACCACAAAAAACGCCGGCACGAAAAGCACCGCCAGGCAGGTGGACGCCAACATGCCAGTGGCGACGGCGAGACCGAGCGACTTGCGCGCGCTCGCACCCGCGCCGCTGGCCAGCAGCAACGGAAGAACCCCGAGAATGAACGTGAACGAGGTCATCAGGATGGGGCGAAATCGCACCCGCGACGCTTCCATGGTCGCATCCACGATGCTCTTGCCCGCCGCGCGGCCTTCGCGGGCGTGTTCGACGATGAGGATC
Organism: uncultured Bifidobacteriaceae bacterium; assembly: GCA_964458575.1. GTDB lineage: Bacteria > Verrucomicrobiota > Verrucomicrobiia > Limisphaerales > JADLHS01 > CAYWMD01. The sequence goes on along the minus strand of CAYWMD010000044.1, from coordinate 34,707 downwards.
GCGTTCTTGGCCGAGAGCGCGATGAGCAGCACGAGGCCGATCTGGACGTAAAGGTTGTTGGCCACGCCGAGCGCCAGCAGCGCCGCGACGGTTCCGAGCAGCGCCAGCGGCACGGCCAGAATCACCGCGGCGGGCGTGATCCAGCTTTCGTATTGCCCGGCCAGCACGAAATAGACGAGCAGGATCGCCAGCGCAAAAATGAAATAGGTCGAGCTGCCCACGAGTTTTTCCTGGTACGACATCGCGGTCCACTCGTAGCTCATGCCGCCGGGCAGATTTTTGGCGGCGATGCGCTCCATCGTCGCCAGGGCCTGACCGGAACTGTATCCGTCACGAGCCGCGCCGTTGATGGTCGCCGAAGGAAACAGATTGTAGAGCGTGATCACCGCCGGCCCCTGCGCGGGCTCGATGGCGGCGACCGTGTTCAGCGGAATCATCTCGCCGCCCTGGCTGCGCACGAAATAATTCCGCAAGTTATCGGGCCGGAGCCGGAAGGGCGCGTCGGCTTGCGCGTAAACCATGTAGTTGTGGCCGAACCGGGTGAACAGGTTCACGTAGCTCGAGCCCAGATAAGTTTGCACCGTGTTGTAAACGTCGCCGACCTTCAAACCCAGGGTTTCCGCCCGGGTGCGGTCCACGTTGATGGCAACCTGCGGCACCGTCGAGCGTAACGGCGTCAATGCCATCCGGATGGCCGGGCTGGCTTGGGCGTGCGCGACGATTTCATCCGCGACGGCTTGCAGCCGCGTGAAATCGTACGCGCCATCGGTCAGTTCCACCTGCATCTGGAAACCGCCCGAGAGGCCCAGCCCCTGAATCGGGGGCGGCACGAGCACCATCGTTTTCGCACCCTGAAAATTCGCGAGCCGCGCGGACAACTGGTTGTAAATCGAGCGGAGGTCCTCGCCTTTCGCGCGTTGGCTCCAGTCTTTGAACATCAGATAAATGATGCCGGCGTTGGCGAGCGACGCGTTGCCGTCCAGCGGGGAAATGCCGCCGATGGCAATGGTCCGTTCCACGGCGGGGTTTTCCTTGCAGATCCGCGCCAGTTCATCCATGACGCCCTCGGTGCGTTCAAGCGCAGCGCCGTCCGGCAATTGCACCGTGACCATCGCATAACCCTGATCCTCGGTGGGAATGAACCCGGTCGGAACGCGTGTTAATCCCCACCCCGCGAGCGCGATGAGGCCGAGGCCGAGGACAACCATCCGTCCGCTGCGCTGCACCATGCGCCCGACCTGGCGGACGTAGAATGTCTCGACGCGCTCGTAAACCGCGTTGAAACCACGGAAGAAAAAGTTCCGGCGGCGGCCGCGATCGGGGGGGCGCAACCACAGCGCGCATTGCGTGGGTTTGAGCGTGGCGGCGTTGATGGCGCTGATCAGGGCGGTGGCGGCGATGACGAGCGCGAATTGCCGATACATCTGCCCGGTGATTCCCGGCATGAACGCCGGCGGCAGGAAGACCGACATCAGCACGAGCGTCACGCCAATGATCGGCCCCATCAATTCGCGCATGGCATCAATGCTCGCCTGTTTGGGTGTCTTGCCGCGTTCCAGATGTTGAACAGCGCCCTCCACGACGACGATGGCGTCGTCCACCACGATGCCGATGGCCAGAACGACGGCGAAGAGCGTGAGCAGGTTGACGGTGAAACCCATGGCCGCCATGGCAGCGAAGGCGCCGATGATCGTGACCGGAACAGTCGTCGCGGGCACGAGCGTCGCGCGCCAGTCCTGAAGAAATACGACGATAACCACGAGCACCAGCAACCCCGCCTCGAACAGCGTGTGATAAACCTCGTTGACCGACGCGCTGACAAAGACCGTCGTGTCGAACGGGATGGTGTAAGTCAGACCCTTGGGAAAATCCTTCGCGTATTGGGCCATCGCCTCCCGCACCCGTTTGGCGGTGTCGAGCGCGTTGGCCTCGGGCAACTGATAAACAGCGATGCCGCCCGCGACCTGGCCATCCATCTTGAAGAACTGGCTGTAAGTTTGCGCGCCGAGTTCCACGCGGCCGATGTCGCGCAGGCGCGTGATTTGTCCGCCGTTCGCCGGGTTAAAATTCACGATGATGTTCTCGAATTCCTCGACCGTCGAGAGGTTGCCGCGCACATCCAGCGTGATTTGAAACTCTTCCCCCCCGGCCGCGGGCGGCATGTTGATCTGCCCCGCGGCCACGAAGGCGTTTTGTTGCTGAACGGCGGCGATGACATCGCCCGGCATCAACGAACGTTGGAGCATTTGCTGCGGGTCCAGCCAGAGGCGCATACTGTATTGGCCGATGCCAAAGACGTTCACGTCCGAAACGCCCGGCAGCCGGACCAGCCGGTCGTGCAACTGAAGCGTCGCGAAATTGCTCAGGAACAACGCGTCGTAATCGTCATTTGGCGACGTGAGCGTGATGATTTGGAGGATGGCGGTGGATTTCTTTTTGGTCACGACGCCCTGTTGCTGGACCGCTTGCGGCAACTGCGCCAGCGCCGCGGAAACGCGGTTCTGCACGAGGACCTGCGCGAAGTCGAGGTCCGTGCCGACCTTGAACGTGACGGTGAGGGTGTAGCGCCCGTCCGATGTGCAGGTGGACTGCATGTAGAGCATGTCCTCGACGCCGTTGACCTGTTGTTCGACGGGCAGGGCCACCGTTTCGACCAGCGTCCGGGCGTTCGCTCCGGGATAATTCGCCGTGACCTGGATGGTGGGCGGCGTGATGGGCGGGTATTGGGCCACGGGCAGGTTGAAGATGGCCACCGCGCCCAGCAACATGATGACGCACGCGATGACGTTCGCGAGCACCGGGCGTTCAATGAAGAATTTGGCGAACATGCGGCGGAAGTTCAGCCAGAGCGGAACGGACAGGCGTTGAAATGCCAAACACCGAACGCCAAGTACCAAGCGGCAAAGCGGCGGTGTTGTGGATTGGGGCGCGACATTTCAAGACAGCCGCTCTCCCTCACCCTAACCCTCTCCCGCTGGGAGAGGGGACAGCATTCGTCCGTCTCGATTCTGTCCAGAGTCGTTTGAACTTTCGCCGGTTTACGACTTCTCCAATCCCGGAGGGCGATTCTCCCTCTCCCAGCGGGAGAGGGCATGGGTGAGGGAGAACGCTTCGCCAATTCGTTACTTTTCCAAGATCGAGATGCACTTGGGCCGCTCTGGTTCATTACTTGTCGCCTTTCTTCCGCTCGGCAAACTTTTGCAGCACCACAAAAAACGCCGGCACGAACAACACCGCCAGGCAGGTCGAGGCGAGCATGCCGCTGGCGACGGCGATGCCTAGCGAGCGTCGGGCCGCCGCACCCGCGCCGCTGGCCAGCACCAATGGCATCACACCAAGGATGAACGTGAAGGATGTCATCATGATGGGCCGAAAGCGTACCTTGGAGGCGGCGACGGTTGCTTCGATGAGATCCTGGCCTGCTGCGCGACCTTCGCGGGCCATTTCCACGATCAGAATGGCGTTCTTGGCTGAAAGCGCGATGAGCAGCACGAGGCCGATCTGGACGTAGATGTTGTTGGCCAGTCCAAGGGCGAGCAGCGCGGCGGCTGTGCCGAGCAGCGCCAGCGGCACGGCCAGAATCACGGCGCCGGGCGTCATCCAGCTTTCGTATTGTCCCGCCAGCGCGAAATACACCAGCAGGATTGCCAGCGCGAAAATGAAATAAGCCGAGTTGCCAACCATTTTTTCCTGATGCGCCAGCGCGGTCCATTCGAAGCTGGTGCCCGCGGGCAGAGTCCGGCGCGCGATGCGTTCCATGGCAGCCAGCGCCTGACCGGAACTGAAACCCGCGGCGGGCGCGCCGTTGATCGTCGCGGCCGGGAACAGGTTGTAGAGCGAAATCACCGAGGGCCCATGCGACGGGGTGACCTCCGCGAGCGCGCCGATCGGCACCATGTCGCCGTTTTGTCCGCGAACGAACATGCGCTTGACGCTGTCCGCGTTCAAGCGATGCGCCGGATCGGCCTGCACATAGACCATGTAGTTGTGCCCGAATTTCGTGAAGAGGTTCACATAGGTCGAACCCATGTAGCTTTGCAGCGCGTCATAAACGTCGCCCACTTTCACATTCCAGGTCGCGGCCTGGGTTGCGTCCACTTTGAGCGAGAGCTGCGGGACGGCGGCGCGAAACGCGGTGAACACGTTGCGGACTTCCGGCGCGCGGCCGGCCTCGCGAACGATCTGATCCGTCGCCTGTTGGAGGCGGGCAAAATCATAAGTGCCATCGGTGACCTCCACCTGCATCTGGAAACCGCTCGACGCACCCAGGCCCTGGATCGGCGGCGGCACGAGCAGCCGCGTACGGGCCGCCTGCACCTTCGCCAGTTCGTGCGCCAATGTTTGCGATACATGCGCGAGATCTTCGTTGCGCCCGCGTTCGTCCCAGTTCTTGAGCATCAGGTAAACAATCCCCGCGTTGGCCAGCGAAACGTCGCCTTCCAACGGCGATGGCCCGCCCGTACCGATCGCAATGGCGCGCTCCACCCCGGGCGTGTTCAGTCCGAGGCGCGCGATTTCATCCATCACCTTTTCGGTGCGTTCGAGCGAAGCGCCGTCCGGCACCTGCACGGCGACCATCAGATAGCCCTGATCTTCCGTGGGAATGAAGCCCGTGGGAATTCTGGTCAGTCCCCAAATCGCCAGCCCGACGAGCACCAGCGCGATGAGCATCATCCGTTCGCTGCGTTGAACAATGAACCGGATGGCGCGGACGTAATATTTCTCGGCCGGTTCATACACCGAGTTGAACGAGCGGAAGACAACGTTCCGCCGACGGCTCGGGTCAACCGGGCGCAGCCAAAGCGCGCATTGCGTCGGGCTCAACGTCACCGCGTTGACGGCGCTGATCAACGCCGTCGCCGCGATCACCAGCGCAAACTGGCGATACATCTGGCCCGTGATGCCCGGCATGAACGCCGGCGGCAGGAACACCGACATCAAGACGAGCGTGATGCCCACGATTGGACCGAACAATTCGCGCATGGCGGCAATGCTGCTTTGCTTGGGATCACCTCCGCGTTCCACGTGTTGGGAGACGCCCTCGACAACGACAATGGCATCATCCACCACCACGCCAATAGCGAGCACCAGCGCAAACAAGGTGAGCAGATTGATGCTGAAGCCGAGCACCGCCATCGCCGCAAATGCGCCAATGATCGTGACCGGCACGGTCGTCGCGGGCACCAGGGTTGCCCGCCAGTTTTGCAGGAACAGGATGATGACAAGCAACACCAGCGCGCAGGCCTCGAAGAGCGTGCGATACACTTCGCTGACGGATTGCCGGACGAAGATCGTGGTGTCGAAGGGGATGTTGTAAACCAGACCGGCCGGGAAACCCGGCGCCAGACTGTCCAAAAGACGTCGCACGCCCTTCGCGGTGTCGAGCGCGTTTGCGCCGGGCAATTGGTAAATGGCAATGCCGCCCGCCGGTTGGCCATCCACCTTGAACACCTGGCTGTAGCTGCGCGCACCCAATTCCACCCGGCCCACGTCACGGATGCGCGTAACCTGTCCGCCCGCGCCGCTGTCGGTCTTCAAAATGATTTCCCCGAACTGCGCCGCGTCCGAAAGCGCGGCCGGAACATTGGCCGTGAGCTGAAACGCCTGGCCGGCCGGCGTGGGCGGCATGCCGATCTGGCCCGCGGCGACATTGGCGTTTTGCGCCTGGATCGCGTTGATGACGTCCTGCGGCACCAGACCGCGCTGGTTGAGCTGGTCAGGATCGAGCCAGATGCGCATCGAGTATTCGCCGATACCGAACACCACCACGTCGCCCACGCCCGGCAGCCGGGCGAGTTTGTCGCGCAATTCCAACGTCCCGAAATTGCTGAGGAACAGCGCATCGTAACGGTTGTCCTTCGAGGACAGCGTGATGATCTGAAGCGGCGCGGTTTCCTTCTTCTTGGTCACGACCCCCTGCTGCTGGACCGGCGCGGGCAATTGCGCCATTGCCGCCGACACGCGGTTCTGCACCAGCACCTGCGCGAAATCCAGGTCCGTGCCGACGTCGAACGTGACGGTGAGCGTGTAGCGTCCGTCGTCGGTGCAGTTGGACTGCATGTAAAGCATCTTCTCGACGCCGTTGACCTGTTGTTCGATGGGCAACGCCACCGTCTCGACGAGAATCCGCGCGCTCGCGCCGGGGTAAGTGGTCGTAACCTGAACGGTGGGTGGCGTGATCGGCGGATACTCGGAAACCGGCAAAAGCAACACCGCCACCACGCCCAGAAGGATCGTGACGCATGCGATCACATTCGCGAGGACGGGCCGTTCGATGAAGAATTTGGCGAACATGGCGGCGAGGGAATCTAGCGCGACGGCGCCAACTGCGTAACGCAGACTTCCAAGTCTGCTGTGTCGCGGGTTTCCAAACCTGCGTACCCGCTGCCACTTCTGTGCCCATGGAACTCCAACGGCCCGCCGATTTTGAAATCGGCGATACAGCAGGTTTGGAAACCTGCGCTACGAGCACTAAAGTTTGGCTGGCCGGCCTTCATGGAGCACCTGGACGCAGAATCAGGGTTGCGCGGCGGGAGCGGAGGGCGCTGCTTCCGTGGGCGCGACTTTCTCGCCGGGACGCGCGTTCAAAATGCCGTTCACGATCACCCGGTCAGCTTCAGCCACCCCGCTTTGAATGGCGCAACCGCCGGAGGTGAGCGGACCTTTGACAATCGCCCGGCGCGTCACCACATCGTCGGCCACCACCACAAACACGTAATCGCCCTGTTGATCATTGCCGATGGCGCTGGCGGGAATGACGAGCATCGGTCGCGGCTCGCCCAGCGGAATGCGCACGCGCACGAACAAACCGGGAAACAGCTTTTTGTCGTCGTTGTCGAAGATCGCCCGCATGGCGATGGTGCCCGTCGAGGCGCTGATTTCATTGTCCGTGAAGTCCAGGACGCCCTCGTGCGGATAGCCTTTTTCGTTGCTCAAGCCGATTTGAACCGGCGCTTTGCCGACGGCCGATTTGGGTTCCAGGCCGAATTGGCGCATCCGGGCGAGCATGTGCAACGCGTCGCGCTCGTTGAGATTGAAGTTGGCATAGATCGGCCGCAGTTGATCGAGCGTGGCGAGCTTCGTCGCGCCGCCGGCCCCGACCAGATTGCCCGGATCCGCCTGGCGTTTCCCGATGCGCCCGGCAAACGGCGCGGTGACGCGTGTGTAACCCAGGTTGATCTTCGCCAGCTCGACCTGCGCCTTCGCCTGATCGCGCGAGCTTTGCCATTTCTCGACGTTGGCCGCCGAAGTGGCGTTCTGTTTGATCAATTCCTGCTGGCGATAGTATTCGGATTGGGCTTGGAGCAACGCGGCCTCGTTCAACGCGAGTTGCTGCTGGTAAGGCTCGGGTTCAATCACGAACAGCAACTGCCCGGCCTCGACGAAATCTCCGTCCTTGAAGTTCACCGATTCGAGGTAACCGCTGACGCGCGCGACGAGGTCCACGGTCTTTGACGGGGCGAGTGTTCCGGTGAGTTCGAGGTATTCGGTCACGGGCTGGGAGGATGGATGCGCGACCGTCACGGCGGGGAGCGGAACTGTCACCTCATGCTTGCGGCAGCCACATGCCAGCAACGTCACCAACATCATGCAACTCAGGGCCGGGACAAATCGCCGGCCATCCGCTCGAACCATTGCCCAGCAATGAAGGGAAGGCGGTTTTGAATTCATAATCGGGTTCGTCGTTTGCTTGGAACTACGGTCCGGCCACGGGCGATTGTTTGGGCAGGTGATATTTCACCTCCAGCATTTTGCCCCAATCGGTGCGCCGGGCCATCTCGGCTTTGACTTCATCGGAAATCACGTCGCGGTCGCCGCGCATCTCCCAGCCGCCGCCCAGCGCCCGGTAAACCGCGATCAGGTTGAGCACGACGTTCCCCTGCGACGAGGCGAGAGAATCTTCGACGCTCAATTGCGATTGCTCGGCCGTGAGAACGGTCGTGTAGTCGGCTTCGCCCGCTTTGTATTGAATCAGGGAGAGCTCGGTGGAACGGCGCGCGGAGATGGCTGCCGCCGACAGGTTGGTGAGCGCCTGTTGCTCGGTGTAAAACGCGGAGAGCCCATTCTCCACTTCCTGCTGCGCCGTCAGCACCGTGTTCTGATAATTCAACACCGCCTGCTGGAAGGTTGCATCCTGCACGCGCACTTGATTGATCAGCCGGCCGTAGTTGAACACGGGCCAGACAAGTGACGCCCCGGCCTGCGCCGTCCGGTTCTGCCACATGAACATGTCCGACAGCGAATTGTTGCCCTCGTTGTTCGACGAGAAACCAAAAGCGCCGGAAAGCGAAAGCGCCGGATACATGTTCGCCTTGGCCACGCCAATCAATGCGCACTGTGCGGCGGCCGAAAGACCGGCGGCCCGCACGTCGGGACGGCGACGCAACAAATCCCGCGGAATTCCCACGGCCACATCAGGCGGAGCCACCGGGATGCGGCTCGGTCCGGTCAGATGACGATCCACTTGATCGGGAGTCTCGCCCAGCAAAACCGCGAGACCATTCTTGGCCTGGGTCAGCGTGTTTTGCAGCCGGGGAATCTGCGCCGCCGTTTGTTGCACGATGGTTTCGGCCTGGCGCATGTCGAGTTCGCTCGTCTCCCCGTATTTGTATTGCGCCGCCGCCACGCGCAGGCTTTCGCGTTGTGCGGCCAGGTTTTTCTCCGCCACGCTTATGCGTTCCTCGGTGGTGCGAATGTTGACGTAACTGCTCGCCACGTCCGCGATCAACGTCACCAGCGAATCGTCAAACGACGCCACCGTGCCCAGGAAAGCGGCCCGGTCAGACTGAATCGTGCGGCGGTACTTGCCCCAGAAATCAATCTCCCACGACGCGGAGAAGAGCGCCTGGTCCGCGAGGTAATCACTGGTGATGCTGGCCGGGACGAATGCGCTGCCCGAGGTATTGAGCCGGGTGTAATTCAGCGCGCCGGACAAGCCTTGCTGTTGCGGGAACAGGTTGCCAATGGATTGGTTTAATTGCGCGCGGGCGCCGAGCACGCTGACGCCGGCGATTTGCAAAGAGGGATTGTTACTGAAAGCGATTTCGATGAGGCCGTCGAGAACCGGATCCTTGAAGTTTTTCCACCAGAAAGCGTCCGCAGCGTTGACCGGCTTGTCCGGGCCCGGCTTTCCCTGATATTGGCTCTCAACCTTGGCGGAGGGCGTCTGGAAATTCGGTCCCACCATGCAGGAAGAGGCGAGCAATGACAGCGCGAGCGCCGAACCGAGACGCTGCCAGGCAGGGGCCGCGCGGCCAGCCGCCGGCGGGCAACCCGAATCGAATGACCGTACCGTCATTTTAAGCCATTCAGTCAGTAATCGCCGGATTCTTCAACCTCAAATCTGCCGTGACGCAAAAGCGTGCGCGCCGGCGGTCTCCGAAGACATCAGGCAGACCGGCGCGGAGTTCCGCTTCGGGCGGCCTGCCTTCATTCGTTGTCCGAGTCGCGTGAACGCGGCACTCCAGACAGGGGTGATTTTCAAACCGCACACGGTGACCATGCCCCGGCGAAAAAGTTGCCGAAACAATTCCCACGTGTTTAAACTCAGCGCCGCCGATTTTAGGCGACCAACCATGAAGAAATCAGATGGCCTCCTGACCGGCATGCTGACAGCGCTCGCCTTGTTCCCGGGCATCCTGCGGGGCGACGATGGCGAGGTCAGGCTTCAGGTTTCCGGCAACGATATACTGCTCAAGGTGGAGGGCGACAAAGATGACGATTGGTGGATGCAGACTTCGACCAACTTTACCGCGTGGACCATGTTGACGAACTTCGGGACGCTCCGCTCGGGCAACGACGCCAACGCGCCGTGGCGTTCCGCCGGCACGAAATCCGGCCCGGCCGCGTATTATCGCGCGCGCCAAACCGGCGGATTGTATGATCCGACCCTTTTCCGCACGGTGAGCATCGTGTACACCCAGTCGAGTGCGGTCGCGTTTTCCAACGCCATGCGCCTGGCGCGGCAATACGAAACCAACATTTACCTGCCCCGGCTCTGGCTGGACAGCGGCGCAACGAATTATCACGTGGGCGCGCGCTTCAAGGGTAACACCTCCTACACGTTGGGCGGAGCGCGCAAGTCCATCAATCTGGAATTCGATTTCATCACGCCGGACGACGACTTGATGCACATGGAAACGGTCAACCTCAACAATGCCGCCGGCGATGAAACGGTGATGCGCGAGCCGCTCTTCTTCACGGTGATGAGCCAGTACGCGGCTGCGCCCCGCGGCGCGATGTGCCAGCTTTTCGCGAACGGCTCGCTCTGGAGCGTGTACTCGCTGGTTCAGCAGGAGAACAACCAGCTCATCCGCGAGTGGTTTCCCAGTTCCGATGGCGACCGCTGGCGGGCGCCCAACGCACCGGCCGGAAGTTTCGAGAGTGCCACTTCCGCATTCGTCGCTTTTTTCGGTCTGAACGCGTGGTATTACACCAATCACTACATTCTTAAAAACACGCAGACCAACACGCTCACGGCGTTGCAGCGGCTCACCAACGCCATCTCCATCCTGAACCTGACGCCGACGGCGCAACTCCGCGACAAGGCCGAGGACGCCTGGGCGGTGGACAGTTGGCTCTGGTTCCTGGCGCTCGAAAATATTTTTGTGGATGACGACAGTTATTGGAACAAGGGCGCCGATTACGGCTTCTATTTCGAAGTGGAAAGCGGGCGGATTCATCCGGTGGAACACGACGGCAACGAATCGTTCACCGCAGCGGGCAGCATCAACTATGCGCTCTCGCCGGTCACGGGGGCCACGGGGAACAATCGCCCGCTGCTCTACAAATTTCTGCCGATTAACGAGCTGCGGCAACGCTACCTCGCCCACATGCGCACCGTCCTGAAGGAATATTTCAATCCCGCCGTGATGACGCCGATGATCAACAATTTTCATCGCTTGAGCATCAACGCCATCATCGCCGACCCGCGTAAGGGCATCACCCTGACGGCCTACACCAACGATCTGGTCGCCCTCAAAACCTACGTTACCAACCGCTACAATTTTCTCAGCTCGCACGCGGAACTCACCCCGCTCCAACCGAACATCATTTGGGTCAGCGGTCCGTCGAATACCGTCTATGCCACCAACATCCCCACGATCACCGCACAGGTCACATCGAACGGCGGCAGCGGCGTTAGTTCGGTCTGGTTGTACTTTCGGGACAAACCCTATGGCCGCTTCACTGCACGGCAAATGTTCGACGACGGCGCGCACGGCGATGGCCCCGCGGGCGACAACGTTTATGGTGCAGCGACGACCAATTGTCCCGCCGGCAACAAAATTCATTTCTACATCGAAGCGCGGGCGAACAACGCGGCCCAGGCGGCAATCTTTTCGCCGGAACGCGCCGAGCAGGTCACTTACGACTATCGCGTGGCCCTGCTGGCCGGCGCGACCACGCCAGTTGTGGTCAACGAGTTCATGGCGGACAACGTCAGCGCTTATGCCGACCCGCAGGGCGATCATGACGATTGGATCGAGTTGCGAAACCTCACCGCCGCGCCGGTGAATCTCACCGGGCTGTATTTGACGGACAAATCAACCAATCCGCGCAAATGGCCGTTTCCCGCGGGCACGACCGTTCCGGCCAATGGTTATTTGATTGTGTGGGCGGACGAGAACGGCAGCGACACGCCCGCTTTGCACGCGAACTTCAAGCTCTCGAAGGACGGCGAGGAGATTCTGCTGGTTGACACCGATGCCAACGGCAATCAGGTCCTGGATTCCATTACCTTCGGCGCGCAGCAGACGGATGTTTCTTATGGTCGCTCGGCCGCCGACCAGGATGCGTGGACCTTCATGCCCCCCACCCCAGGCGCGGCGAATCAGTGAGTCGCACCGGAGCTGGAGGCCGGTCGTTAACCCCAGATTTGCCGGTCCAGCGAGCGATATTGAATGGCCTCGCTCACGTGGTCGCTGGTGAGTTGCTCTGAACCGGCCAAATCGGCAATCGTGCGCGCGACCTTGAGAATCCGGTCATACGCGCGGGCGCTCAGATTCCAATCGGCCATCGCGTTTTGCAGCAACTGCTTCGTCGCCTCGTCGAGGGCGCAGAATTCCTTGAGTTCCTTCGACCCCATCCGCGCGTTGCAGGTGATGCGCGGTTTGTGGGCGAAGCGAACTTGCTGCCGTTTGCGCGCCGCGACCACGCGCACGCGAATCTCCGCCGAGGTTTCGCCGGTGCGGTCGCCGGAAATTTCGCGGAACTTCACCGGCGGCACTTCCACGTGCAGATCAATCCGGTCGAGCAACGGGCCGGAAATCTTCCCGAGATAATTTTGAATCTCACGCGGCGAGGATTTTGATTCGCCGGGCATCTTGCCATCCGGAGTCGGATTCATCGCCGCCACGAGCATGAATTGGGAAGGAAACGTCATCGTGCCCGCCGCGCGCGAAATCGTGACGCGGCCTTCCTCCAACGGCTGGCGCATCGTCTCCAGCACGCTGCGTTTGAATTCCGGCAGCTCGTCGAGAAACAACACGCCGTTGTGCGCGAGGGAGATTTCGCCGGGCGTAGGATTGATGTTACCGCCAAGCAATCCGGCGTCGCTCGCCGTGTGATGTGGCGTGCGGAACGGACGGCGCGTGACTAGCGCCTGACCGGCATTGAGCAGTCCAACGATGCTGTGAATCTTGGTTGTCTCCAGCGCCTCGTCCAAAGTGAGCGGTGGAAGAATGGTGGGCAGCCGCTTCGCCAGCATGGATTTGCCCGTGCCAGGAGGACCAATGAGAAGGACATTATGACCTCCGGCTGCGGCGATTTCCAACGCGCGTTTCACCGATTCCTGGCCTTTGACCTCGGCAAAGTCCACATCGTCGTCGTGCGGTTGGTCGAAGACCTTGGCGATGTCCACCTTGACCGGTGTGATTTTGATTTCGCCTTCGAGGAATTGCGCCGCCTCGCGGAGATTCTGGACGGGAATGACTTGCAAGCCGTCCACCACGGCGGCTTCGGCGGCGTTTTCCGCCGGGACGAGCACGCCGGTCTTGCCGTCAGTCTTCGCGCGCAGGGCCACGGGCAACACCCCTTTGCAGGAGCGAACCGCGCCAGTAAGCGCGAGTTCACCGACCGCGATGAAATTGTCGAGTTGATCGGTTTCGATTTGTTCGCTGGCGGCAAGCAGGCCAAGCGCGATGGGCAAATCAAAACTCGGCCCTTCCTTCTTCACATCGGCGGGCGCGAGGTTGATGGTGGTGCGGCCCATGGGGAATTTGAAACCGGAATTCGAGATAGCCGTGGATACGCGGTCGCGCGACTCCTTCACCGCGGCGTCGGGCAGGCCAACGATCACGACAATCGTGTCACCCCAGCCGGAATTGACCTCGACCTCGACGGGATACGCTTCAATGCCAGTCAACGCCGCGGAACAGACCTTGGAAAGCATGGCGGATTTATGGTCGAGACAGCGGCGAAGTGCAATCAGGATTTTTTGGCCGAAGATCCGCCTGAATGTTTGTGAACCAACCGCACAATCATCCTAAATTGCCAACCGCGTTGCAAATCGCGGCCATCCGCGATAATGCGCCGCCGAAATTTTTGGAGTGTGCGGAGGAACACACAGTTGCGCTATGGCGGCATTCAGGGCTAGAGTCGGCATGGATACGTTTCAGTGGACCCAAGCCAACTGAGAGGGCTTATGAGAAAATGGTTTCTCGTCATTTGTAACGAGCTTCGTTTCGGAATTCTCCTTGTCGGTTTGTGTGTGCCGGCGGCTAGTCGTGCCGCGTTGGTAGCGGCGTGGGGGGAGAACACTTACGGCCAGACGCGCCTTCCAGTTGGCGTCACCAATGTGAAGGCGATTGTGGGAGGGGATTACCACAATTTGGTGCTGAGGAGCGACGGATCGGTGGTCGCCTGGGGTTTGAATAACCAGGACCAGACCAATGTTCCGGCTGGCTTGGCACACGTCAAAGCGATTGCCACCAGAGGCAATCATTGTTTGGCGCTCAAAGCGGACGGCACTGTCGCTACTTGGGGAAGCAGTTACTTTAGTCTCACCAATGTGCCTAGCAATCTGGCAAACGTGACAGCGATTGCCTGTGGATCGCTGCATAATCTGGCGTTGAAGGCTGACGGCACAGTGGTCGCGTGGGGCTACAACGGCGAGGGTGAAACCAACGTGCCGACCGGCTTGTCCGCAGTCATAGCAATTGCCGCCGGGGCGGACCACAACCTAGCTTTGAAGGCCGACGGTTCTGTGGTCGCTTGGGGTTGGAACGCGGACGGCCAAACCGATGTTCCGCCGGATCTTTCGGACGCCGTGGCGATTGCCGCTGGCAACAATTTCAGCCTGGCATTGCGAGCCGACGGCACGGTCGCCGCTTGGGGTCAAAACCAGTACGGCCAAACCCATGTCCCGTCCGGCTTGTCGAATGTCTCTGCAATTTCCGCTGGCGTTTGGCACGCGATGGCGCTCACGACCGATGGAACCGTCGTCACTTGGGGCGATGCCACGCGAGGCCAGTCCGCGCTGCCACTAGGTATGTCGAACGTGACGGCGATTGCCGCAGGCGGGTATCACAATCTGGCTTTAGTGCCGGACGGTCCGGTCCAAATCATTCAGAATCCGCAGAGCCAGGGAATTCCTTACACTTCAAACACCACCTTTTCGGTCGTTGCGACGGGCCGAGATCCAATCGGTTACCGGTGGTTGTTCAATGGTTCGCCGATCAATCCGAACGACATCCGAATATCCGGCGTCACGAACGCCTCCTTCACGATTACAGGCTTGCAGTTTTCCGACATCGGAAATTACACGGTCGTTGTCAGCAATGCTTTCGGGTCGGTCATCAGTGCAAGTGCGCTGCTCAATGTCATCAGCCCGCCGTTCATCACGTCCCAGTCGCCGGATCGCACCGTGCGGGCGGGAACTGATGTGTCGTTCTCGGCTTCGGTTGATGGCACGCCGCCGTTGAACTACCAGTGGCTGTTCAACGAAGCGAATCTTCCCGGGAAGACCAACGCCGCGCTCACTCTGCTCAACGTCCAACCCGGGGATTCTGGCATTTATTCGCTGCTGGTGACCAATTTGTATGGCAGCACGCAAGCGGTCTTCTCGCTGACCGTGACCGACAGCCCGCCCTATATTCTTCGCCAGCCTTTTCAGGATGACCAAGGGGTGATCGTCTCAAACGTTGTGGTCGCTGTGGGGGCAAGCGCAACGGTCAGAGTCATCGCGAAAGGTTCGTTACCGTTGAGTTACCAATGGCGCTTCAACGGGGCGGACCTTCCCGGCGCAACCAATGCCACGCTGTCCCTGAATCAATTGAAGTACGAGCAGACGGGTTTCTACAACGTCGTGGTCAGCAATCCGTTTGGCCAGATCATCAGCGGCAAGGTTTCCTTGTCGGTCCTGCAAGTTCTGGTTTGGAGCAATTTACCATTCAATGTTCCGACGAATGTGCCCCCGGACCTTACGAATGCGGTCGCAGTTGCGGCGGGGAATTACCACGTCCTGGCCCTGAAAGCGGACGGGCGGGTTGTGACCTGGGCCAACCACTATTACGCGACTTTGGCCACCAACGTGCCTTCCAACGTCACCAATGTGGTGGCCATCGCCGCCGGCAGGAACTCCAGCATGGCACTCCGCGCGAACGGATCGGTCGTCGTCTGGGGAGACAATTCATTCGGCATCACCAATGTCCCCGCGAGCGTATCCAACGTGATGGCCATCGCTACCGGCGGCAACCACTGCCTTGTGCTCAGGAGCAACGGGACCGTGTTCGGCTGGGGCAACAACATTGCCGGTCAGACGAACATTCCGATCGGCTTGTCGAATGTGGTCGGCATCGCGGCGGGAAGTTACCACAGCCTCGCCTTGAAAGGCGACGGCAAGGTTGTCGCATGGGGTGTCAATCCCTTCGGCCTAACAAATGTTCCCGCCGGTCTATCCAATGTCATCGCCATCGCCGCCGGTGCCGATACCTGCCTTGTCTTGCAATCCAATGGCATCGTCACCGCTTGGGGAGCTCCCCATGGCAATGTTCCACCGGGACTGTCAAATGTCGTCGCCATTGCCGCTGGAAACAGCCCCATGGTCCTCAGGGCCGATGGCAGCGTTACGAACTGGGGCAAGCTCGGTCCCCGGGGCCGGCCGCCCTTGACTAATGTCATCGCGATTGCATCTGCCCCCGGACAGGAGTTTCCCGGATTTTTCGTGACCGTGATCGGCAACGGTTCGCCGGCCCTGACGGTCCAACCAGCGACGCAAACAACGACCAAAGGCGCGACCGTGCGGCTCCACGCCCGCGCCGCCGGCGTGCAACCGATGAGCTATCAGTGGCAGTTGAATGGCACCGATCTTTCCGGCGCCACCAACGCCTCGCTGACCCTCGCCAACCTTCAAGGCAAGGACACCGGCGGGTACCGAATGGTTGCGTTCAACGCGCTCGGCAGCGCCGTGAGCGCCACCGCGTGGGTGACGGCGCCATTTTCCACCAATCTCCCGGCGGCACTCAACGCGACCAATCTGACCTGGACTACGGGCTTGACCAACACGGCATGGTTCGCACAAATCCGCGAAACCCACGACGGCGACGCTGCGGCCCAAAGCGGTCCCATCACGCACAATCAACAATCCTATTTGCAAACTACCGTGACCGGTCCGGGCACAGTGAGTTTCTGGTGGAAGGTGTCGTCGGAGGAAGGATTCGACTTCCTGAAGGTCTTTCTCGACGGCAATCCCACGCCGCTGGCGAGCATTTCGGGCGAGAGCGAATGGGCCTTCCGATCATTTCCGATTCCCTACGGATCGCATCTTTTGAAATGGACTTACTCCAAAGACGGCAACGTGAACGACGGGCAGGACGCCGGTTGGGTGGATGAAGTGATCTTCACGCCTGATCCGCCGTTCATCATGCAGCAACCCGGTCCGCATAGCGTAACGGCCCGCATGGGCGCCAACGTCTATTTCGACGTTGTTGCCAGCGATGGGTCACCGAGCGGGGGGAACTTGCACTATCATTGGTTGAAGAACGGTGCTCCGTTGGCCGGTCGCACCGATTTCGTTCTGCTGCTGACCAATGTCACGCGTCGCGACTCCGCGACCTACGCCGTGCGCGTTTCCAATGCCGGCGGCAGCGTGTTAAGCAGCAACGCCACGCTCAAGGTGCTGGTGCCTCAACGAGTGCAAACCCCGGGGCGACTCACCGACGGCGGTTTCCAGATTCAATCCGGCGATGCCGACGGCGGTGCGCTGTTGCCGGAAGATCTCCCCGCGTTTGAAGTCCAGACGAGCACGAACCTTGTGAATTGGGCGACATTGCCGGTGCCGCTTGTCTTAACCAACGGTTTGTTGATGTTGACCGACGCAAATGGCACGAATGTTCCCGCACGGTTTTATCGAATGATGGAGCGCTGAACGAAACCGGACCAGTTAAAGTCCCGTCCGATGCGCCATTCAACAGCAGCGAAGTGCAATCAGGATTTTTCGCCGCTAAAATGCCACGATGCGATAGAAGCGTTGTGGAATTCTTGCGCCTTCAATGTCCGTGAACGGCACGAACTGATTGGTCATCAGAACATTGGTGAGCGTAGTCCAGGACTGCAGGTTCGTGGAAATCTGGACCTGACAGTTGCGGCCCATCTCGCCTGACAAAATGAATTGGAACTGGCCGTCGGCGGTCAGCCCGGCGGAGCCAAATCCCGGCACGAGCACGAATTGCGCAGCGCGATAAAAGCGTTTTGGGAAAATCGCCGCGTCGGCGTCCAGCAACTGCATGAGCAGGTTCGTGGACAGCACGTTGGTCAACGGCACCCAGTGGATCAAGTCCTCCGACGCTTCGATCCGATAGCTCCGCCAGGGTTCGGCCAGCAGGGAGAGTTGCATCCCGCCGGCCAAGCCCGGTTGAATCCCCAAAGTGGAGCCAATCCCATCGTCAACGGGCGTAATCCGGATGAACACCGCGGCGGGCGGCGAATCAGTCGTCCGGTCGTTGGCAACGTAGGTGAACTGGTCAAAACCAAAATAATTCGTCGCCGGCTTGTAGGTCAAATTCGGCGGCGTGCCGCTCAATGTGCCGAACAGCGGCTGGCCCGCGATGCGGTAGGTCAGCGGGTCGTTGTCCGGGTCGGAGCCGCTCAATGCGACTGCCGTACCGATGTCCTCTGCGGTGGTCGCGGACTTCGTAACCGCCGAAGGAGCGCGATTGGAAACGATGAAACTGCTTTCCGTGGCGAACGCCGAACCGGCAAAAGAATGATCCACGGCTTGCACGCTCCAGTAAAAGGTTCCGCCGGTGAGATTCGTGATCGTCCACTCGAGCCGCTCGTTTACATTGCCCAAAGTGGGAATCTTGCGGAATCCGTTCGGATGGGACATCGGGCTCACGATATTTCCCGCGCCCGGCGAAGTTCCGACACGCAGGTTGTAGCTCAGGCCGCCCGTTTGGTTTGGATCGCCCGCCGCCGTCCAACCCAGCCGCACGGATTTGCCGACCACCAGATTCGTCAAACTCCCAGGCGCGTTCGGAGGCGTGTTCGTGACGCTGCCGTAATTGCGATAAATGAACGCGATCGGTTCGTTGTTCGATGCCAGACCGGAGAGCGCGAGGTCCAACAGGCCGTCGTTGTTGAAATCGCCCCAGGCGGCGAAGCTGCTCTTGAGCGCGGGCAGGGCGTATCCGCTGTCCGCAAAACTTCCATTGTCGTTGCGATAAATCTTCGTGAACGGAAACGCATTCAGACTGAAGGTTTCGCCGGTGACGAGCAAGTCAAGGTCGCCGTCGTTGTCGTAGTCACCCCAGGCGATGGCACCTTTCCAGATGCCTTGCACCGCGGCTGGATAAAGGTTGGTAAACACGGGCAGGTTCGGGTTGGTGTTGCCGGTGTTGCGATAGAAGCGCGTGACGAGGCCGCTGACAGAATTGTTCGTGGAACCGGCGGCCACGAAATCCAGGAGGCCGTCGTTGTCAAAGTCTCCCCACGCCACTGAAGCAAAATAGAGCGCCGGAAAACCGGGGATCAGATTGGAAAACGTGCCGTTGCCATTGTTCTGATAGACACGGAGCAGCCCATTGCCCGCAATCAAAATGTCCAGATCGCCATCCTCGTCGTAATCGCCCCAGGCAGCCGAGCCGACGTTGACGATGGGAAGCCCCGCGTTGATTTGCGTGAACACGTTGCTGCCATCGTTGCGGTAGGGCGAGGTGTAATTGGAGTAGGCAAACAGAAAATCCTGATCGCCGTCGTTATCGTAGTCTCCCCAAGCCAGGCTCGTGTTGGCATTGCCGCCGCCGTTCGGGATGACGGAAGTGAACACGCCGTTGCCATCATTTCGGTAGAGGCCGCGGATTCCATTCCCGGCGATGAGCAGGTCGAGATCATCGTCGTTGTCATAATCACCCCACGCCGCCGTCATCACGCCGCTGGATAGCAAGCCGGCGGCGATGTTCGTAAAGGCGCCGTTGCCGTTGTTGCGATAAATGGTTGAGCCGTGCGCCAGGTCCAGGTCGCCGTCGTTGTCATAATCGCCCCAATTCATCTGTCCGTTCACGCTCAGCCCCGCGACGATGTCCGCAAAGCGTTGCACCGTCAGCAGGAAGCTGCGGTAGCCGGTCTGCCCGCTTTCGTCCGTGGCGGCAATCGTGATGGTGACGAAACCGCTGCGATTCGTGGCCGGAGTGATGGTCAAGCTGCGAGCAGCGTCTGTTCCCGTGAGCACGAGTCCGGTCGCAGGAACAAGATTCGTGTCCGACGAGGTCACGGTGACAACCAGATTCGAGGCAAACGTTTCGGCGTCAGTCACGGTGAAGTTGATCGGGCCGACGTTTGTGTTTGGCGGCGTCGAACGGTTCGTGATCGCGGAAATCGTCGGACGCGAAAGCGTGAAGCTGGCTTCCACCGCAAACGGCGATCCGGCCAGCCCCGGATCAATGGCCTGCACGCTCCAGAAATAAGTACCGTTGGTGAGATTGGCGATGCGCCAGAAATTCGTCTGACCCGCGTTGCCGAAGTTCGGCACCCGATGATACCCATTTGTGACATTTGCCAGTGGCGACAGAATTTGGCCGCCACCAGAATTCGTGCCCAAGCGCAAGTTGTAATACAGCCCGCGCGAATTCGTCGTTTCCATGTCGGTCGCTGGCGACCAGGCCAGCCGCACGTCGTTGTTCGTCAGAATCGTGAACGTGAGATTCGTGGGTACGGTCGGCGGCGCGTTCGGCGTATTCCAATTGTTGCGCACGAGGCGCGTGCCGGCCAGCAGGTCGAGGTCGCCGTCGTTGTCGGCGTCGCCCCACGAGGTTTTTTGGAGCATGACGCCCGGCAGGGTGCCGCCGATGTTCGTGAACCCGCCGCCAGCGAGGTTGCGATAGACGCTGGTGGTTGCGGCGGCGCTGTTGTACGGAGAGGTGTTCGTCGAGCCGCTCACAGCCAGGTCGGCAAAGCCGTCATTGTTAAAATCGCCCCACGTCAACGAAGCAAACGTGACACCGAGCAGGTTCACATTGATGTTCGTGAAGATGCCGTTTCCGACGTTGCGATAAATGCGCGCCAACGGGATGGAATTGGCTCCCATGCCAGCCATCGCGATGTCGAGGTCGCCGTCGTTGTCGAAATCGCCGAACGCCAGCGCACAATCCGTGATGCCGGGAAACGACGTGGCCGCCTCGGTGAACACATTGTTGCCGTCGTTGCGGAACAACTTCGTCAGCGAATTGGTGGCGATACTTCCCGTCTGACCGGCGAGGAGCAGGTCGAGGTCGCCGTCATTGTCGTAATCGCCCCAGACCGCCGCTCCTTTCACCAGCGCCGGGAGCACTACGCCGGAGTTGGTGAACGTGCCGCCATCGTTGCGATAGAGCACGGTGAATGCATCGGGGCTGTGGTAGGTGTTCGTGTCACCGGCCAGCAGCACGTCCAGATCGCCGTCATTGTCGTAGTCGGCCCAGGCCATCGCCCCATCGGCAATGTTCGTTACGCCGATGCCCGGCAGACCCGTGCCGACGCTCGTAAAACTGTTCGTTGGGAAGTTGTTTCTGAACCGCAGCATCGCGGTGACATAACCTGACGTAAGCCAGCCGGACTCCGTCAGGTCGAGGTCGCCATCAGTGTCGAAGTCAATCCACGCCAGATCGGTTGGCGTAAGATAATAACTCGCTGCGGTTAAATTGAAGTTCTGGTTGGTGAAGAAGCCATTCGTATTGCGATAAATCGCGGTGTTACCGTATTGGAGTCCGGCAAGGGCAATGTCCAGGTCGCCGTCGTTGTCGTAATCGCCCCAGGCGGAAGCGGCGCCGGTGGACGGCAACCCGGCACTGACTTCGGTGAAAGTTTGCACGACTACATCGAACCGTGAAGTCGCCACCAACCCGCCGCCGTCCGCAACCACGATCGAAATGGTGGTATTACCGCTCAACCCGGTCACTGGCGTCACCGTAGCGGTGCGGTTCGTGCCAGAGCCGCCGAAAATAATGTTGTTGGTCGGAACCAAGGAGAGGTTGGTGGAGTAGGCCGCCAACACCAGATCGGCCGGCGGCGTTTCAAAATCCCAAACGGTAAAATTGATGGGCGGGGTTGCGCGGCCCGGAACGGTGAGTTGATTCGAAATACCCGAGATTATTGGCCGCCCGTTGGTGATGACGAAACTGCTTTCGATGGCAAAGGGAGAACCAACCCACCCCTGGTCAACGGCTTGCACGCTCCAATAGTTCGTTCCCCGCGGCAGGTCGTGAAGCAGCCAGGTGGTCGCGCTCAACCGCCCTCGCACCGGCAATCGGCGGAGTCCAGTAACCGCGTCGGCGTCCGGCGAAACCAGATCATTGCCGTTCGGAACCGTGCCCACACGCAGGGCGTAGTTTAGCGATGCCGGGTTTGTGGTTTCGAGATCGCTCGCCGGCAGCCACGAAAACAGCACTCCATTTTCTGGCAACAAGTCTGCAACGAAACCTGTGGGTGCGGTTGGAGGCGAATTCGACACCGAAGCGACATTTCGGAAAAAACCGTTGGTCACCGTCCCCGTTCCGCTGAGGAACAAATCAAGGTCGCCGTCCGAGTCCAAGTCCGCCCAGGCACCCGTAACGCTCTTTGGCAACGCGACCAGCGTGTTGCTGAAGGTGCCGTTCTGGTTGTTCCGGTAAATGCGCGTGGCGTAATCCGAAATCGGCAGACCCGCTGAAGCCCCGCACAAAAAAATGTCGAGGTGACCGTCATTATCCATGTCCACCCAGTCCGCTGAACCACTGGAAGTGCCGGGCAATCCGATGTTGACATAGGTGAACGAGCCATTCTGGTCGTTGCGATAAACGTACGCGTAATAGGTCGAACCAACCGAGCCGACGGTGAGTGCGTCCAGGTAGCCGTCATTATCGTAATCTCCCCAGGCCACCGAACTGCTTGCGGTGCTCCCCAAAGGGATGCCGATGTCTGAGAACATGCCGCCGTCATTGCGGTAAATTATCGTGTAGTAAACGCTCGACCGAAAACCGCTGACCAGCAGATCCAAATCACCGTCTTTGTCAAAATCGCCCCAGGCGGCGTCCGACGAACCCAACGCGCCAATCCCGACGTTCACCGCAACGAAGCTGTTGCCACCATCATTTCGATAAATGCGACCTTGGCCGCCACCGACATCCGCCAGGAACAGAAGGTCAAGATCGCCGTCATTGTCATAGTCGCCCCAGGCCACAGCGGAACTGCCGGCGTCTGGTATGACAGCGCCAATATCCGTGAAAACGTCGCCACCGTCGTTCCGGTAGATTCGCGTTGGTCCCGCTCCAGCGATGACAAGATCAAGGTCCCCGTCGCGGTCAAAGTCGCCCCAAGCCACACCGGTTCTTTGGCCGGCCGGGAGTGTGGCTACTTGGGTAAAATTCCAGTTGCCATTATTCCGGAACACCCTGCCTGCGAAATAAAGATCGAAGTCGCCATCAGCATCATAATCGCCGAAGCACACCGTTTGATTGCTCCCGGCAGGCAGGCTCAACGTTGTGTCGGTGAAATACGCGGTTTCAAATCTGAAAGCGTTGGTCGCCGTCAGACCCGTCACGTCCGTGACGACGATAGTGACCACTGATGTACCCATCGCCTGCGGCGGGAAGTTGAGCGTGGCTGTGCGGTTCGATCCCGATCCGCCGAAAATGATATTTGTGGCCGGTAGAAAATTGGCGTTGGAAGAAAACGCCGTCAGCGCGAGCGAATCGGCGGGACTGTCCGTGTCGCCCACCGTGAGCGAAATCCACGGTGATGGGGACGTCGGGGACACGACGACATTCGACGGCCCGGAAATCGTGGGATGGTAATAAGTGAACGATGCTTCCGGTGCGAATTCCGAACCGACAAAGGCTCCGTCAATTGCCTGCACGCTCCAGTAGTAGGTGGCATCAGGAAGATGGGCGAAAGTCCTTCGGTATGCAACGGAAACGGGAACGTCGCCGGCCAGGGTCCGCTTGCCCGTAACGAAATCTGCGTGAGGGGCCGCGACTTGCGCGCCGCCCGCGTTGGTCCCCAAACGCAAGTCATAGGTCAATGCGCTGGAAGCGGTGTGGTCATCCGTCGGCGCAATCCAGCTCAAGGTGATCCGGTTTGAAATGAACGAAGAACTCAAGCCTGCTGGCGGCTGCGGGGGCTGGTTGGTGATTGGAATCGTGTTCAGCATGAGGCGCTGGGAAAGAACATCAAGATCACCATCCCCGTCACAATCGGCCCATGCGGATGAAAAGGTTTTTCCCCCGGGCAGGCCGGCCGGCATGTTCGTAAAAGAATCGTTTCCGCCGTTCAAGTAAATGGTGGTGGCCAACGCGCCGCACAACAGAATATCCAGATCACCGTCGTTGTCGAAATCGCCCCAGTGTGCCGAGCTGAATTGGGTAATCGGAATTTCGACAGTTTGAGTAAAGATCATGCTCCCATCATTCCGATAAATTCTGCACGCCAGGCCGGACGCGGTATTCGTTCGGCCACAGATCAAAAGGTCCAAATCACCATCCTGATCGTAATCGCCAAGATCGAGCGAACCCCCGCTGCCAATGAGAATATTGGAAACAACGACTGAGAGATTTCCTGCGCCATCGTTGCGACAGATTTGCGTAAACACTTTTGCCGGCGCGCTCCGGTACCCCGCGACGCACAAATCGAAGTCTCCATCGTTGTCCAAATCCCCCCATTTCGCGGACCCGGCGTAAACAGCGGTCACCGGCAATGGCTGCGCGGAAAATGTTCCGTCACCATTGTTTCGACTGAGATCGGCTTGGTAATAGCTGGAATAAAACAAATCCAGCCGGCCATCTTCGTTAAAATCCCCCCAAGCGCTGATATTCTCGGTCGGAGTTGGCAGATTTGCGGCGATCGCTGTGAAATTTGTTCCACTATCATTGCGGTAAATGTACGACGATTCCGCACGCGCAAAATCCACGTCCCCATCGTTGTCGTAATCCGCGAACGCCGGCTGACTGGTGGACTCATTAGCGCTGATTCCCTGATATCCCGGTGTGAACTGCCAGCTTCCCAGGTTGAGGTAAACGGCGAAATTGTAACTGTATCCCCGCCAAAGGAAATCCATTCGACCGTCGTTGTTGAAATCTGCGGGATAGACACGAGCATCACCCTGCCACGTCCAATTTCCGACGGCGGCGAGACGTTCAAAAGTCACGGTGAAGAAGGTTGTGGCCGTAAAGCCGTCTCCATCCGTGACCGTAATTGAAATGATATTGGAGCCGTGCTGACCGGCAACTGGCGTTATCAGGACCGTCCGATTTGTTCCTGCACCTCCCAAAATGATGTTGGCCAACGGCACGAGATTCGTGTTCTGGGACGTAACGGTCAGCACCAGGTTCGTGGCTGGCGTTTGGCCGTCGTAAACCTGGAACGCAATCGGCCCGATCGTGGAGCCAGGGGCAGTCCATTGGTCGGGAATCTCCGAAATCACGGGGCGTGTAACGGTGAAGACAGCCTGCGTGGAAAACTGCGAACCGGCGAAAGCGGTGTCCACCGCTTGCACGGCCCAGTAATAAACGCCGGGAGGCAAACCTTCCAATACGGCCCAGTTGGTCTGCGCCTGCCCCGCCCCCGCAAGCCAACGCCAACCCGTGGTCCGATCTGCCGGCGGTGATACCACATCAATTCCGTTCGAGATCGTTCCGACGCTCACGTCATAACTGAGACTGGCGGCGTTCGTGGTTTGCGCATCTGGAGGCGCCAACCACTTTAAGATCACCCGATTGCTCGTGGTGAGGGTGACATTGAGTCCGATGGGACGATCCGGAGGCGTGTTGCTGACAGGGTTGTTGTTACGGAACAAGCGAAGACTCCCAATGTGATAGGCTTCATCCGCGGCGAAGAAGTCGAGGTCGCCGTCATTATCGTAGTCTCCCCAGGCAAAGCGATCAGATTGAATCGCCGGCAATTCGGCGGCAATTCCGGCAAAATAGTTCGTCCCCTCTGTGCGGTGAACGCGAATCAAGGCGCTGGGCCAGCCCGTCTCATAAGCGCGGCGGACCACGTCGAAATCACCATCATTATCGAAATCACCGGGCACTCCCGGTGGACCAGACGGCGGAACGGTCGGATTGAAAGCAAAAATGTCATTTCCTTGGTAGCGGTAATATTGAGTGATCGTGATGAAATTCCCGTTGGTGTAATAAGAGCCTTCCAACCGCAGGTCCGGAAAACCGTCCCGATCAAAATCCTCCCAACGCGAACTGGATGTATCCGCCACACCCGGCAGCCAGCTTTCGACCCGTGTGAAATGGTTTGAGCCGTCGTTGCGATAAACGCGGCTGATGATGTCGCCAAACGAACTGTTGGTGAATCCGGTCAGCAAAATATCCGGGTCGCCATCCCGATCAAAGTCGCCCCAAGCGGCAGCGCCTACGACCCCGGGCAGGACCACCGGCGCGAGCGAAAAAGTGCCGTTGCCGTTGTTTCGGTAAATGCGAGCCACCCGCGCCCAATTGTTATTGGTCTGCGGCACGCGTCCCAAGGCCAGCAGGTCCAACAATCCGTCGCGGTCGTAATCACTCCAGTCGGCCTGGGTCATGGTGATGTCCGTGAATCCCGCGTCAACCAACACGAACGTGCCGTCGCCCTGGTTGCTCGCCACCAGCGTTTGAAAGCCGGGGCTTGTCAGGTTCGTCTGCATCAAAGCGCCCGCGATCAGCAGGTCAAAATCTCCATCCTCGTCATAATCTGTCCAACTCAAAAACCTTGCCGTCGCGCCCGGAGAATTTGTGACAAATGCCGGCGGGATTTCCGTGAACGTTTCGACACGCGTCAAAAACGAATTACTGGCTGCTCCTCCATGCTGATCCATCACCGTGATCGTGATCGCCACCGTCCCGGTCTGACCCGACGCAGGCGTGATGGTCGCGCTACGGTTGCTGCCCGAACCACCGAAGATAATGCCGCTGTCGGGCACCAGGTTTGTGTTCGCCGAACTCCCGGCCAGGATCAGCAGATTTGCAGGTGTCTCGGCGTCACCCACCACGAATGCAATCGGGCGGCTCGTGGAATTCGGATACACACCTTGATCTGGAATGAATGAGATGGCCGGCGGGCTGGCAGGTTGCGCTGCCGTGGAGAACTCGAGAAGCAAGACCAGAAGGGACACGCCGACGCATCCCGCCAGTCGGAGACTTTTTCGCACTCGTGACTTCACAAAAAGATGGCCGGGGTTAATTGCGCAACTTGTCGCGAACCATGTCCAAATCGCCTCCGAAATTAGCCGCCCGTTTTGGAAAAGCAATCTATTTGCGCCGCGCCGTCTATTTTGTCCGGTTTCACGGCCCTTTCAGCGTTTGCGATCTTCCCGAGTCCGGCAGCGTGATATGGAAGACGCTGTTGAAGGTCAGGTTCGTGCGACGATTACCATGATCGTCGGTTAAATCCCAATAGTCCTTGATTATCCCATTGGTCGTGCTGCCGCGGATCGTTTTCAGCAGTTCTCCGTCAAGCGCAGTAAGCTCGACGATGTAAGTTCCGTTCGACTCCGGCAACCTCGCGTGAAGGATCGCGCCCACTTGTGGATTAAAATAGGCGGAGGACAAGCTGAACTGACACAGATTCGTCACCAGAATCTGAGCCAGCGGCCCCACGAAGAATCCCTCGTCGCGATCTTCCGGCTCTTCTAAATCCAACCCCATCTGGAGCGCGTGCCTGCCGGGCGTTTCGTAAATCGTGTTCCACGTCAGCAAACAATTTCCATTCGTGCTGCGGTTCACTTCCAACCAGCCAACCTGACAGTCTTCGTCGGTCTCTTCATCTGCGATGGGGTCAATGTATAAACCGAGGGTGCCGATGTTTGTGAGGACATCGTAGGCGATGTACGTCTCGAACGTGATGACCTCGGGTTCGCCGCCGGTGAGCACCGGCTTGAGCGTCAGCAATTGGCTGAACGTAAAGGTGTTTGTGCCGGCGGCCCGTTCATTTCGCAGCACCTGGCTCAACAAACGCCCGTGATAAATCGGGTTCGCGCGCCCCGTTGAGGGTTTCATCGCCAGGATTTTCTCAATCTGTGCCTGTCGCCAGGCCGTGTGACGCCATTGTTCCGCTGCCTGGAGTTCCTCATCCCGCTCGGTTCGCTCGGCGAGGGCTGCCAGTTGTTTGCGATGCGCCGCTTCCACCTCCGCCGCCGATGCGGGACGCGGCCAGACCAGATCGTATTCTTGCGGGCGGCGGGACACGCGCGGGTCGCCGTAATCTCCGAAGCCTCGCGGCGAACGCCGCATCTGTCCGCCGTTGTCAATACCATCCACACCGATGGAATAGAGCACAAAATGACCGTCGTCAGTGGGGCGATAGCGCAGCGGCTTGCCGTCCGCAAAATCAACCGGGGCGATCGTAAGGAATTCGGGCACGAGTTCCTGGAGCGTCCTCGGATACGAACCATGACGGCCGCGATGACGCTCCAACGCTATCGCCGTGACGAGGACGCGTCGCCGTGCTTCGGCATCGCTTGCGCGACCGAGGAGTCCGTGGCCTTGGCCTGGTGAGAAGTACATCATCGTAGCCAAACCAATTTGTCGCGAATTCATCAAGGCCCGCATGCGTGAAAAATATTTTGACTGGAAGGGGAAGAAATTCGTGACACCCGGAAGCTGGCGCATCTCTGACCAGTTCGTGGCTTTCACGGCGCGTTGAAGTTCAACCTCGCGGTCGCGATAATAAAGCAACAAGGCCCTTTCGTCCTCGTAGGTACCGCGATGGCGATAACCGATCTGCTGCCAATAAGACTTGAGGTTGACCCAGACATAACGTGGGGCACGCACCAATTCTCTCAAAGTCATACCCGAACTTGGAGGCTGCTGGCGCTCCTGTTGGCAAGTGGAGACGGCACTGGCGCGGGTGAAAGCTGCGGTTTCGGGCAGACCTTTGAAGTAATCCAACGACTCCCACTCGTGTTGAAGTTGGGCGAGCCGTGCGTCCGGCCAGCCCTCCGCTTGCAATGCTTGCCAAGTAACGTTGAAAATGATGGCCGCACACGCGAATCGAACCAATTGCGAAATCTCAACCGACTCCACATGCCAGCCCGTTACCAGCCGCGTCGCCGCGAACAGATTGGTCCATGCGGCATCACGGTTGCCGTCGTGCAATTCCATCATGGTCCGGTCGCCCAAGGTCTGCGTCAGACTCTTCATTGCGGCCGGGTGCGGCAGCAGCATCGCGCTGCCGTGGTTTGCGTTCAGGTTGAAGCCAAATGGTCCTGAAATCGCTGCCGCACACGCAGAATCCAGCAATTCCCGGTCGTCATTAAACGACTCGCGCAGTGCCGACCATAGATCGTTGCCAGATTGCGCGGCCAGCCGTAGAGCATAGACCGTGTTTTCATCCGCCATCAGCTTTTCCTGTTTCCATACCACCATTGCGCAGCCAGACCCGATGGTCTGCATAAAGTCCGGTATGATCTGAATCCGCAGCGAGCGCCGCGCCGCTTCCTCATAGTTACCGGGCCTGACAGAAGTAACCGCATTGGTCAGCGCACCGACGCGCGCGCGATATTCGTTTGGGGCCGAGAAATCGAATTCCGCAAGGTCAGTCTTAAATCCTTGCTCGCGCAATTGCCGTCGCGTTTCCTCCACGGCCTTTTGCGGCCCGTTGTCCGGCCGCACCAGAAAATAGACGGCGATGCCCGCCACAACCGCCAGCCCAGTCACGATTATCCATCGCCATTTCATAAACACCGCACCCGTTCGGGCGAATCAAATCATGGAATTATTCCGCTCGTGTGTATTGCGAACTGAAGTCTCTGTTCCCGTCATCCATGATGCGAACATAATCCAGGACCTGAAGGATGAAAGACTTTTTTGGCGCGAATCAGGCACACGCTGGATGTGGCATGACCCACCGTAGCGCCGATTTCCAAATCGGCTGTATCGCGGGTTTCCTAACCCGCAGACCGATCTCGCACGGCCTGCCGATTGGAAATCGGCGATACGGCAGGTTTGGAAACCCGCGCCACGTTCCGCCTTTCATTGCTCCAATGCAAGTGGTCTTAAGTTGCGAGTTTAGCCATACGCTCAATTTCCCTTCGATTGACGCCCGCGCCGCGCAACGGTAACTTTTTCCCGATGACAAATGTCGCTGAAATGTCGCGGCACGGAGTCTCACTACAACGAATGATGTCATAATTCCGCGATGGTTCATCAGGGAGACAGGTGCGTGTCCCTCCGAGAACACATTTTCTCCTTTACAGTCCTGTGGCCCTCTCCCTTGATGACAAAATGAACAGCAAAGTCAGGAAGCTCTATTTTCCTGTGTGCATTGCCTGTCTTTTCGCGGGTGCGACATGGGTTTTCCTCTCAACTCCAGACCCCGAGCCAAGATACGGACACATGACCCTCACAGAATGTCTGTCTTGGTACCGTGTTGCTTTGAAAGAAGATGCAACGGAGTCTGCGGCGCTGGCTGAAGAAGCGATTCGAACTATTGGCACCAACGCGCTCCCAATCCTTCTACAAAGGCTTTCCTATAAAAATTCGCGACTCAAACAAAAGAGCGCCGAAGTGATTGAGAAGATTCTCCATCTAAAGTTGGAAATCAGGACTGAATTCAGCGAGCGACTGCACGCAAGACTTGGATTTCGTGCGTTGGGACCAATGGCGCGACCCGCAATTCCACAATTGACGGAGATGCTGGGTGATCCGGGCACTTCACCTGATGCTGCTTCCTGCCTGGCCGCGATCGGTCCGGAAGTCGTTCCCCTTCTGACGAATGTCCTTAACAACCCAGATGCGAGAATTCGGGGAGGCGCGGCCAGCGCGCTTGCAGATTTCCGGGGCGATAAATTACCCGCCAACGTCGCATTGGCGCTCCTCCCGCTCTTGAAAAAGTTGACGGACGACCCGGATGCAAACGTTCGGTCAGATGCCACGTCCTCCTTGGCGGCAATTGGGTGTTCATCGAACGTGATTGAACAATCGGAAAGCATAATCACACACCTCATCGCGAAGGCGAATGATCCGGCCGGCTCTGTGCGTTATTCAGCAGTCACGGGGTTGAGTTGGTTTGGCCGGTATGCACAGACCGCCATTCCGCATCTTGAACGTTTGACCGATGGCCAAGACGACTACGTCCGTTTCGGGGCCGCCCGGGCGCTCGGAAGAATAAGTCGTTCGCCCGGGATGATCGAAAAATCAGACGGCATCAGGGCTTTTCTTATTGGAAAGATCGATGATCCCGATTCTTACATGCGCGCGGCCATAGCCGAACAGTTCGGCTGGTACGGGAAGCAAGGACAAGCGATGATCCCACATCTTGAACGTTTGATGAGTGACCCGGATTCGACTGTGAGGGAAAAGGCCGAAGCTTCATTGGCACTAATCCAGGCTGCGATCGAAACTTCAAACGCCCCGTCGGCTCAACTCAAGGAGACTTTCTATTAGTTGAGTTCGCCGCTGAAGCGTCAAAGCTTGTAAACCGACGCGAATAGGAGCGACACCTCATTTCGCTTGTCGCCTCCATTGACGGCCGGTCTGCGCGGCGGTAGTTTTTTCCCGATGACAAATGTCGCTGAAATGTCGCCGACCGGCGTGGATCGTTTCCAACTCCGGCAACCCATGCCAAAGGATCGCTTTGATCCGTTGGCGAAGGAAATCTTTGCGCTCAAGAAGCAGCTCAACGCCGTCATCCTCGCGCACAATTACCAGGTTGGCGAAATCCAGGACATCGCGGATTACGTCGGCGATTCGCTCGGGCTGTCGCAACAAGCAGCCAGGACCAGCGCTGACGTCATTGTGTTCTGCGGCGTGCATTTCATGGCCGAGACGGCGAAGATTTTGAATCCTAACAAAATCGTCGTGCTGCCGGACAAGGACGCCGGTTGTTCGCTGGAAGAAAGCTGTCCGGCGGACAAGCTTGAAGCGTTGCAGCGGTCGAGCTCAAATTTCTGGACCATCGCCTACATCAATTGCAGCGCGGCGGTGAAGGCGTTGAGCGACGTGATTTGCACCAGCGGCAACGCGGTCAAAATCGTCAACGCCGCGCCCAAGGATAAAGACCTGCTGTTCGTGCCGGACGAAAACCTCGGCGCGTGGGTGATGGAGCAGACCGGGCGACCGATGACTTTGTGGCAGGGGAATTGTTACGCCCACGTCGAGTTCCGGCGCGACAGCCTGCTCAAGTTGCGCGAAAAATTCCCGGACGCTAAAATTGTCGTCCACCCCGAGAGCCTGCGCGAAGTGCGTGATCTGGCGGACGCGATTTGCTCGACGGAGAGAATGATCACCTACTGTCGCGACAATCCCGCGAAGCAATTCGTGATTGTGACCGAATCAGGCATCATCCACCGGATGCAGAAGGAATGTCCGGGCAAGGAATTCATCTGCGCGCCGACGTTCGACGTGATGAAGCTCCCGACGGACAACTGCCGTTGCAGCGAGTGCAAATACATGAAGTTGAACACGCTTGAAAAGGTGCGCGACTGCATGAAACGCCTCGCCCCGCGCGTCGAGTTGCCAGCGGAAATCCTGAAACGCGCGCGGCTGCCGATTGAGCGGATGCTGGAGATTTCGGCAAGGGCGTGAAGCTCACCGCTGCTGCCGGAACCGCCACAACTTACAGCCCCGATGAATGACCCCGAACCAAGTTTCGCCGGGCGTGGATTACGGCCGGCCACAGTGACCTGTGGGATTGGAAAGGCCGGCCCTCACGGCGAAGTACCGCAAAGCGGCTGGCGAAGGTGAGTCGTGCCATAAACGGCCGCGCGTAGCCAGACCGCATCAGCCCGGAACGCCCCGAAGTGAGTGACGCCACGTCCACGCTGAACAACAGCGACAACGAGCCTGGCGGAGGTTTTTCTTGCGCATAATACAGATTCGGTTTTGACACAGCGTCGTGGAGGTATAAACTCGTCCAAGCTGTCCGGCGGGAGGCAAGCCCCGACGGCACCAAACCTAAACTGACAAGACAGGAACACCATGAAGATCGTTCGCACTCCGGCTTCCGGAATCGCCCCATTTTTGGCGCTGTCCCTGTGCGCCGCCGGCTTCACGTTCCCAACGATCGGCCAAGTTTGCACCTCGGCGCCGCCCGGGTTGGTGAGCTGGTGGCAGGGGCAGGATGATGCGCGGGACGGCATCAGCACCAACCACGGCGTCCTCATGAACGGCGCGACCTTTGCCGCGGGCAAAGTGGGCCAGGGGTTCAGCTTGAACGGGAGCGGGCAGTATGTGCGAGTGCCCAACAGCCCAGCCTTGAGCTTCAGCAACGCGTTGACCCTGGAGTTCTGGTACAAGCAGGCTACGCCAGGTTTCTTTTCTTTCATTGCCAAGCGTGATCCCGGCGCCGGAACAGGCCCGTGCAATTTTGGATTCAATGGCGACAGCTCGACCATGTTCCTTTATTTCCTGGATCCAGTGTATGGAGATTTCCGCGGCAGCACCTATTCGCTGCCCTCGGTCGGCGCCTTCCACCATGTGGCGGGCAGCTTCCGGCAGGCGGATACCAACAACGTCGAAGTGCGAATCTTCGTGGACGGGCAGTTGGT
Source organism: uncultured Bifidobacteriaceae bacterium (assembly GCA_964458575.1). Classification (GTDB taxonomy): domain Bacteria; phylum Verrucomicrobiota; class Verrucomicrobiia; order Limisphaerales; family JADLHS01; genus CAYWMD01. The sequence continues at coordinate 1,787 of CAYWMD010000044.1, read as the reverse complement.
GAAGAACGAGCTGGTGCAGGGCAACCTGGCCCGGACGGTCAACGCCAACCCCGTGACGATCGGTGCGGACAATGAGACCGGCTATTTCTTCAACGGGATCATGGATGAAGTTTCCCTCTACGACCGGGCGCTCACGACGAACGAAATCCAGGCCATCTATGCCGCCGGCGCGGCCGGCAAATGCGCCCTCGCGCCCGCAATTGTCACGCAGCCCAAAGACCAGGCGGTGACGGAAGGCGAGGACGTGACCTTCAGCGTCGGCGTCACGGGCACGTCACCGCTGAGTTACCAGTGGCGGTTCCATCAAACCAATCTCGCCGGAGCAAACGCGGACTCGCTCACGTTGAACAGCGTCCAATTCACCAATCAAGGCCATCTATGCCGCCGGCGCGGCCGGCAAATGCGCCCTCGCGCCCGCAATTGTCACGCAGCCCAAAGACCAGGCGGTGACGGAAGGCGAGGACGTGACCTTCAGCGTCGGCGTCACGGGCACGTCACCGCTGAGTTACCAGTGGCGGTTCCATCAAACCAATCTCGCCGGAGCAAACGCGGACTCGCTCACGTTGAACAGCGTCCAATTCACCAATCAAGGCAACTATTCCGTGGTCATTTCCAACAGCGCCGGCTCGGTGACCAGTTCCAACGCCCTGCTGACGGTCACCGCGCCGCCGCCGTGTATCACGTCGGTGACGGGGCTGGTCAGTTGGTGGCGGGGTGAAAGCAACGCGCTGGATTCCGTTAGTACCAACAATGGGACGCTGGCGAACGAAACCGCTTTCGCCAGCGGCAAGGTGGGCAAGGCGTTTGTCTTCGACGGCGATGGCGACGCCGTGCAACTGGGCAACCCGGCCGCCATGCGGCTTCAGGATTTCACCATCGAGTGCTGGATCAAGCGGGCCAGCGCCACGCTGCTCAGTCCCAGCGGTTGCGGCAACGGCATGATCTTCGGTTATGGGGGCGGGGGTTACAGCCTGTTTCTGGAGGCGCCCGGCGGATCGCTCGGTTTGACCGAGGTGGATGTCAGCAATGTCAATTCGGGCGTCAGCATTTCCGACACGAACTGGCATCACGTAGCGGTGACCAAGACCGGGGCCACGGTGTTTTTCTACCTTGACGGGGTGGCGTATGCCGCGCCTTCGTACAACCCCGGTTTCACCTTTGGCACGTCGCTGGCCATCGGCGCACGCGGTGACAATCTCGACTGCGGCTTTTTCGGCCGAATTGACGAACCGGCCATTTACAATCGCGCACTGTCGGCCGGCGAAGTTCAGGCCATTTACAGCGCGGGCGTCTCCGGCAAATGTCTTCTGGCCCCGGCGATTCTCAGCCACCCGCAGGACAAGACCACGGTGGTCGGCGACGAGGTGAGCTTCAGCGTCATGGCCACCGGGTCGTCACCCTTGAGCTACCAGTGGCGATTTAATCAAACGAACATTGCCGGGGCGACTTCGGATTCACTGGCGCTCCACAGCGTGCAATTCACCAATCAAGGTAATTACTCGGTGATCGTTTCGAACAGCGCCGGTTCGGTGGTCAGTTCGAACGCCTTCCTTACGGTCACAGCCGCACCACCGTGCATCACAACAGTGACGGGGTTGGTAAGCTGGTGGCGCGCGGAAGCAAATGCGCTCGATTCAGCGGGGACGAATAACGGCGTCCTGGCCGGGAACACGAGCTACGGCGCGGGTCGCGTGGGCCAGGCTTTCGCGCTCGATGGCGACGGGGATGGGGTGTCATTGGGCAACCCGCCCGAACTTCAAGTCCAGAATTTCACCATCGAAATGTGG
>CAYWMD010000043.1:0-58069 GCA_964458575.1 uncultured Bifidobacteriaceae bacterium | reverse complement strand
CACCCCCACCCCCGTTAGGCAGCTTCAAAATTTTGCGCGCCTGATTCCGGTTGCCATACGTGCAACAAAGTCGGAAGCGCATCATTACCGCTACTTACTGCCGTTGCCCCGTGTGTGATGAAAAATAGCCTCGCCAACGCATTAAGCAGCCTAGCCAGCCCGCCGTCCGCGTATAGCTGGCCTGCAGGACGTCGCCGCGTGAGTTGCGCCGGCCAGGTCGAAGCACGGGACGCCCGGCAGCTTGCCGCCCGCGAACTGATTCAACGCTTGCCCGGACCAGAGCAAACCATCACCTGCATCATGGCCTCAGACTTCCGCATGATTGACCTCGGGCCGCTTTTCATCCAACTGGCCAAGCGCCCAGCAATATGGTGTGGACTTTTCACGCTAGGTTGGAATCGTGACGCCATCGAAATCTTGTGCGACTTAAAGCGGAGGAAGCAAATCCGGCAGGGCATCGTGATAGGAAGCCACTATTTTCGCAACAGTGACAGCAAAGAGTTTGAAGCCGGCAGGACGGTCCTAGAGCGGGCCAAGATTCGCGTAGTCGTTGCCCGATGCCATGTGAAATGCCTTGCGATGGACTTTGGAAATGAAAAGACGGTGACCGCCCATGGCTCCGCGAACTTTCGGTCCTGCCAATCGCTCGAAAATCTTTGCGTCAGCGGCAGTCCGGAAGTGTTCAAACTTTTTCACAGCCTCGCCCAGGACATAACCACCAACCCCAAATCCTATGAGTAAAAGCGAACAGACCATCACCGCCGCCGACCTTTGCGCCCTTGTCGGAATTAAGCCGCGCATGTTGCGCCAGCTTGGCGAAGAAGAAATCATCCCCGCACCCAAAAGCGGCGGCTATCCACTCGTCGAAAGTTTGAAGAAACTTTTCGCGCACTACAGGCAAGCCGCAGACGCGCGGGCCATGTCCACGAAACACCGGGAAGCCTATGCCAGGGCGAGGACCAAGCGCCTCGACCTCGAAACGAAGCGGCTCGAAGGTGAGTTGATGCCCGCCGCCGACCATATTGAAGAGATGCGCCGAAGCGGTGAAATCACCCGCGCAGTTTTGATTGACCAACTGTTGAATAATTTCGTGACGAACGCCCCGGACGGACTCCAAAAGGTCGCGGAAAAAACCGCCCAGGACACCATCAAAATAATCTGTGAACAGATGCGGCATGAAATCATGAACGCCCCGTAAAGCCTATGAAAACCAAAACTCAACAGACCATCAGCAGCCAACAGCTTTGCGACCTGATTGGAATCAAAGAGCGCCGGCTCAGGCAGCTAGTCGAAGAAGGAAAAATTCCGCCGCCGGAAAATGGAGGTTACCCGTTGGTCGCGACATTAAAGGCCGCGTTCCAGTTTTACAGAGAGGCATCGGACGCCCGCGAGCGCAATTTCAAGCAACGGGAAAGACTGGCCGAGATGCGGGCGAAAAAACTGGAATGGGACGTTGCCCGCGAACAGGGTAAATACTTGCTCAAAGAAGATGTGCACCGAACCCTTCATTGGCGCAACTGCGAGCTCCAAGCCATCCTGAGCCGATTTTTTGACTACGAAATTCCCGACCGATTTGATGGGGAAATGCGAAAGGAAGTCGCAGCGAAATGCGAGCGCGTGGAAGACGAGATGATTGCCGAAATCATGAAGCCCACGAAATGGGCCGGCAAACCGGACCTCGGGATCCCGGGCTACGATTTTACAAACTCAACCCAAAAACAGGAGAAACCATGAACACCAAAATTGATGTCACCGACCCACGATTCAAGGAAATGCTCGACGCCTTCAAATCCGGCTTTCGCAAACCCGCACCAGCCCGCACCGACATCTTGGAGCGGTGGTTATTGCACCCAGGATGGGACGCCTATTTCGGCAAAAGCGTCTCATTCAAAACCGCCGTACTGGTCGCAATCTTGACCGGCCAAAATGTTTCCGAAGTTGCAAAGCGATTCAAAGCAACCCGACAAGCGGCCCACCGGCACGCCCGACAAGCCCGGAAGCTTTTCAAAATTGTAAACCGCTAAGTTGACTTGGGCGCTTCAGTAGAAAGTGACGATATGACAACCGAACAAATCAAAACACTCAGTCAAAACGCGCCGCCTAAAAGTAAGAAGTGGCGAATCTTCACCATCGGCGCCGCGAACGCCGAGATTCAACGGCTCGAAGCCGAAGTTGCCGGCCTGAAGGCGAAGCAGGCCGCACCCGCACCCATGACCATACCCACCACCACATCGGTCGCCACATCGCCGGCGGCATCGGTCGCGGCACCGGCCGCGCAGACGGATGCTCAGCTTTGGGCGCAGCATTCGGCCATCGTTGACCCGACGGTCAAAATGCTTCATTATCGAAGAAACAAAGCCGCGCTCGATTTTTTCTACGCGATGAACAAAACGGAAATTCACGCGGCCGAGGAAGCGAAGCGGATTGCCGCAGCAAAAGACCGGAGGAACCGATGAACCCTACCGTTGCCAAGCTCGAAGCCGCCGCACTTGAGGCGCAGAACAAACTGGACGCGGCCCGCCGTGCCGAGGCGGAGCGACAGGAAACGCGGGACTCGCTTGTGGCCAAGGTCGCCCAGTGCAAGGCGCGACTCGGCGGAGCCGACCGGGAGATTCGTCTTTCGGAAACTCGGCTGTTTGAACTCGATGGCGAGTCTGAAGTTCAGTGGCTGAAAAACGAGGGTCTAGCGGACCACGCGCTTGAACATTCCCGCCGAACTTTTCTTCTCGAAAAGTGCAAAGTCTGGAAAGAAAAGTACCAGCAGCAACTCGCCGAAGCCGAGGCCGCACTCAAAAAATTTGACACCGCACCCACGCGGGTCTAGGCGCCACGCCATACACCACCCGGAACGCCACCGGGACTAGCCGTCCGAAGCAATTCGGCCGGCTTTTCCATTTTGGGAGAAAAACGAATCGCTACGATGGCGCTGGAGGCATTTTTATTTCCGGGGAGTGGTAATGGTGCGGGCGATTTCGGGTCTTTTTTCCCTCTGGCTCTCGTGCCACACGCAACAGCACATCGCGGAAACGGTGGGGATGACTGCTGAAACGGCGTCCTCGTTTTTGCAAAAAATTCAGAAAACCGATAGCTGTCGGAAATCTGAAAAATCCGCAATTTCGCACGAAGCGGATTTCGAGCCGCAGAAGTAGTAGCTAAATCCATAAGTCAACTTATGGATTTAACCCGCCTCCAAGTTTGCAGTAAATTTACTGCAAACCTCCGCCCCGTGCCGCCTCCAAGTTAGCAACAAATTTGTTGCTAATGTCCGTCCCGTGCCGCCTCCAAGTTGGCAGTAAATTTACTGCCAATGGCCGCGAAAGCCGCCTCCAGGTTAGCAGCAAATTTGCTGCTAATGTCCGTCCCATTTTTTCTGTCCGACTCCACCAAGGCCAGCAAGTAGGCGCAGCGGTGCCAAAGAAAAAGCCCGCCAGCAATGCCAGCGGGCCGTGATTTTGTTGCGATTGTCTATCGCCCGTCGCTTATGCGTTTGACCATCGCGCCGGCCACGTCCTCGAAGAACGTGCCGCCCGACTTGCCACGGAAGACGCCGAGCCGGGCGAATGGCACAACATCATTGCGAACAAATCGGGCAAACTGTCGCACAGCTTCAGCCCGACCGTTCCATTCGTCTTGATGTTTGGATTGTTCCAGCCACCGAACCCAACAGCCCGCCTCCGACGCGACGGAGTAGAGAAGGTGCCAAGCGTGTTCGTCCGCGTATTCACTCTCAAAGCCGAAGCCCGAGAACACCGGACGCCACGAGTTGTGAAACTGGCAACTGTCCAGAAACGAATTGACCCGGCCAATTCGGTGAACGGCCAACACCGTCACAGCTTGGTGCAAGTCCGCGAGACCGAACAGCGCTCGAATAATTTTCAAGTATTCGACCAGCTCAGTCTTGAATGGAACTTCGCACGAATGGCCACGTTCACCCCACGTCCGGCAAACGTGCCGGGCGACGGGGCGGAGTTGGGCAATCTCGTAGCGCGGCGAGCGATGTTCGACGCTGCTTGCGACCTCATGCCGGGCGACGTGCCGGACGGGTGGGGCCACGTCCCACGGTTGGCTGGCATTGTCCGGCTCGCAATCTTCCATGAACAGAACCTTGCGAACCGTCACGCCCGGGTGTCGCGGCCGTTCCTTGGCCTGCAGTCGGACCTCGAGCACCGGCTCGACGTCTTGAACGGCGGACACCCCGCGAATGATTACGGAGTTCATATCCACTCCTGAGAGACTTGGGCCATGAACTTGCCGACCGTCGCCGGGTCAAATTCCAGTTCAAAGCCAAGGTGAGCATCAGCGGCGAACATTTCCGCCATGAACTTGGCAGCATCAGGGACGCTGACGGGCTCAGATGATTCAACCCGGCCTTTAGCCATCACCACTTGAACCAACCCACCCTTGGCCATGGCCACGCCGGCAGTCTTCTCCCCGGAGGTGAATCCGAAAACCCAGTCCAGATCCTTGACAGCCTCGTAATGCCCCATGACGCGGGACAGATGGTCCTTTGTGGATTGCCGGCCGATGGTTTTCGTTTGTTTCTTTGTTGTCTGTTTCATTTTTCGATTTAGCAAAATGCCGCCGTTGAAAGGGGTAAACCTTGTCATTCGCGGAGGTCAGTCCGTGAACTATCCAACGACGGCAGATTGACTGTTTCCGAATCGCCTTTGCGGGTGACTAGTCCGCGTTACAGTGGCGAGGTTCCCATTTACCTGAGAACCGACGCCCTTATACGCCCCGAGGCCCGGACGGTGCAAGCCATTTCTCGCCATGGCCCCGTGCGCTGGTTGGCGCAGGACGGGCTTTCATCGTGCAGGCAAGGTGTGGACATGGCCAAAAACGTCCTAGGGCAATCCCGGAGCTTTCGCGGTCATCACCGGGCAAGGAATCACCCGCCAATTTTCACCCACGGCTATAAAGCGGCTATGCCCAAAAACCGCTTCATTTTCTTAGGAAAGTAGCTGTTTTTGGCTTCCTTCACACGGAAGGGGCCGCAGGTTCAAATCCTGCAGCGCGCACCACTTTGGCGCGGCTTCCTGTAATGCGTCGCCAACGACACGTGATGGAAAAAACGCCCGCGAGATCTTTTGGGAAACAGAATCCAGACATCCGGGATTCAAGGGGAATATTGGACAGCCTGGGAAATAGTCGTCGAAGCGCGCGCTTCGCATGCGCGTTGGCCGATTCTGAACCAGAGTTCAGAGTTCCGACCCCGAGCGAGTCAGCGAGTTATTAGAGCCGCAAGCGGAGCAGGGCCTTGTTCCGCCTCCCGCCTCCGGACGATGAGCTTGCCGTTGGCGCGCAATCGGGCATAGTAGGTGCCGGATGGAACCGAATGGATCAAATTTGCGTACTGCGGTCTTCTGCCACGAGCAGCCGGCCGGAGTTGGCCGGCGACGTTTTCGTTTCACGCGACCGGCGTCAAAAATCCAATACCGCTTTGATTGTTCCTTCTCAAGTTGTCGCCCGTAAACGGTTGCGCCCGTAGCTCAGTTGGATAGAGCATCTGCCTTCTAAGCAGAGGGTCCCGCGTTCGAATCGCGGCGGGCGCGCCATTTTTCCGCCTTTTAGGGTCAAAGCGTCCCAAAAGCGTCCAACGCGCCCTTCTGCTCGCAATTTTGTGTTGCGCGGACCGCCACAACATGAACCCGAAAAAAGATCAGTAAAACGCGACTTCATTCCGCTGCCTTCAATACGACCATGCCCAAACAGTCTGTCGTATCGAAAAGCAAAAAGAAAAAGCGCGCAACGGGCCGAAGCGCCATGTTCTTGTTCGTAGCGGCATCTATCGCCACGTCCACGAACAAACCTACATGGGCCGACTGCGTGGCCAAGGCGCGGCCGGCGGACGCCGTCGCTCGGTTCCTGAACATGCCACTTCCAAGATGAAGAACGTGGCAGCAACTCGCCTAGCAGCAGTTCCAGCTTTCAAGGGTTGGTTTGTAGCCAAGTCCTGCAGACACGTTTGCCTCGTTCTTCTAAAGCCATCTGACGAGCATGGTCGCGCGATTCCTTTGGCGGTCGCACTTTTGACTTTGATATGCTCTGCTTGCCACGACATTGTGATCCGATAGCCTGCGTGCGTGAACAAGAACCGAAGCTTTGTCGCCGGCCTGCTTCTGGTTACGTTTGCTCTGCCGGCGTGTTCCCCCACTAGTCCGAAAGAGTCGGCCAGAATTCTTCTCTACGCGGATCCGCATACAAGTATTCCTCGGTGGCCGGCTTCCACCGTTCGCGGGCCGTGAGAGACCGCACCGACGGAACTCAACGGGTTTTTTCGAAGAGGAAGGAAATGAGCCGCGGTGGTTTGCCTTCGTCTTTGTCACGCCACCATTCCTGAAGCTGTTTGAGCGGCAACCCGGCAACGCGCGCCGCATTCAGGAAATCGGATATGTGATGGACGAAGGCCGGAATGCGCGTCGTGGTGTCGCCCCGGCGGAAATTGGCGACTCCGCCCTCGTATTGCCGAAACGGATGCAATTCGCTGACGAAGAGCGTCGCGCCCGGTGTAAGGACACGACTCGCTTCGGAAAACACCGGCGCCAGTGCCGGCCCCTTCGCCCCATTGCCGATACTTCACGGGCTCGGCGCGCGGTAGCGGAGGCGAATGGGCGATGGCTCTGATTTCGTCCTCCAACCTTGCCGTGTCGCCGCCCCGCAAAACGTACTCCGCAACAAAGTCCGTCGCCCGCCGCGTGGCTTCACCCAGCGGCACGCCCAGTCTCAAAAAATCCTTGGTGTTCATGGTCCGAAGAATGGTTGCTTCGTTCTGTTCATGGGCCTGATTGTATTTGTCACCGCGCCGATGTTAGAGATTGGAGTTACGGGTGAGCGCGCTTTCACGCGCGTCCCAAGCGCGGCGAACGCCCGGTCGAATTTCGGATTTTGGATTTCCCCTTCCGGATATATGCTCCCGGGTGTGTTGACGCTTGAACAGCTTGCCGCATTGTGGGAAGCACATCGTGCCGCCGCTTCGGCCCGCGTGAAGGAGTTTGCCATCGGCGGACGACCCTTCGCCTTCAACGCCCAGCCGGCCATCATGGGCGTCGTCAACCTCTCGTCCGATTCGTGGTATCGGGAAAGTGTCTGCCTGAGCACGGAAGCGGCCATCGCGCGGGCGCGCGGGTTGAGGGAACAGGGCGCGGACATCGTGGACGTTGGCGCGGAATCAACGCTGGCCCAGGCCGCGCGGGTGGGAGAGGCGGGACAAAACAGCAAGCTCCTTCCGATCATCAAGCATCTGCGGCAGGCAGGCGTGCTGGTTTCGGTGGAAACCTATCTGCCCGCCGTCACCCGCGCGTGCCTCGAAGCGGGCGCCAACGTTTTGAATCTCACCGGCACGGAACGCACCGATGAGTTGTATCGCATGGTTTCGGCGCACGACGCCGCCGTGATCATCTGTTTTGTGCAGGGGCGGAACGTGCGGGAAGTGGCCGATTTCGATTTGAAGGCCGACCCCATGCCAATGATGCGGGACTACTTCGCGCGGCAGATCGAAATCGCGCAGCGCAACGGGGTGGAAAAAATCCTCCTGGACCCGGGGCTCGGCTTTTATTACCGAAACCTGCAGGACAGCGCGGTGCGGGTGCGGCATCAGATGAACGTTTTCCTCAACACGTTCCGTTTGCGCACGCTCGGTTTTCCCATCTGCCACGCGCTGCCGCACGCGTTCGAGTATTTTGGAGCGGAGGTCCGTTGTGCCGAACCGTTCTTCGCGATGCTGGCGGCTCTGGGCCAGACGGATTTGTTCCGCACGCATGAGGTGCCGCGCATCAAGGCGGTGCTGGAAACGATGAAGGTGTTTTGATCGGAACGCCGGGCGCGGTCCCGGCGCGAGGCGACCACGGCACAAACCACCGACCGACGCTGCACCCGCCACTCTGGCTCAGGCGCGACGGCAAAGGAACACGCCCTCCTCCCCCGAATCCGTGACCCATTGCTCACGCAGCTCGAAGCCGTGACGGCTCAACAGTCGGCGCACGCGATCCGGCGTGTAGCGATAGGAGAAGAACAACCGGATGTGCTCGCCGGGCGCAAACTCAAAGCGCTCGCCTGCCACCTCAACCCGGCAGGGTCTGGCAAATTGAAACAGGGCGGCAACTCGCTTCAAGCCGCCGCCCGGGGGAAATTCCTGGATGCTGAACTTCAACCCGCCGTCACCCCGCTCCACGCCGAGGTCGAGCAGAAAGGTCATCAACCAGTCGTGCGTGAGTTCGTTGTCGTACTGCGGCATGATGCGCTGGACGCCGGCGGCGTAGTCGTCACCGGGCGCGAGATTCGCGCTGACTAGCAATTGATCGTGCGGACGAACCAGCTTTGCCAGCCGGGGCAGGATGTGGTCCGGCTCAAAATTTGGCAGCATTCCGAAAAAAGTCATCAAGCGCGGCACTTCCGCCGGCCTGTGGGTCTGGAAAAAGCCGGGCAGGTCATCCGCCGAAGCCAGGTCGCACACGAACGGCAGGCAATTCTCCCCGGCCACCACCGCCAGCGCCGCCTGCCGCGCCACCAACACCATCGCGGGGCTCACGTCGCAGGGCGTGTACAAGGTCTCCTTGCCATATCGGGCGAGTTCGCGCAGCAGGCGTAAATCTTTTTGTCCGCCGCCACAACCCAAGCTGAGGACGTGGGCCCGGGAGGTTGCGTGCTGCGCCACCGCGGCGGCAAAAACGGCATTGTAAATGACGGCGCAATCGGGGTCGTTCCGCGAAGGCGACCACGCCTGATGCAGCGCCAGCCATTTCTGGGTTTGCTTGACGCTGTCGTAGTGAAACTTGTGGTTGACCTGCCGCGAGCGCAACGATTCGAGCAAATCGCGCCGGACGCTGTCCGGAAACTGGCTGGCATGAATCGTAACGTTGGCGGTGTCGGGCATGGCTTCAGTTCACGCGTTGCCATGCCGGAGCGCAAGCCAAAGCTTGAACTCCAACCAGCAACGTTACGGTTTGGTCTGGGGGAAAATCTGGTAGAGCAGCAGGTAAATGAGCACCCCGGTCACCGAGACATACATCCACGCCGGCCAGGTCCACCGCGCGATGGCCTTGTGCCGGTCGAACCGTTGTCGCAACGCGCGGTTCAGCGTGATGAGAATCATGGGCACGATGAGCCCCGCAAGGATCGTGTGCGTCAGGAGAATGGTCAGGTAGATGGGCCGAAACCAGGCCGGCTCGCGAAACCGCGTCACCCCGTGCACCGTGAAATGGTAGGTGAGATAACCGACCAGAAAGAGCACCGACATGGACAGGGCGCCGATCATGCAGTTGCGGTGCGCAACCTGGTTTTTCCGACGGATAAAAACATAGCCGGCCGCCAGCAATACCGCCGCCAGGCCATTGAGCGTTGCGTTGAGTGCAGGCAGATCGTTGAGGCTCATCGTTCCTGTTCCAGCTTCTCGATCAAGGTCAGGATCTGGCCGCGCACGATCGCGGGGTCAACGCCGTCGCTGACGGTCTCGAACACGCCGCGCAGGCGGGCGCGCTGATCCACCACGACGAACATCGTGCTGTGCACAAAAAGATCCTCGGGGGTGGTGCGTTCCTCCGGCTTTTTTTCAAGCGCCGTGAGTTTCAAACTGTCAATGGCGAGCGCCGCAAGGTCGCGCGGCCGGCCGGTCAGGAACATCCAGCGGTCGAAGTTCGCCCCGAAGCGTTCCCCGTAAACCTTCAGCACCGACGGCGTGTCGTGGTCCGCATCGGTCGTCAGCGTCACGAGCCGGGCCCGGCTGGCCGCGGGCAGTTCGTTCTGCAGCGCCTTCATTTGCTGGGTCATGCGCGGACACGGCCCGGCGCAGCGGGTAAAGATGATGTCCGCCACCCAGACCTGCCCGCGCAGGTCCGAAAGAGAAACGGCGCGGCCGTTTTGATTGGTCAGCGCGAAATCGGCGACCGCTCCGAGCACCGGCGGTGAAGCCAGGCGCGGGTGGCGCGGAGCGAGGCGGGAAAGGAGGTAGCTGGCGCAAAGGATGACGATCAGGAGGGCAATGCCAACCCACAGGGTGCGCGTGATACGTCCGGAAGACTCATCCATACGCAATTACGAATCGTGGCGTGAGGCTATGGCAGCAACGGAAGCGGTCGCAAGCAGGAACTCGGCGTTTTCCGGCCTGCGGCCGGGGACGCGTCGGAAACCGCCACCCGCCGTTACTCGAAATTCACGGGCGCAGACGGTTTCTTGGCACTCATCCAGGAGTCGAACTGCTTCGCGTCTTCCACCACCAGCAGACCGCTGGCCATGGCGGCGTGACCGTTGCCGCAGAGTTGGGCGCAGTGAACCTGATAACGCCCCTCCTTGGTCGGTTTGAACCAGATCGGTATCCGCATGCCGGGGATCGCGTCCTGGGTCACCCGCATGGCCATCACCCGGAAGGAGTGAATCACATCCTTGGAACTGATGTAGGCAATGACGGGCTTGTTGACCGGCGCGTGGAATTCATTCAGGACCGAGACATCGTCCTTGCCGGCGGGATCGTTCGGGTCAATGCCAAAAATGTTCTCCGGCGTGACGAGCTTCATGTCCTGTTTGCCGAAGACGCCGTCCGCCCCCGGATAACGAAAATTCCAGGCGAACTGCTGCGCCACCACCTGCACGACGGTGGACTCGCCTTCCTTCGGGAATTCACCGGCATGCGCGCGCCACAGGGGCAGGGCCACGAAAATGAGCAGGCACGCTTCGATGCCCGCGACGGTCAACTCCAGATAACTCGACGCGTGATTCTTCACGCCCTGGTAATCGCCCTTGGGGTTGCGCTTCCGGTGGAATCGGTAAAGGACGAACGCGAAATAAGCCAGCCAGCCGATGAACAGGGCGATCATCAGCCAGTGGATGTAAACGATCAGTTTGTCCACGCCCAGACCGTTCTCGGACGCGACGACCGGCAGATTAAGGAACTTTTCCATGATTCAATGTAATCAACTTGAAATATCATCGCCGCTTTCGGCGCGCGCGAGGTCGCGCGAACGCCGGCCCACGTGCACAAAAAATGCGGCCACGCCCGTCAGCACCGCGCCGACGACCACGCACAACGCCAGGATTCCCCACGTCAACCCCCGGCTCATGGGCGAGTCCGGCTCGCCGTAGCACACCGAGCACGCGACAGCGGACCGGAGCGAAAACACCAGGAGCGTCAGGACGACGATAATTTTGCGGAGCGCGGCTGACATCAGAGGTAGCTGTACTTCTTGAGCTTTTTGAGGAAGTAACGCCCGTAGATGACCACCACGACGCCGGCCAACAACGCCACCGCGCCGAAAACCAGATCGCCGGTCGCTTCACGGTCATGCACGTAGTCGCGCAGCTTCCAGACGCCGCAGCCAAAGCACAACGCGCTCAGCACGGTGACGAAAAGTAGATGGACGGCTTTGAGTGACATATCAGTGGCCGCTCACGTGCGGCACGTCGCCGTGCGCGAAAATGGTCAATCCCATCAGGCCGACAAAGAAGATCGCGGTGAACATCAGCACCGTGTAGATCATCTTGCGTTCGGAGATGAGGTGCATGAGGTAACCGGCGACCAGGAAGGCGTTGGCACAAGCCGCGGCGAGGATCAGCACGATGCGGGTGGTGCTGGCCAGGGAGGCGAATGACACCCCCACCATCAGGCCGGTGCCGCAAACCACCGCCAGAAACACCACCAAGCATTTGCGCGTGTATTGTTTGTACGATTCAGGAGAGGAGTCGCTCATAGCATCAGGTCAAATATAGAACGGGGAACAGGAAAATCCAGACGAGGTCAACAAAATGCCAGAACAGGCCGGAGACCTCCACGCGATTCGTGAACCGGGCGGGGTCCGTGAACCACATGCGGCTGCCCGGCCCCCAAAGCCAGCCAATCACGATCAGGCCGCCAACGATGTGCAGCGCATGCAGGCTGGTCAGCGTGAAATAAATCGCCATGAACGTGTTGTGCGCCGGGCCGTAGTTGCCCATTTTCTTGATCTGCGAACGTTCGATCCGGATCTCGCCGTGCTCCGCGGCCTTTGCGCCGGCGTGCGGCGACAGCAATTCCGCGTGGCTCTGCACGAACCGGCCCGCCAGCACCACCACGTTCGAATTGGACTGGCTGGCGATCAGATGGCCGTCGGCGATCCGGCCGTCGGTCAGTTGGACTTCGTAGTGGTGAAACTTGTCACGGTATTCGTAGGCCTTGATGCTGAGAAACACCAAGCCGAGCACCAGGGTCAGACCGTGGTAGAGCTTGTAGCGGGGAAACTGATTCAACTTGAGCGCGACCCAGGCCAGCAGCGTGGTGATGGCGGAGAGCGCGAGGATGATGGTGTTCGTCGTCCCGAGCGTGACATTGAGCCAGCCGTGCGGCCAGGTGCCGGCGGGCGCGCCAACGCGCAAAAGGATGTAGGCGGAAAAGAGGCCGCCAAACAGCATCACCTCGGACGCCAGGAAAAGCCACATGCCCAGTTTGGCATTGTACAGTCCGGTGTCCGGGCGAACTTTGGTTGTGTAGGGAATGTCCATGCAGATCAGGATTTGGCGGCCGCGGGTTCGTTTTGGGGAATAAAATCTTTCGCGTGACCGGGCACGCTGTATTCATACGGCCCGCGAAACACCTCGGGCTCGTTCAGGAAGTTGATCTGGGGCGGAGGCGTGGGCGTCTGCCATTCGAGGGTCGTGGCTTCCCACGGGTTGTCGCCAACTTTGCGCCCCAGTTTGATGCTGGCAAAAATGTTGATGATGAACGGAAGCTGACAAAGACCCAAACCGACCGCCCCCCAGAGAATATAGCGGTTCAATTCCATGATGTTGCCGCTCAACGCGCCCGAAACTCCCGGGAGATGCGCGGCCGAGTAATTCGCCCCGCCATCCGACATGCGCCGCAGCATGCCCGCGAGTCCCTGGGCAAACATCGGCATAAAGATGATGTTCATGAAAATCAGCGAGCCCCAGAAATGTACCCGCCCCCAAAACTCGTTCATCAGCCGGCCCGTCACCTTCGGATACCAGAAGTAGATCCCCGCAAAGAGCGCGAAAATGGTCCCCGGCGCCACGACATAATGAAAATGGCCGATCACATAATACGTGTCGTGCAGGTGCAAATCGCTCGCGCTGAACCCCAGCGGCAGGCCCGTCAAACCACCGATGCCGAACATGGGCAGGAACGCCAGCGCGAACAGCATCGGCGTGTTGAACCGGATGGACCCGCCCCAAAGCGATATCAGCAGGCAGGTAAGAATGATCACCGAGGGGATTGAAATCATCATCGTGGTCGTCTGGAAAAAAGTCGCGATCCGCGTGCCCATGCCCGTGAGATACATGTGATGCGCCCAGACAATGAACGAGATGAAACCCAGCGCCATGCTCGAAAAGACCAGCGACTTGTAACCCCAGATCGGCTTGCGCGTGTTGTTGGCGATGACTTCGGCCACGATGCCCATGGCCGGCAGGATCAATACATAGACTTCCGGATGCGCCAGGAACCAGAACAGGTGCTGCCAGAGCAGGGGGCTGCCGCCGCCGCTGACCGCCGCCATGGGCCCGCCCACGGCGAGCCCCGTCGGCAGGAACAAACTTGAGCCCGCCACCTTGTCCATCAACTGCATGACGCCCGCGGCTTCCAGCGGCGGAAAGGCCAGCAGCAGCAGAAACGAGGTCACCAGTTGCGCCCACACAAAAAACGGCAGACGCATCCACGTCAAACCCGGCGCGCGCAATTGAATGATCGTGGCGATGATGTTCACCGAGCCGAGCAGCGACGACGTAATCAGGAAAACCATGCCCAGCAGCCAGAAGGTCTGGCCATCCGTCGGAATGGCGAGCGAGAGCGGCGGATACGAAGTCCAGCCGGCCTGCGCCGCGCCGCCGGGAATGAAGAAGCTGGTGAACATGATGACGCCGCCCACAAAGTAAAACTGGTAGCTGGCCATGTTGAGCCGCGGAAATGCCATGTCACACGCGCCGACCTGGATCGGGACGAGGTAATTGCCGAACGCGCCCGTCAACAAAGGCACCACGGCCAGGAAGACCATGATCGTGCCGTGCATCGCGCCGAAGGAGTTGTAGAGATCCGGCGAAATGATGCCCTTGCCGGCGACCTGCCCCAGCAGCATCTCCAACAGCGCGCCGACCACCGGCACCGGCTGGCCCGGATGCGCGATTTGCCAGCGCATCAACATCATCAGGCTGAAGCCGAACAGCATGAAGCACAGCGCCGTCAGGGCGTACTGGATGCCGATGATTTTGTGGTCAATCGAGAAGATGTACTTGCGCCAGAACCGGGTTTCTTCGTGATGCGCGGCGTGTGGGCCGTGCGCAGCCGTGTGGGCGGTGGAATGGGTGGTCGCCTGCATGTTTGTCGGTTAAAATTCCCAGCGGTTATTTCAGTTTGTCCAGGATGAGAAGGATGAGCACCAGCGGCAGATAAACGATCGAGGCAAAGAACAACCTCCGCGCGCTGACCAGACTGAGCCGCCGGGCGAAGGCCAGGGCAAGCGCCAGGAAAGCGGCGCCCAACAGAACCGCGCCAACGAGGTAAACCCGGCCGGCCAGGTGAAAAAGAAACGGTAGCAGGCTCACCGCCAGCAACGCCACCGTGTGTCTTATGGCCTGTTGCGCCGTGCGGCTTCCGTCCGGGTCCACCGCGGGCAGCATCTTGAAACCCGCCCGCGCGTACTCATCCCGGTAAATCCAGGCGATGGCGTAAAAATGCGGCAGTTGCCAGAAGGCCAGAATCGCGAACAACGCCCAGCCCCCGCTGCCCAGTTCGCCGCGCGCCGCCGCCCAGCCCATCAACGGCGGCAAGGCGCCGGGCACCGCGCCCACCGCCGTGTTCAACCACGTCACCCGCTTGAGCGGCGTGTAAATGAACAGATAGCTCACCAGCGTGACCGCGCCGATGACGCTCGTCAGCGGATTCACCAGCAACGCGAGATAAATCAGGCCCAGCACCGAACACGCTCCGCCAAACAACATCACAGTGACCGGTTGCAGCCGGCCCGAGGGCAGGGGGCGGCCCGCCGTGCGGCGCATCCGCGCGTCGTACTCGCGTTCCAAGAGCTGGTTCAGTGCCGCCGCGCCGCCCGCCACCAGCGCCGTCCCGAACAGCGTGTGAAACATCAGCCCGTAATCCATCGGCCCGCGCCAGCCGACGTAAAATCCGACGACGGTCGTGAGCAGCACCAGCGTGGTCAGCCGCGCCTTCACCAGATCGGCGAAGACCGACACCCAGCTTTTCTCGGCGACGCCTGCGCCGCTTAAAATCTCTGCCGTTGCTTTCATTTCAAATGTTCGTCATCGCTGCCGCCCGCGCCTCGAACGAGGTCCGGCCTGATTCAATGGGGCGCAGGGGAACGGATTGGAATCCGAACTGGTCCACGGGACGGGCAAAAGAGATAACGCACCACAACGCCCCTGTCACTAAAGAAAGTGCGCCCACCAGCACGTGGACCGTGGCCACGTCCGCCGCCTTGTTTGACCAGATCGTCCACGCCCCGAGGCCGACT
The DNA here is from genome assembly GCA_964458575.1 of uncultured Bifidobacteriaceae bacterium. Lineage (GTDB taxonomy): Bacteria > Verrucomicrobiota > Verrucomicrobiia > Limisphaerales > JADLHS01 > CAYWMD01. The sequence goes on along the minus strand of CAYWMD010000043.1, from coordinate 42,623 downwards.
TGAATCAGAATCAGTCCCAACCAAACGAAAGCGAGCCACCGCAAAACCGGGCGGTTTGGAACTCCGCCTTCCGGTGGCCCGGACCGGCTAAAGCCGGAACTCCGAACACGCCACGCCACGAGGCCGACCCCAAACAAAATCAAAACCGCCATCAGCCGGTGCGCCATTTGCAAGCCGATTTGAAACGCGGTGATCGGATTGGCAACGGTAACTTCGACGCGTTGCTGGTTGTAACGCGCCACGGAATCCGTGTCCATCGCCGGCCAAACCTTGCCGTAAGCCAGCGGAAAATCCGGAATGGCCAGCCCCGCATGCTGATGCCGCATCGTCGCGCCGAAAAGGAGTTGAAAGAAGATGAGGAGCGTCGTTGCCAGAACCAGGCCGCGTAGTCTCCCCCAGCCAAACGTCTGCTGTTCCCCTCTCCGATCGGATGGGAGAGGGGTCAGGGGTGAGGGTAATTTGTTCCACCACCGACTTGTCATCAGCGTAATCGCACAAATCAAGACAAAGAAAAGCTGCGCCAGCGTCGCGTGAAAAATCCCGATCTCGTCCGCGAGCCACACCACCCGCAATCCGCCCAGCACGCCCTGTAAAATTACCGCCGCGAGCGCCACGATGCCCAGCCAGCGCAACTGCCGCGTGTCCCGCTTGAACCGATAAAACCCCAGCACCATGAACACCGGCGCCACCGCCGCCAGCGCCACATACACCGGCAGTTTGCGCACTCCCATCAGCACCAGCACGAACAGGATCGCCCCAAGGCCCAGCCATCGTTCGTTGACCGACAACTTGAGCGCGCGCATCAGGGCCTGCCCCTGCTCGCGCGCCGCCGCCAGGTTCCTGCCCAGGAGCATGCCGCACCGCCCGGCGTGCCGGAAAATCTCCTTCAAATAAAGGCGGCCTCGCGTTTCCCGGACCCACAACCACCCCGCGAGGATCGCGGTCAACAACCCTACTCCGGACGCGACCAGCCGATGGCTGTGTTCGTAAAAAATCCCGCCCAGCCATTGCGAAAAGGGGAACCGGAACATGTTGTAACCGTAGGTATTCGGCCAGTCGGGAACGGCCATGCCCACGCCATGGCTGGTCACCAGGCCGCCCACACCCAGCAACAAAAACGTCGCCAGCGCCGTCAGCACGGCGAAACGATGCAACCAGCGGCTTGGCGCAGGGGATCCGTTCACGAGCGAAAAGCAGCAGACCTTCAACCATCAACCGCGAACATCCGGGGCCAAGCGTTCGCGCCCGTCGGAGGTTGGGCGTTGGCGGTTGGCAGTTGGCGGTTGGATGTTCCCACAATAAAAAACCGCTGCGGCTTTCCCACCGCAGCGGCTTCCCAAAAAACTCTCAATGGCTACTTGGGCGGCTCCATCGTGAAGTCCAGCGTCACATCGCCGTCCTTCACTTCGATTTCCTTGTCCACGCCATTCGGCGCCGCCTTGCGGTGAAGGGCCTGCACGGTGTACTTGCCAGCCGGCACGTTCTTGATGGTGAACTTGCCATCCTTGTCGGTCACCGCGAAATAAGGATGATCCACGACCGTCACCCACGCGAACATCCACGGATGGACGTCGCACTTGAAACGGAGAAAATTTTCCGCCGCAGGGAACGTGAAGGTTATGTCCGGCATGCCCGCCATTTGCGCCTTGTTGTCGGGCTTGTTGCCCCCCGCGGTGTTCACCGGCGTGGTGCTCACGTTGTGCATCACGGGGTCGGAGTTCTTTACGTTCACCTTCTGCCCGGTTTGAACCGCCATGATGACCGGGAGATACTCGCAGCCTTTTTGGTCCAGTTCCGCGGGCGGGGCCGAGGCGCCGGTGGATTTGCCGCTGATTCCCTTCAGCATGACCACGACGTTGGCCATTTCGCCCTTCGATCCCACAACCCAGTGATGGGTGGTCGGCACGGTCGTGTGGAGCTTGCCGCAATTGACGTCATCCTTCGCCTGCTGGATGGCTTGCTCGGGCGGCGGGGTGCCCTTGAGCGTGACCGTGCCGGTGATGTTGCCGGCGGTGGCCGCCTGCACGACGACGGTCAGTGCGGTGATGACTGGAACAGGATTGATTTTCATACGTATTGTTATCCGGGTCGCAAAAAACAGCCGGAAGCTATCAGGCCATGGCCGGGTCCGCAAGACTGCGGGCGTTCGTTTTCACCGGCGCTCATGGAGGTATTGACGCACGCTTATCCCGTCGTGTTCAAACAACTGCTACCCAAGGCCCGCCATTACCCGGGCCATTTCCAGCGCGGTCTGCGCCGCCTCGATGCCGCGATTATGCCGGGCGCCGAGACAGCGAACGCGCGCGTGTTCTCGCTGCTCAAACACAAACACGCCGTGAATCACCGGCAACTGGTGCCGGACCTGAATCTGCGCCAGGGCATGCGTCACCCCCCAGCCGACGTGCTGCGCATGGCTCGTTTCGCCCTGGAAGATCACGCCCAGGCAGATGATCGCCGCGGGGCGCGTCTCCGCCAGCCTCGCCGCCACCGCCGGAATCTCGAACGCCCCCGGCACACGCACCACTTGAACGCGCGCGCCCGCCCGCCGCAACTCCCGTCGCGCCGCGCGCAACATCGCATCCACGTACGCCGCGTTGTAGCGAGAGGCCACGATGGCAAAATTCCCGCCCGCCGCGCGCAACTGGTTTTTTTTGACTGGCTTTAACATGAGTCGGACGCCTGGTTCGCAAATCGTGAATCGCGCCTCACCCGCTCACAGCAGATGCCCCATCTTCTGCCGCTTTGTTTTCAGGTAACGCTCGTTGTGCGGATTCGGCTTCACTCGGATTGGCACTTGCTCGACGACTTCCAAGCCGTAACCCTCGAGCCCGACGATCTTTTTCGGATTGTTCGTCAGCAACCGGATCGTCTTCAAGCCCAGGTCCGCGAGAATCTGCGCCCCCAGGCCGTACTCGCGCAAATCCATGCCGTAACCGAGCTTCTGGTTCGCTTCCACCGTGTCGTACCCCTGCTCCTGCAATTTGTACGCCTTGATCTTCGGCGCCAGACCAATGCCCCGCCCCTCCTGCCGCATGTAAACAATCACGCCCCGGCCCGCCTCCGCGATCTGCCGCATCGCCTGGTGCAATTGTGGACCGCAATCGCAGCGGCGCGAGCCAAACACATCACCCGTCAGACATTCGCTGTGGACGCGCACCAGCACTTTCGCCCGGCCCGTCACCTCGCCGTGAACCAGCGCCAGATGATGCTGGCCGTCGAGCTTCGACCGATAAAGCATGAGTTGAAACTCGCCGTAATCCGTCGGCATCTGAACCACCTCGACCCGCTCGACGAGTTTCTCCCGCGTGCGCCGGTAATGAATCAGGTCCGCAATCGTGCAAATCTTCAACCGGTGTTTCCGGGCGAACTTCAACAACTCCGGCAGGCGTGCCATCGAGCCGTCGTCATTCATGATTTCGCAAATCACACCAATCGGGCGGCAGCCGGCGAGCACGGTCAAATCCACCGCCGCCTCGGTGTGACCGGCGCGCTGCAACACGCCGCCCGGCCGGGCGCGCAGCGGAAAAACGTGGCCGGGTTGCACCAGATCGTCCGGCACCGCCGTCGGATCCGCGAGGATCTTGATCGTGACGGCGCGGTCCGGCGCGCTGATGCCGGTGGTGATGCCGCGCGCCGCGTCCACGCTCACCTGGAAGTCCGTTTTGAACACCTCGCGGTTCTGTTTGACCATGCGCTCGACGCCGAGCTGCTGCAACCGGTCGTTCGTCGTCGGCGCGCAAATCAATCCACGCCCGTGTTTCGCCATGAAATTCACCGCCGCCGGCGTGACAAATTGCGCCGCCATGATGAGGTCGCCCTCGTTCTCGCGGTCGGCGTCGTCCACCATGATGACCATTCGCCCTTTGCGAATGTCGGCAATAACGGACTCGATTGAATCAAAACGTGCTTTCATGCAGCCAGGAGAGCCTACCAACGAAACGCCCGGATGTCAGACTGAAATTAGTTTTCGTCCTTCGCGTGCTCGGTCCGACAATAGTGACTCGATTACGAGGAGGACGAGGGGCGGAGTCAAAGGGGAATCGCTTCGTCCACCAGCATCACCGGAATATCCCGGCGGATCGGATACAGGAATTTGCCGTCGGCGCGGACAAGGCCGCCGTCCAGGTTGACGGCGACCGGCTGGCCGGCGCGGTTCTGCAAGCCGCCCGCCGCGATTTGCTGGTTCAACTTTTCCACGAGCGCCGGTTCGGCCACGCGCAGGGGCTGATGGGTTTCCGGGCAGCACAGGATCTTCAAAAGTTCGGCGTCAATCATGGTTCGTTAAATCGTTAAACCGCTGAAACGTTGAATCGGCTCAGGGTTTCAGCGCTTTCATTGCTGCATCGTAAACTCGTTTAAGCGGAACTTTGGCACGGTCAGCGAGCTTTTTGCACGACTCAAATTCCGGCGCGGACTGGACAGTCCGGCCATCAAGCCGGCCGACTTTCACGGTCACGCGGCCGTAAGGCGTCTTTACGGTTTGGAATTCACGTTTCAGTTTCCGTCGTTCGGCCAACGTGCGGCGCACCCCAAAGGCGCTGGTTTCCACCAGGATCATTTCCGCGAATTTGTCCGCGTCCGCTTCCGCGCACAGCACCGTGAGCAAAACGCCCGGCCGGCTTTTTTTCATCTGGATCGGCGTGTGGAAAACGTCCAGCGCGCCCGCCGCCAGCGCCGATTCCACGAAGTGGCCCAGGATTTCCGCGTTGATGTCGTCGAGATTGGTTTCCAGCACGGCCACGCGGTCGGTTTCCCAATCGCGCCCTTCGGCGTTGAATGTTGCATGTTGAATGTTGAATGTTTCTTTTCCCGCTTTACCCAAAACCGCCCGCAGCACATTCGGCCGCGTCTGGTTGTCGCGCGAGCCGAGGCCAAACCCGATCTGCTCGGCAACCAACCCGCGCATCGGCCCGAAGCTCTCCGCGAACTCGGCCAGCAACGCCGCGCCGGTGGGCGTCACCAGCTCGTTTGGCTCCTCGCATTGCGTCACCCCGATCCCGCGCGCGCCAAGAATTGCCAACGTCGCCGGCGCCGGAACGGGAAACCGTCCGTGCGCGCAATTGACCCAACCGACACCTTCCACCACGGGCGCGGCCAGCACGCGCGGTCTCCCGAGCATTTCCAGCGCGAGGCACGCGCCCACGATGTCCACGATGGAATCCACCGCACCGACCTCGTGAAAATGCACCTGCCCGGGCGGCATCCCATGAATTTTACCCTCCGCATCGGCAATGCGTTGAAACACGGCCACGGATTTTCGTTTCGCCCACGGTGAGAGTTTGCTGCGGGAGATGAGTTTTTTTATCTCCGCAAACGTCCGGCTGTCGCCGTGATGATGTTGGTGAACGTGATGCGTGATGCGTGATGCGTGATGGGCATCGTGCCCGTGGTGATGGTCGTGAGCATCGGCCAGATGCACGTCGAACTTGACGCCCGCGATGCCGGAGTTTTGGCGGCGCGAGATATGCAGGTGATAACCGTCCAGTTTGAGCTTGTGCAACTCGCGCTCCAATCGCCCCGCGTCCACTCCCAAGTCAATGAGCGCGCCGATCAGCATGTCGCCGCTGATGCCGCTGAAGAGGTCGAGGTAAAGCGTTTTCATCTCGTGTGGCTGCGTTCGTGAGAACGCGGCAAAACATTTGCAATTCAATCAGCCGCGCTCTCACGAGCGCAGCTACATAACGCATTGATCTGGCTGGCCGCGTAGCCGGCGCCGAAGCCGTTGTCAATGTTCACCACGGTCACCCCGCTGGCGCAACTGTTGAGCATGGCCAGCAGGGCCGCGATGCCGCCGAAGCTCGCGCCGTAGCCGATGCTCGTGGGCACGGCAATGACCGGCTTGTCCACCAGGCCGCCCACGACGCTGGGCAGCGCACCTTCCATCCCGGCCACCACGATGACCACGTTCGCGCGCTGAATCACGGCCAGGCGATTGAACAGCCGGTGCACGCCGGCCACGCCCACGTCGTTCACGCGGGCGACGCGGTTGCCCATGAACTCCGCCGTGACCGCCGCCTCCTCGGCGACGGGCAGGTCGCTCGTGCCCGCGCAAACCACGGCGATCGTGCCGGGCCGCTTCGCCAGCGGCTGCTGCTCGATGGTCACGCAACGTGCCGGTTGATGATGAACCGCGTGCTTGAATTTCTTCCGGAGCGCCCGCGCGTGTTCCAAGCCCAGACGCGTGGCGAGGACGCGCTGGCGATGCTGCAACAATTTTGCGGCGATGCCGACCACCTGGGCGGGGGTTTTGCCCTGGCCAAAAATGACCTCGGGAAAGCCCTTGCGCAAGGCGCGGTGCGTGTCCACCTGTGCGAAGCCCAAGTCCGCCAGCGGGGCGGCCTGAAACGCCCGCAACACGGAATCACGGCCCACGCCACCGGCGCGGAATTTTTCGAGCAGTCGAATGGCTTCGGCTGTGGTCACGCGGCGACGTTGCCACAAACGCGCCAGCGGGTCACGCGGGAAAACTCAATGATGATGCCGGAACAACCGGTGGCGGTTCTGCAGCAGATACCAGACGATGAACACATTCAGCGCCAGAATGATGAACACGGCCAGCGAAGGGCGATGCACCAGCTCGTAAATCTCGATCGGCACAAAGAAAGCCGACTCGCCGATGGCCAGCCAGCCGGCCCAGCTCACGCGAAAAATCAATCCCACGCCCTCCACGAGCGAGAAGAGGCTGTAGAAGAACGCGCCGCCCGCCATGAGGACCACCTTGGCCGGCGTGATGAGCGCGATTTTGTTCTCGAGATCCGCGAAAAACTTTTTTTCCGGATCAATGTGCAGGAATTGCAACAACTGCCGGAATTCCTGGGGGAGATTGTTGTCCGAGAGGCTGTACACCCCGAGCGCCAGCAACAACAACAGCACGCCCTTGAGCAGCTTGATGCCGATAATGACGTAGAGCGTCGGCGCGCGCCGCTTGATGAATGGCGGCTCCGTGGCCATCAGGTTTTTTCCACGGCCGGAGCATCCGCGCGCCGGGCGGGTCCGGCCGGCTGGCCGGACTCCGGGCCATCGTCGCCGGCCTTGGCCCGGGACGCTTCCACCTTGATGTAGTGGAGCACCACGGGCGCCAGGATCATCCCGGGAATCCCCATGAGTTTTTCGCCCAGCACGATGCCGATGAGCGTCAGCCACATGGGGTTCTTGATGCGGTCGCCGATGATCTTGCTGTTGAGGAAATATTCCAGCTTGTGAATCACCACCAGATAAATGAGCGCGAGCAACGCCATCTGCGGCGAAATGGTGAAACCGACGCCGACGATCAGCGTATTGCTGATGAGGTTGCCGATGATGGGCAGCAGGCCGCAAAGAAACGTGAGCATGCTGATCACGGTTTTGTACGGGTAACCGGTCCAGATGAGGAAAACCGCGGTGAGCGCGGTGTTGATGGCTGAGATGGTTATTTGCGCGCCGATGACGCGGGAAAAGCTGTCGAAAAAAGTCCGAAAACGGAGGTTCAGTTCGCGCACCACCGTCGCGTAAAGGCTGTCCTGCGCGGTCTGCGGGTCGTATTCCGTGCCCCACCGGACGCTCAGGAACATGCTCACGGCCACCACCAAACCGATGATCAACTGCGCAATCTCGAACGCCGCCCGGCGCAGGTAACGACCGACATTGGCGACGCTGTCCTTGAATTCGGCCACGGCCATGATCTTGAGGCTCGCATAATCGGTGAAGGGCAGTTCGACGTTTTTGCTTTCCGCGTAATCCACCACGGCGGGAATCGTTTTCTCGGCGAGCTTCGGCAGGGTGACGTAGGCGCGTTTGGAAAAATAAAACAAGCCGAAGGCCACCGCCGTGACCGCGATGGAATAAATGGCCACGCCCAGCAGCTTGCTCCGGCCGAAACTGAATTTCTGCAACGCGAAGTAGCCGAACAGGGCCGTGAGCACCAGCATGCCCAAATGCAGCCAGCCGATGAGCACCAGCAGGGTGGCCATGATCGCGTAGGAAATGCGGGTGGATTTGCTCATGGGGACAAGGGGGAAACATTCAACGCTCAACATTCAACATCCAATGTCCAGGTGGCGTCATCATTGCCATACCCCACACCCTGCGATGTTGAGCGTTCAATGTTGAATGTTGAATGTTCATTCGCTCCGCCTCATCGAATTTTCTCCAGCAACAACGACAGCAATTCCGAAATCTTCACGCGATCCTGCCGGCCATCGTCGCGATACCGCAACGTCACCGTGTCGAGCAGTTCGGGCTTTTCGCCCAGCGTGTCGAAGTCAATCGTCACGCAAAACGGCGTTCCCGCCTCGTCCTGGCGCGCGTAACGGCGGCCAATCGAGCCGGCGTCGTCGTAAAACACATTCATCCAGGGACGCAGCAGATCGCGCACGGCCAGCGCTTTGTTCACCAGCTCGGGTTTGTTCTTGAGCAGCGGCAGCACGCCGACCTTGATCGGGGCGACGCGGGGATGGAACTTCAAGATCACCCGCGTTTCGCTCTTGCCCTTGGCATCCGTTTCAGTGACTTCCGAGTAGGCGTTGCAAATGAGTGCCAGCGTCAAGCGGTCCACACCGGCACTGGGCTCGATGACGTGCGGGATGTATTGGCCCTTGGCCAGACCGTTGGCGTCCTCCGTCGCCTGCTTGGAGGCGGCTTCGGCTTCGACGCCCATTTTCGTCAGATACTTCTTCCGATTTTCGTAATAGCGCCGCCAGAGTTCATCCTGCTTTTCCTTGGGCAGCTTGGCCCAGCCGGCGCGCAGTTCCTCATCGAACACCCCCATGGGTTTGCCGGAGAAACGCGCGTGCTGGCTCAAATCAAAATCGCTGCGGGCGGCCACGCCTTCGAGTTCCTCGCCCATCAACTCGCCCTTTTCATCGCGCTTGCTGAACGGGAACTTGAAGAGGATGTCCACCGTGGCACGAGCGTAGTGCGCCAGTTCCTCCGGCTTCTGCCAATACTCCACCAAGGTGGTGCGCGGGAGACCGATGCCTTCGTAAAACTTGATGCGCTCCTCGACCCAATACTGATGCCACAATTGCCAGCCCCAGTCCGGTTGCGGCTCGCCCGGATGGCCTTTGGCCGCCGGCGTGGCCACGCGACCGCTGATGGCTTCGACGGCCTCGTCCGGCTTGATGAAGAACTCAAGTTCCATCTGCTCGAACTCGCGCGAGCGGAAGGTGTAATTGCGCGGCGTGACCTCGTTGCGAAACGCCTTGCCGATCTGCGCGATGCCGAAGGGCACTTTCTGACGCGAGGTTTCCACCACGTTCTTGAACTGGGCAAAGATCGCCTGGGCGGTTTCAGGACGGAGGTAGGCGATGGCCGAATCATCCTGAACCGGACCGACGTAGGTTTGAAACATGAGGTTGAAGGCGCGGGGGGCGGTTTTCTCGCCATGACACTGCGACACCATCTTGCTCGGCTTCTGGGGACACGGAATATCGTCGGTCTGGTCGGCGCGGAAGCGGCCTTTGCACGTTTTGCAGTCAATCATGGGATCGCTGAACGTGTCCACGTGGCCGCTGGCCTTCCAGATTTGCGGCGACATGATGATGGTAGCTTCGAGGCCGGCGACGTCATCGCGCCGGCGGGTCATAGTGTTCCACCAGAGTTCCTTGACGTTGCGCTTGAGTTCCGCGCCCAGCGGGCCGTAGTCCCAGAAGCCGTTGATGCCGCCGTAGATTTCGGACGACTGATAAATGAAGCCCCGTCGCTTGCACAGCGACACAATTTTTTCCATGAGCGGAATCTCTTTTGGCTCAGCCATAAGGATGCGCAGTGTTCGGGAAGGGCGAAGTGATGTCAAGGTGACGACGAACAAGGACTCGACGGCGGGCGCAACTGGTTGTTCGCCGGACACGCAATGCCAGAACACGCGTAAGCGTGAACGCCAACCAATCGTGAACGTCGTTTCCAGCCGGCGCAGCACGGGGTAAGACGCGGAGGGGTTGGGGACGACCGGTGAACAACTTTTTGAATTTGCGTATTGCAAAAAGGGATGAAGGACCTAGGGTGACTTCAGTTCCTGATCCTTTTTCACAGGCAAGGAACTGACGTAAGAAGGGCGGCCAAGAGCTCGGGTCGCCCTTCTCGTATTTTCAGCCCCTGGCGACACAGCTTGCCGCAACTCCGGCACACCGAGGCAAACTCACCACTCGATCACCGCCGCGCCCCACGTCAGACCCGCGCCAAAAACCACCAGCAGGATCAAGTCGCCGCGCTGGATCCGGCCCGAAGCCACGGCCTCGTCCAAGGCGATGGCCACGGAAGCGGCCGAGGTATTGCCGTATTTGTCGAGGTTGACAAACACCTGCTCCGGCCGCGCGCCGAGCCGTTCACCCACGGCGTCAATGATGCGGCGGTTGGCCTGGTGCGGGATGACGCATTTGATCTGGGAGATGTCAATCTCGCAGCGCCGGAGGGCTTCCTGGGCCGCGGTCACCATGGCCTGAACGGCATGCTTGAAGGTTTCCTTGCCTTCCATCTGCACGAAATGTTTGGCCGCGCTGACGGAATCCGGGGAGGCCGGACAACGGCTGCCGCCGCCGGGCACCTTGAGCAGTTCCGATTTGGTCCCGTCCGCACCCATCACCGCCGTGAGCAAGCCGTGCGACTCGGCCCGGTTCTGCAGGACCACGGCGCCCGCGCCGTCGCCGAACAGGACGCAGGTATTGCGGTCCTTCCAGTTGGTAATGGTGGAGATTTTTTCCGCGCCGACGACCAGCACGGTGTCGTAGGTGCGGGACATGATGAATTGCTGCCCGATCTCCAGCCCGTAAATGAAACCGGCACAGGCGGCCTCGAGATCAAAGGCGGCCGCGCGCCGCGCGCCGATTTTTTGCTGCACGAGACAGCCGGTCGAGGGAAACAGCATGTCCGGGGTGCAGGTGGCGACGATGATGAGGTCCACCTGTTCCGGGGTGACGCCGGCGTTCTGGAGGGCGCGTTCCGCGGCTTTGGCGCCGAGGTCGGAGGTGAATTCGTCCGGCGCGGCGATGCGGCGTTCCTTCACCCCGGTGCGGGTCGTGATCCAGTCATCGGAGGTATCCACCAACTTTTCGAGTTCGTGGTTGGTGAGCACCCGGGCCGGCACGTACGAGCCGACGCCGGTGATGGAAACGGTGCGACCCTGGAAATTGTACCGGGCGCGGGGGTTTTTGAAACGGGTCGAAGGCGCAGGGATCATGCGTGGACAGGCGTGGGAGCGACGGATTCAACCGCGGCCAAGCGCTCGTTGGCGCTGGTTATTTCCCGCGCGATGAGATCATTGACGTGGTGGGCGACCGATTCGGCGGCGATGCGGATGGCGTTCATCACGGCGCGTTCGCGAGCGGAACCGTGGGTTTTGAACACGGGCCCATTGAAGCCGAGCAACGGCGCCCCGCTGTGCAATTCGGGATCCACCCGGCGTTTGATGCTGCGGAAGGCGTTTTGCAGCAGGAGCGCGCCGAGCTGGCGTTTGGGGTTCTTGGTCAGTTCGTTGCGCAGCATCGCGAACATCGCGCCCGCGAGGCTTTCGCAGGTTTTCAGGACGATGTTGCCCACGAAGCCGTCGCAGACCACCACATCCACGCCGCCCTCGAACAAGCCGTGGCCTTCAACGTTGCCAATGAAATTAATGTCGATCTGTTTGCAGAGCCGGAAAGCCTCGAGCGTCAGTTCGTTGCCCTTCGTGTCCTCGGTGCCGATGCTGAGGATGCCAACCCGCGGGTTTTTGTAGCCCAACACTTCGCGCGCATAGATGCTGCCCATGACGGCATAATGGGCGAGGTGAATCGGCTTGCACTCGATGTTCGCGCCGGAATCGAGCAGGACAAAGCGGTGTTCCGGGGTGGGAATGACCGTGGCGATGCCGCCGCGGTCCACGCCGGGGATCCGGCCCAGCTTGAAGGTTGCCGCCGCGAAGATGCCGCCGGTGTTGCCGAGCGAAACCACGGCGTCGGCCTTTCCGTCATGCACCAAACCAACGGCGCGGGAGATGGAGGAATCGCGCTTCTTGCGCAGCGCGCTCGCGGGCTTGTCGTCCATCGTCAGGAATTCGCTCGCATGGAGGACGTGCACTCGGCGATCGCGCAAACCGAGGCGGGTCAACTCCGCGTGGATCTCATTCTCCTGGCCGACGAGGTGAAGGGCGGAGATGCCGAATTCGGCTTCGAGCGCACGCTTGGCGCCCTCGATGACCACCCCACAACCGTGGTCGCCACCCATCACATCTACTGCGATTCGCATAGACGAGAAAACGCGGAGTCGGTCTCCGCGTTGGGAAACGGGATCAAGCCCCGGCCGTGACGGTCAGAACCTGGCGGCCCTTGTAATATCCGCAGGCCGGGCAAACCCGGTGGGGGACGTACGGGGCCGCGCATTGGGGACAGGTGCTCAGTTGCGGCAGTTTCAACACGCTGTTGTAAGCGCGGCGCATACGCTGCCGGCTTCTGGATGGTTTTCGCTTCGGAACGCCCATAGTTAGCTCGCTTTCAAATTCTATAATTTCAGTTTGTCCAACGCCGACCAGGCCGACGAACCTGTATTCGTCCGGTCCGGGCCGCTCGATTCTCTCCCGGCCGCGTCCGTTGCGGCCATTCCGCGGCATTTGGCATCACACACCGGATGTTGCGGAAACGCCAGCAGAATATCTTCGCGTATCTGGGGCGTCAAGTCCACGCAATCGCTGATTATGGGCACGCGCTCCTCGCCTTTTAACGGCAGGAGGCAGGTCCATTCGGCCAGATTCAACTCCCGCACAAACGGTTTCAGGCAGCGAACACACTGGCACGCCAACTGAATGTGCAGCGATCCCTGCACCAGGAGGTTATCGTCCAGCAACTGGGCCTCCAAATCGTGCCGCACCGGGCCGCTGGCGTGGAGCATCGCGTCATCCGTTTCCAGATCCACCTCGGCCAGGGACAACTCACCCTGCAGGCGGATATTGTGATTCGCCAGGTGGCGCAGGTTCACGACCAGGGGCATGGACTTGCTTTCTAAACCGGCGTGGCGGCGAGCTTTTGCTTCAACGCCTTCCGCACGTGCGCCGGCACGAACGCGCTCACGTTGCCGCCCAGCCGCGAAATTTCCTTCACGATGCGCGAACTCAAGAAGGTGTAGGTGTCCTTGGGCATCATGAAAATGGTTTCCACCTGGCCGTCGAGCTTGCGGTTCATGAGGGCCAGTTGAAATTCGAATTCGAAGTCGGACACGGCGCGCAATCCGCGCACGATCGCGTGGGCGCGACGGCGCGTGGCATATTCGACCAGCAGCCCATCGAAGGCATCCGTCTCGACATTCCGCAGACTCCGCACGGCTTTGCGGACGAGTTCGAGCCGTTCCTCGAGCGTGAACAGGGGGTGCTTGCTCTCACTCTTGGCCACGGCCACAATGACCCGGTCGAACAGTTTGGTCGCCCGCTGAATCACGTCCAGATGGCCGTTGGTCAGGGGGTCGAAACTGCCGGGATAAATCGCCGTACGCATGAAGCAAATGTAGCAAAACACACCGACGTGACGAGGGAAAAAGCTCATCGCGCAACACGCCAAGGAAGAACCAAATTCCAAAGGCCAAACTCAGGTCTTGATCGGTTCCCAGACCAAGGATCTGGCACAACAGGTAACCCACCTCAATCCGCGAATTGCGAACGCCGGGATTGAAGGCCCGGCCCCGGTGTCACCCAAAAGTCAGCTTTTCACCACCGGATTTCTTGGCTTTACGAACATCATGGTTTGAAAATCCTCGGCGACGACCCCGGGCGGCAACCACGGCACTTCGTAAATGCGCACCGGGCGGTTGAAGCCCTTGGGGGTAACCGGCTCGCGTTCGATGCAGGTCCGGGCGAGCGCGGGATCATGCTCCACGAGGTGTTGATAGGTGGTCTCGCTGACGATGATGCGACCCCGGCCCGAAACGCCTTCGAGCCGGCTGGCCAGGTTTACTTCCCGTCCGAAAACCGTGTAGTTCAAAATGTGCGCGTCCGACCCCATCAATCCCACGGTGACCAGACCGGTGTTGATGCCCGTGCCGAGAGAGAGGGTCGGGAGCGGAGGTTTGGGCGGCAAGCCGGCGGAGGCCCGGGCCTGATTCTCCAATTCCCGTTGCGGATTTTGCGCGGCCCGCTGGCAGTTCAAATCATACATCGTCCGTTGGGCGTCAATGGCCGCGCGGACACAAGCCGCCGCATGCTGCGCGTGCGGTGTCGGCGCGCCCCAGAACGCCATGACACAGTCCCCGATGTACTTGTCCAGCGTTCCGCCGTGCTTCTTCACCGCATCGGCCACGCAGGAAAGGTAGAGATTCACCGTGTTAAGGGTTTCACGGGCGTATTCCTCGTAACATTGCTCCGCGGCTTCCGGGGAAAGATTGTGCTCGCGGACGTATTCGGTCACCCGCTCCTGTGTGAAGTCGGTCAACTCGGTGAATCCCCGAACGTCGGCAAAAAGCACCGTCACCTCGCGGCGGGCGCCGCCCAGGGACAGTTTTTCAACGCCGAGTAATTCATTGACGACCTCGGGCGACACGACCCGCGAGAAGATGCTCTTCACCCGTCGCCGTTCCTTCTGCTCGAAGACGACGCGATAGGTTTGCAGGATGCCGTGTTCCACGAGGATGGCGCCCGCCACGGGTAAGACGAGCGGCAGCCAGAAGCGATATTCAACATAAAGAAAAACCCCGAGCGCGCAGTACGCCGCCACCAACGCCACAACTCCGGCGGTGGCGTAATATACCCGCCATTGGCACGTCACCAACGCGGTCAACACGCCCAAAGCCACGATCAACGCCAGTTCCCATCCCAGGGACGCGCGACGCACGAATCGCCCGGTCAAAATCGAATTGGCGACGTTCCAGTGTTTGCTGACCAGCAACGTGTCCCGGGCCAGCGGGGTGGCGCCGCGATCAGTCAAATCGTTGCCCTGCGCGCTGGAGCCAAGGACGACCAATTTCCCGCGCCAGTAGTCCGGGAGGCCATTGGTTTGACCCTGCAATCGTTGCCGGTTTTGCCAGAGCAGGCGTTGAACCGGCTCCTTGGCCAGACGCGGGTCATTCAGGGACAAGTCCCAGTTGATGTAAAAACAGCCGTCGCGGTCCACCGGGATGACCCGCTCCAAACCGCCGGCGCCCCGCAAAGTCACGCGCCCGCGTTCGAGGTCAACGACCGCATTGGCCAGGTCCAGTTTCAAAGCCTGCGCCGCGAGCACCACGCCCATGTGCCAGACCTTTTCGTCGGCAAACGCCTTTGCCTTCGGGGCCATGCCCAGCGGCAGTTTGTCGCCGAGGAAAGCCGAGAGTTCAAAATTGTTGTCCGCATCCACGGGGACTTCGATCACTTCACCGTTGGAGCGCGGTAGAACAATATTCCCCGATACGAGGCGCGCCTGGCCGAGGTCTATCCCGAAGCCCGCGTCGGCCTCGACCTGCTTGAACAGCGGATGCCATCGGCGGTACGTGCGAAACAGGATGGCGCGTCTAAGGATTCCGTCGGAATCCTTGTCCGTGGAAATGTCCCCCAAGGCCAGGGCGTTGGTGGCAAACAAGTCGGGCGGCGTGATATCGGGCGTGACCGCGAGGATGGCGTTGCCGGCCCGGTGGAGGGCGTGGGCAAAGTAATCATCCGATTCGACGAATTGCCCGTCGGCCATGTGCACACTGGGGTGATCGTCGCGCAGTTCACCGAAAATCACGTCCAAGGCCACAAATTCCGCTCCCTGGTCCGATAGCTCCTGCACCAGCCGACCATAGACCTGCCGCGGCCAGTAGAGACCGAACTGCAATCCCAATTCACGGCCTTTCACGGCTTTGATGCTCTCCTCGTTGATGAATAAAAAACCGAGGTTGGTGGCCGCCGTGGATGGAAAGCGCAAGGCGAGCCGTACACGCATGTCGTAGGTCATGCGTTCCAGGCGCTCGCAGAATTCGACCCGTGCCACTCGCGCCAGGCACACAAGCGCAATCACGCAGGCGGCGATGAGCACAGGGGCGCTTTTGAGCCGTTCGAACTTCACCGCAGCGAACTAAACAAAAAAACCAGAGCAACTCAAGGCTGCTCTGGCTTTAAAACCTGACGCAGGGAAGCGTCAACCAACCACACGATTACGGAAGCTTGGGCGACACGTAGTAGGTCGTCTGGTTCATGGTAATTTCTTTGGTTACCGACACCACGCTGATTTTTGGCGCCGGAGGGCCTCCCGGCGGAATGGTGGACAGCATCAGTGTTCGCAAATCGAATTGATATCCCGCATTGACCACCTGCGTCATGGGCTTGCCATCCGCACCGGTCCACGAGACCACCACAGACCCGCTGTTGACCTGAAGGACACCCGACGCCGTGATGGTGAAGGAGGTGCCACGGATGCCGGCAACGCCATTGGGGATCTTGATTTCGTACCGCGAGGCCGTTGACATCTTTTTGACCGAGCCGAAAATCTTGCCTGCGCGCAAATCCAACTGGGTATCCGTCACTTCGTCCGCCCCGGTCTTCATCAGGGACAGCTTGTCGAAGGACAAAACCGAATCGGCATACACGCGAATGACGTCCTGTTCCGTCTTGGGTTGATACGAAGCGGACGGGCCCATGGCCGGTCGAACCGGCGTCAGGTTTTCTTCGCCCAGAATCAGATCCACGTACGAATCCGCCGCAGTCTGGATTGAATCACCCGCTTTAAGGGCGGCGCCGACAGCGATTGGCTGCCCGGACTTGGGACCGGAAGCGTAGCGCGCATGACCTTTGATACGCACAACACTTGCCGAACGTTCAGCAACTGTTTGGGCCGTGACACTTGACACCATGGCAAGCGCGATACCGCCTAGCATCCACCGATTGAACAGCTTTTGGATTTGTTTCATAAGTGTTCGGTTCAAAAAAGACTCGTTAATCTGGTTACATTTTAGGGATGCGTCACGCGTTGTCAAACGAATAATAGCAATCTTTATGGCAGGACTTTCATCCCTTGAAAAGCCCCGCAAGCGCCTCATTTTCTATTGCGCCCGCGCATGACCCCGCCCACCGAATTTTGACACAATCTGATACAAAAGTGTCCGCGTTGACCTCACGGGCTGCTGGCAATGCTCAAGCAGCCGCCCACGAAGGCCTCGTCTAGGCCACACGCCAGTGCGGGAAACTTCGGCCGGACCAGGTGGCCACCCTGCTAAAACAGCGCTTGCATAACCCCCGAACCCCGCTACCCTGTCCATCCCCTGACTCAGGGATGCAATAATAAACACCGACCTAAATACCGAATATGGCAGTAGCAGCAAACGACCTTCGCCGTGGACAGGCGATTGATTACAACGGGGACATCTGTGTGGTGCTCGACGTGCAGCACCGCACACCCGGCAATCTCCGGGCTTTTGTGCAAGCGACCCTCCGCAGCATCCGCACGGGCAAATCCTCTGACGTGCGCTTCAGTTCCACGGAAAAAGTCGAAACCGTGCCGATGATGACCAAGAAGATGGAATTCAGCTACAAGGACGGCAATGACTTTGTATTCACCGACCCGGAGACGTACGAAACCGTGACGCTCATTCCGGAACTGGTGGGTGATGCCAAAAACTATCTGGTTGAGAATGGCAACGCGACCGTGACTTTTGTGGAAGAGAAGGCGGTAAGTGTTGAAATCCCGCCGAGCGTGGTGCTCACGGTGACAGATGCGCCCGAAGGCATTCGAGGTGATTCGGCGAACAACGTACAAAAAACGATCAAGGTGGAAACCGGCATCACCGTGCAGGCGCCCCTGTTCATCAAGACGGGCGAGAAAATCAAGATTGATACGCGCACCGGGAAATACATGGAGCGGGCCTGAGGCTCAGCCTGAATCCAAGGATCACGAAAAGCCCGCGCCCAGCGGGCTTTTCATTTCAGGGGGACCGCGGCGGGGGTCCTAGAATGCCTGGCAGCCAGCGAACCGCATTTTCGTGGTATAACTTCCGAAGGACCTGCGGTGGCAGGCGCAACCCCCGGATTTCGTGCCCTCTGAACTGGAAGGTTTGGTCCGTCGCCAAATACGTCCAATCCCGCTCCAATGTGTCCTGCCATTTCTTGAGCGCCTTCCGAGGGTCGTCGTTCGGCATGAACACGAAATCGGTACCATAGAGAACCCGGTCCTGGTATTTGATCAGAAACGCCCGGACCCGGTCACGCGGCTGAAGCATCAGGTAGGGCACGCGGGCCGCCGTATCCACCGCGAAGTTGGGATGGCGGTCAAAACGCACGGCCATGTCGCTGACATTCGTCTCCATGCTCCCCAGGTGAGCGCCCACCAGGCGAAGCTGCGGATGTTTCGCCATCACGTGATCGCGCGCCTCCAGAATGGCCGCTTTGGAGGGGTACTCCGGGTGAAGGTACGCATACTCGTTCGTGTACTTCTGATAGTAGGCGTAGTCGGGGCTGGTGGGATTGGGTGGTTCCCAGCACGAGGAAGGTTCCGCGAGGTGAGCGACCACGGTGCGGTGATTCGCGGCAATGTGCCGGTAGATGGGATCGAAGACCGGATCGTCCGCCATCAGAAAGCTTCCCGCGCGGTTGGTGATTTCCATGCCGATGGTTTTGTAAATCTTCACGGCAATGGCCCCCCCCGAAAAGTCTTCATCGAGTTGCTGCTTCACCCGCTCGCTGAAGCCGGGGGCTTCGAAATCATAGGGGCTGAACGTCGTGCAGAAGGCGGCGCGGCCCGACGTGCGCCGGTACACGCCCAAGACCTGGCTGCGCTGCGGTTCGAGTCCTTTGAAGTCAGGATCGCGATCGTCAATCACGCAAATATTGAGAAACCGGAAATTCAAGCGTTGCAGAAAATCCGGCAGTGCCGCGTCGTCCCGGTAAACGTGGGCGTGAGCATCAACTGGATTCAAGCCGGCGAAGGCCTTCAAGGCCGGATTGTCATCCGCATGCGCGTTGCCGGAATTTTGCTCCGCCCGGGAACTTGCGGTCCGTCCAAGCATGGCGACGAGAAGAACGCCTCGGAGGATATCTGCGTATTTCATGTGGCAACTCCGTCTCCTACTGGAAAAGCGCGGCCCAAACCACGAGGGAAGCAAACCGATGCTCAGCGCATTTCACACGAAAACTTCTAGCTCGCGGGCGCCTCCCGGTCAAGCACCACACCAGCCAGACCACTACTCTCGGCAAATTCCCATTTGCCAACGTCCGGTCTCGCGGTCACTATCCTGCTGCAACTGATCAAGCTTTATGGCCTACCAAGAAAAGCAACTGCAGGAAATCTCCCGGCAATTCCAGATCTACGGCGAAATCCTCCACGCCGAAACCTTCAAGATCGGCCACATCAACGAAACCTACTCCGCCACCTACGACCAGGGCGGTATGCGCGTCCGCTACATTCACCAGAAGATCAACAAGAGCGTTTTCAAGAATCCACCCGCCGTGATGAAGAACGTTACTCGCGTCACGGCGCACATCCGGCGCAAACTGGAAGCTCAGACCGCCCGCGACATTACGCGCCGCTCCCTGATTGTCATCCCCACCCGCGATGGCCAGTCCTTTTACCGCAGTCGCGACGATGAATACTGGCGCACGTTTGTCTTCATCGAAGGTGTGCAAACCTTCGAGTCCGTCCAATCCCCGGACCAGGCGTTCCAGGCGGGACGGGCCTTCGGCGAATTCCAGAATCTCCTCGTGGATCTTCCCGGCGAAAGATTGAATGAAACCATTCCCGACTTTCACCACACGCGGAAACGCTTCGCCGCCCTTCAACGCGCCGTCGAAAAAGACCGCTACAACCGCGCCCAGAACGCCCGCTCGGAAATCAAGTTTGCCCTCCAACACGAGCCTTTGGTGGACGTCATCCTCAATGCGATGACCCGAAAAAAAATCCCCGAACGCATCACGCACAACGACACCAAATTCAACAATGTCATGCTCGACACGCTCACCGGCGAAGCCAAGTGCGTGGTGGACCTCGACACCGTCATGCCCGGCTGCGCGCTCTACGACTTCGGCGACATGGTCCGCACCACCACAAGTCCAACACTGGAGGACGAGACGGACCTTTCCAAGGTGAAGATGCACATGCCCATTTTCAAACAACTCACGCGGGGTTATCTGTCCACCGCCGGCAAATTCCTTACCCGGGCCGAGAAATCGCATCTCGCCTTCTCCGGCAAGCTCATCACCTTCGAAATCGGCATCCGCTTCCTCACCGACTACCTCAGCGGCGACACTTACTTTCGCATCCACCGCCCCGATCACAATCTCGACCGTTGCCGCACGCAGTTCAAGCTGGTCGAATCCATCGAGCAGCAGGAAAAAGCGATGCAGAAATTTGTGAGCTCACTGTAGCCACCGAGGAGGTGGTGGACTTGGGAGTGCAGGCGGCTCGTCGGCAGGATTCGACCGTGGTGCAAGCCGACTTTGATTGCCGGCGAACCGGCGTCAATTCTCCCTCTCCCATCGGATGGGCGAGGGCCGGGGTGAGGGCAATCAGTTTCCCGTCCGCTCAAACTTCCCCTTCAGCTTCTCATACAGCACCCGCTGATCATTCTCGCTCAAGTCATCCAGATATTCCTTGATCAACTCATTCGCGCGATAGAGCTCGGCCCGCTTTACTGCCGCCTCAAAATCCGCCTCGCTTTTCCAGAAGGACGCGCCCGAATCGAACATCGCCCACGGCTTGGGACGCATGTTGCCGTCCTTCTTGCGGTACTTCACGCCGTCCACCACCGACGACCGGCCGACGAACCGCCAGGTTCGGTCGAAGAAAACCCGGTCACAGGTGATCTCCTTTTCGGCATCGTCGTATCGCACCCAAAGCGTAAACGAATCGGCAAACAGCTTCTTGCGTGTCGGATGTTCGCGAAATGTGCCCATGTCGTTTTCGGGATTGCCCGACCGCCGCGCCGCCTTGATGGAAATCTCAATCTGTTTTCCTCCGACGACAATGGCCAGATCGGCGAGCCGATTCTTTTCCCGGCCGGTGGTGCCCGCGTCGAAATTGGTGGACGACAATTCGGGAACGTGCTGCGGCAGCACCCTTTCCAACGCGATGATCGCCGCATCCTCAAACTGCCGCCAGACCGTCGTGTAGCTCCCGCTGACCAAGTTCGTCCGAAGCATCGCCGTCACTTCGGCGGCGATGGCGGCTTTGGCCTTGTCCATTTCCAGCGCAACCGAGTTGGCCCGGTCCGGTTTCGCAGTTTGGCCGGGACTCGGACGGATGAGACAAAGGAAGATCAGGATGGCCATGCAGAGACCGCGGTGCGGGCAGGAAGTGAAGTTGCGGGAGCAAATCATGACTCAGTGGCGGCGAACTTGCGCGGTGTTGCCCGCTTCGTCAACCGGAGAGTTGAAACCATGGGCACCATTTCATTGTGGCAACTCAGCGGCGCGGGTTTCGGAGATAATAAAAGCGCCCATCCTCAGCCCCGCCTAGAAAATCCGGCACCCCGTCCGCGTTGAAATCCACCGTCGTGGGGCTGACATCGTGGCCCTCGATGTTTTGTGCCACCAGGGGGCCCGTGTCCTGAAAAAACCATTTTCCATCGCGGTTTCCAACTTGGCGCAGGAAGTTCGCGCTCGAAGAATTCAGCAGGATATCGAGATTCCCATCGCCATCCCAATCCGTGATGCACATCTTCCGGCGTCCGCTCTTGCCGGCGATGCCCGCGCTCAGTTTCAGCGAATCTCCGTTCTCATTGCCGAACACGCGGCGCGGCGCGAGCAGCACGGCTCGGCCTCCGCGCCTGGCCCGTTCAAACCAAGCGAGGTAACCCTCGTGATCCAGCATCACCAGATCAACCAGCCCGTCCTGGTTCCAATCTACCGCCACGGGGGTCGTCCGCCATTGCGTCAGCAGCGCCTTGCCTTCCGGACGCAACCAGCCGTAGTTGAGCGTTGGTTGGGGACCGTTCCATTCGACTTCGATGGGTTGTGCGGGCCGGAGTGCCGGTTGTTTGCGTGTGCCGACGTTCCTGTACCAAACCACTTTGCCCCAGATGGAATTCACAACCAGGTCGGGCAGGCCGTCTTCGTCCCAATCCGCCACGCTCAATGTTGTATAACCCCACTTCGCCTCGCACGGGCCCTGGATGCTGCCGTTTGGGCCAGCTTGGATGCGAATCACACGGCCGTCGGCTTCGAGAAAACTCGGTTTTGCCCAGCGCGGTTGCTCCACGCCCGGTCCGCTCAGGTTTTCGAAGAATAAAATGTGGCCGGCCGTGTTGCCGCTGATGATGTCCATGTCACCATCACCGTCCCAGTCAAACCCCGCCGGTGTCGCCAGCGCGCCGCACTTCAAGTCATCCGCTTCCTGCTGAAAATACCGTGGCGCAAGAAATTGCGGCGTGTGCTCTTGGTCCGGCTTCCCGGTGTTCTCGACGAATGCCACGCGACCGTCCTCATCGCCCACGATCAAATCAAAGTCGCCGTCTTTGTCCCAATCAATCGCCACGGGCGTGATCATTTCGAGGTCCATGGCCAAAGGCGTGCCATTTGCGGTCCGCAGGCGTTTGCCGGCCGCATATTTCGGCGACCGGCGGCTGCCGATATTTTCAAAATACGTAAAGCCATCCAGGAATTCGCCGCACAACAGGTCGAGATCACCATCGCCGTCAAAGTCGGCAAAGCTGGGCGAGGGCCAGCCAAAAACTTCGACCGGCTTTTCGCCGGCCATGACCCGCACGGGCTGATCATACACCGGCTTCCCGGTTGAGCCGGTATTACGAATGCAATAGACGTAACCCCGCAGCGGGCCGTTGGTCCATTTCCCCGTCGCATCGTACGCGTTGTCCCAGCCGTAGTCGCTCCAGACATCCGCGCCCACGATCACGTCCAGCGCGCCATCCCCATCGTAATCCACGTAACGCCACATGTTCGCGCGCCCTTTCAGTTGACTGACCTTTTCGGGCAGCGGAAGTGGCTTGGGAGACGCCAGACCCGATTTCAGAAAATCCGGGTACTCGGTCGCTGGCGACAGCACGCGCGGTTTGCCGTCCACGTGACTGACCTGGACGTTCTTCAACCCCGCGCTGATTCTGCGGGCGGGTTTGAAGACCGGCATCGGATTCCGGGCCGTGTCACCGCTCGCGTTCTCAAAGAAATAGACACCGTTGTAGGGCTTGTCCTGGCAGTTCACCACAAGATCGAGATCACCGTCGCCGTCGAAGTCCATCGGCAACGGCCACGCCCACAGACCAACGCCAAGATCCACCACCAGGCCGGGATGGTTGTATTTGAGACGTTCGAGGGAACTCGCAGATGCGACCCCCGCGAGGAATCCCAGCCACAACGCCATGACCGCGAGCGTGCGCATCTTAGCCGCCCGGTGGCAGCCTCAAGGTTTCATCCAGCGGCTGGAGGTCTGCCAGTTGTTTGTTCGCGTCGCCGCCGCCGAGCTTGAGCAGTTTTTCCCCGCTCGGCCGGATGCGCGCCTCGTAGCTGCCCACGGCCTGATTGAACGCCTTGTTTGCCAACTCCAATCCGGTGCGAATGCCTTCCAGATGCTTGGTGAACACCTGCACCCGCGCGAAAAAATCCTGCGCGGCGGTCGCGATCTCCCGGGTGTTCTCCGTTTGCGCGTGTTGCTGCCAGCTCACGCTCACCGACCGTAACAGGGCGATCAGCGATGCCGGCGTGGCGAGCATGATGTGCCTTGTGGCCGCCCACACGATCAAATCCCGGTCACCTTCCAACGCCGCACTGAACAATGATTCCGCCGGCAGGAACAGCACTACATAATCCAGCGCGTTGGGAAACTGGCTCGGATAGTCGCGGTCCGCCAGTGCCTTGATGGTGGCCTTCAACTTCGTGGCGTGGGACGCCAGCGACTCGACGCGTGTCGTTGCGTCGGCGGATTCCAGCGCGCTGAGAAAATCCAGTTCCGGCACCTTGGCGTCCACGATGATCACTCGTTCGCCCGGCAGCCGCACGATCAAGTCCGGTTTGCCATCACCCTCCTTCGTCTGCTCGGTGAAATCGCAATGCGCGCTCATGCCGGCGGCCTCGACCACCCGCCGCAACGTTTCCTCGCCCCATTTGCCGCGCGCTTGATTGGACTTGAGCACCATGCGGAACTGCTGGGTTTCTTGAGCAAGTGACTGACTTGACTGGGCGAGCATCGCCAGATGCCGTTGCACGTCACCCAAGGCTTTGTTGTGGTCGGTCTCGCTCTGTTGTAAACGTTTCTGGTAGGTTTCCAACTGCTGCTTGAGCGGCTCCACCAGCACCTTGATGGACTCCTGCCGCTTGTCGAGATCGCCTTTGGCGGCTTCCTGCAATTTACCGAAACTTTGCTCGGCCAGGCGGAGAAACTCCGGCGCGGTCTGCTTCAGCGCGTCGGCGCTCAATGCCTTGAAGGTCTCGCGCAAATCCGCCAGCGCCTTTTCCTGCAACACCCGTTGTTCCGCGAGGAGTTTTTCGGCCGCAGCCTTGCTGGCTTCGGCGGTAGCGCGCGCATTCGAAGCGTCGGTCAACTGGCTGCGGATTCGCGACAATTCGTCTCCCCGCTGCGCAAGTTGTTGCCGCAGTTCCGCCTCCAGTCGCGAATCCGGCAGCGCGCTGCCGGCGCGCGCCCGACCCAGCAGCCAGCCGATGAGCCAGCCCGCCGCACCTCCCACGACAAACGCAATCAAAAGTTGAAATCCAAGTGGCATGGGACTGGTCGGTTTAATTGGGGGTGGCTTTCACGGCCGTCATCGCCGGCAAATCGCGGTTCATTTCTTCAACGGTTCGGTGACTTTATAATCGGGATCGGGCTTCCAATCGAACAACCTTTCATCGAGCGCCGGATTCAAAACCGCATTGGTGAAGTCATTCCGCATCCGCGAGCCGTCCACGAAGACCAGTTCCGTGCCGGTCAACGCAAACGTGCGGGTGGCGAGGCTCACGCGGATTTCGCTCATCAGCTTTCGGGCAAAGGCGCTCTTCGGTTGGAGAATGACTTGCCATGAGCCATCGGTTTCCGCAAGCGAAAGGATGCGGAAACGCGCGTCGAGGTCGGCGCGGTCGCGCGGGAAACCCGCGTCGAGCAGGGACAAGAGGTCGCGCCATTCGCCGGAGGCTTTCGCACCCAGGGGATACCGTTCAGCGTGTTTCAACTTCGGGTAGATCACGAACATCTGGTCCTTTTGCCGCAACGCGATGGTCCGGGCTGGCAAACCCAGTTCCCAACGAAACCGGTTCGGCGCGACGAACCAGATGCGCCCGGTCGTGACCAGTGGTTGCGCGAGCGTCTTGAGCGTCCGGGTCTGCGTGAAATCTGCCGTCCAGGTCTGGAGATTGGTTTGCGCGGCAATCCAGGAATTCAGGACGGCGTTGGTGTCCGCGCCTGTGCAGCGAAAGCTCCCAATTCCAAAGACCAAGCTCCAGAGAAGCACCAAGCCAAAAGCTCCAAGACTTCGTGACCAGATATGAACCTTATTGGAATTTGGTGGTTGGAGCTTCATTGGAGCTTGGATGTTGGTGCTTGGTGCTTTTCTGCAAGCGTCCACACCGGCACGAAATGATACCATTGTTCGACATGCTGGCGAATCACCGGCTCGAACGCACGCAGGATTTCCTGCGTCAGGCGGATGCGCGCGGCGCGGTCGCCAATCGCGGCCCGCTCATAAACGACTTCCGGCAAAATCTCCGCCCGGTAGCCCTGCGGCGTCCGCACGACGAACGTCGGTAAGACGGCGCAACCCGACGCGCGTGCTAGTTCCGCGGCGGCGATGGATGCCGGGAAGGGCCGGCCAAACAGTTGCACGGTGACCGCCGTGGGGGACGGTGGTCGGTCCACGAGCAGCGCCACGGTTGCGCCCGCCTGGAGTTGTTTGATGATCTCAACAAAAGCAAAAGCATCCTCGCCCACGACAAGAGTTTCAATGCCCCAACGCGCCCGGGATTTCTGCCGCAGTTCGGTGAAGCCGCGGCCCGGCTCCGGTTGGGTCAGCACGAGCAGTTTTTCTCCGCTTCGCGTCAGCAATGCCCCGCCGAATTCCCAGTTGCCAAGGTGCGGCGTGATCAGAAGCACCCCCCGGCCGCGGGCCCGGGCGGCGGCCAGAAATTCCCGGCCCGCCCACTCCGTCCGCCACGAGTCAATGGGTTGCCCGCTCTCAAATCGCCACAAGTGGGTGATTTTGAGCGCGAATTCGCGGAACAGCGCCCGTGCGGCGCGCTCGGCCGCAGGCTGGTTGTCGCCGAGAACCGGCAGAAGATTTTCCACCACGACCCGGAATCGTTCCGGGCGCAGCCAACGATAGACACTGGCGGCTAGGCTGCTCGTCCACCGGCTGGCGCCCTCAGGCAGAATGCGCGCGACCAGCAGTCCGAGTCGCCAGACGTCGGCGCGATAAGAGGTGGAGGGGGAGGAGAGCCGGGCGGCGGGGTTCGGAGTCGCCGATGCTTTCGGACTCGAAACCGCCCCTCGATGCTCTCTGCCTGAACTTCGCCCCACGGTTGCCCGCCACCAGGCCGGGAGCAAAAAAATCGCGGCGACGTAAACCGTGGCAATGCCGGTGGCGCAAACGAGGCCCAGGCTGGCGAGCCCCGCATTGCTGGCGAAAGCGTTCGACCCGAAGCCCGCGACCGTTGTGGCAGCGCAGAGAAACACCGCGCGTCCGGTGATTCGGCGCACGGCGGCGATATCGCCCGAGTGCCGACGCAGCGCGAGTTGAACGTGAATGGTGTAATCCACGCCCGCACCGAGCAGAATCGGCACGGCCATGAGGTTCATCAAATTCCACGACCCACCCGCCAGGCCCATGATCGCCAGCAAGACCAGCAGGCTGAATCCCACGGTGGCAAAGCTCAGGACAACTTCGGTCCATCGTCGGAACGCGAGCCAGAGGCTCAGGGTGACGAAGATGATCATCGCGAACATCACCCACAGCAAACGGCGCTCGACGTGTTGCAGTAATACATCTCCGAGCAGCGGCCACGCGGTCAGCCAGACGCCGGGTAGTTTCGGGGTCAGTTCCGCCACAATTGTCGCGGTGACGATATTTGTTTCCGGATAAACCAGGCCGGCAGCGAGCCAGCCATCGTTGTCCCGTGCGGCCGCGCGCCTCAGCATCCATTCACCCGCCTGGTTGGCCGGCCAGATCACGCCATCTTGTTTGGCGGCGGACGTCCATGTCCGCAAAACATTTTCCAGCAGGGCGAGTGCGTTCGTCGTAAAGCCCGCGTCCCTGGCCGCGGCGTTCATGGCATCCGCCTGCGCGGCCAGCGCGATCCCCGCGGCCAGATTGGTTCGTTGCCAGTCAGGGTGCGGCCAGAGGGCGGTGGGCAGCAGGAAGCTGCGCACCGCGTTATTCGTGACGGCCCGGGAAAAATGCGCGCTGGCGGCATCGAGACGGTGCGCGACTTCGGCTTCGTCCCGTCCGGCCACCACGAACAAGAGCGGTTCGTCCTGCCGGTTCAGTTCGGATTGCATTTCCTCGAGTGCGGTCTGGGCCGGGCTGCTCCGGGGTTGAAGCGGATGCGTGCTGTGATCCATCGGCGGGCAGTTCCGGCTCAAGATCAGGAATGAAAGCGCGACAACTATGGCGGTGACGCCGAGGGCAAGCGCTGAATGGCTGCCACCCGGGAGGGCGGCGCTTTGCGACGGGCGGCTGATTTTTGGATTCGATGCCCCCGGGCAAACGCGCAAAAACAGGGGCAGAAACGCATACAGCATCAGGACCGCCGCCAACAAGACACCCATCGCAACCAACGAACCTAACTGGGTCAACCCCGGCAGGCCGACAAAGCTCAGGAGCGCGAAGGCGGACGCCGTCGTTACGGCTGACCACACGATTCCGGGAGCGTGGAGCTGGCGCAGTTGGCTGGTGCCGAGGTGTGGTGACGCTTTCCACTCCTGATACAGCACCAGGCCGTAGTCCACGGCCAGGCCGGCCAGAATGGCGGTGAAGCCCAGGCTCACGGCATTCAGCTTTCCAAAAAGCAAACCGCCAAAACCCAACGCGCCGGCAACGATCAACACCAAAATTCCCAGCAGGCACAGCAGCGGACGCCAACTGCGATGCGCCCACCAGAACAAACCCGTGATCAAAAGCAAACTGCCGAGCACCGAGTTCCGGATGTCCCGCTCCATGCCGCCGGCGACCTCGGTCACAAAAGCGGGCGCGCCAGTAAAGCGAATCGTTACGCCGGCGGGCCACTCCGGCGATTTCGTGCCACGGTCCACCACGGCTTTGACCTCACAGAGCCAGGTCGCGGCGTCGCGGTAGGTGTCCAAGTCGCTCCCCGCTTCAACGAATAGCGCTCGAAACGTGCCGTCGGCAGACGCGCAGGGGTCGTGTTCCGGAACCAACCGCCGTTCGCCATTCGCCGCGGTGGCCGGCAACCGGGTGAGCCCGAACGGGTCATGGCTCAAACGTGCGATCTCGGTGGGCGACAGCGTGGTGGCGAGCTGTTCCCGGGTTGTGCGCAACAAGTCGTCGAGTTTCCCGGGGGCGAGACGGTTGGTCAGGCGGGCAAACTCATCCGGCGGTTGATTCAACCAAAGGTACGCAATGACTTCACCCATCTGCTCCGGGTGTTCCTGCAGTGGGGCTTGCCAATCTGCGCGGGCAACGAGGTTGGTTTGCGCGCGCAAGTTCGCGGCAAGCTGGCGCGCCGCAGCCTCCGCGGCTTCCCCGTCTGGAGCGCGCAGTGTGATGATCAACTCGCGCCCGCTCTGGAAGTGTTGTTGGTAAAGTTTAAGGCCATGAACGGTGGGCAGTTCATCCGGCAGAAGGTTGAGCACCTCGACGTCGAACCGAAGCCGCGCCAGGCCGATGACCGCCGGCACGATCAACATCAGCCATCCCCAGCGAAGCCACCCCCGGTTCATCGCGGACCTCCGCTGGCTCGCGAGCTTTGTTGGAGTTCACGCTTCAGCGTGCGCCCGGACAAGCTAAAGCTTGAACGCCAACGAAGATTCATGGAAAGAAACCGCCTTCCAGGGTTTCACCAGTGCGGCTGTTTTCCAAGCGCCAGGTGTTCGTCGCGACCGGCTTGAATTGCCAGCCGCGGGCGACGCCCTGGCCGGCCAAGGCGCGGGGCAGTTGAAACCAGACAAAGCGCGCCGGTGGTTGGCCCGTGCCGCTCCAGCGATGCTCGTCCGCGCCGAATTCAATCTGCCATCGCCCTCCGGCCACTTGCGCGGTCGCGAGCGGAAAAGGTGGTTTGGAAAACTGGACCAGGACGTTCCCGTTCGTGTTCGTGGCCATCAACAATTCACCCGCGAGTTCGGGTTTGTTCCACGTTGGACGCCAGACGGCCTGGCCGGCTTGCACCCGCCAGCCGGATGTGGACAGGTCGGTCGGCGGCAACGGGGGCGCGGTCCGGCAGCCGGCGAAAATTAACAGGGTGACCAGGCAGGCGGTTGAAAGCGCCCACCATCGGCGAATTGTGGTGATGCGCCGTTCTTCCACTCCGCAGATTTGAGTCGAGCCCGGCTTCAAACTCTCTCCCCGCACTGGCAGGTTGCCGGCTCGGCCGTTTTTGCCGTCGGCGCGAAGGAAATACGCGGTACCAGCGGCCAGCGCTTTTGACATTTCACGAGCAGGAAAAAATAATTCAACCGCCAGCGGAGATTCCAGCCGCCCTCCAATTCGCCGGCCAGCACGGCGTTCACCGCGGACGGCAGATCGAGGCCATCCCGCGGTTGCAGGAACAATTCCATGAACGGCGTCGTGTAGAAGTGGCCCACGACCCGCCAGTAAAACATCAACCCCCGGCGGACCCGGCGTTCGTAGCGGGCAAAGCGCCTGCCACCGGTTTTGCCGTCGCTCAGCGATTGTTGCACGACCCCGGCCGCCAACCGGCCGGACCACATTGCCAAAAAGACGCCGGCGGAAAAGATGGGGTCCATGAACCCCGCCGCGTCACCCACGCGCAACAGGCGAGGCCCGATCAGCCGGCGGTTGTAGTAACTGAAGTCGGTCGTGGTTTGCACTTCGCCAACGAGCGTGGCGTTTTGCATGCGGCGTTTCATCGGCGGACTGGATTCCACCCAGCGGTCCAGAATCTGCCGTGGCGTGCCCGACTCCTGCGCGAATTCGTCCTTGTCAATCACCAGGCCGACACTGGTTTTCTCCGCGCTCACCGGAATGACCCAGAACCATTTGTTCTCCAGCCGCACGATGACGGTGTCTCCGCCGGCTTCGTCCGGGTCAAGCCCCACCTTGGCGTAGTGACCGAAGACGGCGAGTTTTTTCCAGTGGGGATGCGATGCCTTGAGCCCTTCCTGGTTGCCGGTGAGGTTGGCCCGCCCGCTGGCATCAATCAGAAACGACGCCCGAAATGAGTGCGGTTTGCCGTCGGGATCTCGGGCCGCCACGGTTACCCCGGTGGCATCGGAACTGAATTTTTGTACCGACCAGCCTTCGCGCACATCGGCGCCGGACGCGCGGGCGTGTTTGAGCAAAATGTGGTCGAAGGTCGCGCGCTCGACCTGGATGGCCTCCGGTTCGCGGTTGAATTTCCCTTTGCGAAAGACGAAGCGGGTGATCATTGAACCGTTCCCCAGCCCGAATTGCGCCCCGAATTTTCTGGGAAACCCCGCCGCGCGCAAGGCCGGCAGCACGCCCATCTCCCGGAAAAGGGTCATGTTGCAGGGTAACAACGATTCGCCGATGTGAAAGCGGGGGAAAAAATCCTTTTCCAGCACCAGCACGCGCTTTCCGGCGCGTGCCAAAAACGTGGAGGCACTGCTGCCGCCGGGGCCGCAGCCGATCACAATGGCGTCGTAAGCATTGGAAGTCACACGCGCGATTTTCGAGCAGTGAAGCAACGGGCGCAAGTCTGGCCTGCAGCCGTGCGGCCGGGGTCAGGGCGCTCTTTTGAGCTTGTTTGCCAGCCCATCACCCGGTATAGAACCCGTGCGGTGAAAGGTGATGTTCCGTGAAGTTGGGAACAAAGTGCCGGATCCGACCGTCCAATAGTTTCAAATTCGTTTGGGCGAAAGGCGGCGTCACCCGTCGCCGTGTGGTTTCCGCCGTTCGACAGAGTTCACAACCCGACGCTGTCACGCATGTTTTGGAACAAGAAAGACGATAAAGAGCGGGAGCGGTTTTACCTGCTGCCCGGGATGGGTGGCCGTGCGTACCGGCGCAAACAGAAGATCATTCTGAACTACTCGCTGGTGGTGGGCCTGTTGATTTCGGCGCTGATCGCCTTCCTGCTTTACCTGCTTAATCACGCGAGTCCGCATTGAGATTGCAGCGTGGACCGGTCGTCCGGCCACTTTACGCCTGCTGTTGGTCCGGCTGCCCGGCATCCAGGTCAATCAAGATGTCCCGCGGTTCGGCCCCCTTGCTTGGGCCGACAATGCCGCGGCTTTCCAATTCGTCCATGATGCGGGCGGCGCGGCCGTAGCCGAGGCGCAACCGCCGCTGCAGCAGTGACACGCTGGCTTTTTGTTCGCTGCGAATCACCTCGATGCACTGCTGAATGATCTCCTCGTCCTCATCAATGCCGGTTTCGTTCTCAAAATCGTTGGCTGGCTTGGACAGTTGCTGGTGAATCTCCATTTCGTAGCTCGGCTTGGCCTGCCGGGCGATGAAGTTGACAATGTTTTGAATCTCATGGTCGGTGACCAAGGCGCCTTGGGCGCGAATCAATTTGGCCGAACCCGGCGGCAGGTAGAGCATGTCACCCTTGCCCAGCAACTTGTCCGCGCCCATGGCGTCGAGAATCGTGCGCGAGTCCACGCGGCTGGCCACCTGAAACGCGATGCGCGCCGGGATGTTGGCTTTGATGACGCCGGTGATGACGTCCACGCTCGGTCGCTGGGTGGCCACGATGCAATGAATGCCCGCCGCGCGCGCCATTTGCGTGATGCGCGCAATCGCCATTTCCACGTCCGCCGGTGCAACCAGCATCAGGTCCGCCAGTTCGTCAATGATGACGACGATGTAGCTGAGCTTTTCCGGAATGACGATGTCGTCGTCGCGCGGCACGACGATTTCCTCGTCCACCTCGACGGCAAACCCTTCGGCCCCCGGCTCGACCTTTTCCTTCTTGGCGGTGAGCGGCAGTTCCAGCTCCTGCTCGGGCAGCGGTTTGTTTTTCGGGCGTGAATTGAACGACGCCACGTTGCGCACGCCGACGCGCGCAAAGATCTGGTAGCGTTTTTCCATTTCATTCACGACCCAGCGCAGCGCGAGGATGACTTTCTTGGGGTCGGTGACGACGGGCACGACGAGATGGGGCAGCAGGTTGTATTGCTGCAACTCGACGACCTTGGGATCAATCATCACGAAGCGAAGCTGGTCGGGCGAGAAGCGGTAGAGCAACGAGGTGATGATGGCGTTGATGCAAACGGATTTTCCCGAACCCGTGCTGCCGGCGATGAGCAGGTGCGGCATTTCGACGAGGTCGGCGATAATGGGATGACCGTAAACATCCTTGCCCAGCGCGATGGGAATCTTCGCCTTGCAATTGCGCCATTCGTCGGCCTCGAACAGGTCGCGCATGATGACGGTGCTCTTCGAGGAGTTGGGCACCTCGATGCCGACGGAGCTTTTCCCGGGCACGGGCGCAAGGATGTGGATGCGTTCGGCCTTGAGCGCGGCGGCGAGGTTGTTGTTGAGCGCCTGGATTTTTTCCAGCTTCACGCCCGGCGCGGGATGCAACTCGTAACGTGTGATGGTCGGGCCCTTGGTGATGTCGCCGAGCGAAACTTCGATGTCGAATTGCGCGAGCGTCTGTTGCATCAACCGCGCGTTGGCCATCAATTCTTCCTTCGACTCCGTGGGTTTCACGGTCAGATCCGGGTGTTGCAGAAAATCGAACGAGGGCAGCACGTAATTCCCAATCATCGGCGTGGACGCGACCGTCAGCGGTTTCTTGCGCGGGCGGGAACGCGTGAGCCCGGTGATCTTGATGGGAGCTTCGGGCTTTGGCTCGGCAGGTTTATCCTCCGCGTCGGCTTTGGCCGCGGGTTTCTCTTCCACTTTGGATTCTTCCGCTTTTGGCTCGTCAACTTTTGGAAGCGGCTCTTCCTTCTTGGTCCCGAGAATTTCCGCAGTCGTGGCTGGGCCGAGATCGCGCGGCGAAATGACTTCCTCCGGTTCGTCCGGCGGTGCGGGTTCAACCGGCGGTTCGGCTGGCGCTGGTTTTCTGGCGCGGGCGGGGTTGGGCTGCGGCACGCTCAAGTCGCGCACGTTGGGCGGGGGAACGGGTTTCAGATCCGGCCCCAAGCCGCTCGGGACCGGGGTGGTGCGCGCGACTTCCTCCTGCAGTTTTATTGCCTCTTTTTTCAGCTCACGCGCGCGGCGTTCCAGGGCGGCTTCCTCGGGCGGCATGCCTTCGGGGTTCAATTGTCCGCCGAACCAGCCGCGCAAAAATTCGCCGAGCCGGAAATTCGTCAGGAACAGCAGGCTGATGAGATAAAGCGCCCCGTAAACAATCGTCGCACCCACCCCGCCGAGCATCCAGAAGCCGTACTCATAGGGGAAGTAGCCGAGCCAGCCGCCGATGAAGGGCGCGGTGATCTTCTCGCGCCATCGTGCGGCCAGGGCGGTGCTGTCCGTCATGTGCAGCAACCCGGTCAGCGACAACACCGCGACCGCCGCCCACAAAATGGACCACCCGGACCGTTGCCGCAGCCAGCCGAGAAAGTTGAACAAGTAGGCCACGCCGAATGCCGCCAGCAACAGCGGCAGCGCATAAGCCCCCACGCCGAAAAAGAAGAACGACCAATGCGCGATGTGCGCGCCGAACGGCCCGATCCAGTTATGCACCGGCTTGTTCGGCGGCATCCGGACGGAAGCCAGGTCGTAGCGATCAAACGAAAGCTGCGCGACCATCAACAGCAACGCCGCAGCCAAGAGCGCGACGCCGATGATGTCGCCGAACCCATGGGGCGAATCCGATGACGACTTCCGAGACACGCCCGCAGGGTAGCAGCGTGACCGGGAGCGTGGAAGTTGAAATTCGGCGGCAAATTCGGAGCCGCCGGTTGACTTGGCCGGAGTCTTTGTTAGCGTGGCGCATCGTCATATCCCAAAAAACTCCGGCCCGCCGACCGTGACCACCCGTTTCGGCATTCTGGACGCGTTGATTATTTTCGCCTATTTGGCGATGCTGGCGGGAATCGGCATTTATTTTTCGCGCCGGCAGAAGAACTTGGAGGAATACTTTCTGGCGAGCCGGAGAATGGGCTGGTTGCCCGTTGGCATGTCGCTCATGGCGGCGCTGAACAGCGGCATTGATTACATCGCCCAGCCCTCGTGGGTCATCATTTACGGGTTGGTCGGAACGGTCAGCGTGTTGAGCTGGTTCTTTCTTTATCCCTGGGCCGCCTATGTGACCGTGCCGTTCTACCGACGCTTGAATGTGTTGTCGGCCTACGAATACCTCGAAAAGCGGTTCGACGGGCGGGTGCGCATGTTGGCGGCGATAATTTTCCTGCTGTGGCGGATGGGCTGGATGGCCACGGCGATTTACGTGCCCTGCTTGATGCTGGAAACGATCTCCGGCGGAATGTTTTCGCGGACGCTCCTGGTGATCGTGCTCGGCTTTGTGCTCACGTTTTACACGATGCTCGGCGGCATCAAGGCGGTAATCTGGACCGAGGTGATTCAGTTCTGCGTCATGCTTGGCGGTCTGGCCATCATGGTGGGCGTGGTGATTTACCATGTCGAAGGCGGCATCCCCGCCATCTGGCACACGGCGGCGGCGGGCGGTCGCACGGCGTTTTTTACTTCGATTCCCGGATTCAGCACTGCGGGCCTTTGGGAAAAGATCGGCCTGTATTTTGCCGAGCCGCGGACGGCGATCGGGTTGTTGATTGCCGCGGTCGTCGGGCGCATGACGACCTACACCGGCGATCAGGTCATGATTCAACGGTTTCAAACGACGAAATCCGCCAGGGACGCGCGGCAGGGATTCATCATCAACGCGCTGGGCGATTCGGTGTGGACGCTGGGATTGTCGTTTGTGGGTTTGGGGCTGTTTGCGTTTTATCAGGTGAACGCGAAACCCGCCGATCTTCCGACTGACCGCACCGTGCCCCACTTCCTGGCAACGATGTTTCCGACCGGCGTTCTTGGACTCGTGCTGGCCGCGACCCTGGCGGCATCGCTTTCCAGCATTGCCTCCGCCATTAACTCCTGCACCACGGTGGTCATGGTGGATTTTTACGAGCGCCTGTTCAAACACCGGCGCAGTGTGCCCACCGAAGTCGCCCGTGATCCCCAGGGAGAAGGACACAAGGACGTGGTGCGCTCGCGAATTGTCACCGTCATCTTTGGCATCATCGGTGTGACGCTCGCGGCGAACGTGTCGCGCATCGGCAACTTGATTGAAATCGGCATGAAAATCATTCAGACCTTTACGGGACCGCTGCTCGGCATTTATTTGCTCGGCATGTTCACGCGACGCGGAAACAGTCTCGGCGCGTTGCTGGGTGGAATTCTGGGAACAGCCACCGGCATCTACGTTGCGTTCTTCCTCAAGGACGAACAAGGCAAGGATCTCATCGCATTTCTGTGGCCGGCGGTGTTCGGATTCGTCATCGCCCTGGCCGGTGGTTACTTGATTTCACTTCTGGTTTCCACGGTTGCGGGCAGGCGCGCCTCTGACCGCGAGCCACAACTCACGTGGTGGCAGGTGATGAAGCAACCGGCGCCAATTGATGCTCCCGGCGCCGAGGCTTCAACACGGCGTTGAGCCCTGGTATTGGGAGCTTCCATCGGTTGACTTGCCCGTTTGCTTTGTTAGCGTTGCGCCAGTGTCATGTCGAAAAAATCCTTTGCCCGCCTAGTCCGAATCGTGACCGGCACGTTCGGCACGTCCAGGGACGAGGTTTTTTCGCTCGAATCCAACCTCACCAAGTTTGAGAAATTTGTCCACTTCTGGGTGCTCGTCTGGCGCAGCTTCGTCCGCAATCGCTGTCCGATTCGTGCGTCGGCGTTGTCCTTCACGACCTTGCTGGCGCTGATTCCGATGCTCGCGGTCGGCATGAGCATCAGCAGCGCGCTGCTCAAAACGCAGAGCGAAACGCAACTCCGGACATTCATCGAGCAGTTTCTCGATTACATGGTCCCGAACGAACGGACGGCCACGAACACGTCCGCGAACGTGGAGGCCGCGGTGGCGGAGACCACGAACTCCATTCCCACAGTGCCATCGGTGGACACAAATCAGCCTTCCGAGCTTTCGATCACCAACGCGCCCGGCCCGAAAGCCAACGGCGTCCAAAATGATGACCGCTCCATTGCGGCGGCCAAGAAGCGCGCGGCCAACTTCATCTACCAGTTCATCCAGAACACCTCCAGCGGCGGGTTGGGGGCCTTCGGCGTGGTGCTGTTGCTCTGGACGACGATCGCCACGCTCACGCGCGTCGAGGAAACCTTCAACGACATCTGGGGCGTCTCACGCGGACGCGACTGGCTGGCGCGGATTCCGAATTATCTCACCACCACGGTGCTGGTGCCGGTGCTGTGCCTGTTTGCGCTGGGTCTGGCCAGCGGGCCACGTTTTGAAAAGACGCGCAATCTGCTGAACATCCTGCCGTTCCTCGAACCGCTGCTTTCCCAATTGCTGCCCATCGTGATCATTTGCCTGACCTTCGCGCTGTTTTACAAGCTCGTGCCCAATACCAAGGTGAATTTTGTCGCCGCCCTCGCCGGCGGGGGGATTGCCGCCGTCAGTTGGCATTTGTTCAATATCGCCAGTATCCATCTCGCCAGCCGGGTGGTGAACGCCAGCAAGATTTACGGCAGCCTGGCGCTCGTGCCGCTGCTGATGGCGGGTCTCTGGACGGTGTGGGTCATCGTGCTGTTTGGCGCGCAGGTCGCCTACGCCTACCAGAATCGCGAGTCGTATTTGCAGGAGCGGCTGGCGGAAAACGTGAATCAACGCGGGCGCGAATTCGTGGCGCTGCGATTAATGACCTGCATCGGACAACATTTTCATCGCGGCCTGCCGCCGGCAACCGTTCAGCAGATGTCCGGCGAACTGGGGATTCCGACAAAACTGGTCCAGCAGGTTTTGCAGACCCTGTTGGCCGCGCGGTTGGTGGTCGAGATTGCGGGCCCGGAGCCGGCCTACTCTCCGGCGCGACCGTTGGAGGCGATCAATTGTCATCACATTTTGCTGGCCATGCGCGCGACGGTGGGTCAGGAACTGGTCACGCGCGACGAACCCGTGCGGGCGGAAGTGCTGGGTGAGTTCGCCCGCATCCAGGCCGCGGAGCAGGCGGCCGCCGGATCGGTTTCCATGCTGGCTTTGGTCAGCCGGGCGCAGGCACGGCTGGAACTCGCGGCACCGACCGGCCCGGACGTGGAAAAGAAAGTTGAACTGGTGGCTTTGCCGCCGGTAGAATTGTCCGAAACGAAATCCGCGGCAGCAGCGCCTGCGGAAACGGCACCGGTCGAAAACGTACCCGTTGTGGAATTTAAACGCGAAGAATCACACCCGACCGCACCCCCGGTCGAAGAACCAAAGCCCGGTTCCCTCGCTGACGCTTCGCCCATCACTCCCACCGCTGAATCTCCCACCGACGATAAAGAAAGTTTCCCATTATGATCATTGGCGTCCCTCGTGAAATCAAAGAACAGGAATACCGCGTGGCCTTGCTGCCCTCCGCGGCGTATCAACTCACCAAACGCGGCCACACGGTCGTCGTCGAACGCGGTGCGGGCGTGGGCGCCGGTTTTGCCGACCTCGAATACCAGCACGCGGGCGCGAAGTTTGTGGACTCGCACGCGGCGGTGTTCGAGCAGGCCGACCTGGTGGTGAAGGTGAAGGAACCCTTGTCCAACGAGATTGGGCTGCTGCGACCCGGCCAGTTGTTGTTCACGTATTTGCACCTCGCCGCGAACAAAAATCTCACGCAGGGCCTGATGAAATCAGGGGTCACCGCGCTGGCTTACGAAACGGTCGAGGTTAACAAACGCCTGCCCCTGCTCGAACCGATGAGCGAAATCGCCGGGCGCATGAGCGTGCTGGTGGGCGGCTATTTCCTCGCCAAACATTTTGGCGGCAGCGGCGTGCTGCTCGGTGGCGTGCCGGGCGTGTTGCCGGGCAAGGTCGTCGTGCTCGGCGGCGGGACATCCGGCATCAATGCCGCGCGCATGGCCCAGGGACTCGGCGCGGACGTGACGATTCTGGAAGTTGATTTGGAGCGAATGCGTTTCCTCGACATCACGCTGCACACGGCGCACACGTTGTACTCCAGCGAGGCGCATTTGATGGGGTTGTTGCCGAACGTGGACCTGCTCATCGGCGCGGTGCTCGTGCCCGGCGCACGCGCGCCCAAGCTCATCAGCCGTGAGATGCTCGCGCGCATGCGCCCCGGCAGCGTGCTGGTGGATATTGCGATTGACCAGGGCGGCTGCGCGGAAACTTCGCGCGCCACGACGCATCAAATGCCGGTTTATGTCGAGGAAGGCGTGACGCATTATTGCGTGGCCAACATGCCCGGCGCGTACGCGCGCACAGCCACGCAGGCACTCACCAATGTCACCTATCGGTACGTCGAGATGCTGGCGGATCATGGTTTGGCGGAAGCCTGCCAGCGTCAGCCGGCGCTGCTCGGCGGCATCAACGTGATGCAGGGCAAACTCACGCATCAAGCGGTGGCCGACGCGCATGGAATGCCTTTCTCCGCGCCGGAAATCTGATCCGGCCTGCCGGAAAACGAGGCCGGTTCGACCGACAACGGTTGAAGCCGCGCGAATCCACTTGCCCGCCCCTTCGCGTGCCTTTACGGTAATCTCGTTAACGGGCGTTGCGCCGTCGTGCATGCATACGAAGACTGAGATCGGATACGATTCGCGCATCGAGGGCGATGTCATCCACACCCGCCTCGATGCGGCGCTGAATTGGTTCCGCAAGAACTCCATCTGGCCGATGCCGATGGGGCTGGCCTGCTGCGCCATTGAACTCATGGGCACGGGCGCGAGCCGCTACGACATTTCCCGCTTTGGCATGGAGGTCATGCGCTTTTCGCCGCGCCAATCCGACGTGATGATCGTCGCCGGCACCGTGACCTACAAGATGGCGCTCGCCGTCAAACGCATCTACGACCAGATGGCCGAGCCGAAATGGGTCATCGCCATGGGCGCGTGCGCCTCGACCGGGGGCATGTATCGCAGTTACTCGGTCTTGCAGGGCGTGGACAACATCCTCCCGGTGGACCTTTACATTGCCGGCTGTCCGCCGCGGCCTGAAGCGTTGCTGGACGCGCTGATGAAGCTTCAGGACAAGGTTCAACGGGAACCATTGCTGGCCACTTTGAAGCAACCCGGCCCGGCGGTGAGCAAGGGCTGATGACTGATGAATTTCGCCGTGCAATTCCGTAGCGCAGACTTCCAAGTCTGCTGTATCGCGGGTTTCCAAACCCGCCGCGCGTGGGCACGGCCCGCCGATTTGGAAATCGGCGGTACAGCAGGTTTGGAAACCTGCGCTACGACATGAGCGCCCCTGATTTCGCCAAACAACTCAAAGCAAAGTTTGGAGAACTTGTCTCCGAGCCGATGGAGTTTCGCGGCGAAGTCTCCGTCAAAATCGCAGACGCCGAACGCATCGTTGAGGTCTGCGCCTTCGCAAAAACGGAATTGGGCTTCGATTTCCTCGTGGACCTTTCGAGTGTGGACAATTACGGCGATGATCCGCGCTGGACGCTGGTCTATGAGTTATACGGAGTCAGCCACCGGCAATACCTGCGACTCAAGACGAATGTGAGCGAGGAGAAATCCGAATTACCGACCGTCACCGGCGTGTGGCGCACGGCGGATTGGCACGAGCGCGAGATTTACGACATGATGGGCATTCGCTTTCGCGGCCACCCCGATTTGCGGCGCATCATCATGTGGGAAGGTTACCCGTACTTTCCGTTGCGAAAGGATTTTCCGCTCGCCGGCAAACCGAGCGAAATGCCAGACGTGGCGTTCAGCAAAGCCGCCCCTATTGAAGGTGGGCCGTTTGTCACTGTGCCGGGCGGCAAGGACGCCATTCAACGCGAACCGCGTGTGCGAACGCCGGAATCCTGACTTGAAATTATGGGAAATCTCAATGACGAGGACCGTCAGGCGATTGAAAACGCGATTTTCGCGGGACGGCGGATTGAGGCGATCAAGTTGCACCGCAACGTCACCGGCAGTGAGCTGGTGGACGCCAAACGGGCGGTCGAGGACATGGAAG
This sequence comes from uncultured Bifidobacteriaceae bacterium, assembly GCA_964458575.1. Lineage (GTDB taxonomy): Bacteria > Verrucomicrobiota > Verrucomicrobiia > Limisphaerales > JADLHS01 > CAYWMD01. Next base: position 2,608 of record CAYWMD010000043.1, on the reverse strand, counting down.
TGGACTTGCGGCGCAGTTCGCCGGAGAAGTTTGTTGCCGGGGCCGGCAAGAAGGGCTGTACCGGCGTATTGGTTTGCGCCGCGTTGGTAGTCATTGGTGCCATCTGGGTTTCGTTTTAATTTTGCATTAGTTCATGGCCGTCACACACGAAATGGAAGTTCGCGACACTGCCGCGCAAGCCGCGGCGGCAGCGAAAGTCCTGCCTCGTCCGGGCGACGAGGATTTGCAAGACATGCACGGCGAAAAGATGGTCCTGAACATGGGGCCATCGCATCCCGCCACGCACGGCGTGTTGCGCATCGTGCTCGAACTCGATGGCGAGATGATCACCAAAGCGGCGTTGGACGTGGGCTATCTTCATCGCGGCGACGAAAAGATCGCGGAAAACATGACGTGGACCATGTTCATTCCCTATACGGATCGCCTGGATTACCTCTCGCCGCTGGCGAACAACGTTGCGTACGCGCTGGCCGTCGAAAAGCTGCTGGGCATCCAAGACAAGCTGCCACCGCGCTGCCAGTATGTCCGCGTGATTTGCGCGGAACTGGCGCGGATTTCGTCGCATCTGCTGGGCATCGGTTGTTACGCGATGGACGTGGGGGCGATGACGGTGTTTCTCCACACGTTCACCGAGCGCGAAAAGATTTACAACCTGTGCGAGTCGCTCACGGGCGCGCGGTTCACGACCAACTACACGCGGATTGGCGGCGTCTCCCGTGACACGCCGCCGGGCTGGTGCGCCGCGGTGCGCAAATTCCTGAATGAAGTCGTGGTCAACATCGCCGAGACCGAGACGCTCCTGACGCGCAATCGGATTTTTGTGGACCGGACGCGGGACGTGGGCGTCATCTCGAAGGAAACGGCGATTGATTACGGCCTCACCGGCCCGAACCTGCGTGGCAGCGGCGTGGATTACGATTTGCGCCGCGACCAACCGTATCTTTGCTATCGCGACCTCAAGTTCGACGTGCCGCTCGGCTCGGTTGGCGATTGCTACGACCGCTACCTCGTGCGCATGGAGGAAATGCGTCAGAGCGTGCGTCTCGTTCATCAATGTCTCGACAAAATTCCCGGCGGATTTGACAACGCATTGAAAGAGCCGGTGAACGTGGCCGACGGCAAAATTGTGCTGCCATCCAAGCACAAGGTGCTGTCGAGCATGGAGGAGTTGATTCATCAATTCATGCTGGTGACCGAGGGCATCAACGCGCCTGCGGGTGAAGTTTATTTTGGCCACGAAAATCCGAAGGGCGAACTGGGCTTTTACATCAACAGCCACGGCGGCGGCACGCCTTATCGGCTGAAGATCCGTTCGCCCTCGTTCTGCAACCTGAGCATCCTGCCGCACCTGCTGCCCGGTCACCTGGTCAGCGACGTCACGGCGATCCTGGGCTCGTTCGATTTTGTGATGGGGGAGTGTGACCGATGAGTTTTTCAATTCCAGCCAATCTCGAAGCCGAGATTGACGAGTTGATCACGCATTATCCCGTGAAGCGCAGCGCGTCGCTCATGCTGTTGCACGCCCTCCAGGAGCACTTCGGCTGGATTTCGCAGGAAGCCGTGGAATGGACGGCCAAGAAGCTCGGCCTGCAACCGATCAACGTTTACGAACTGGTCACGTTCTACCCGATGTTCCGGCAGCAACCCATCGGAAAATATCAGATCAAGGTCTGCCGCACCTTGAGCTGCGCGCTGGGCGGATCGTATGCCTTGCACAAGCATTTCTGCGACAAGCTCGGACTTGACGCGCACAAGCACGGCGTCCAGACGACGAAGGATGGGAAATTTTCGGTCGAATTCGTCGAGTGCCTTGCCAGTTGCGGCACCGCGCCGGTGATGATGTGCAACGCGGATTTTTACGAAGGCGTGAGCCACGCCAAGGCGGACGAGATCGTTGGAGGCTGCAAATGAAGCCGAAGCTTTACATGGAAACTTCGGTCGTGAGTTATTTGACAGCGCGCCGAACCAAAGACCTGCTGATGGCCGCGCGTCAGTTGAACACGCATTTGTGGTGGAGTGAAAAACGCCGTCAGTTTGATGTCCACATTTCCCGATTCGTTTGGGACGAAGCGGCGGATGGTGATTCCGAGCAAGTTGAACAGCGTCTTAAGATTTTGAAACCGTTGCCTTGGCTGCAAGTATCGAGCGATTCGGCACGGCTGGCCCGCGCGTTGATCAGGAATGGACCGCTTCCGTCACAAGCTTCGCTAGACGCGTTTCACGTGGCATTGGCCGCTGTGCATGGAATGCATTTCCTGGCGACCTGGAATCTGAAGCACATCAACAATCCTGCGATTGCGGATGACATTCGTGAAATCTGCCGAAGTGCCGCATTCCATTGTCCTGTAATTTGCACGCCCGAAGAGTTATTGTCTGTATGATTATGACCGACCCAATCATTGAAGAACTGCACAAAGTTCGCCAAAAGCACGCGGCCCGATTCAATTACGACATTGACGCGATCGCACGCGACGCTCAACGGCGTGATCGCCAGGAGAAGCGCAAAGTGTTTGCGCTAAAAAAGGGGAAACTGGTTGTGGTGAAAAACTAAATTGGCTGCCCGACATGGATTTGAACCATGACAAACAGATCCAGAGTCTGCTGTGCT
>CAYWMD010000042.1:0-59216 GCA_964458575.1 uncultured Bifidobacteriaceae bacterium | reverse complement strand
ACGAGCGTCTGGAATATCTGGGCACACTGTTCGAAAAGGCCATGCGTGATGCGGCGAAGTCCGCCGGCATTCCCGTCACGTTTAATCGTTGCGGCTCGATGTTCTGCGGCTATTTCACGAGTGAACCGGTCTGGAATCTCACCGACGCGATGAAGGCTGACCGCGAACGTTTCAAAAAATTCTTCCACGGCATGTTGGACGCGGGTGTGTATCTCGCCCCGTCGCAATTCGAGGCGGGTTTCATTTCCACCGCGCACAGCGAGGCGGACATCGAGAAGACCGTTGCTGCTGCGGCGAACGTGATGAGGACACTTTGATCCCCCATTTCGCTTATTGGCGCCTACAAATGTGGATTAACGGTTGAATTTTATGCGCATTCTCTCCCTTGATCACGGAACGAAACGCATCGGCGTCGCGGTGAGCGACGAGATGAAGATGATCGCGTCGCCGCTGGAATACATTCTCGCCGAGCCGTTCGCGGGTTTTCTAGCGCGGCTCAAGGAGATCATCCGCGAAAAAGAGGTCGAACTCATTCTCATCGGAATGCCGCGGAACATGGATGGCAGTTACGGTCCGGCGGCGCTTAAAGTGCAGGAGTTTGTCGCCGTGGTAAAAGATGCGATTGCGATTCCGATCAAGACGCTGGACGAACGCCTCACCACGGTTCAGGCACAGAAGTTTTTGATCCAAGGCAATGTCCGTCGCGAGAAACGCAAGGAGAAGGTGGATAAGACGGCGGCGGCAATTTTGTTGCAGAGTTATCTCGATTCGCTTGCGCCGTGATGACCGCCTCCTAATCTTAATCGTAATCTTACTCTTAATCCTCCCGAGATTATGATTAAGGGGAAGATTACGATTAAGAACCGAATGCCAGCAGTGGACTCGCTCAAATTGAAGCTCACCATCGCCTACGACGGCACGGCCTACCAGGGCTGGCAATGGCAGAAGATTGGCACGGGCGTGCAGGAAAAGGTCGAGGCGGCACTGGCAAAGTTGTTTCCCAGCAAACCGCGTGTCCATGGCTCCAGCCGCACGGATACGGGCGTGCATGCGCTGGGCATGGTGGCGCATTTGGAAATTCCCCGCGCAGAATTTAGAATGACCACCGCCAAGCTTGCGCTCGCGCTCAACGCGTGGCTGCCGAACGACATTCGCATTACCTCGGCGTCCCGCGCCCCGGCGAAATTCCACGCGCGTTTCGACGCCACGGGCAAGCAATATCGCTATTTCGTCTGGAATCACACGGCGATGAATCCGCTCCTTCGCCATCGGGCGTGGCAGGTGCCGTTGCCCCTGGACCTCGCCGCCATGCGCGCGGCGGCAAAATCTTTCCTGGGCAGACACGATTTCAAATCCTTCGCGGGCACGCGCAATTATGAGATGGAGTCCACGGTGCGCACGTTGACGCGTTGTGAAATCAAGCGGAGCGGTCCGCTGCTCACGTTTTATATCGAAGGCGACGGTTTTCTTTACAAGATGTGCCGGGGCATCGTGGGCACGCTGGTGCAGGTGGGTCAGGGCAAAATCGCGGCGCAAGATATCAAGCAGATCCTGGCGCACCGCGACCGTCGTGGGGCGGGAATGACCGCGCCGGCGCACGGGCTGGTGCTGTGGAAGGTATTCTATTCAAGGCCTCGTAGCAGCCGACGTAAGGAGGCTCAAACCAAATGAGAACTGGAGAAGCCAGAGTAAAGAAACAGTCAAAGCCTCGTTACCGCGGCTGCTACCGATGAATATCGTCCTGGTCCAACCCGAAATCCCGCCGAACACTGGGAATGTGGCGCGGTTATGCGCGGCCACGCGCACGGTATTGCATCTGATCGAGCCGTTCGGTTTCAAACTCGACGACGCGCAATTGAAACGCGCCGGCATGGATTACTGGGAACACGTCGAGTGGCATCGCTGGCCAAACTGGACGGCCTTCGCGGAAAAGCTTCCGGCCGCGGCGCGGCTCTGGTTCATCGAATCCGGCGGTCCGAAACTTTATACCGAGGCAAGATTTGCAGCGGACGACTATCTGATTTTTGGCCGGGAGACGGCGGGGTTGCCCGGGCAATTGTTGGAGCAAAACCGCGAGCGTTGGTTGCGGATTCCCATGTTCAACGAGCCGTCGCGGTCGTTGAACTTATCGAACTGCGCGGCGCTGGTGTTATTTGAGGCACTGCGGCAACAAGGATTCACCGGCGAGATTTGAACTTTGTCAAAGCGCGGGCGTCTGCGATAATGACCACGGTCAGGCGCTTGGCGCAGCGGTAGCGCAGCTCCTTTACACGGAGAAGGTCGGGGGTTCAAATCCCTCAGCGCCTACCAGCCCTTTCAATCCGCTTGCGCGGTCGCCGACGTTCTAAATTCCGCGCTTGCCGACCGCACCGGTGCCGCCTAGTACCAACCGGTGATTTTGAGCGGCATCCTGAGCGCACTCGCAGTTGCGAGCTTTTTTTGCACGCTCTGGCAGTGGCTGGCGGCACGACGGTTTCCGCTCCACCGGCGGATTGAATCCGCTTCTGAAGTCCTCGATCGCGGCGCGGCGCGCCAACGATCCATCCCCTGTTCCAAAGACAACGGAAGCAGCCTGTTTCCGCCGGTCACGCTGCTTAAATCGCTCCATGGCGCGGACGAGTTCACCGAGTCCTGTTTGCGAAGCTGGCTGACCCAGGATTACGCGGGCCCCATTCAGATCCTTTTTGGGGTTGCCAGCGCGGAGGACCCGGCGTGTGCCATCGTCAAGCGACTGCTGCTTGAATTTCCCGCGTGCGATGCCCAACTGGTGATCTGCCCCGAACGGCTCGGGGCAAACGCAAAAGTCTCCAAGCTCGCCCAGCTTGAGCCGCGGGCGAAGCACGAGATTGTCGTCGTCAGCGATGCGGACGTGTTGGTGCCGCCGGATCTGCTGCAAAATCTGATCGCGCCGTTGCGGGACGAGAGCGTCGGTCTGATTCATTGCTTTTATCGTTACGCCAACGCGGTCGGGCCCGCGATGCAATGCGAAGCCATCGCGGTCAACGCCGATTTCTGGAGCCAGGTGCTGCAGGGGGCGGGTTTGCATAAATTGGACTTCGCCCTGGGCGCGGTGATGGCCATGCACCGAAAGCTGCTCGGTGCCGTCGGCGGATTTCCGGCGTTGACCGACTGTCTGGCCGATGACTATCAACTCGGCCACCGGATCGCCCGGCGTGGTTATCGCATCGAAATTTGCCCGGTGGTGGTGGAGTGCTGGTCGTCGCGGATGGGCTGGCGTGAAGTGTGGCGACATCAGTTGCGTTGGGCGCGCACGTTTCGCGTGTGCAAACCCACGCCCTATTTTTTCAGCATCGTCAGCAACGCGACCTTGTGGCCGATGCTGTGGTTGCTGACCGCGTTGATGGGGATCACGCTCGAAGGTCACGGTGGTCCGGTTGGCAGGGTTTTCAGCGCGGGTATGCACCTGACGATCCCGGTTTTGGTCGCCGCCTTGTTTCTGCTCGCCCGTCTGCTGGTGGCGGGAGATTTGCAGCGTCGGTTGGCGCAGTCGTATTCACCCCTGTTCAACGTCTGGCTGGTGCCGGTGAAAGACCTGTTAAACACGGCGCTCTGGGTTTGCGCCTTCACCGGCCGCCGAATCGAATGGCGAGGCGAGCACTTTTGCGTGCGGCGCGACGGAACGATGGTGAAAAAGTGATCGTTGTTGGAAGATTGCGCGAACACGGGCTACTTCATTATCCTTGGCAAAATGAATAACAAGCCAGACAAACCGCCCGGCGATCCGGAGTTGCGACGCCGGGTGGAGGAACTCATCGCGTTTAAAGCCGGCGGCCACAACGAAGAAGCCGTCGCCGACATCATCGAAAACGCGATAAAGCTGCTGAAGGATGTAAAGGACACCGGGGACGTGCGCGTGATTCAGACTGCGCTGCGCGAGTTGCGCTATGCGTTTCGGCTGTTCGCGCCCTACGCCAAGACCAGAAAAGTGACCATATTCGGTTCGGCGCGCATCGGATCGGACAAGACGGAATATCAACAGGCGGTCGAGTTCGGTCGGAAAATCGCAGAGGCCGGATTCATGGTCATCACCGGCGCCGGCCCGGGCATCATGCAGGCCGGACACGAGGGGGCCGGGCCGGAGAACAGTTTCGGCGTGAACATCCGGCTGCCCTGGGAACAATCCGCCAACCCCATCATCAAGGAGGACAAGAAGCTCGTCACCTTCAAATATTTCTTCACGCGCAAGCTCATTTTCATCCGCCACTCGGACGCCATCGTGCTGTTCCCGGGCGGTTTCGGCACGATGGATGAAGGTTACGAGGCGCTGACATTGATGCAAACGGGCAAAAGCCAGCTCATGCCGCTGGTGCTGGTGGACCGGCCGGGCGGGACTTATTGGAAGACCTGGGACAAGCACGTGCGCGAACATTTCCTGCGCAACGAATTGATTTCGCCCGACGACCTCAACCTTTATCACATCACCGACGACACGGACGAGGCCGTCAAAATTGTCACGCGTTTCTACCGGAATTTTCAATCCACGCGGTTTGTGAAGGACCTGTTTGTCATCCGGCTCAAACACGCCCCGACCGATTCGGCCCTCGAAGCGATGAATGAGGATTTTGCCGACATCATCATCGGGTCGCCGATCAAACGCATCGAGGCAACCCCGGAGGAACGCGAGGACAACGACCGACTGGATCTGGAACGGATCGCTTTTGGCTTCAACCGGCGCGACTATGGAAGGCTGCGGCAGTTGATTGATGTGCTGAACAGTCTGTAACTTCCAGGCGGTGAGCCTGGGATGCCGGCGCTTGCGGATTTGATTTGCCCCGCTGCCGGGTTGGGCTACTTCTTGGCCTTCCGCGGCGCCTTCGCGTCCAGGTTCTGCGCCAACAGTTCCTCCGTGACCGTGGATTGCACGCCGCTCGCGGGTACGTCCACCTGGCCCACCCACAAGATCGCATTGAGCACGAGCTTGCGGAAATCATCGTTCGCCCAGTTGTTGTGAAAGTGCGCGCCGGTGAAGCCGAAGCCGCGCCCGCCATCCGACCGCTCGCAGGCCCAGGCCATGTGCTGCGGTTCACCACGTTTTACGGCCTCGCGCACGGCTGGGTTGCCGCTGTGCGGACCGTCCGGGCGTTCCATCGTGCTTTCCGGCGCGACGGCGCTGAGAATCGGCGTCACGCCCTGCATCCCGTCGCGGAAACGCATGTGGAAATACCATTCATCGCGAATCTTGAACGGGTTCACGCCGCGCGTGACGGGGTGCTTGGGCAGCGTTTTGAAGTCCGCGTCCCAATGGGGATTGACCGACCAGTCAATTTCAAAAGCGCCGCCAATCCAGTCGAGGAATTCCTTTTCGCCTTTTTCCTTGGTCGGTTCAACCGCGTAATGCAGGCACGCCAGACCCACGCCCTTTTTCATCAGGTCGCCGACGACTTGCAGGTGGTCCTCCGTGAGCAGCGGATGCCGTCCGCCGCCGTCGGCGTAAACCACGATGGCCGCCGCGTCGTCGAACGCGGTTTTCGCGTCAGCCGGCCAGCCATTGGAGTAAACCACCGAGCTGACGCCCGGCGTGTTGGCGAGGCAGGTCTGGAGCAACAGGCAACCGGCCCGGTGTTCATGCTCGCGTGGTCCATGGCTTTGCGGGCCGGCGAGGAAGACGATTTTTTTGTCCGCGGCGGAAGCAGCCAGCGTGGTGGCAAGGAACAATGGGATAAGGAGGAGGTTTTTCATGGAATGAATTTTGCCGCGCGCTCACGAACGCAGCCACGAGCGATTAAAGTTTCTTCAACCGGATGTTCTTGAACCTGGCCGTCATGGGCGGTCCCTGGTGGAGTTGCAGGGCGAGCACACCGGATTTCAGCGCCTTGGCTTCGCACTCGTCCGTCACGTCCACGGTCTGAATATCGTTGATGAAATGCTGGATGTGGTTGCCTTTCACGATGACGGTGTATCCGCTCCAATGGCCGGGCTGGATGCTGGCCTGCGCTTTCTCGGCGTCTTCGAGTTTGCCGGTCACCTGCTTCTTGCAGTCCTTGTTCCAGACAACCTTCTCGCCCCGCGCGGCCATGATGTTGCGTCCGCCCGCCACACCGCGTTCATCGTAGAGAATGCCGCTGTAGGTCGGGCCCGCTTCGATGTCGGCCTGATAGCCGCCCACACCCCAGTTCTGCTCGTTCACCACCTTGCTGCGGTATTGGATGCCTGAATTGGCGAAGCCCTTGTCATTGTTGGGCTCGATCTTGAACGACAGGCGCAACTCGAAGTCAGCCACTTCGCCGTTGGTCCAAATCAGGAACGTATTGCCCTTGATGGGCTTTTCCGCGGTGGTTTTACCAATGATGGAATTGTCTTCCACCGACCACAGTTCCGGATTGCCGCTCCAGCCGGTCAGGTCCTTGCCGTTGAAAATCTTCGTGAAGCCGGCGTTTTTGTCGGCGGCAGTGGCGGAGAACGCCATCGCCATCAACGCCGCGCCCGCGGCTGCCGAGAGTAGTTTTGATTTCATGTGATTCGCGATCGGTCGGGGGAATGGACGCATTACTTCAGGGTTCGCTTCAAAAACTTCAGGCCCTTGACGGCGATTTCGTTGCGGGTCGGTTCGATCCGCCGCCAGATCGCCGCCGCGCGGGCGATGACCTTCACGTCGGTTGTGAAGGATTCGATGACGACATCGCCGTGGTAGCGGACGGCCTTGAGCGCCGCCGCGATGGATTTCCAGGCTATGCTGTCGTTGCCCGGTGTGCCGCGGTCGCAGCCGCACGCATGGAAATGGCCGAGCAACTTGCCCGCCTTGCGGATCGCCGCCGCCTGGTCCTTCTCCTCGATGTTCATGTGGAAGGTGTCGAGATGCAGTTTCAGCACCGGACTGCCGACGGCCTTCTGCATCTTGAGCGCCTGGTCGCACGTATTGATGAAGTCGGTTTCAAAACGGTTCAACGGTTCCAGGCAAATCTGGCGGCCGCGTTTCTCAGCGTACTGGCAGATGACTTTGAGATGCTTCACCACGGTCGCCCATTGCCGTTTGTATTCGTCCGGCGGCACGGCGTCGGCGCGCCCCACCGCGGAGTACACCGGCCCGATCAGCGACGGACAGCCCAACACCACCATCTGGTCAATAATCTCCCGCAGGTAATCGAGCCCCGTGCGTTGCTGTTTGGGCGTGCCGCGCAGGTCGCGGTCCGGGCCCATGCAGGCGCACACCGAGCCGCAGACCAGCCCGTGGCGATCCAGTTCGCGGCGCACATGGACCGGGTCAATGTGCGACGGGTCTTCGATGGGAATTTCGATGGAATCGAAACCCCATTGCTTGAATTGCTTGAACAGCCGGGTACTCTCGTTGGTGAACGGTGAAGTGAAAAGAAACGTATTGATGCCGAATCTCATGGCGGCAGGCTAGGTCGGTGTGGAAAAATGTCAAAAGCAAATTGTGTTGGAGTTCACGCTTCAGCGTGATTGGGGACGATGGATGACGCCGGACAAGCTAAAGCTTGGACTCCAACTTCACCCATCGCTTGGCCTTCATCTCGAAGCGCGGCAACGTGCCCGGGGCCACCGTGGTGATGTGCACGCGCAAACCGAAGGCGTTCTTGAATTCGTGGGACAGCCGGCCCGGCAGGGCTGCGATGTCCGCGCACCCGCTCACCGGCTCCACCGTCACGTTCAATTCCGACAAGGTGCGTTCCGCGCTCACCCGCACCTGGTATTCCGCCACGTCGCCGCACGCGCGGATGATTTCGTCCACGGCCGCCGGATAGATGTTTACGCCGCGCACGATGACCATGTCATCGGCGCGTCCCAGAATTCCGCCTTCCAGCGTCATCTCAAAACGTCCGCACTGACACCGCGCACCGTGCGCGCTGCGCTTGACGAGATCGCCAGTGCGGTAGCGTAACAACGGCGAACCAACGCGGCCTAGGGTGGTCAGGATCAGTTCGCCGGTTTCCCCCGGTGCGGCGGGCTGGCCGGTGACCGAATCAATCACTTCCGCCAGATAGGCCGACTCGATGATGTGCAATACACCGGGCCGCACCGGACATTCGTAGCTGACCGGGCCGACTTCCGTCATGCCGTGGTGATCGAAAACGCGGGCGCCGGGCCAACTGGATTCCAATTGGGCCCGAACCGCGGGCACGCTGCCGCCGGGTTCACCGGCCACCACGATGGTCTTCAAACTTAATCCCTTCAGATCCACCTTCTCCTTGAGCGCGACCTCGGCCAGCCGGAGGGCGTAGGTGGGAGTGCAGCACAGGACGTTGACGTTGTTATCCACCATCATGCGCAGCCGGGCCACCGTGCTCAGACCGCCGGCCGGCAGGCACAAGCAACCGAGCCGTGCGGCGGATTCGAACGCCATCCAAAAGCCGATGAACGGTCCGAACGAAAACGCGAAAAACACCCGGTCGCCCACGCCCACGCCCGCCACGCGAAAAACCTGCTCCCAACCTTCGAGCATCCCGCTCCAACTCTCGGTCGTGTCGAGCCAGCGCAAGGGGGTGCCAGTGGTGCCGCTGGTTTGATGGAAACGCGTGTAACTTTCCAACGGATACGTCAGGTTCGTGCCGAACGGCGGATGGCGGAGCTGGTCTTCGATCAGTTCCGGCTTGGTGGTAAAGGGAAAGCGGGCGGAATAATCCGCGAGCGAAGCGACGTCGAACGTGACGCCCACCGCCTGCAGTTTGCGCGAGTAAAACGCGTTGGCCGGAAACAACTCAGCGAGCAACGACCGGAGTTGCTCCAACTGACCGGCTTCGAGGGTCGCACGGTCGGGATGTTGGCTGTCGGCCATGGACCGTGCTCACTGGGTGGTGGAGTTGGCCGACGCGGGTTTCGTGGCGGCAGCGGGCTTGCCCGGTGCGGCCAGGTTGGAGGGCGCGTATTTGGCGACGAGAAAAGCGCCCCCGGCGGCCAGCACGCACCCGAGAATGAACGGCGCGGGCAGGCCCTTCCACCCGTTCTCGGGAGGATGAATTGCCATGGCCACCACGGTGTTCACGATGGGTGCGCCGGCGAAAACAATGGGCATCACCGCGGCGGCGGCGGCGCTTTTGTAAATTTGCGCGGCCGCGCCCAGCGCCAGGATCAGGGTGAAGGCGCCCACCGCGCCGGCGACACCGGCGACCGCGCTCCACTTGATGCCACCGCCGCTAAAGCTCCAGTTCGAGCCGCGCAGTTTCAACAACGCGGCCGTGGCGACGCCGATCAACGCATACGCGATGCAGACGAACAGGAATGCCTTCAACCCAGCGTGGGGCGCTTCCGGTCCCATGGGCATGTTGCCACGGCCTTTGTGGAGTAATACACCGTAAACACCCCACGACGCCACGGTCATCAGAGCAAATATGAGCCAATTCATGGTGAAGCATTTTAGCGGTGACGATGCTTTGCATCAATTCGTTTGTGGGATTAGATTCGGGCGGCTGAATAGCGATGACTCGAGTGCGTCTGACCGATGTGAAACATGTTCTTGCCGTGCTGCTGGCCGGCGCGTTCGTGACCGGTTGTGCTTCGACGAACACGATTGACGCGCGCAAAAAGGAACGGGCCACGGCATACGCCACCCTGCCAACGGAAACGAAGGCGCTGGTGGATGCCGGTGAGATTCGCCGCGGCATGCCCGAGGACGCCGTTTACATCGCGTGGGGCAAGCCGGCCCAGATTCTTCACAGCGAAGATCAAAACGGCGCGGCGACCGTGTGGCTCTACGAAGGCGGTTGGATGGAGGAAACCCGCTACTGGACCTGTCGCTGGCGAACGCCGGTTACTGATTACCAACCGCGCACCTACGTCCGGGCCGAAATTGTCTTTGTTGGGGGCAAGGTTGATTCGTGGCGCACCTTGCCGCAGCCGTTGAACTGACGGTCCGCCCGATTACTTGCCTTTCAAGGCCGACTCAATGCTGGCAGCCACCTGGTCGGCCAGGACTTGTGAGCCCTCCGGTGTGAAGTGCACGTTCGCCGGCAGTTGAATCTCCTTCAACTTGGGCAACGCGTAGTTGTAAAGGTCATCCACAGCGATGTTATTCTGCTCCATGATTTTTGCCGCAATGGCATTGTAGGCTACGACGTCGGCATTGTTCCGCGGCGGAGTTACGCCTTCCGGGACGGGCGTGGTGGTGGCCCAGATCAAAACCGCGCCGGTGGTCTTCAACTGCCGCACCAGTTCGCGCAGGTTTTTTCCGTAAGCCTCCGTGTCCACCTGCCGTTTGCCGTCAGGCATGAACTTCAAGTCATGCAGGCCCCAGTTGAAATGGATCACGTTCCATCTGCCGTCGCCCAGCCATTTCTTCAAGTGCGCCAGGCCGTTGGTCGTCGGCCCGCCGTTGGTCGGGATGCGATGCACGTTGGCCTTGCCTTTCAGCCGATCACGCGTCGGCGCGGTGTAGCCGATGGAAATGGAATCGCCGATCAGGAGCACCCGCGGAAGTTTGGGATCGTCCACGACGGGCTCGAAGGCGCGATTCCGGGCTTTTGGTTTGGTGACCGCTTTCGGCGGAGCCGACGTGGACTGGGCGAAACCGGAGAGGCTGACACCAAGAATTACGGCAAGGGCCAGGAATTTGTTTTTCATGGGTTGGGTTGGGTTCGGGATTGAACTGATGTGTGGAGAGTCAATCGAGCAATTCTTTCGGGGCGACCTCGATTTTGTCCGCGATGGATTTGGGAATGGTCGTTGCGCTCATCTTGCCGTGCTGATGCGTGACGCACACGACTGTCAGCGAGCCGCGCGCGACTTCCACTGGTGGATTCGCGTTCATCTGGCGAAAGCGGAACTGGTAGCTCAACGACTTGGACTTCTTTTCGCTGACCAGCATGTGAATCTCCACCTCGTCCTCGAAGTGCAAGGGCTGTGAGTAATCGCAATGCGCCTGAACGCGCGGCCAGCCCACGGGCGGATCGGCCTGCCGCGACGCGATGGAAAATCCCAGCGAGCGGAAGAACGCGTGTTCCGCCGACTCCATGTAACGGAAAAAATTCGAGTAGTGGACGATGCCCGCCATATCCGTGTCGCTGAACTCGACCCGGCGGACGATTTTGAATTCCGAAGCCATGTGGGATTTTAGATTCAGGCATCAGGCTTGACGACTCGAATTTAACCCACCCAAAACCTGCAGAGTTTCCTGAGCCATCTCCAGAACGTTGAACTTTTTGAACACCGCCATGCGGCCGGCCTCACCTAATGCCTGCACGTGCTTCGGGTTTTCCAGCAATTGCGCGATGGCGTCGGCCAGCGATTTCGGATCGCCCGGTTCGCACAACACGCCGCCGCCGGTGGCTTCGATCAGTTCGGGGAACGCGCCGATGCGCGGTTGCACGACCGGGACACCGGCAGCCAGTGCTTCGATGAGGTAAAGCCCAAACGCCTCGCCATAGTTCGCGGGCACGGAGAAAATCGAAAGCGAGCGGAGAAACTCCAGTTTTTCGGAATGGGCCAGGTTCGGATTGAATCCCACCTGGCCGATGAACCCCGCTGCGGCCAGACGTTGGCGCAAGGTTTTCACAAAAGGTTCATCGCCCGGACCGCAACTGCCGCCGATGCGCAACCTCAGATTCCCCGCCCGTCCGCTTTGCTTGAGCAAGATGAACGCGTCCACCAGCGTATCGAGGCCCTTGTCCCGGCACATCCGCGCCAGATAGCCGAGGACCGGCGAGCCGCGAAATCCACCTTCAACGACCGGAGCGGCGGTTTCGTATCCTTCGAGATTGATGCCGTTGTAAATCACCTTCACCCGGTCGGCGGGCAAACCCAGCTTGCCGCCCATGCGTTGGGCAAAATAGCGGCTCGGGGCGATAAACAAATCCACGTCGCGGGCCCGCTCGGCCAGCAATTGCCATGCGGTGGTCCGGTGCGAATCCGGCAGGCCGTCGAGGAACGAATCTTCTCCCTGCAACGTGCAAATCACGCGCGTCTGGAGTTCCGCCTTCAGGCGGCGCGCCATACCCACGAGCAGGGCGTTCGAGAGGCAAATCACGTCCGGATGTCCGTGGCGTTTAAGCCACGCGATGAGTTCATCGAGTTCGCGCGCCTGCCGGCCTTCCTCGCCGTGCAACATGGATAACAGGATGTCGCCCACGTCGGTGGCCCGGGTTTTGGCGGTCCGGCCGGCGGCCCAGGCGAGCAATTTCCGCGAGGCCAGCATTCGCCGCAGCCAATGCGGGGTTTTGCGAAACAATCCGATTTTCTGTTCAAGATAAACGTTGATGCCGCCAAAGAAAATCGGCGTGTCCGCGCTTTGATCCTCCTCGTCCAACGTGAGGGGCAGGTAAAGCGGCACCATGGTCACGTCGTGGCCCATTCCCCGCAATGCCGCCACGAGGGCGTTGTCGCGGAAACAATTCCCGCAATACATCGCGCCCGCGCCGGGCGTGATCTGGACGAGATTCATCCTGGCGATGATAATTCATGCTGGCAGGATTGGCGAGCGTGGAGCGCCCCGCCCCGGGATGTTTTGTTGCTTTGATCCGGGGTCGCCGGGAACGTTC
The DNA here is from genome assembly GCA_964458575.1 of uncultured Bifidobacteriaceae bacterium. Lineage (GTDB taxonomy): Bacteria > Verrucomicrobiota > Verrucomicrobiia > Limisphaerales > JADLHS01 > CAYWMD01. The sequence goes on along the minus strand of CAYWMD010000042.1, from coordinate 46,767 downwards.
ACCGGTTCACGCCGGTCGTGAGATGGAGTTTGCCGGCCTCCTTCGCATTGGATGCTTTTTCGGCGTTGCCGGTTTGCGAGCCGAAAGGATCACAAGCGGCCGTGGCCGGCGCGGGGCGGTCGGAGGAACCGCCGATGCGCCCGCCAGCGGGGTGCGCGAAAAGAGGCCGGCATAAAAGTGTTCACTCCCCACCATGCACCCTGTAAATTTCCGGCGGGCTTCCTGGGCATCGTGCTTTGCGAGTACAACGATGTTCAAGCTTCACTCCACGATTGTGGTCATTCCTCCTTCCCCGCCGGGTTAAAAGCTGATTCATGAACGTGACGGCCGGGTTCGCAATGCGGCGGCCGGGCCGGTGCGGGCAGAATTACGGCGAGGCGGCGTCGGGATTGGCGACGCGCTGACAACCGGGCGTGCCCGGCCGGCAGCGAGTTGGTTCTCGGCTTGCAGCCAAAATTCCAGGTCTCGGCCCTCGGGACGGCCCGCTTGCTCCCAGAGCGTATATGCCAGGGTGGATGGGTCGTGGTTCATGTGGTTCGTTGTGCAGGTGAAGGTCTTGTTGTGCTTTCGCGAGGGCTGCCGTCGCTGGCCGGGGCACGCCCCATGAGGTTGGCGATCAAGCGTTCCGGGCCAATTCCATTTCTTCCTCCAACCAGCCGCCCAGGTGCAGGTATTCCCGGACCTTGCGCCGTTCGTAACGGTGCTTGAGGGATTTTCTTGGATGATGGTCCGATTTGCGAAAGGAATGCTTTGGATTCCGGATCGCTTCACTGATGGTGTCAATGGTTTTGCTCATGTTTGGATTCGGTTCTGCGAACTGGATCATGGGTGCTGCCGTCCGCGCCGGCCGGCGGGTGGCCTGGAACCGGCTGGTGTTCGATTTGCTTTGGCTGAAGGCGGCGCATGCGATGACCCTAGCGCCAACGATGCCAGAAGAACCGGATGGCCGGACGCCGGCCCCGGATTATTTTTCATGGCGGAAACGAAAGCGGTTCATGGTGATTGAAATTCTCGATAGCAGACAGTTGCGGACCTTTGTGACGCTGGCGCGCACGGGCAGTTTTACGCACACGGCCAAGGAGGTTTTCCTGACGCAATCGGCGGTGAGCCATTCCATCAAGGCGCTGGAGGCGGATGTGGGCTGCCGCCTTTTGAACAGGGTGGGCAAGAAAATCTCGCTGACGCTGGCGGGGGAACAACTCCTGCAACAGGCCGAACGAATTCTCCACGACATGACCACGACGCGCGCGGCGCTCAAGAAACTTGGCAAGTGGGGCGAAACGCAATTGCGCGTGGGGGCGAGCATTTCCACCTGCCAGCACCTGCTGCCGGGCATTCTGCGGGAATTCAAGCGCGAGCATCCGCATTGCCGGTTGTTGCTGGAAGCCGGCGATTCCCCCGTGTTGACCGAGGCGGTGCGACAACAACGGATTGATCTCGGCATCACGCTCGCGCCCCAGAACGAGCCGCTGCTGGAGTTTCAGCCGCTGTTTACCGACGAGCTGGTATTCATTGTTGATCCGCGGCATCCGTGGGCCAAAGCCGGGACCGTTCAACGATCCGAAATTCCGCAGCAGAATTACATCCTTTACAGCCGGAACAGCCACACGTTTCGGGCGGTGGAAGGCTACTTCCGGGCCGAAGGCATGGTCCTCAACACCGTGATGGAACTCGGCAGTGTCGAAACCATCAAGGAACTCGTGAAGATCGGCGTCGGCGTCAGCGTGCTGGCCACCTGGATTGCCGGGCAGGAATTGCGGGAAGGTTCGCTGGTTGCATTACCGCTGGGCCGGCGCAAGCTGCGTCGCAACTGGGGAGTCGTCCATCGGCAACGCCGGCCGCTCTCCTTGCCGGAAGCCGATTTTGTCCAGCTTTGCCGCAAAGCCGTTGCCTCCTTCACACTCGACGGCGGGAATGTGGCGCACTGAAGCTCCGGCGCGCCCGTTCTACGTGGCTCTAACCAAAGGCTCGCCCACAGGCAATTCCTGCGGCAATGGCACAAACTCGGAGATCTTTTTCCACAGCGAGCTGAAATCTTTGTCCACGTCGCCGCTCAGACAATCGGTGATCTCGCCCGCGGCTTCGGGATACCGATCAATGACTTTTTTAAACGAGAACTCCGGATTGTAGAACGCATAAACCAGCTTGCGCATGTTCTCGATGCTTTGCCGCAGCGTGCTGGCGTAGCCGGCAAAACGATCCGGCGAGAACTCGCCGGCGCGGAGCGCCGCATGCACCGCGTCGCCCGCCAGCACGCCGCTCTTGAGCGCGAGCATCAGTCCGCTGCTGAACACCGGATCGAGAAATGCGAAGGCGTCGCCCACCAGCAGCAGCCCTTCCGAGCCGCAATGCCGCGAATGGAAACTGTATTCGCTCGTCAGATAATACTCGCCCACCTGTTCGCCGACGGAGAGATGGTCCTTGATCCAGAGGTTCTGTTCCACTTCGCGATGAAAGATCGCTTTCGGATCGCGCACGGCGTCGCGCGTGAGGTATTTACCTTCGGCCACGACGCCTACGCTGACCATGTCATCGTGCTGCGGGATGTGCCAGAACCAGCCTTTGTCGGGAATCATCGCCACGGTCGTCTGGCCCTCGTCAATGCCGGGTTCGCGTTTCGAGCCGCGATAGTAGGTCCACACCGCGACCTTGTTCAGATACGGATCGCGCGCGCGCCAGCCGTTGCGCACGGCGGCGAAACTCTCCTTGCCCGTGCAATCCAGCGTCATCGGCGCGCGGAATTCGACAAGGTCGCCGCCCTTCAGTTGCGCCCGCACACCGACGACACGGCTGCTCTCATGCAGCAATTCCTTCACCGCAACCTCGTGCCGCACTTCCGCGCCTTTCGCGCGGGCGTGGTCGAGGAGCATCGAGTCGAACTCGCTGCGCAACACCTGCCAGGTTTGCGCCACGGTCCCGCGGTCGTAGCGATTGAAGAAATAGAACGGCTGGCTCGCCTTGCCGTTGGGTTGCGTGAACACGACGCTGTATTTTTTCTGGAACGCGCTGCCTTTCATGCGCGGGATCAACCCGAGCCGTTCCAGCGGCCCGTAGGTGAACGGAATGAGCGATTCGCCGACGTGGTAGCGCGGGAATTGTTCGCGCTCAAGTACGAGCACGCGATGGCCGTGTTCCGCGAGGATGGCCGCCGCGCTCGCGCCGGCCGGCCCGCCGCCGATGATGTGAACGTCAAATGGTTTTGCGTTGGCAGTCACGATAGTTGCGTTGGACAAACAGTTAGCCCGATTTGAAACAGACGCAAGTGGTAAGGCGCAGATTCAAGCCCCCCACCCGCCGTTCCGTTCGGGCCAGTTGCAGCGCCGGCGGCGTTCGGGTAAATGCCGGCAGGTGCAAATCAGAAACGTCCGCGACCATGCCCTGGACGTGGCCCACAGTTTCCGGGCGAGTTTTTCGGTCGCGGTGGAATTGACTTCGCGCATGGACAACTGCTTCCCCGATGCCGTTCAGCCTTGGGCCGGGAGCTTCTGCAACTGCCGGCCCGCTTCGTCCAGCCAACTTTCCTCGGGCAGCGCGTACGGCCGGAAGGTTTCGAGCCAGCCCTCGTGGCCGTTGAAAAGAATCGCGCGGTGCAGGCCGAGGTTGTTGGCCTGTGGCGAGTCAATCAGGCTGGCCGAATCGCTCGCACTCATCTGGAACACGACGCGCATTTCGAATTCGCTGAGGGCCTTGCGGCTCAGCATGCGCATCACGTTGTTGTAGGTGTCGCACGTGGCGATGACGTGGAAGCCGAGGTTCGCGCCTTCGCAAATGAGTTTGTTGAGCTGCAAGCCGGGATTCGCCGCTGCGCTGGCGTCGAGCGAGAAGCTCATTTCCTCGTCGAAGCGCAGCTTCTTGTTCCGTTGCAGGCCGTGGATGAACAAATAGGTTTCCGCGCCCTCCGCGCCGCTGGCGTCGGCCCGTTGCTGTTGTTCGGCAGCCAGGACCGCCATGATCTCCTCGACCTCGCCGGCGCGAATTAATTTCACCTCGTGTGGAATCGCGCGGACGACGTGCTCAAGGAACTTTGCCTCGGCTGAATCGGGTGCGCTGCAATCGAACACCAGGAAGCGCGCGGCGTTTTTCACGTGTTGCGCCGATAGCGACACCATCGCCACTGCCAACATGCCCAGCGCCGCTTCTTCGCGCTGGCCAACAACCAGCAGGTTGCTGCCGCTCGCGCGGCGGAACACGGCCTCGGTCGGGCCTTTGATCGAGTTGGGCGCACCGAGGAACACGCGGAGGTTGGCGGTCGGCTGAATGCTCGGGGCATGGAGCAAGGCTCGCAAAGCGGAATTATCGCGCACGTTGGCCGGCGCGTTGCCCTCGAAGACGATGGGCTCACGCTCAAAACGGTGGCGCGCGGGCGTCACGCCCGCAGCACGTTCGCCATGTAAAGGCGCTTCAATTATTTCATCCCGTTCGTCTACGGACCTGCTGCGGCCAAGATGGCCGCGCTCCGCAAACGCGTGCGCCTTTGCCAACCACTCGTCGCGCGCTTGATCCGGCAGCCAGACGATCTGAAACGGGCTGTTGCCCTGAATCGCGCCGCCTTCGTCGTTGTAAATCGCCTCGCCCGGGCGCGAGAGCAGACGCGGCGCGGGGTTGTCCTCGTTCATGATGAGGTAGGCGTCGGCTTCGTTGCACTGAAGCGCGATGCGGACAACCATCTGGCCGATGGTCGCGCGCGCCAGCGTGTAGGCACCGCCCAGCGTCTGCGAACCAAGCAGCACGTGAATGCCGAAGGCGCGGCCCTGACGAACGATGCGGTCGAGCAACAGCGCCGCGCCCTGCGAAACGCGGTCGTCCTCCACGAATAATTCCTGAAATTCGTCAATCAACAGGAGCACGCGCGGCATCGGCTCCTTGCCGCCGGCGCGTTTGTAGCCCGCAATATCCTGCGCGCCCAGTTTGCGGAAGAGGTCGCCGCGGCGCTTCAGCTCCTCATCCACGCGTTGGAGCACGCTCAGGCCAAATTCCCGGTCGCTCTCAATGGCGATGACGCGCGCGTGCGGCAGCTTGTGCGTGGCGTAGGTTTTGAACTCGACGCCTTTCTTGAAGTCCACGAGATAAAATTCCACCTGGTCCGGGCTGCACCAGAGCGAGAGGTTCGTGATGATGACGTGGAACAAGGTGGACTTGCCGGAGCCGGTTTTCCCCGCCACCAATCCGTGTTGCCGCGTGCCTTGACCCAGCGCGAGATATTGCAGTTTGGTCGCGCCCGTGCGGCCCACCGGCACGCGCAACTCGGTCGTCGTGTCCAGCGACCACATTTCGTTTTCGTCAGGCACGACTTCCGCGAACGGCATTTCGACGCGATACGAATCCGTGCTGTCCTTGCCGATTTGCATCAACAACTTCGTGGCCAGTTCGGCCTCGGGCGGCGCGTCGAGCGACAGTTTCGTCCCGTCCCAATTCGCCTTGGCCAGCGCAAAGCCATCTCCTTTGGGCACGATGCAGATCGCGTTCTTGCGCAATTCCTCCGGCACGAATTCGACCGGCGCGGGCTTGCGCTGATCCCAATGAATCAATAAATGCACCCCGCAGCGCGGTCCGCTGGCGGCGATGCTTTGCAGGCGTTTCACGGCCACGTCGCTGAAGTTTACCGGGAAATCCGCGATGACGAGGAACTGGTATTTCTCCGCGAGCCGGCCGGCCTGCTCGTTGTATTCCGCGAGCGACTGGTATTCGTTGCGGAGATACATCTGGGTGACTTTCTCGATGTGCTCGTTGAGGTCGGCGAGCCGTTGCTCGAACTGCGCCTGCTGCGTCCAGATGCGGCTGTTGATGAGGCGCTCCTCGAAATCCGCCAGATGCATGATGCCGGCGAAATTCTGTCCGAGGCCGACCGGATCAAAAATGGTGAACGCCAGCCGGCCGGGCGGCGCGCTGGTGAGCAGGCGCAACACCAGATTGTTCAACGCGCCAACGACCTGTTGCTGGCCGGATTGCTTGGTTTCAAACAGCACGGACGCCTGATCAGGCAACGCGAGCAGCAACGGGCTGGCAAGCTGCGTTGATCCGGGCAGCGCCAACCGCTTGTTCGCGAGTGAAACTTCGCAAAACTTTTCCAGGTCCACGGCCAGTCCGGCGAAGCGCGCCGAGTGCGTAAATTCCTCGGGCAGGGTGAAGCCCTGCCAGACCTCCGCGCGCCACGGCGGGAACATTTTTTCGGCCAGAGTCCCGGCGTTCAGCAGTTGCGCGTGGATCGGCAGCACCTTTTCGCGCCAGTCGCTTTCGAGCGCGCTCCAGGCTGCGTTTTGGGCGGCTTTGATTTTTTCCAAGCCATCGGTGTTGGTTGTCTCGATTTGCTTTTTGCGCTGGGCGGACTCGTTGGTCAACTGGGTGATGCGGTCGGCATAATCGTGTTCGATGCGGGCGAGACGATGCGAACGCTGACCTTCGTTGACCGTGTTGAGCTGGCGCACGCGTTCGCCCAGGCGAATGGCCCAGTCGGCGCGCAGTTTCTTCACCTGTGCCTGCAATTCCTTCCACTGGTTGTTGAGCATCTGTGTGGTGCTCGCATGGTTGATGCGGATGCGCTCGTTCTCCTGAGCAAAAGTGCCGTCGGCCTTGTGCGCGGCGGCATCGTGAAGCGAGTGCGCCTCGCGAAGCGCCGTGGCCGCTTCGCCCGCGGGACGGGCGGCGAACCGTTTGCCGAGGAGGTAAAGCACGAAAACGCCGACAAGGCCGCCGCCGATGATGCCCCAGACATTGGGCGGCACGGCCGCAAAATCAAATCGGCGCAATGCCGGCACGAAGGCGAATGGCAATCCCAGCAGCAGCAGCCCGCAAAGCCAGATGGGCAGGAAGCGGAACAGCACCAGCAGCACGGTGGCCTGACCGCGGTTCAATCCGTGCTTGGCCTCCTCGATCCGGCCGCGGAACTGGTCGAGAAGCTGGTGTTCATTCGCCGCCGAATCCGGCGCGGCGGGCGTGGGCGCGGAATCCAGCAAACGAACCAGCGACCGGTAAACGCCCAGAACGGAACGGGCGCGCGTCTCGGTCTGGTGTAATGCCATCTGCTGTTCCGCGAGCCGGGTGTTGAAGTTGTCGTAATTGGATTTGGCGGTCTGGGTGTCGGTGTCGCGGATGCGGTCGGCTTCCAGCTGGGCGCGTTGGATTTCGAAGGTGTTCCGGCCTTCGGCGGCTTCGATCTCGGCGAGCTTTTGCTTGCGCGCGCTTTCCAGCGCCCGGCTGATGCGTTTTTGCCGCGCCGAGTAATGCGCCTCTGCGCCTTGGCGCCGGGCGGCGGCGGCAGATTGTTCGCCTTCATTCGCCGTGGTCCAGCGCGCGCGCTCGGCCGTCATGGCCTCGTCGAGTTGCGCCCGCAACTTTTGGGAACGGGCGGCGAAATCCCGTTCCAGTTCCGTGGCGCGAGTCGCCGCATCCCGGATCGCACCGCGCAGACGGTCGAGCAACGCCAGCGTTGCCACCGCGCCGAGCGGCTTATTCGCAGTCGTCGCGGATTTTTCTGAGGATTCGTTCAAGGGTTTCAATGTTGTTCACGGCCTGGTTCACGCCGGTCAGCAGTTCGTCGAGAAAACGTTTTTCAAACTCGGCGCTCTTCGCGTCGTTCCAGTATTGCTTGGTGTTGTCCCATTCCGCACGCAGTTCTTTCGTGAGGCCGGTGAGACGATTGCTGGCGCCGGTCATAAAGCAAGGCGGAAGGCGGAAGGCGGAAGGCGGAAGGAAGGAAGCAAAATGCTTTCCCAGGATCTGGATAAGCACGTTCTCATGCGGCGGGTGGATTCTCTTCGGTGGTCTTCGGCAGTGAGGCGGGCGCGGTGGGCGAAAGTTCGGCGTAGTCGCTGATGGATTTGATCACTTCGTTGAGCCAGGCCACCGCCTGGCCCATTTCGTGGCCGACCGTGTGACGGAGTTTTTCGACCTGCTTCCCGGCCGGTGCGACCTGATGATCGAATTGACGCACCCAGTTTTTGGCGATGCGCGCCCTTTCCTCGGCGTCCCGGATGGCCTGCTTGGCCCGCTGCACGGCGAGTTGTTGCATGTAGGACGCCTCGCGCAAGCCGGACATCTGGGCGCTGAACAGTTCTTGTTGCCGCTGCTCGAGTTCGCGCTTCAAGCGGCGCATCTGGTTCTCCCAGTACGCCGGGCGGTCGTTCTCCAGCCAGAGCCGCGTGCGAATGACCTCATCGCTCACTTCATCAAGCACGCGCCCGGCCTTGTCGCGGTAGATGATGAGCTTGGCCCGGAAGTTTTCGATGGCTTCCAGCGAAGTGACCTTGGCGCGATCGGGCATGCGTCGGAAAATCGTGGGAAACATTCAACATTCAACATTCAACGTCCAACGTCGAAGAACTCGAGCGGTTTGGCCATTGGGTGTTGAGCATTGAATGTTGAATGTTGAATGTTCGATGTTGTTCACGCGATTGGCGTTCATCCGCTCCTCAGTGCTGATCCAGATACTCCTCAATTTTCTGCGCCTTGCGCAGCAGAAACGGCGTGTGCTGGTTGGACGATTCGATGAATTTCTTGAGCACCTTCATCGTGTCGCGGAATTCATCGGAGAATTTTTGGTGCTCCTGGTCCTGCCAGGTATCGCCCAACGCGGCAAAGCGCGCCTGCAACAGCGACATGCGGTTCTGGACTTCGATGTTGAACCGTTTCAGTTCTTCCGCGAAGCGCCGGACTTCGCCGGGATCCATGATGGCCTGTGGCATGTTCGTTCCTATCGGTTCGATTTTTTCGCTGGAGAAAAGATAACAGAGGGCGCCGCGCGCTTCCAATGGGAATTACGCATCGTTGGTCTTAATCTTACTCTTTCTCTTAATCTTAATCCTCGGTGGCGATAAACGACGAGATCAAGAGTAAGATTACGATTAAGATTAAGAAGCGGCGGCAGGCGGCAGGATCTCCACAATCTCCGAAAGCGGTTTGCCCTGCAGATCGGAAATCACTGCCTTACGTCCATAAAGCGTGGTCGGATTTTCCAGTTCAAACGCGCCGTTGATGGTCTCGTCCGGTTGGACGCGCAGGAACGCTTTCGCCTCGGTCTTATGGCGCACGCCGCATTCCTTCAGGATGCGGCCCAGCGGCACTTGTTCCAAGCGGATCAATTCCTGCGCTTCCTCCGGAAACATGCCGAGGAAAATCTTGTTCGCGCCGAACTCAACGGGCTTTTCGTCGTGATTCAGCCGCAGCACGACCTGGCGGAAATAGAACCCGCCCCGATGTTCGCTACGCAGGATTTCGAGGTGGATGGGTGACTTGTGATAATCCTCCAGCGTGGGCGTCATGTCGCTGTGGTGGACGAGCAATGTGCGAAACGGTTCGGGAACAGCGTCACCCGAAACCACCTCGATTCGCGGCGGCGGCAGCTTGGCGCGCGCATAAATTTCCGAGAGCGGGTAGAGGAAATTGATGGAGTTCGAATCAGGCATAACGTCCGGTCTGATGTTCCGGTTTGAAGAATTCGTGCAACAGCCGGTCAATTTGCAGCAGGCCCTCCCGGGTGACGCCGATGCGGTCGCCACCGTTGACCAGGAAACCCCAGGCCTGCAACTTCGCCAGCGGTTCGGCAAATTGTGCGCGCGGATCCGTGCCGAATTTGTCCGTGAATGTTTTTGCACTCACGCTGCCGAGCTTGAGTTGCAGCATGAATTCACGGATGTAGCGTTCTTCGGCTGACGGCGTCAGCGCGCGATACACCGGGAGTTTGCCGGCGTTGACCGTCTCCACGTAGGGCTGAAACTCGTGGTGATTCTGGTAATGCACGCCATTGAGGTGGCCGAAACTCGCCACACCGATGGACAGAATGTCCGCGCCGGCGAACAAGCCTTCGCGGTAAATGAATTTCACCCTGGCCGGGTCGCGCACGACCGTTGTGCCGCTGGTGACGGTGTAGCCGGTTTTCTCGAACTCGCGGTAGGCGTAGTCCACCCAGCGGCGTTTCGTCTCCCAATCCGCCACCGGTGCGACGAGCTTGCCCGTGGCTTTCATTTGCTGGTAGATGCCGGTGTTGTACGGCACTTCCATCTGGTAGATCGTGACCGAATCGGGTTGGAGCGCAACGGCCTTCGCCACCGTCGCGCGCCATTTCTCCTCCGTTTCCTCGACCATGCCGGCGATGAGATCAATGTTGATCTGCGGAAAACCGATTTCCCGGGCGTAAGCGTAAGCGCGGGCGATTTCCTTCGAGCGATGCGCGCGGCCGTTAATCTCCAAAATGTGATCGTCGAAATGCTCGATGCCCAGCGAGAGCCGCGTGACCCCGAGGTCGCGAATGGCCTTGAGCTTGTGGTCCGTGAGCGTGCCCGGCTCGGCCTCGAAGGTGACTTCCTGCACTTCGTCCCACGGCAGCAGGCGTTTCATGCCGTCCGTGAGAAGGCGCAGTTGGTCCGGCGAAAGATAGCTCGGCGTGCCGCCGCCGAAGTAAACAAACTTGGGTTTACGTCCGTTAACGGCCGGTTTGCCCGCATAGACGGCGAGTTCCTGGAGCAACGCGTCGAGGTAGCCGCGCACCTCGGACGCGTCCTTGTCCGTGTAAACCTTGAAGTAACAGAAATGGCAGCGCTTGCGGCAAAAGGGAATGTGGACGTATTGGCCGAAGGGGTTAGCGGGCGCGGGGGTTTCCAAGGCCCGCGCCAATTGCGGCACGAAATCCGGTTTCCAAAACGCGAACGGCGGGTAATTGGCGACGAAATAGTTGCCCGCCGTCGTCTCCGTTCGCAGTGGCGGTGCGGAAGGTTGACGTGCAGTTGCTGGACTCACGGCGCTCATCGGTGCGTTATGCGTTTCGTAATTCGTGGTATGGAATCAACATTACACGGAAAGCAGATTTGGCCAAGCGTCAACCATGTGCTCGCGGCATTCTTCATCAGTTTCTGCGCGGAACAAATCCGGTTCGAGTCAGTTCAGGATCGGCGGCGCAGCCAGACCAGACCGGCGAACACCAGCACGCCACCCGGCATCGCGGCCAGCAGCAGCCAACACGCGGTGTTGAACTGCGTCCGCGTCAACATCAGCCGGAATTCGTTGATGGGTCGCGGGCCAAGGCCCTGCATCAGGTGCGGGCGTTCGAGCAGCCAGTTGAGGGCGTAGCCGAGAAAATCGCGGTTGCCGGCGGATTCGATCATCTTGTTGCCGAGAAACAGCGAGTCGCCCACAACCACGAGGCGGGTCGAACCCCGGTCGGTAATCACCCCCGGCACCCGGCCCTTTTCGACGGCGACCGCAAGTGAAAATCGTCTTGGGCCGCGCTGGTCGCCGTTGTCCATCGTTGCCTGCGGGCTGGTAAAGGCGATTTCTTCGACGGTCGGCGCGCCGTCGGGCGCGGTGCCCACGTCGAGCCGGCTCACGGCGCAGGGCAAAATTAGGTGCAGTGCCGAGCGGATCAGCGGGTTGACAATCGGATGCGGATGCTCCCCAAAGTCTTCAACCTTGACGTCCTGGCCGAGGACGCTTTTCTTCGGGTCGGAAACCGTGCCGCGGCCGACGTCCACGCCCCAGCCGGCGAGAATTTTTTCCATGCCGGTCGGGCGTTTCAGCGAGGCGAAGTTGATCAGCACCAGCATCCGGCCGCCCCGATGGAGGTAGTCTTCAATCTTCTCCAGTTCGACCGCGTGCAGCCGGGTGCTCGGCCCCGCGACCACCAGGAGATTGCAGTCTGCCGGCACGCCATTCGTCCCCGTGAGGGATAGTGGTTCCAGTTGGACGAAACTTTGTTTCAGGACGGAGGCGAACTTGAGGTAGCCGGTTTCGTCGCCCCCCTCCAGGGCGGGTTCGTTGTGGCCGGTGAGGTAGTAAACGATCAGGGGTTTCGGGCTGGTCACGGCGAGCAGGGCGGCCGTGAACATTTTCTCACCCAGAAACGCCACGGGCTTGCGCCGATACTCCAGCTCCTTTTCGTTGGGAACGCGCTCTGGCACGTATTCCGCCAGCGAATTGCCGTTCACCACTTTCACCCGGTTCTCGCAATCGAAGATGATGAGGTTCTTGTTGGTGACGCCAGCCAGGTTGTTGCGATACTGCTCCTTCACCTTCTCCGCTTCGCCCGCGTCCCAGCGGTAATCCACCGCGCTCACCGTCAGGCGCGGGTTGACATCGTGATAATCTTCAAGCAGGGCGGTCACGGTGGTGAAGAACGGGTCTTCCTTGTCGTAAAACAGGGTGACCTTGACCTGATTGGTCAGCGACTTCAGCAGGCCGACGGTAAGGGGGGAAAGGGGCTGGCGCGTTTGGGAGCTGAGGTAACTGCGATTATACCAGCGCGCGGCCAGGTAATTCACCATGACAATGATGGCGAACACCACGGCGGTGCGCAGCGCGTAATTCAACCGGATGCCCCAGCGTTGGGCGGCGGAAAAACTTCTTTGCGGATGCGGGTTCTGCGCCATGTCACCTCCAGCGACGGCTCTCGATCGTGCGGAGCGTCAGAAACAACAGGAAAAAAGTCAGGCTCAGGTAGAACACCACCGCGCGCGTATCCACAATCCCCCGGGCGAAATCGTGCATTTGCTCGAACAGGGCGAAATAGCCCAACACCAGGGCGGCCCAGTTTCCCGCCACGGGGGTTCGCTCGGCCAGGAACCCCAGTGCGAACAAGCTCACCCCCAGCACCAGCGTCAGCATGGCGGCCACCATCTGGCTGCGCGTGATGGCGGACGCGAAGCAACCCAGCGACAAGAACAGCGCGCCCATCAGGGCCACGCCGAGATACATTCCGCCCAGCGTGCCCGGATCAATCAGGTTCAGGGCCCCGGCGGTTCCGGCCGCGCCCGGCGCGTTGGCGAAGCTTTGCACGATTAACACGCAGCCCAGCATCGGCAGCCACATCACTAGGTAAAAACCGAATGCCGCGCTGAACTTTGCCAGCACCACCGTTAAATCCCGCACGGGCGTGGTCATCAATGTTTCATACGTGCCGGAAAACTTTTCCAGGGCGAACAGGCGCATCGTGATGACCGGCGCCGCCAGCAGCAGGATGAGCCAGAAAAAATACGTGCGATAAAACAACTCTGTCACCGGCATGGGCGTGGGTTGATTTCCCAGTTGATCCATCAGCACCACGAAGCTCAACCCCACCAGGAAGGTCGTTGCGGCAATGATGACGTAGCCGGTGACCGAAAAAAAATAGGACGCCAGCTCGCGGCGGGTGAGAGTGAGAAAGGCGTGCATCAGCGGTTATCCGTTAAAAACATTCAACATCCAACGCTCAACGCCCAAGCCGCCATCATTCACCCATTTGTTGAATGTTCGATGTTGAATGTTGAATGTTGAATGTTCGCTTTCCATCACTCCTCTTCCTCCGGCTTGGTCACCTGCACGTAAATGTCTTCGAGCGAATGCCGGTTGCGCGTCAGTTCGCGCAGGGTCCATCCACGCTCACGGGCCAGCGCAAATATCTTCGGCCGCAGATCATGGCCATCCCGCGGCGTCAGGGCGCACCGGTGAAATTCCCCCTCGGCGGCCGAAATGTCGAACTGCTCGATCTCCGGCATCTGCGACCAGCACTCGCGCAGTTCCGGCACCGGCGCCGCAATTTCGGCGATGACCTGACTGCTGCCGGCCATGAGTTTCTGCAAATTCTCCGGCGTGTCGGCGGCGAGGATGCGGCCATCGAACATGATCAGCATCCGATTGCAGGTCATTTCCGCCTCGGGCAGAATGTGGGTGGAAATCAAGACCGTGTGCGACCCCGCCAGGCCCTTGATGAGCTGCCGCACGGTCCGAATCTGATGCGGATCCAGGCCAATGGTCGGCTCGTCCAGAATGATCAATTCGGGTTCATGCACGAGCGAATCCGCCAGGCCGACCCGCTGACGGTAACCCTTGGAAAGCTGGCCGATGATGCGACGGCTTACGTCCTTCAAACCAAACTGCTCCATCACCACATCCACCCGTTCGCGCGAGCGCGTCCGGCTGAGTCCCTTGAGGCGCGCCCGGAATTTCAAATACTCGCGCACGCGCATTTCGGGATGGAGCGGGTTGTTCTCCGGCATGTAGCCGATGCGCCGCCGGACCTCCTGTGAATCGCGGAACACGTCCAAGCCGGCGACGCGCGCCGTGCCGGAAGTCGCCGGGAGGAAACAGGACAAAATCCGCATGGTCGTGCTTTTGCCCGCGCCGTTTGGGCCGAGCAAGCCGACGATCTCGCCGCGCCCGACGGTGAAGGAAATGTCCGCCACGGCGGTCCGGCCAGCGAACCGCTTGGTCAGATTGGCCACTTCAATCATCGTGCCGTTGTTCATGGATGCGCAGGGCCGAGTGTAAGCAAGAAAGCGCGGCGGGCCATCATAAATTGCTCAACGAACCGTGACGGGCACGGTGGTCTGCCGGTACTCGAAGAAACTGTTGTTCACCCGCCGCGGGAAAATCACGGTCAGCCGGACCTGCTCGCCGGGCTGCTTTGACGATACGGCGTCGGCGATGCTGATCAGGTCCGGCGTGGGGCGATCGTCAACGGCAGTGAGCAGAAAACCGCGCTGCAACTGCGCCTTGGCCGCCGGGCTGCCGCCCTCCACCTCTTCGACGAACAACCCCTGCCCCGGTTTCACCTGATACTGGGCGGCGGTTTGCGGGGTCAGATTGAGCAGCACCAGGCCGAGCTTCTTCCGGATCAAGTCGTCGAACGGCACGAGTTTCGTTTTGACGGAGCGGCGCGCGCCGTCCTGTTCGACCACGAGCGTCGCCTCGTGGTTCGTATTCGCCGTGATCAAGCGGTTGAACTCCACCAACCCCCGGGGCGTCTGGCCGTTCACCTGCACAATCCGTTGGTTGGCGCGCAAACCGGCGGTGTCGGCGGGGCTGCCGCCCAGCACGAACTTGATGTTCAACGGGCCCGTGCCCGACTGCACGACGCGCGCGCCGAACCAGAGCGCGTCCTTGGCTTCCGGCGTGAAGAACTCGGCGAACACGGCGGAAACCTGCTTGATCGGGATGGCAAATCCCACGCCCTTGCCTTCGGATTCGCCGCGGCCGCGATATTGGGCGACGTTGATGCCGATCAACTCGCCGCGGAGATTGACCAGCGGGCCGCCGCTGTTGCCGGGGTTGATGTCGGCGTCGGTTTGCAGGCAATCCTCGGCGGTCAACCGCTCCATGCCGGACGCGGGCCGGCGGTTCTTTGAACTCAAGATGCCCCGTGTCACCGAACCGCCCAGTCCGTAGGGATTGCCCAGGGCCAGCACCGTTTCACCGAGCAATAAATCGTCGTCACTGGCGAACTTGATCCCCTTGAACTTTTCGCCCGGCTTGGCGCGCAGTTTGAGCAGGGCCACATCCTTGAGCGGCGTATAGACCAGCGGATCGGCGTCATAGACGCGGCCATCCCACAATTTGACCTGCACCCGGGTCGCATGTTCCAACACGTGGAAGTTGGTCAGGATGTATCCCTCCTCGTCCACGATCACGCCCGACCCAACGCTGAAAGGCTCCTCATGCCGTTCGGTCGGCACCCGCCAGCCAAAATAGCGGCGGAGCATCTCGAGGGACGGGTCATTCGCCTGCTCCACAATCGTGGCGGTGGCGATGTTGACCACGCACGGCATGATTTTCTCGATGACCTCCACCGTGGCATCGCGGCGGATGTCGGTTTCGGCCGCGCAGGCCGGGGCGGGCACGAACCCCGCCAGCCACGCGGTCAGCGGGAGGCTCAACCAACCGTAAACCCGGAATTTTCGGGTGCTTCGTTTCACATTCATTCTAACCCTCAAGCGGGCTGTTGGATTCGTTCAAATCGGGCTGGTGATGCTTTGCCATGCGCGCGGGTTCCGGCCCGCTTCACGATCCGCTGGCCTGGCCTGCGCTCGCATCAAACCGGTCGCGCGATGAAGCGGCGCCAACGCCGCGCTCCAACCTGCGCTTGACTTTGCAAAGCCAACCAAGCAAAAGCAATCTCAAGTGTCCCTGCCGTCCACCAGCTTTTACGCCCAATGGCGCTTGCGCGCCGGCGTCACCGGCGAGTTGCGCGACGACGGCGATTCTCCGCCGGAACGTCTGCTCCAAGCCGTCTGGCTGCATCAACGCGTCCGTCGCGATCAACTAAGGACCTTGGACGGAAAAAGTCTGCGGGTGCTTCATCCCGGTTTTCTCAGCGTCGAAGGCGGGCCGGATTTTCGCGGCGCCGTCGTGCAGATGGATGACGAGCCGCCGCGATCCGGCGACGTCGAAGTGGACCTGCGCCCATCCGGCTGGCGCGCGCACGGTCATTACCGCAATCCGGCATTTCGAGACGTCTTACTCCACGTCATCTGGGACGCCGTTGGAGTCCACGCTTCAGCGTGCCCGGGGAAAGAGCAGCCGGACAAGCTAAAGCTTGAACTCCAACCTCCACCGGTCTTGACCCTCCGGAATTCGCTGGATGCGCCGCTGGGCGAATTGAGCCTTTGGTTGGAACGCGAACCCGCCAAAACCCTGCCGGAAAACCTGCGCGGCAAATGCTCCGCGCCGTTGAAGGAACTCAGCGAGGAGTCGCGAAGGAAATTGCTGCGGGAAGCCGCGCGCGTCCGATTGGCCGCCAAAGCCGCGCAGTTTCAAGCCCGCGCCCGGCACGCCGGTTGGGAACAGTCGCTCTGGGAAGGATTGTTTCGCGCGCTGGGTTACAAACACAACGTCTGGCCCATGCAGTGTCTGGCCGAAACGCGACAACGCTGGACGCGCGGCGATGCAACGCCGTTCGCCTTGCAAGCGCGGTTGCTCGGATTGAGCGGCCTGCTGCCCGCGGAACTGACGCGAGCCCAAGCGGGCGGCGACGGTTATTTGCGACGCGTTTGGGATTGCTGGTGGCGCGATCGTGACGAACTCGGCGATTGTGCGTTGCCACGCGCCGTTTGGAAGTTCCACGGCCTGCGTCCGGCCAACCATCCGCAACGGCGACTGGCGCTTGCCGCCCATTGGCTCGCTGCCGGCGACGTGCCGGCGAAGTTGGAGCGTTGGTGCGCTGCCGAAGCGCCCAGCCGCACGCTGCCCGATTCATTGCTCCGGATTCTGCAGGTCGTGCGTGACGAATTCTGGTCGTGGCACTGGACGTTTCGTTCGGCCCGTTTGCACAAACCGCAGCCATTGCTCGGTGCGACTCGCGTCACCGACCTCGCCGTGAACGTGATTCTGCCGTGGCTTTGGTCACGCGCGGCGGAGGGAAAGAACCACGGTCTGCGCAACGAAATCGAGCATCGCTACTTCGCGTGGCCGGCTGCGGAAGACAACGCGGTGCTGCGGTTGGCGCGACAGCGCCTGCTCGGGGGTGCCGCCCGGCGCTTTCTGGCCGGCGCGGCGGAGCAGCAGGGCCTGATTCAAATCGTCCGCGATTTCTGCGATCACTCGAATGCCATCTGCGACAACTGCCAGTTTCCGGAAATGGTGAAGTCGTGGCACGGCTGAGAGATTTTGGTGATTCGTTCTTTGCGTTCCCCTGCGTGCTCTGCGTCTCTGCGTTGATCAGATGTTGGAGTTTAACGCAGAGGCGCAGAGAACGCGGAGAGTCGCAGAGGAAGATTTGGCGCGTCACGGGTTTTTCGAGGAATGGCCTTTTTGGGGCTGGACGGAGTTGGGGTCACGGAGTATGTAGGTCTTCATGGTGTCTGTTCTTCGATCATTGGTTGTTGGCGACGTGAGTTCCACAACTCCTGTCCTCCATAGCAGACCTGCGAAGGATGGATGTGGCTTGCCCCGTGAGATATTCGGCGCTGGAGCTTCTGCAGAATTGCCTGCTTATCTCACGGGGCGAGGCCGCTCTGCGGTTCGCAACCCACGTTTACTCCGGAGAGCAGACACCTGTTCCCCTTTCATGCAAAGCCATACTGTCTAGGGCCATGAAATCAATCGCGCATCTTCTCACGATGTTGCTGCTCGGCTCTGTTTTCAGCTTGGCCTCCTGCAGTTCCACGCCGCAATCACGATTCGAGAAGTCTTGGACCGGATTCTACTACGTCGCCACTGTCAAAGACGGCCAGATATTCTTGGTCATGACACCGGACCCGGGCAGTGACTACCACGGATTGTTCAGGCGCAGCATCGGGCCGTTTGTGAAGGGACGATGGGATACCGAGTATGTGTGCGGGACGAATCCGATTCAAAACGGGGTCCTTCATATTGATGAGAAAGAAGGGATCCACTATTTGACGCGATCTAAGAAAGCCGATTTGTGGTGGTATAGTTGGTCGTATGTCAGCATGAAGGGTATTCCGGTGGATGGACACGCCTTGGATGAGTATGAAAGCAAGCCCTAATCTCCGAACATAGCTTTGACCGGAGCACGCGCGTGCTGGAGGGGGGAAAGGCGTGAGAGGTGATCGCGCGTGCGGAGCGTCCTCGTAAAAGCCTTCGGCTCACGGGGCAAGCCCATCGAACTTGTCTGCCTTCGTCCCTTTGTTCTTTTCGTTTGAAAGGCGCCAGCCGCCGCCGTCCCTCGGTCCATCTTGAAATCCATTTGCGGAACATTCCAGCCTGCATATTTCATACTTCGCACGAAACGCCGAGACCTTGGTGCGCCGGTCTGTGACCGGCTTTGGACATTCGCCAGCCCCAAAGCCGGCTCCAAGCCGGCGCTCCGCCCAGTGATTGTGAAAGACGCGGTCTAGCCGGTTGCACCGGGCTTGAGGCGACGAAACCGCCGCTGCACATGGCGTCGAACGCGCGTCTTCAACTCTTCAAGACGGCTGCGCGGCACTTCGCGTTGGAGCAGATACGTGACATGCGGCGTCAGCGTGCGGGAAATGTCCTCAGGCGTGGTGTGCTTTTGATCCACGCCCGGCGCAAGGTCGAAGCCGATCTTGCGAAAAAGACATTGAACGAACGCGGAGCAAAACAACGAACGCTCGCGAGCGAGGAGATTCTCCCGGCCGCGCAGTCCCGGATGCCGCAAGGCGATGAGCGTGCCGACCAGTTCGCGCAGCGAGTATCGCTCGCGTGTGGCGACCAGTTCCAGGCCTTCGCGCACAAGCATCGCGGTCTGCTTCTCCGGGAGACCGAAATCCAGCACTGCCAGGGTCGTGTAGAGTTTCTCGTTGAAGTATTTCGTGATGCGGTTTTCCTGCACGCCCAACCGGATGTGTTTCCGGTGAATTTCCAGATCGGACTCGATCACCCAATGATGGCCATCGGCGCGCACGCCCTCGAAGATGAACGCGTGCGACCAATTGCCCCATCGTTCCTGCTCGTCGAGATGGCGTTCCGCGCGGCAAATCATCTTGTCCACCAGGGTCAACCCGGCGGACAGCCCGACGCGGCCCGGCTGCGCGTAACGTTCCAGGAACGCGCGATTGGACAGGCCGGTGACGATGACGGTTTGATCTGGCAGCGATTCGGCTGGCATGGCTCGACGTGCAGGAAGCGTAGGCAGGTCTGCCGGGCGTTCAAGCAATTATCGTCCTGCGGATTCCGGAGCGCCGGTCTGTGACCGGCTTTGGGCCTTCGGATCGCGATAAGCCGGTCACAGACCGGCGTTCCGGCCCCTGCCGCTTGCGTGCGGGCCAAAGCGGGGTAGTTTGAGGTGGCTTGATGGAAAAACATTCAGAACCGGGCCTCGGTTTTAGATTTCAATTTAGCGCTCCGGGCGTAAACTGGACTGACGATACCGCAAACCCTTGATGAAAACCGTTCTGGTCATTGACGACGATCCGAGTTTCCGCCAGGTCATGGCCGAGTTTTTGCGGCCGCAGGGTTGGCGCGTGCTTGAAGCCGGCGAAGGCGATGCGGGGCTGGAGGAAGTCCGGCGCAGCCGGCCGGACATTGTGCTGTGCGACCTGCTCATGCCCCGTTGCAACGGATTTCAAGTCTGCCGGGCCATCCGCGCCGACGCCACCTTGCGCAACACCAAGATCGTCGTCACCTCGGGACGCGAATTCGAAGCCGATCGCACGGCGGCGCGTCAGGCGGGAGCGAACGAATATCTGACCAAACCCGTCCTGCCTGACGAAATCGTAAAGGTGCTGGATCGGCTTACGGCCAGCGGCAGCACGACCTTCTTCACGCGCAAGCCCGCCGAGCCGGCCGGTGGTCCGGCGGAACCGTCGTATTTGAAATTCTGGGGTGTGCGCGGCTCGATTCCCTCGCCCGGCCCCGGGACGGTGCGTTACGGCGGCAACACCTCCTGTCTCGAAGTCCGCGCGGGCGGGGAAATCATCATTCTCGATGCGGGCACGGGTTTGCGCCCGTTGGGGATCGCGTTGATGAACGAATTCCAGGAACGGCCATTCAATTTGACGCTGCTGCTCTCCCACACGCACTGGGATCACATCCAGGGCCTGCCCTTCTTCCGGCCGATTTATCAACCGCAATGCCGCCTGCGCATTCTGGGCTTCGAGGGCGCGCGCCGCGGACTGGTCAACGTCCTTTCCGGCCAGATGGAAAGCCCGTATTTCCCGGTGCTCTTCGACGAGCTGCCCGGCAACATCCACATTGAGGAACTCAAGGAAATGGAATGTCAGGTCGGGTCGGTGCGGGTGCAGGCGTGGTTTGCCAATCATCCCGGCATTTGTGTCGGCTACCGGCTGAATGCACCCGACGGTTCGGTGGCTTTCTTTCCGGACAACGAACCGCATTCGCGCCTGCACAAACCTTTGCCCGGCCAGTCGGCCGATACCCAGGCGACCCGCGATTTCGCGGAGGCCGAGGAGCAAAAGACCATTGAATTCCTGCGCGGCACGGACGTGCTCATCCTCGACTCGCAGTTCGACCGGCAGGAATACGAGACGCACATCGGTTGGGGGCACGGTTGTGTGGACTCCGCTGTGTCGCTCGCCATCAAGGCCGGCGTCAAAAAGCTGTTTCTGTTTCATCACGATCCCGACCACGACGACGCCAAAGTGGACAGCATGGTCGCCACTGCGCGCCAACTGGTGGCGGAGCGGAAGTCCCCGCTGGAAGTGGATGCCGCCCGCGAGGGATTGGCGGTGGAATTGGCGGCGGTTGCCAGACGGGCAACCTGAAAGCACGATTCCGGCGCGCGACCGTCCCGGTCGCAGCATCATGGTTAACCCGCAAACGCCAGGATTTTCGAGGGTTTCGACATGACCGAACCGCTGCGGGCGGGACGCCCGCGCGCCGCGATTCTGCGCTAGACAAATTTCCTCTCCGGGCGCGTCATTAGGGCAGGAACGATGAGGCCTGACTTGGACATCGCCGGGTTGTATGACAACCACGCGCAAGCCTTGTACGCGTTCCTCCTGAACCTCACGCGCAACGAGGACGATACCCGCGACGTGCTTCAGGAGGTTTTCGTCAAGCTCGCCCGCCAGCCCGGCCTGCTCGACGGCGTGCGCGAGGAGCGCGCGTTTCTCATCCGCCTTGCGCACAACGCGGCCATTGATCTGATGCGCCGTCGGGGCACCCGGGAGAAGCACCATGAACTGTTCGGCGCGGAATGCGTCACGGCCTTTGCCCGCACGGACGATCCGGATGAAGAGTCCTTCCGCAGGGCGCTGGCCGAGGCGCTGGCAGAACTGCCGCCCGACCAGCGCGCCGTCGTTCACCTGAAGCTTTGGGAAGGGCTGACCTTCGAGCAAATCGCGGCCACGCTGGAGATTCCGCTGAACACCGCCGCCAGCCGCTATCGCTACGGGCTAGACAAATTGCGCGGCCGCCTGCGTCCGCTTTACGAAGAAATCAAATGAACGAACACGATCCATTCGAACAACGCCTCCGCCGCCAGTCGGTGCGGCCAGTTCCGCCGGCCTGGCGCGAACAAATCCTGGCCGCGGCCAGAAGCCACCGGCGCAACGCAACCGCGCCGTCCGTTTCCGAGGACGATGCCGCATTGCTCGCGGGCTGGCGTTTGCTGTTTGGTCGTTTTCCGCTTGCGTGGGCGGCGCTGGCGGCGCTCTGGATCGTGTTGGTCGGCGTGAACCTGACGCTGCCGGGCCCGTTCGTCAGTCTGCCGGTGCCGGGCCATCCGTCGGCCAATTTGGAAGCGCTGGCCGCTCTCGATTTTCAACCGTCGGATCTCTTGTCGCCGGGCAGCGAACTGCAGTCGGCGCCGAAGGCCACACCCATTCCCGTTCAACCAGCCGCGCCCCACCGCCCGCGCAGCGAACGTCAGCGCGAGATTGATACGGGCGCGATTCGCTTGCCTCGAGCGTTTACCAAAGCAGATCTCCGATTTGAAAGCGTTGGCCCCCTCACCCGGCCTACGGCCACCCTCTCCCCATCGGATGGGGAGAGGGACGGGGTGAGGGGCTTTTCAGAAATTGGTTATGGCAGCCGTTCCTTTCCGTTCGACACGGTCGTCTGACCACTGGAGAATCTTATGACCCTCCCCGGATTCCTCCTCGCCTTCGCCAACAACAAGCTGGTCTGGCTCGGCTTCCGCAAACAGGCCGTGCCCGCGGTCAACGAGCGCTGGTCAATCGCGCGGTGGTGTGTGCTGGTGGCCATCAAGGCTGCGCTCGGAGTCTTGTTGGGCCTGGTGATTTCGCTGCTGGTCGCCCGGCAACCGATGGGCTGGCTGATGTGGCTGCTGGGTCTCTTTGCCGCCTGCCAGAGCCTCGTGATGTCGGGATTGACGGCGCTGTGCTGGAATCAACGCGCCATGAGGTTGTGCCAGAACCCGGATCTGCCCGTCGGTCTTCCGCCCGCGCGGCATCGGATGGTCCGCTGGGCGCTGGGCCTCGTCTATTACGCGGTGCTTGCGGTGCTGACGCCGGCGGTGATGGTGCTGACGGTGGAAAATCTTTACGGGCAATGGGCCTGGAAACGCGAACGCGCGCGGCTCGTGGCGCAAGGTGAAAAATTGACCCTGGCCGAATTGCTCGGGCCGGCGATTCCCGCCGAACAAAACGCCGGCGCGGCGCCGATCTTCGCGCCGTTCTTTGATCTTGCCCCCAACGGTTACCAGTTGCGACCGGAAGCCACCAATGCCATTGGCCGCATCCGGCAGGCGTTGTTCCTGCCCTACGACCGCCTGCCCGAGCGACCTCCAATTTCATCGCCGATGCCAAAGCGCTTCGAGAACATGGAAGAGTGGTCTGCCGCATACCGGCAAATGGCGGTCACGCCGAGCGCGAGCGACCCGCCGTGGGCAAAGTCACTCGAGTTGCCGCCGCCGGGCAATGCTGCACGCGACGTGTTGGCGGGCTTGGCCACGGGCGATGCGGTGATGGCGGAAATGTGCGCCGCCGCCGCGCGGCCCCGAGCACAATTCCCGATTCAGTTCGAGCAGGGGTTCGGCTTGGTGCTCGAACACCTCTCAATGTTCAAGTTGATTCAGCAGAATCTCAAGGTGCGCTGCGCCGCACATCTGGCGGCAGGCGACATGGCAGCGGCTTTTGCCGACGCGACCAACGCGCTGAACGCGGCGGAACTGCTGCGCGAAGAACCGCTCTTGATCTCGCAGTTGGTGCGCATGGCACAGGGCGCGCTGGCCACCGCCACGCTCTGGGAGGGATTGACAGCACATCGCTGGACGGATGCGCAACTGGCGACTTTCCAGCAACGGTTGAGCCGCGTGGATTATCTCTCGGGCCTGATTCATGGTTTCGAGGGTGAACGCGTGTGCGGCATCGTCGGTTTGGACGGAATGATTGCTGGTCGCAGTGTTCCGGGAGAAAACGCAGGCGGTCTTCGTCGCGCGGCGCTGGTGTTGCCGCTGGGAGTGTTGCGCCAGAATGAGGTGGCGCTTGTGCGCGCCCATACGGAGTTGCTGACGGACCTGCGCGAAGCGGTTGCCGGACTGCCCGAAGGCGGATTTGCCGCCCGTCTTAAGGCTCGGGCCAGGGGGGAAGCCGACCGGGAACACAATGAACGCTACCTCGGGCTCGGCACGCGCACGGAGAAACTGGCGGATGGTGAAGCGACCGCATCAACACCGTATTCCCCGTTCACCATTATGGCGAAGATGATGCTCCCCGCGCTGGGAAAAGCGGAAGCGAGGGCCGCCCGCGTGCAGACGATGAATTACATGGCCATCATCGCTTGCGGGCTTGAACGCTATCGCCTGGCGCATGGCAATTACCCGGAAACGTTGGACACGCTGATGCCCGCGTTCATGCCCAAGGCGTTAATGGACCCGATGTGTGGCAAGCCGTTCCACTATCAGCGCACCAACGACGGCTGGTTTCTGCTCTACAGCGTCGGCGACGATGGCAAGGACGACGGCGGCGTGTTTCGGGCCAAGAAGAACGACCCGATCAAGGATTGGCCCTGGCCGGGGCCTACCCGCACCGAAGTGGGGTCGTTTTTCTGAGATCGGGTTTCGAAACCCGTCACGCGTTTTGCAACGTTCGCCGCTGGGCTCGTTCCTCGGGTGGCAAAGACCGGCACTTTTTCTTCAACACGAATTCTCTTTAGCTTTGTCCAATCCTCGTATGGGCACGAGGGAATCATGAGAGCGAAGATTGTAGTAACTGTTTGTGCCGTGTTGGTGGTCGCGGGGGTTTTCGTCATCCCGAATCCGCATCGGCCAGAGCTAGCAGTGTCGTCGAATCCGGTCGAGCAGGTTCTTGCTCAAAGCCAGTCCAAGCCCAACCTGTCATCGCCTCACCTGCCGGCGCCAACGCCGCGTCCAGAATCCACGGCTGAAGCGGCGACGGGCACAAATTTGTGGGATCGAATCATGAACGGCGACTTTCCGCATTTAAGCGCGGAGGAACTCGAGCCTTACCTCGCGAAGTATAATCGCAGTAAAGAGAGTTTGATGGGCGCATTGGCCGCCACGGGCGATCGCGCTTTTCTGCGCGAGGCGCTGGAAAAGAATCCCAACGACCCGCGTCTGAACTACCTCGCGTATTTCCTGGGCGATGGCCGGGCAGCGGATACCTCCGCAAAGGTTTACGACCCCAGCCAACCGGCCTCGGCGGAGCGACGTCAACTGTTGGACACCTTCGCGAAGAACGCGCCCGACAATGCGCTGCCGAATTACCTCCTGGCGTTGGACTGCTTCAAGGCCGGGCGAAATGACCAGGCCGCGGAACAACTCGCTGCCGCAGCCCAAAAGTCGAAGTTCCAGGATTACTCGCTCGATTACATTCAGGACGCCGAGGAAGCCTACCGCGCCGCAGGTTGGTCGGAAGCGCAAGCGAAATTGGTGGCGTCCGCACAGTTGCCGCTTCCTCACCTGGCCGAGTTGAAGCAGACCGGTTTCAAGACGGTCGAACTGGCCGCACTCTACCGACAGGCGGGCGACGAAGCTTCCGCCGTGGCTGTGGAGCAGGTTGGCTTGGGTCTAGGACAGCGCATGGATCAACCCGGACAGCTCACGATGATTCAGGAGCTTGTGGGCATTGCCATCGAGCGCAAAATACTTGGCTCGATGGATCCGACCCGTGCCTTGGATGGCACCGGGCAAACGGTCCAAGACCGACTCGAACTACTCAACCAGCGGAAAAAATCCATCAAAACACTCGCGGGCGTGACCGATCTTTATCGGACGCTCTCCGAATCAGAGGTGATCAGTTACAGTGATCGCATAAAACTCTTTGGCGAGACAACCGCGGCGGAATGGCTGTTAAGGACTCACAACAAACTGCCGGCGGAACAAACTTCGCAAATCCGTTGAACCTTTTTTCACTTCAAACATTCCTCTGAGTGTAAATGCTGGCTGTGGCTTCCAGGGAACATCTGCCGGTGGCCGAGGCAAAGGCCGGGTCGCCCGATGCGTGGAACGCCCTGTTCCAGCGTTACCAATTGCCGTTGTATGTCTACGTCTTCGAACTGGTCCGCGCCGAGCAGCCGAGCCTGGACATCGTCCAGGAGACATTTATCGCCGCTGCCCGGCACATTGGCGGGCTGCGCGATGACGACCGGTTCGGAAGCTGGCTCTTCGGCATCGCGCACCAGAAATGCGTCCAGCACTGGCGCAAGAGCGGTCGGGAGGAACCACTGGACGATGAATCCGCGGAGCGGTTGGCTGGCGTGGACGAGAACCCTCGCGAATTGCTCGTCCGCGAAGAACAGGAGGCTGAGTTTATGCAGGCGCTGAATCAACTGCCGCCGCCGCAACGGTCGGCGTTGCTGCTGCATTTCATCGAGGATTTTTCGCTGGAAGAAATCGCGCGCGTCACCGGCGTGAGCGTGGGCACGGTGAAATCACGGTTGCACTACGGGAAGAAGGCGTTGCGGGAATTGTTGGAGGATCGCAGCAAGCCATGAATGGAAAGGCATTATCGCAAGGGCACGGAGCGCGGCTTGTCCCAAGCCGCAGCAGGTATGATCGCAAACCGACCGCACATTCTCAGAACAGTCCCCAACCGCCAGTGCGCTGCGAGTTGGGACAACTCGCGCTCCGTGCGCTGAAAGGAAGGCATGAAAACCCCGCGTGAGATTTTGTTGAGCCGTCATCAAGAAGCCCAAACCCCGCTGGACCAAATCCGCCGCGCAGTTGTGGCCGGCCTGCGAGAACAGGAAGCCAAGAGGCGTGATTCGCCGCTGCCCATCGCTGTCGTGTTCAAACTCTGGCGCGAACTGGTGCTGCCCGCGCGTTACGCGTGGTCGGGCTTCGCGACCATCTGGATCGTGATTCTGGCGGTGAGCTTCGTGACGCGCGAGCCGTCACCCGTTCGCGAAGCTGGCGCGACTCCCCTGTCGCCGGAGATTCGGCGACTGCTAAGGCAACAAGAGCAATTGGTGGCCGAACTGCTGGATCGGACCGCGCCGCGTGCGACCGAACGTCCCAAAGCCCTGCCGCCGCGACCGTGGAGCCAACGCGACGGCGAACATCTCAACGCTTGAACTCATCATGAACGAAGAACCCAAGAATCTCTGGATGTCGCCGCTCAAAGGCCGACGCAAACTTCTTGCCTGGCTGGCACTCTTCGTGGTCCTCGTAGTCCTCGCGGCGGTTGTTAACGTTGTCCTGTTCGACTTCAAGCTGAAGCCCCTAGAGTTGCTGATCGTGTCCTCAATCATGGTCGGCGGCGGACTGCTGCTGGCGTGGCTGGGCATTGGGCTGGTCCACTGCTTCTGTAGTTGGCGCAACCTGCGCTGGCTGCTGGTGGGCGTCGCAGGCGTCGCAACCTTGATTGCACTGGCGTATCTCGAGGAGAACGTGCGCGGCAAACACGCTTGGGAAACTCACAAACGCGCGTTGGAAGCTGAAGGGGAAAAACTCACGATTCCCCAACTGGCGCCGCCTTCGGTGCCCGACGATCAAAATCTGGCCCTGACCCCGTTGCTCAAGCCGCTTTTGGATTTCAGCCACGGGCCGAATGGAATCGTGTGGCATGACACCAATGGCACGGCGCGGTTGCAAGGCATCTCGGCGGAACTTGAGCAGTATCCCAAAACCAATAGCCTCGCGCTTGGCAGTCTGGAGAAAGGAACGTTTGCCGATCTGGCCGAGTGCCAGGCGTATTATGACGGGCACAACAGTTATCCTCAGCCCGCGGAACCCGGAACCCCAGCGGCGGACATTCTGGTTGCGCTCGGAAAATTCGACCCGGAACTGAAGGAGTTGCGCGAAGCCGCTGCGACCCGCTCGTATGCGCGCTTCCCCGTCGAGTATGATTATCAGCCGGCGTGGGAAATACTGTTGCCACACCTTGCAGCAGTGAAACGGCTTTGCCAGGTCACGCACGTGCGGGCCGTGGCGCTGCTGGAGTTGCGGCAATCGCAGGCGGCGTTTGATGAACTGCAGTTGGGCTTACGGCTGTCTGATTCCATCCGGCAGGAGCCCATCCTGATCTCGCATTTGGTGCGAATCGCCACGTTGTCCATCAATCTCCAGACCCTGCGCGAAGGGCTGATCCGCCACGCCTGGAGCGAGGCGCAGTTGGCGGAGATTGAAAAGTATCTGGCCTCCGTGGACCTGCTGGCGGAATACAAGCTGGCGATGCGCGGGGAGCGGGCGCTTTCCACCAGCAGCCTGAATTGGCTGCGGCGACAAGGCTTTTGGGGTCATGTGATGATGTATGAGAACTATGGTGATGGTGTTGGCGTGTCCGGATCGGATCGAGGTTTCAATCCGTATCCGAGCGGTTGGTTTTACCAAAACATGCTCACCATTTCCGACATGTTCCAGGAACTTTGTTTTCCCGTCGTGGAGGAGAGCGCGCATCGCGTCTTTGTAACTGTGGCTGCGAAAAGCGACGCGACCATGGAAAGCAGACTGGCCAGACCGAGGCCCTACAACATTTACGCACGGGTTCTCATGCCGGCGATGGCCAAAGCCATCATTAAATCCGCTCGGGCGCAGAGTTTCGTGGACGCAGCTCGCGTCGCCTGCGCGCTGGAGCGCTACCGACTGGCCAATGGCAAGCTTCCCGAAACGCTGGATGCGCTGTCGCCGTCCTTCATCAAAGCCATCCCGAACGACGTGATTGACGGCAAGCCGTTGCGTTACCGTCTCAAGCCGGATGGCGGCTACGTCGTTTACTCTGTCGGCTGGAACCAGGCGGACGATGGCGGGGAAATTGGCTGGAAGAAATCAACCGGGGATAAAGTGTCGAACGTGGACATCACCCAAGGCGACTGGGTCTGGCAGATGCCGGCCAAGCCGATCACCGCGGCGGAGTTGAAGGAACAGCGCTGAACAGTTTGCCAAGCGGCATGGCGGTTCCCTGGCGCGTTGCCGTCCCGGCCGCAGCGGCTCCGAGAAGAGAGATCAAGTTTGAAGCGTTCCAGGGATTGTTGAATTCCGAGTCTGCTGCGGCCGAGACGACCGCGCGCCGGGGGCAAAGGTTGTGGTGGAAGAAATCGGGTCGAGCGGTTAGTTTTGCCGCCAATGAATGGCCGTGAGCAAACCGTGGCAGCCACTGACACTTGTGCCGGATCACTCCCGTGGCGGCAGGCGATCGCCATTCTCACGGCGGCAATCGCGCTGGGTTTGATTTACAACATCGCCAGCCCACTCGGCGTGCGCGCGCCCCAGCCGGAAGATCAGTTGACCCTGCCCAACACAGCTTCAAACCCGCTAACCGTGCCCATCTCCGCCAACACGTCGAATGCGGCGACAACCCCGACGCCAACAACGACCGGCGCGCCCGTGCTGCGTTGGGGCGAGGTCAAGGGGTTGCTCGAAACCGGTCAGATCGTGTTGTTGGACGCGCGGGCGAAGACGGCTTATGACCTCGAACACATCTCGGGCGCGCTCTCGCTGCCGACGGAGAGCAAGCCGGAGGAGTTCATTGCGTTTGCCATGAAACATCCCAAGGACACCGCCATGGTGGTTTACTGCGGCGGTGGCAATTGCGACCAGTCGCACGAGTTGGCCGAAAAACTCACGAAGGATTTGGGCTATACCAACGTGAGAATCATGCCGGGCGGCATCGTCGAGTGGCGCGTCGCCGAAGGGAAGCCAACGCCACCGGGAGAAAAATGAAACCGGCGTGCGAATCAAAATGCCAAACCATCGTGCGCTGGCTGCTCGGCGTGGTGCTGGTCTGGGCCGCGCTGTCGAAGATCGCCAACCTCCAGGATTTTTACATCAGCATCGCCGCCTATCAGCTGCCTTTGCCCGGTGCGCTGCTGCGATTGACGGCGATGATTCTGCCGTGGCTGGAGCTGATTTGCGGTCTGCTGTTGCTGGGCCGGATCTGGACGCGGGCGGCGCTGGTGTGGGCGCTGGTCCTGTTCGTCGTCTTTGTGGTGGCGACCGGCCAGGCGTGGGCGCGCGGGCTGGACATTTCGTGCGGCTGCTTCAATTTGAGCGCCTTTGGACTCGACCCGGCCAGCGGTAAGTCCTTCGTGAAGTTCTTCGAGTCGGTCGGCTTCGCATTTTTCCGGGCTTTGTTGCTGCTGCTTGGGGGCGGCTATGTTTTTCGATCTGCGGGGCAAGCTGACTTAAGCTCCGAGTCCGCCCGCCGTTGAATGGAGCGCAACTTCACACGCCGCCGAGACTGGCGGCACGGATGCCGCGTTCCCCGGCCCGCTGGGAAGCGTGCCGCCACTGTTGAGGCGGGCATCGTGCCTGCCGGTTAGCGCGATTAACCGTTGCAATCCTGTTTCGGGTGCGTAACCTCAAACGCGAAACACAGCATTAGCATGCAACACTTTAGGGCCAGAGGGAAAGGGTTCGCCGCAGGCGAATCGCCCCACCGGGGTGTGCATACAAACGCACGGTTACAACCACCGCCCGGTCCGGGTAAGATGCGTAGCAGCTTGTAAGACGAAATCATGCGGCAGTTTTTCACCATCGCGACCAACGCGTTCATGGAACTGGTCCGGCAGCCGGTTTTTTTACTGCTGATGACCGCTTCCGCCGCCTTTGAGATCTTTCTGGCCACGCCGTATTACTTCGCGTTTGGCGACGAACCGAAGCTGGTCAAGAACAGCGTGTTGGCGGTGATGCTGCTGACCGGGTTGTTCGGCGCGGTGCTGAGTGCTTCCGCGTCCCTGGCGCGTGAAATCCGGGCCGGCACGGCGTTGGCGGTGTTGTCCAAGCCCGTGGGTCGCGCGCAGTTTCTGCTGGCGAAATATGCCGGGTTGATCGCCGCGCTGACGGTGTTGACGTACGTGAATCTCGTGGCGGCGTTGATCGCCAGCCGGATGGTCTTCGACGCCTATGGCAGCACGGATCTGGCGGCCGTGGGCATTTTTGCCGCCGGCCTGCTGGTGGCCTACGCGCTGGGCGGATTCAGCAATTTTTTTCTGCGCCGCCCGTTCGTGAGCGACGCGGTGTTCGCCCTGATGGTGACGGTGACGGTGGCGGCGTTTATCATCATCCAGTTCACGCAACAGAAACAGAGCGTCAACGAAATGGCGCAGGTGGACTGGCGGCTGATCCCGGCGGCGATTCTGGTTTTGTTTGCGCTGTGGATTCTGGCGGCGCTGGCGCTGGCCTGCTCGACGCGGTTTGACATGATTCCCACGCTCGCCATCTGCTCGGCGTTCTTTCTGGTGGGTTTGATGTCGGATTACTTGTACATGAAGCTGGGCGGCACGCTGGACGGCGGCGGGCCTTGGTGGGCGACGGTTCTTTACACGGTGATTCCGAACTGGCAAAATTTCTGGCTGGCAGACGCCTTGGCAACGGGCGTAAGCACGTTTCACTGGGGCTATGTGGGGAAGGCGTTTGGCTACGTGGTGGGTTACGTCGGCGCGGCGCTGGCCGTGGCGGTGGCATTGTTCGAAGAGCGGGAACTGTCGTGAAGCATGGCGTTGCTAAAATGTTGAATCAGCACAACTCGAAACCGACCGCAGCGGGCTGGACGCAGATCTGTCGTCACGGCTTGGCCTTTTGAACATTTTGACGGTTTAACTTTCCAACGTCGCGAAGCGAATGGAACGAAACATCCAAAGAAACGGGCTGGTGAATCTGCTGGCGCTGCTGGCCGTGGGCGGGGCGGGTTTCGCCGTGGCCCGCTACGACGGTTCCCTTGCCGGTCAGGTGACGGCGGTCTTCCTTGGTCTGGGCGTGCTGGTGGCGTTCGTGAGCTGGTTTCAGGCGCGGCTCGAAGAAGGCGAGCGCATCGAGAAGCTCGAACTCGAGGAGATGGCGCGGTCCAAAGGCAGCGCGACCTTGTTCGAGAGCAAGGAAGCGGAGATTTTCCCGGCGGCGCGTTCGCGGCAGCAGTTTGAAAAGTATTTCATCCCGGTCTTCACCGTGCTGTTGCTGCTGTTGCAGGCGGGCAGCGCCTATTTTCTCTGGCGTTGGCTGGCGAAATTGCCCGAAGTGCCGCCGTTGAAGGATGAATCAACCGCCCTGGCGCTGTTCGGTTTGTTTGCGCTCGTGCTGTTTCTGCTGGGGCGCTTTTCCGCCACCATCGCGCGCATCGAGAATCACCGGCTGCTCCGGCCCAGCGCGAGTTATTTGTTGCTGGGGGCGTATCTTTGCATCGTGACCGCCGGAGGCATCGCCGCGGTCAAGGCGGAATTCCACAAGGCGGATTTCTACGTGGCCCACGGGCTGTGCGTGGTGCTGGCGCTCAACGCCGTGGAAACGCTGCTCACGCTGATCCTCGAAATCTATCGCCCGCGGCTCAAGGGCAAGGTCGTGCGGCCGCTTTACGAAAGCCGGTTCGTGGGCCTGCTCGGCCAGCCGGAAGGGCTCATCACCACGGCGGCGCAGGCCCTGGACTACCAGTTTGGGTTCAAGGTTTCCGAAACGTGGTTCCTCAAATTCCTGGCCCGGGCCTGGGTGGGATTGACCCTGATGCAGCTCGGCGTGCTGCTGCTTTCCACGTGTTTCGTGGTGGTGGATTCGGGCGAGCAGGCGTTGCTGGAGCGGTTTGGCCGGCCGGTCGCCGGTCGCGAGGTGCTCGGGCCGGGTCTGCATTTGAAATGGCCCTGGCCCGTGGACCGCGCCTACCCCCATCGCACCGAGGAGATTCAGATGATCACCATCGGCTTCACGCCGGATGATCACGCGGTCGGGATTTATGGCAACGCCGTCTTGTGGACGCTCGGCCATGGCGATGAAGAAAATTTTCTGGTGGCCAACCGCGAACAACGCGCCCTGGAAGTGGAATTACCGCCGGGTGAACGCAAAGCGCCGCCCGTCAGCCTGCTCACGGTCAACATCCCCGTTCAGTATCAGATCCGCAACTTGGTGGATTGGACCTATAACTACGAAAGCAGCGCCGCCCTGCTGCAACTGATCGCCACACGCGAGGTCGTGCGGTATCTGGTCAGCGCCGACATGAATGAGATCATGTCGGACGCGCGGCTGGAAGCGGCGGGCGCCCTGCGCGACCGCATTCAATCCGCTGTGAACGCCAGCAAGTTGGGCGCGGACATCCTTTTCGTCGGTTTGCAGGGCATTCATCCGCCGGTGAAGGTCGCGGCGGATTACGAGAAGGTGGTCGGCGCCGCTCAAAAGAGGGTCGCCATGACCAACAACGCCACGGGCGACGCGATCCGCACCAACGCGCTGGCCGCCGCCCGCGCATTCTCGGTGACCAATGCCGCGGAGGCGGGACGGTTGCGGGTGGAGTTGACCGCGCTGGCCCGGGCCGCCGCGTTTACGAACCAGATCCCCGCGTTCAACGCGGCGCCGTCGGTTTACCGGCAACGGGCTTATGCGCAGGCCTTCGCCGAGGCCACCGCGCGCGTCCGGAAATTCGTTTTGCTCACCCGCGACACGCAGGACGTAATCTCCTACGATTTGCAGCAGCAGATTGACACGGAATATCTGCGCCAGCTCGATGAGGCGGCCGCGCCGCCCAAAACCCAGAAATCGCCATGAAACGCAACGTTCTCACCCTTCTCATCGGCGCCGTGCTGATTTTCATCTGCGCGCTGCTGCTGTTCACCTTCCAGGTCCGCCAGACCGAGGTGGCGGTCGTCACCACGTTCGGCAAGCCGACCCGGCCCATCACCAAGCCCAAGCTTTATTTCAAATGGCCGTGGCCGATCCAGCAGGTTCACAAATTTGATCAGCGCATCCAGACCTTCGATGAAGTGGACAAGTACAGCCAGGAACTGACGGCGGACGGCAACACCCTGGTCACGATGGTTTATGTGGGCTGGCGCATCACCGACCCGGAGGTGTTCTTTCCGAAGTTCGCCGGCGGTTCGGTGGTGGAAGCGCGGAAGATGCTCGAAAACCTCGTGCGCAACGCCAAGGGAGTGGTCGTGGGTCGCCACGCCCTCTCCGACTTTATCAACGCGGACGAGAAGAAGCTGAAGTTCGACGCGATCGAGGACCAGATCAAAGCCATGGTGCAATCCCAGTTGCAGACCAACAACTGCGGCATCCAGGTGGAGTTCCTCGGCATCAAAAAACTCGGGCTGCCCGAAAGCGTGACGCAAACGGTCTTCGAGCGCATGCAATCGGAGCGCAAGGTGCTCGCGGACAAACTGGAATTCGAGGGCCAGGCCGAGGCGGCCAAGATCCGTTCGGATGCGGACCGTCAGTCCGCGGAAATCATCTCGCGGGCCGAGAGCGAGGCGCAGATCATCATCGGCCGCGGCGAGGCCGTGGCGGCGGAAACGCTCCCCGTTTTCCAGCAGAACCCCGAACTGGCCAATTTCCTCCTGGGCCTCCGGTCGCTGGAAGCTTCCACCCGGGAAAAGACGACGTTGATTTTTGATTCGCGGACGCCGCCGTTCAACTACTTGACGCTGCCAAGCACAAACTCGCCGGCCCGGTAAGCATGAGCAACGACACGCACTCAAACCCGACGCCGGCGCCCCGGCCGGCTGGAATGGACACCGGTTCCCAGGCGCTCGCCGAAGCGTTGCGCAGCAGTTTCGCCATCATCCGGATCGTGATGGTGGTGCTCGTGGCGGTGTTCTTGTTCTCCGGGTTTTTCACCGTGGGGCCGCAGGAAAAGGCCATCAAGCTCCGGTTCGGCAGGCCCGTGGGTGAGGGGGAGAAGGCGTTGCTCGGCGCCGGCGCGCACTGGGCGTTCCCCTATCCGATTGATGAAGTGGTGAAAGTGCCCATCAGCAAAATCCTGGCGGTGGACTCCAGCGTCGGCTGGTATTTCCTGACGCCGGAACAGAAGGTCCAGGACGACCTGGGCACCCCGCCACCCCCGAGCGCTTCGCTGAATCCCTTGATGGACAGCTACGCGCTGACGGCCGATCAGAACATCCTTCACGTGAAAGCGACGTTGAATTATCGCATCGAAGACCCGATTCGCTACGTGTTCGGCTTCGTGAACCCGTCCAATGCCGTGCAAAGCGCGCTCGATAACGCGTTGCTCGCCACCGCCGCGCGCTACACGGTGGACGACATCCTCACGCGCCGCCGGAATGAATTCCTGGAAACCGTCCGCCAGCGGGTCAGCCGGCTGGTGGAGGAGCACGACCTGGGCATTGTCATTGACCAGTGCACGGTCACGCCACGGCCGCCGCGCCAGTTGGACGACGCTTTCAGGAATGTTTTGAATGCCGGCCAGAACCGTGACAAGGCGCTGAACGACGCCCGCAGCGTGGCCAACCAGTCGTTGAGCAAGGCGGAAGCGGAAGCAGCAGGTCGGCTTGATTCCGCCAAGGCCGAACGTACGCGGTTCGTCCAGGGGGTCACCTCCGACGCGGACACGTTCCGCCAGTTGCTGCCGAAGTACGCGGCCAACCCGGAACTGTTCCGGCAGCAACGGTTGCTCGAAACCATGGGC
The DNA here is from genome assembly GCA_964458575.1 of uncultured Bifidobacteriaceae bacterium. Classification (GTDB taxonomy): domain Bacteria; phylum Verrucomicrobiota; class Verrucomicrobiia; order Limisphaerales; family JADLHS01; genus CAYWMD01. The sequence continues at coordinate 11,875 of CAYWMD010000042.1, read as the reverse complement.
CGCGTGTTGACCAACGCACAGGACAAGATCTTTCTGGCCGAGCGCAGCGACGGCAAGCCCCGGGAACTGCGCCTCCTGTTGAACCGCGAACTGCCGAAGCGAAAGTCGGAACCAGCCCGGCCTTAAGACCTCCCTGTAACGTATGCAAGTCACGTCTCTTCTCAGCCAGCACGAGCACGACCACTCCTGCTCGTGCGGTCACGAGCACGCGCCCGTCCGCCTCTGGCAGACCCTCGTGGGCGTGGTGTTCGTCATCAATGCCTTCATCGTGGATTGGTGGTTCGAGTCGGGCCACGCCGTGGCGAGCGCCAGCGCGCTCATCGGTGCGATCATTCTCGGCTACCCGATTGTCATCACCGGCATCCGGGATTTGCGCAACGGCGTCCTGAGCATGAACGAACTGGTGGCCATCGCCGTCCTTGCCGCGTGCGCCTCCGGCGATTACAAAACCGCTGGCGTCGTCGCGTTCTTCATGCTGATGGGTGAAATCATTGAATCCCGCACGGCGGAAGGCGCCCGGGCTTCGATTGAATCCCTGATCAAACTCACCCCCACCAAGGCCCGGCGGATCAAGGCGGACAAGTCGGAGGAGGAAGTTCCCGCGAGCGAACTGGCCGTGGGCGACGTGATCCGCATCCGGCCCGGCGACAACGTGGCGGCGGACGGCGTCATCGCTTCCGGGCAGGGCTCGTTCAATCAGGCCACCATCACTGGCGAATCGCTGCCGGTGGACAAAAAACCGGGCGACGACGTTTTTGCCGGCACCCAGAATCTGACGGGCGTATTGGAGATCAAGGTCACGCGCGCGGGGACGGACACGACGTTGGGCCGCGTGCGCGAACTGATTCTCGCGGCGGAAAAAACCAAGCTGCCCATCATGAAGATCGTGGACCAGTACATGGGCTTTTATACGCCACTGGTGCTGGTGATCGGCGCGCTGGTCTGGGCCTTCACCCACGACCTCAATCGGGTGATCTCGGTCATCGTCGTCTCCTGCCCGTGCGCGTTCATTCTGGCGACACCCACCGCGATGGTCGCCGCACTTTCGGCGGCCGCGCGCCTTGGCATTTTGATCAAGAACGTCGCCGACATCGAACTCGCCGCGAAGATCAACGCGTTTGTCTTCGACAAAACCGGCACGCTCACGACCGGCGAACTCGCCGTGAGCCGGCTGGCGCCGGCGGGCGAAACCAAAGCCGCCGAGTTGCTGTGCATCGCCGCCTCCGCCGAAAAATACAGCAATCACCCGACGGCCAAGGCGTTGGCGCAACTGGCCACCGAAGCTGGCGTGCCACTGGTCGAACCGCAGGATTTCAGCGAAGCCGCCGGCCGCGGGGTCAAGGCTCAAGTGGGCGGCGCCAAGGTCGTCGTGGGTCGGGCCCAGTGGCTGAAGGACAACGGGGTGGACCACGGGTTCGAGAAGACCGTTGACCTGAACGAAACCGAGGGCTGGAGCCTGATTTTTGTCGCGCGTGACGGGAAGTGCATCGGTTGGGTGGGTTTGCAGGATGCGACCCGGGCCGAGGCGAAGGCATCGCTGGCGGAGTTGAAGGATGCGGGTGTGCGGCGCGTGGCGATGATTTCCGGCGACCGCCAACCCGTGGCCACGCGCGTGGCGGCGGAGATTGGCTGCGAGGAAGCCAAGGGGGAATGCCTGCCGCAGAACAAGGTGGAGTTCGTGCGCGGGATTAAGAGCAAGGGTTACCGCGTGGCGGTGGTGGGCGATGGTGTGAACGACGCCCCGGCGCTGGCGGCGGGCGACATCGGCATCGCCATGGGCGCGGCGGGCAGCGAGGTGGCGATTCACACCGCGACGATTGCGCTCATGAACAACGACCTGCGCCGGCTGCCGTTCCTCGTGAAACTCTCGCGCAGCACGCGGACGGTCATCAACCAGAATTTCCTCTTCGGCATATTCTTCATCTTCGGCGGCTGGGGATTGTTCTCGTTCGGCCCGCTGTCGAGTCCAATCTGGGCGGCGATCCTGCACTTGGCGGGGTCGTTCCTTGTGATTTTCAACAGCGCCCGCCTCGTCCGCAAAGGCGAGGAGTTGGAGCATTACCAACCGGAAACGGCCGCACCCCCGCCCGGCGGCGACAGCGGTTCGCGGCACGAAGCGGCGGGCCAACTCACGCCGAAGCTGGCTTAAGCTGACTTGCTGGTCCGGCAGGGCCGATTACTTTAGACTATGAGCACCGCAGAAATCATGCAGCAGATCGAAGAACTTCCTGTGAAGGAACAGGAGGAGCTTTTTGTGCTCTTGACGAAGAAGGTGATCGTCGGCCGGAGTGTCGGCACGAAACCGTGGTTCGGGAAGAAACTTTCTTTTGAGGAAGCCTGCGATGTGGTATTTCGCGAGAACCGGGAACTTCTAAGTGCCCTGGCCAAGTGAGCGAGCCGATTTTTCTGACGCTTGATGAGGTGTTACGTATCCATTCGCGAAGTCTGGCTGAACATGGCGGCAGTGAAGGCACGCGAGATCCTGGATTGGTTGATTCGGCTTTGGCTTCGGCCAAAAACTCGTATTATTATGCGAGCGGAGATATGTTCGATGTGGCTGCAAGTTACGCGTTCCATTTGGCTGAATCCCAGGCGTTCGTTGATGGGAACAAACGGACCGCGGTGGCGGCGGCTTTGGTCTTTCTCGCACGCAACGGGTTTTACTCCCAGCCGCCCAGGTGGGAGCTCTACCTGGCGATGATTGATGTGGCCGAAAAGAAAAAGACGAAGGCAGACTTGGCCGGAATTTTCCGCAAGTGCGCCGAACCAACCAACTGAAACCAATGACGGCTGTTGAAGCAAATCCGATCGGCAATCCGCAAACTAACGGCGAAGTCGTTGTCTCTGTCCGCGGATTGACCAAGGTGTTCAAAGACTTTTGGAATCGCCCCAAGGCCCGCGCGGTGGACAACGTGGATTTCGACGTGAAACGCGGCGAGGTGTTCGGCTTGCTCGGCCCGAACGGCTCGGGCAAGTCCACCACGGTAAAACTGCTGTTAGGATTGCTCTATCCGACCAAGGGGCACATCGAGGTTTTCGGCCATTCGCCGCGGCACGTGGCCACCAAGTCGCGCATCGGTTATCTGCCGGAGGAATCGTATCTTTACCGCTACCTCAATTCGCACGAAACGCTGGATTTCTTCGGCAACCTGTTTCATCTCGACAAGGGTGATCGCAACAATCGCGCCGAGCAATTGCTCGAAATGGTCGGCCTCAGCCAGACGCGCACGCGCGCCGTGGGTGAATTCTCCAAGGGCATGCAACGCCGCATCGGCCTGGCGCAGGCGCTCATCAATGACCCGGACCTCGTCATTCTGGATGAACCGACCTCCGGCCTCGACCCCATCGGTTGCCGCGAGATCAAGGACCTCATCATTGCCCTGGCGCGCCGCGGCAAGACGGTCATCCTGAGCAGCCACCTGTTGTCCGATGTCGAAGATGTGTGCGACCGCGTGGTGATTTTGTACGGCGGCAAGGTGCAGGCGATGGGGACGTTGCGGGAACTCCTGACCAAGCCCGACACGTTGCGCATCACCACCCCGGCGTTGCCGCGCGAAACCATGGCCCGCGTGCTGGAAATCATCCGGCGCGACGTTTTGGCCAGCGAAGTCCGGGTGGACAACCCGACGCAGAACCTGGAAAGCTATTTTTTGGAGGTGGTTGAGAAAGCCAAGCGCGCGGCGCAGGAAACGAGCGGTGCGCAATCGGGCGCCCGGGTGGCGGCGTACCTGCGCGGCGACGTGGAGGGCACCGGCCACACCCGCATCCTGGAACGCCTGACCACTCCCCAAGCGGCGACCGCCACGCCGATCGCGCCGGTGGAATCCGGACCAGCCGTGGACGAGCAGAAGCTGGAATCCTTGACCAAGGCCGAGCCGGCCCCGGCCCAAGCCAAACCCGCTCCGGAAGAAAAGGCGGTGGATCTCTCGAAAGCCGACGAGAAACTCTCGTCCCTGCTGGGCGGCAAGAAATAATTCGAGAACGAGAAAACGGACTGCCCAACCATGCAACGATTGCTTGCCATCGCCGGATTGACCTGGAAGGCCGCGTTCCGTTTCCGGCTGTTCATCGTGGTGGCGGTGTTGTTGCTGGCCACGGTCGTCGGTCTGCCGATCTTGATCAAGGACGACGGCACGGCGCGCGGATTTACGCAGATCCTGCTGACCTACACGTTGAGCGTCATCGCCGCGCTGCTCGGATTGTCCACGCTCTGGCTGGCGTGCGGCACGCTGGCGCGCGACATCGAGGAGTGCCAGATGCAGGTGGTGGCGGTGAAACCCATCGCCCGCTGGCAAATCTGGCTGGGCAAATGGCTCGGGCTCATTTCGCTCAATGCGGCGTTGCTGGCGATTTCCGGCGGCGCGGTTTTCTCCCTGTTGCAATGGCGCGCAACCCGGTTGCCGGCGGCCGAACAACGCATTCTTCGCAACGAGGTGCTGGTGGCCCGCGGTTCGGCCAAGGAAGCCAGCATTGCCACGGAGCTGGAAGCGGAAACCGACCGGCAGTTGAAGGCGGCCCTGGAAAAATCCGGCGCGACGGGATTGGATGCAAAACTTCTGCGCCAGCAAATCAAAGAAGGGCTGAAGGCCCAGTTGCAGGTGGTCCCGCCGGGCGCGTATCGCCTGTGGCAGATCAACCTGGGCTTCGCCAGACACACGCTGCGCGATCAGCCGCTCTACCTGCGGGTGAAATTCAACGCGGCGCAGAAAAGTGAGGGCGGAACCTTCGCGGCTTTCTGGCAGGTCGGGGTGCCGGAAAAAACGAAACTGTGGCGCAGCGAGGAAATGAGCCTGGCGCCGGACACGTTTCATGAGTTTGAAATTCCGGAGGATCTTTTCGACAGCAACGGCGTGTTGAGTATTTTGGTGGTCAATCCGAACAACACGGCACTCCTGTTCCCGCTGGAGGACGGGATGGAGGTGTTGTACCGGGAAGGCGGCTTCGCGCTGAACTTTGTGCGGGGGTTGGGCATCATTTTTTGCTGGATGGCCCTGCTGGCGGCGTTGGGGCTGACGGCGGCGAGCTATCTCTCGTTTCCGGTGGCAGCGTTTTTTTCACTGGCGGTGCTGGCGGTTGTCCTGTCGAGCGGCACGCTGGCCACGGCGGTGTCCGACGGCACCATCATGGGCTACAACGAGGAAAAGGGCACGGCGGGTCATTCGCCGTTGGACGTGGTCGCCATTCCCGTCTTCCGCGTCATCTTAAACGTCATCGATCTGGCGAAAGGATTCTCGCCGGTGGATTCCTTGAGCACGGGCCGGAGCATCACCTGGGGTGAACTCGGCCGGGCGTTTGGGCAGATCGTGCTCGTGCTGGGCGGAATCACCGGGCTGTTGGGCGTCTGGTTGTTCAACCGGCGCGAACTCGCCACGGCGCAGGGGCAGGCGTAAGTCCGGAAACCAAAGTCCAAACTCCAAAGTCCAAGCATGTCGGGTCGGTCAAAAAAAATCGTGTTGCTCGTTCTGGCGGCGGTGCTGCTGGCCGGCGTGTCGCGCGTGCAGTTGGCGCTGAACCACGACCGCGAACGGCTCGGTTTGACGCGCACCGAACCGTTGCAGAACGCGCCGCCCGTGCTGGCCTTCACCACCGTGGCGTTGGGCGGGTTTCGCGGTCTGATCGCCAACGCCCTCTGGATGCGTTCCACGCATTTGCAGGACGAGGACAAGTTTTTCGAGGCGATGCAACTGGCGGATTGGATCACGAAGCTGGAGCCGCACTTCCCGCAGGTCTGGGCCTACATGGCCTGGAACATGGCCTATAACATCTCGGTCAAATTCAACGACCCGGGGGATCGCTGGCGCTGGGTGCGCGCCGGCTTCGAATTGTTGCGCGACCAGGGCCTGCGTTTCAATCCAAACGACATCCTGATTTTTCGGGAACTGGCCTGGATCTTCCAACACAAGATGGGCCAGAACCTCGACGACGCAAACATGCGGTACAAGCAGGAGTGGGCGAACGAAATGGCCCGGGTCTTCGGCAAGAAGGCGCCTGACCTCGACGAGTTCATCAATCCCACCACGGACGACGCCCGCAAACGTCTGGCCATCCTCACCAACGAATTCAAACTGGATCCGCGGTTCATGAAGGAAGTGGACCAGGCCTACGGGCCGCTGGAGTGGCGCCTGCCGGAGGCCCACGCCATTTACTGGGCCGCTCTCGGACTCAAGCGGGCCGGGGAAAATCCCACCAAGGTCAAGGACGACGACAAGATTCAACTCCGCCGGGCGATCTACCAGTCCATGCAATTGAGTTTTCACCGCGGCCGGCTCGTGGCCAATCCCTACGTGAAAGCCTTCGAGTTTGGCCCCAATCTCGACATTGTGCCGAAGGTCAACGCCTCCTACGAAGAGATGTATGCCGAGGAAAAAGATCGGGGACAAAAGGAGGGCATCCTGCGGGCGCAGCGAAATTTCCTGCGCGACGCGGTTTATTTCCTCTACGAAGCCGACCGGCTCGCGGACGCCACCCGCTGGTATCGCTATCTGGGCGAACATTTTCCCGAGAACCCGCTGATCACGGGCGATACCAATTCGCTCGCGCGCAACCTGTCCCTCGATGAATACGCCACGGCGCGCACGGTGGAGGACGTGGGCGAATTCTCGCGCGACCGGATCAAGGCGGCGCTCGAAAGCCTGGTCATCCGGGCCTACCGTTACCAGGCGATGGGCGAAGACCGGCTGGCCGGGCGGGCCCGGTTGCTGGCGCACAAGGTCTGGGACACCTACATGAAAAGAATCGAGGGCAACGAGCAACGCCTTGAAATCGCCCCCGTGGAAATAATCGAGGAGGAGATGCTGCGGCGGATGCTCGATCCGGAGACCGGCGTGCCGTTTCAAATGCGCGCGGCCCTGCGCGCCAAGCTGGGGTTGTCTCCCGAAAGCGCCGCGCCGCCCGCCACCACCAATGCCCCGCCGACAGTGACGGTCACCAACTCCCCCGCGAGCCCGCCAAAGAAGTGACGTTGTTCCGGGTCAACCGCGGCGACCGGCTTCAAGCGCGTTTTTTTCCCGCTCGCATTCAGACCAGTGCGAACGAGTTGCCGCATTCTGAAAAAAGGACAACCGCCGGACCGCGTCGCGAAACGTGGCCAGAATCACTTCCCGGTGGGAAGCGGTTCTGGGTCGCAAGTGGATTTGCGCGACGTAATCCCGGCGTACCTGTCGAATTCGCGGCGCGACGGTGTGGGCGTCGAACCCGGTGCCGGTCATGTGGCGCTCGTCGAGCGGCTGGCGTGCCCGCGCGCGTTCTCGCTGGCGATGTTTGGCAATCAGGTAAGAACCGAGCAATGCCAGCGCCGTCAATTGTACCAGGACCTGCCACATAACCACCTCGCAATTTCGCACGATGACGATGGGCCGCAAGGTTGAAAATCACGGGAATGGGCTGCTGACCCGGATTCCAACCGAAGATTGCGCGGTCCGCCCCGCTTGCATAGTTTGACGGGCCTGTGACCAAAGAAAAATCCAGTCGCCGGCCGTTGCGGGTCGGATTGATTTCGCTCGGCTGCGCCAAAAATCTGGTGGACGCCGAAGTCATGCTGGGCGCGTTGCTCAAGGATGGCGTGGAAATCACCAATGATGCAGCCCGCGCCGATGTGATGATCGTGAACACCTGTTCGTTCATTGATTCGGCCCAGGAGGAAAGCGTGGACACGATTCTGGAAACGGCGGAGGTCCGTGAGGCGCGGAATCGGGGGCAGGGTTTGATTGTTTCCGGCTGTCTGCCGCAGCGCTTTCGTGATGAATTGCCGAAGCTTTTTCCCGAGGTGGACGCGTTCATGGGCATTGATCAGGTCGCGCAGGTCGCGGACATCGTTAAGAAGGCAATGGTCCGGCGATTGGAAAAAGTCTCCCAACCAAAGCCGCGGGGCCGGAGTCCGCAGTCCAAAGCTCAAAGTCGAAAATCCGAAGCGGTCGGGCGGTTCGCGGAGTTGGCGCAAGATGAAGCGGCCCGACTCGCGACTCAAGACTTCCGACGCCCGACCGATGCCGGCCCGCTGCTGGACGTTCATCAGCGACCAACCTACATCCCGGATTACGCCACGCCGCGTTTCCGGCTCACGCCGCGCCACTTCGCGTACGTGAAGATTGCCGAGGGCTGCAACCATCCGTGCAGCTTTTGCATCATTCCCCGGATGCGCGGCTCCCATCGCAGCCGGGCGCAGGCAGACATTGTGGCCGAGGCGCGCGCTTTGCTGGCCGAGGGCGTGAAGGAACTGAATTTGATTTCACAGGACTCCACCTACTACGGCCTGGACTTGCGGGCGAATCACACCCGCGCCATTTCATCACCGGAACGGTTTTCCTCAACGGTGAAAAGCCTGCCCGCCGAAAGCACGACGATTTGCACCCTGCTGCGCGAGTTGAACGCCCTGCCCGGCGATTTCTGGATCCGGCTGTTGTACACCCACCCGGCGCATTGGACGGACGAATTGATCCAGACCATCGCCGAGTGCCCCAAAGTGGCGCGTTACGTGGACATCCCGCTGCAGCACATCCACGAAAACATGCTGGAGCGGATGCGGCGGGAGACGTCCCGCCAGTACATCGTGGACCTGTTGAAACGAATCCGTGTCGGGGTGCCGGGCATTGCGCTGCGCACCACGTTCATCGTGGGATTTCCCGGTGAGACGGACGCGTGTTTCCAGGCATTGCTGGAGTTCATTCACGAGACGAAATTCGAGCGGCTCGGAGTCTTTGCCTATTCGCAGGAGGACGGAACGCGCGCGGGGGCGATGGCTGGCCAGTTGGGCGACAAGGTGAAGCAGAAGCGACGCGAACTGGCGATGGCCGCGCAGCATCAGGTGGCAATTCAGGTCGCCAACTCGTTTGTCGGCCGCACTCTCAGGGTGCTCGTCGAGGGGCCGGCCAACCAGAAGCAGCTTCGCGAGGCGAAGGTTGCTTCATGGGAGCACGGGCTTTTGCGCGATCCGGAGACCCGGACATTGCCCCGGGGTTCGCACGGCTATCTGGTTGCTCGCGGCGAGGCCGATGCGCCGGACATTGATGGGCGCGTTTATGTGCGGGGACGGGTGCCCGTCGGTCAGTTCGCGCAGGTGCGGGTCGTTGGCCACACCGACTATGACCTGATCGCGGAGTCGGCGGCGGCCGCGCGATAAAATCTTACCTTCGTGCTTGACGCTGGCGGGCAATGTGGTTGGATTGGCTTCAATGAAAGCAAAATTTCTTCTTGGTTTGGTCGGATTGGCGATGCTGGTCGTTGGCTGTGTCAGTACGGTGAACGGGCACAAAGCCGGCGCGGTGCCGTTCGTCAAGGACCGGATGGAATATCGTTACGAGCGTCCCGCCCAGCAGGTGTATGAAGCGGCCAAGACGGTGGTCAGGGAAAATGGCGCGTTGTTGAGCGAATCCGCGTTGCATCCCGGCACCAATGACACCGTGCTCACGCTCGCGGGCCGGGTGAATCAGCGCCGGGTATGGATCAGCGTTCAGCAGCTCGAACCGCAAATTTCCTCGGTGGTCGTCCAGGCGCGCACCTCGGCCGGCGGCAGCGATCTTGACCTGTGCAGTTACCTGAACACGCAGATCGCCGTCCGGCTGGCGGCGCCGCCCAGGTAGCCGGCGGCTCACGCCCGGCGCTTCAAGCCGATATTCTGCTCGTATTGTCCCATCTTCACGGTGGAGGTTGTTTCTCGCGCCTTGAATTCGAGTTTGAGATGTGACAGCCGCGTGCTCGCGATCTGCGCCATCGGTGTGTTCGGCGAACGCTCCAGGATTTGCTGCAAGGTGGATTCCACCGTGGCGTAGTCTGCGCCGTGCCGTACCTGCAAATCGGCCAGCAGGTTGAGCCAATGCGCGGCCCGCTTCGCGGATTGACCCGGCAGCTCGATCAATTGCTGCAACTGGTCGGTGGCCAGGTCCAGCCGCCGGTAATGATCCGCGTAAACCATCGCCAGCTTCTCGCGCACCTCAAAATCAAGCGGGTTCGCCTCGAGGTGTTTCACGTATTCCGCCGCAACCCCGTCCGGGTCAGCCTCGGCCAGTTTGGGAGCGTCCGCGGGACTGAGCAGGCCGAGGTTTTTGATGCCCTCGCGCACGACGGGGCGTTGACGATCGTGCGGCGCCACGAGTTGCGCGTTGCTGGCCAGGTGTGCGAGACGTTGCGCGGCGATCAACCCGTGTTCGGTGCCGGGCAGCAAGTCCACGATGGACTGCAATTCCCTCCGGGCGGCCTCGCGGTCCAGCGCGTATTTCAGCTGCCAGTCGGCGAGCGTGTTCAACGCATGGGCCACGTTCACCGGCGCATGGTTGCCTTGCGCGCAAAGCCGGTGAATGGTCAGTTCGGCGCCCGGCAGATCATTTAGGTGCTGGGCCTGGATTTCGGCCAGCATCATCTGGCCCTCGAAATCGGCGGGGAACTTTTCCAGTTGTTTGCGGATTTCAGCGACTGCTTCGCTGTACCGGCCGGATTTGCGTTTCGCTTCGGCCACCGAGTAATACGGCCGCGGCTCGACCTCGGTGTCGCCGCCGTCGAACAGCGAGCCAAACGGTTTGGCGAAGAACTCCGTGATGTTGTGCCGCCAGGTCGCCAGCAGGGCCAGCCCGGCGATCAGCGCGATCCACAGGCGGCTCAGATTTTCGTCCGCTCCCTTGATTTGCTTCATCTGCCAGTTCATCCAGGCCAGGACCACGACCGTGAACCCCCACTTGAAAACGGTCCGCGCGGGATCCTGGCTGCGCCGGAGGACGTGATACGCCCAAACGCCCACCAGGCCCGCCGCCAGCAGCGTCAACGCGATTTTTCCGGCAAGTTCAAGCATAGGCATCCACACCGGCACCCCATCGCAAGCTCGGCCCGGCGCCCGTGGTGCGCAAGGCAAATGTCGCCGACCGGCGCCGCGTCAGCCCTTCCCTGAACCGGCCGCCCCGCTCAACGGTTCTTTCGAATGATCCGGTCCGGGTAGCGGGCGCGGCTCACCGCCGTGTCATAGCTGATCGAGCATTTGCAGTAGAGATCGTAGAGACAGTTGTCCATCAGCAGCATTCCCTCTTTGCGCCCCATCTGAATCGTGTTCTCCAGCTGGTGCAGCTGGTTTTCGCGGATGAGATTGCGCACGGCCCCGTTGACCGTCAGCATTTCATACGCGAGCACCCGGCGCGTGCGGTCGGCCGCCGGCAGCAGGTCTTGCGCGATGATCCCCTGCAACGCATTGGCCAGTTGCAGGATGATCTGGCGTTGGGCGCTGCCCTCAAAAATCCCGATGATGCGCTCGACCGCGTGCGAAACATTGGGCGAATGCATCGTCGCCAGGACCAGATGGCCGGTTTCCGCCGCCGTGAGCGCGGTGGAAATCGCCTCGTAATCCCGCATCTCGCCGACGACGATCACGTCCGGATCCTGCCGCAACACGTGAATCAAGGCGCGGTTGAACGAGCGCACGTCCGAGAGCACCTCCTGCTGGACGACGATGGCCCGCTTGTTTTGGTGCACGAACTCGATGGGGTCTTCGATGGTGACGACCTTGCAACGGCGCTCCGTGTTGATCAGGTCCACGAGGTAATTGAGCGTGGTCGTTTTGCCCGCACCGGTCGGCCCGGTGACCAGGACCAGTCCGTTCGGCCGGCGCGCCAGGTCGTCGAGTTTTTCCGGGAGACCAAGTTCCTCGCGCGTGGCGATGCGATGACCGCAAAACCGGCAGCTCAATTCGGGGCAGCCGTTGCGCCGGTAGAATGTTACGCGCACCCGGCCCGCCGCGCCGTGCAGCAGCGAAATGCAAAGCTCCCATTCCTGATCGAATTTCCTTTTCTGCTGTTCGTTCAGCAGGCTCTCGGTGATGGACACGAGGTCCGCCTCCGTCAAGGCGTCCTGGTCGGCGATAATGATTTCGCCATTGACGCGGTAGGCGGGCGGCACG
>CAYWMD010000041.1:0-59546 GCA_964458575.1 uncultured Bifidobacteriaceae bacterium | reverse complement strand
CATCCGCGACGCGGACATCATCAACCTCCTGCGCATCCAGCACGAGCGCCAGCGCAAGACGATGTTCCCGAGCATCAACGAATACGTCCAACTTTTCGGGTTGAACAAAGCGCGCCTGGCCATGACCAAACCCGACGCGCTCATCATGCACCCCGGCCCGGTGAACCGCGGTGTGGAAATTGACAGCGACATCGCCGACAGCGGGCGGTCGTTGATTTTGGAACAGGTGACCAACGGCCTGGCCGTGCGCATGGCTGCGCTGTTCCTCGTCAACGGCGGTAAAGGTCCGCAGGAGATAGCTTCTACGTAGGACAGCGCGTCCCGCCTGTCTCCTTTAGCAATCCAAAAAACCTCAGGCCAAGCCAACTGCTTTCAACGCAGAGAACGCAAAGGCCGCAAAGAAACGCAGAGTTCGGAATCAACCCAAAAACCGGAGCAGAGAACCACCGATGACGCGGAGAGCACGGATGAAACGAGACACGAAGTGATTCATTCCAGAAGCTGCGGTTGAAAATTATTTCCCATCCGTGTCATCGGTGAAATCCGTGGTTCCAACGCCAGAGTTTGGAATCAATCCGCCTGAAAATCTTCTCTGCGAAACTCTGAGTTCTCCGCGTCCTCTGCGTTGAATTCGATTTGCCTACGGTTTGTCCGGCACTTCAATCACGTCGCCATCACGCAGCCAAAGGTCGGGCGTCTTTCCACCGCTGCAATCCACGATCCATTCGCGCTGCTTTTCCGATTCAGCACCGCGCCGCGTCAGTTTGATTTGCGACAGGTCGGAAGATGAAAACAATGCGCTGCGAACTTCCGGCCGCATCAGCACGCTGCCGATCATGGCACTCCCTTTCGAAGGCGCCACCTGCAATTCGGTCCGTTTGGCTCGCACAATCAAAACCACCGTTCCCTCGCGACACTTGCCGATTTGCTGGAGTTCTTCACTCGTGAGGCCCACGGCCGGCTCTTGCAAGGTATGCTCGCGCTCCGGGATTTCCACCACGTCGCCAAACTCCAGTGGGATGTCCTTTGCACAATCCACCACGCCGGTTGGCAGCAATAAATCCACGTTGATGCGCTTGGGCGGCTTGTTCGGACTGTCGCCGGAGCGGACAACCACAATCCGGTGCAAATCAGGAAAGGGCATGTCCACCGCCACCGTGAGTGCCCGGATTCTGTCGGAAAAACTTGCTGTTAATCCCGACGGCGTGACAGTGGACGCAGGCGTGATTCCGGTGCCGTATTTCCCATACAACGCATCCATCAGGGTGAAGCGATTCCAATCATTCGTTCCCTTCAGGAAAATCGTCGTCGAGATGTCCGTGCCCGGTCGCGTCACCACAATGTGATCCGACTTGGGCAGGTCGCTCAAGCCGCCGTGTCGCCGCAGAAGCTCGGCGATGTTTGCTTTCTGGGTGTTCGCTTTTACATAGTCCAGAGGCGTTTGCCCGTTTTTATCGCGGGCGTTGACGTCGGCTTTGTGCGCCAGCAAGAGCGAAATAATTTCTGAATTCCCATAAAGCACCGCCAGATGAAGCGGGGTGTGGTCGAAATTGTCCCGGGCGTTTACTTCCGCCCCGCCTTGGAGCAATGCTTCGATTTTGCCTTTATTGCGGTCGTCCACCGCCCTGAGCAATGGTGTTTTGTCTTCAACCCGCACTTCGGCATTTGCACCGTGTGCCAGCAGAAGTTTGGTGGATTCTGCCGACTTCGCCGTATAGATTGGGGTCCAGCCCGGTGAGCTTTTAATCTCTGCGTTTGGTTTTGCACCTGCTTCCAACAGCAGTTTAAGAATTTCAGACTTATCCACTGCGGAGAAAATCAGAGGCCAGCCTTCAGGATTGAGGCCATTCGGGTCGGCCTTGAACTGCAGCAGCAGTTCGACGCTCTCGGGAGAATTGGCTTCCGCGATGGCGATGAAGAGTGGTGTGAGGTTGGCATATTGCCATCCGAATCCATAAGATTGCACAAAGGGCGGTGCACCAGAGCTAAACGCCCAACTGATCGCTGCGACTGTGTTCGGATTTGCGTCCGCCCGCAACAGCGCTTCGACGATGGCTGGACTCTTGCGATGTATGGCTGCGTGCAAGGGAAGCGAGAGGCTTCCGCCGTTGGGGTCGCCCTTCGCCGCCAGCAGCGCCTTCACTGAATCGAGATGTCCAGCCTCCGCCGCGTAGCTCAATGGCGTCCGGCCCTTGTTGTCCTCGAGGTTTGGATTCGCTTTGGCCGCCAGCATGGCTGTCACGGATTCGGAATGTCCACGGTCCGCCGCCCATAGCAGGGCTGTTTGGCCGCTTTCATCCTTTGCATCCAGCTTCGTTCCTATACTGATGAGGTATTTCACCAACTCCGCATGCCCCCGCCTTGCGGCGAGATGAAGCGGGGTTTCTCCCTTGCTCGTAATGGGATTGATGTCGGCCTTGTGAGCAACGAGCACTTCGGCGACAGCTTGAAATCCGTTTTCTGCTGCAATGTGCAGAGGGGTACGACCACCGCCATCGCGGGCGTTCACATCCGCGCCGCGCTCCAAAAGGAAATCTGTCATCGCCCGGTGGCCGGCGTTAACGGCATAGTGCAACGGCGTCGAGTTGACGGAGCGACGGTCAATCGCCGCGCTGCCGTCGAGCAGGAACTTGGCAACACGCAACCAACCTGCGCCAGCGGCACGACAAAGCGGAGTGAGATGTCCATTCTCACTTGCCACGGGGGCATTGATGAGGTCGGGGCTGTTCTTGATCATTTCCTGGATGCGGCGGATTTCTTTTTCCTCGTCGTCGGTGGCGGCCGTAGCGGCGGTGCTCAAGCTGGATGACGTTGTCGGGGCGGAGCGGGATGCTTCAAGCTGGCCACGCAGTTTCTTGGCGGTTTCATGGGCTGCATCCAGTTTGATCTCCAGTCCTTTCATTATCCCATCCACCTGATCGGCGATTTGCTTTTGGATGGTATCTGCGAGTGTCTTGGCTCTGATAACTTCCGGGTGTCCGGGTGCGTAATCACGATTTAACACCGCGAGGTTTTGCTCCGCTTGCGTCAATTGCTTTATCAAATCAGTCAACACCGGATTGGGGAAGTTTTGCTGCACTGCATCCCGCAACGGTTGCCGAGGTAATTGTTTCAGTTTTTGCAACGTCGTGTCCAAAGATTCAGCTTCGCGTTCCGCAGTGGCGACGGCAGAGGCCGGGGCGGCAGCTTCTTGAACGGGTTCCGCCGACCGTTCGTCACTCAACGCCGCCAGTTGCTGTCGGAGCTTCAACACTTCCCGCTCTTTGGCCCGCACATCGGTTGGCGAAGCGGTTCCAACATCGGCCTGCTTCGTGACTTCGGCCAGATCCTTCTGCGCCACGTTGATTTCCTGCTCCAGCAGTTGCTTTTGTTCCAATCGAGCGGCCAGCGTGAGCCGGGGTGAAGCCGGTGATTCGGTTCCGTCCTCCGCCAACGCCGCGAGTTGCTGACGCAGTTGCAGGACCTCGCGCTCCTTGGCCCGCACTTCCGCCTGCGAACCCTTTCCCATTTCCGAAAGTTTCTTGAGTTCCGCCAAGTCCTGCTCAACGAGCTTGATTTCCTGTTCCAGCAAACGTTTTTGTTCCGCCCGCGCGGCGCGGGTCAGCGAAGGCGAAGCGGTTGCTCCCGTCCTGGTGACCAACCCCGCCAGATTCTGCCGGCTCAAGGTGACGAGGGTTTGTTCCTCCGCAAACTCGCGCACGATGCGTTCGTATTGGGCGACGGCTTCATTGGTCCGGCCCTGTTTGCGATAGACTTCGCCGAGCCGGAAGATGGCGGTGGCGGCCAACTTGCGGTCTTTGTCGAATTGCGCGCTCACGGCCTGATACGCCTGCGCCGCCGCGTCGAGATTCCGGTTGGCCTCCTCCTCGAACAACCCGCGTTGCAGCGCGCCCGTCAGATCGTTCGTGGCAGCAGAGAGGCAAAGCGGAAGCAGAATCAACGCAAAGGCGCAAAGGTGCAAAGACGCAAAGCTTTGGACTGCGGCGGGAAGCGAAGCGCCACGCCGCTTTGGGAAAGGAACGACGCCCCCCAAAAGCGGTGTCGCCGCTTCGCTCTGCCACCGCAGTCCAAAAAAGGTCGCTGCGCCACTCCGCGTTCTCAGCGCCTCTGCGTTGAATCGGGTGTTAGAGGATTCAGTTCTCATGGTTCGAGTATGCGTTGGTTGCCTGGATGAGTTGTCACGGTTTTGCAAAATCGGAGGGAGAAACCACGAAATACACCAAATACACGAAAGGAAAAACAGGGACGCATGCCGCAGGCTTTTCGTGTGTTTCGTGTATTTCGTGGTTCATAACTCCAATTTGTATCCCACGCCATGCACCGTCTTGATCCACCTCGGTGCATCGGGATTCTTCTCCAGCTTCGCCCGCAGGCTGGCGATGTGGGTGTCCACCGTGCGCGTGGTCGGAAATGATGCGTAACCCCACACCACGTCCAGAAATTTTTCCCGCGACACCGGTTCGCCCTCGGCTTCGGCCAGCAACCGCAACATGGCAAATTCCTTAGCCGTGAGATGAATTTGTTTTCCTCCACGTGTAGCCGCCGACGTGAGTCGGCGCTGATTTTCCGCCAGAGTGCGCGGACTGACGTCCGCGGCTACGGTGTCTCGCGATGGCTTCACGCGCACCGCGGTCTGTCTCGCCAGATCAATTTCCACATCGCCCAGCTTGAGTTTCCGGGGCGCGTGGCCCTGCTTGCGCGTGCGACGCAGCAACGCCCGCACGCGTGCGAGCAATTCCTCCGTGCTGAATGGTTTCACGAGGTAATCATCCGCGCCGACATCGAGCCCAGCCACGCGATCCTCGACCTGGCCCTTAGCCGTGAGCATGAGCACGGGCACAGCGTGGCCCAACCGGCGCAATTCCGCGCATACCTCGAAGCCGTCGAGCTTGGGCATCATGATGTCGAGCAGGATGAGGTCGGGTTTTTCTTCGATGGCCTTGTGCAGGCCGATCTCGCCATCGGCGGCGGTGAGCGGGCGATAGCCTTCGCCTTCGAGCACGTCGGCCAGCGCCGTGCGCATCGGCGTTTCGTCTTCGATGATCAGGATGCGTTCCATATGAAGAAAGAAGTGAACATCGAACAACCAACATCCAACATCGAACATCCAATTTTCTCACGGCCGCGGTGGCTGCGGTTGGATGTTGGGCGTTCGATGTTGGATGTTGGATGTTTCATTTCAATGGTAATTCGATACTGAATCGGCTGCCTTTTCCGACTTCGCTCTCGACTCGCACGTGGCCACCGTGCGCTTCCACAATATGTTTCACAATGCTTAAACCAATGCCCACGCCTTGAGTTTCGCGGCGCAATTCCGAGCCGAGCCGATAGAACCGTTCAAAAATCTTCTCGTGCTCGGAGGCGGGAATTCCCGGGCCGTGATCGGAGACGGAAAGGTTGAGGGTTGAGAGTTGAGGGTTGAGGGTCGCGGCGCTGGGCACTGGACGCTGGACTCCGGACTCCGGACTCGAGCCATTCAGCCCCACCGTCACCGTTTCGTTCCTTGGCGAATGTTTGATGGCATTATCAATCAAATTCACGAGCGCCTGCTGTATCGCCCGTCCGTCCACATTCAATTCCGCACTCTGCACTCCGCACTCCGCATTCAACCTCACGCCCTTTTCCAGCGCATACGGCTCCATGAGCTTTACCGTCTGTTGGACCAGCGCGACGATGTCCGTGGGCTCGAACTCGTATTGCTTGCGTCCCTGTTCGATGCGCGAAAAATCCAGCACGTTCTCGATGAGCGATGAGAGCCGCCGACATTCCTGGCCAATGAAGCGGAAGTATTCGCCCTGTTTGACCGGCTCGGAAATTTTCCCGCGCTCCAGGCTCTCCGCCATCAACCGCACTGACGCGATGGGGGCGCGCAACTCATGCGACACGCTGGAAACGAAGTTGGATTTTTGTTCGTTGAGTCGTAGTTGCACTTGGAGATTTCTTTGCAGTTGCCACGCGCCGAAAAAAGCCAATGACGCAGCCCCGACGATAAGCGCAGCAAAGATCACAACCCGGTGTCGCTGTTTGGCGTAGAGGGAGTCTGGATCAGCCAGCCAAACCGAGATCGCCAGCGGACAATGCCCGATCAGTTGACCCGAAATCGTATCAGTCTCCCGCGCGAGCATCTTACTTCGGTTCCACCTGCCAGTCGTCCCGAGATTCCAAGGTGTGGCGCCATATTGCCGACCTGCCAGTTCAAGCTCGATGGACATGTAACGGGGCCAGGTCGCAGCCGTGTCGCTGGCCGCGCGTCGAATGGCCGCGTCCACTACTGAGTCCGGCATTATGGCGACCAGATAATCAGTGCCTTGGACGACGTTGGTTGTCGCGCCTTCGGGACTTCGGGTCACGTTGGTGGAAATGTAAGGTGAGGGGCGACTGAACAGGAGAAAGTCTCCGAGCCGGGGATCGCTGCGAGAGAATCCCGCGCGAAGGCCGGCTTCTTTCCATTGGTTGAGGATTGGACGCGTGTTTTGCTCCACGTTCCACAAAGTTCGTGCTGCCAAGACGCGCTCCGCCAGGTTTGTCGAATCCTTCGGCACACGCCGTTCGAGGGTGGTTAACACTACTTCCGTCAAGAATGAAGGATGAAAGACCGTTCGCGACACGGCCTCGGTAACAATTTTCCCGAGCCAATCTTCCGAAGAAGCGGTTTCGGCGATTTGAAGCAGACCCAAGTCGGCGAGAGGAACGCCGCTCGGTGCGGTTGCATTGTTCGCGCGATGGATCGCACTCCAGAGCATTGACAGTTTTTCACTCGATGACGCTGGTTCGAGGACAGCGAGGCGCAAACGCGCGTTGGCGCTTAACGGCTCCATGTTGGTCTGCGCGATTTCCTGTAGCAGCTGATGCGTTTTGGCCGAATCCGGTGCTTCCCGCGAAGCGCGGTCGGCCATTTCCCATTTTTCAAGCCAGCTTCGCGGCACGTGCAAAAGCCATTCCGGGGTTTCGGGTGCGGGGGAGAAGTCCGTGATTTCCGGTCGTCCTTGATCCGGGACGTAGCAGAGCGCACGCGGCAAATTATCAAGGACCGATGCGGGCATTTTTTGCAGAAAGAGAGCGTTGGTGGCGGCAGATTCGTTTGTCGAACCAACGGCGATGCGAACCAGGGCATTACGCGAACCTTCCGCGGCGTCAACGAATCGCTGGATTTCGCTTTCCACGGCAAGGGCACATTGTCGGGCAAATGACCGCGCCAGAACCTTGGCCAACAATTCCGCGTCTTCCTCTGCGGCGCGCCGGTCTTGCCGGAGCGACATCAGCCCCAGGACGGCCAGGCCAACCACCACAAGCAACACCAGGGAGGTTAACCAGACAAACCGTGGCCTCTGGATCTTTGTCCGCGTCATCTGCGCTCTATTTGTGACCCAGATTACGCGGACGGCAAGAACCAGTTGTCACGGTTTTGCAAAATCGAGTGGGTTCGGAGCGCCGCGCGCCGTCTCTTTATTTAGAACAATTCCAATTATTGACTTCACCCAGCTTGGCCGGTTAGATTGCAACGTCCCGATGAATCCGGCAGAAAACAACAAATTTGAGCGCGAGCTGGGCGAGCGGTTGGCGACGAGTGGGTTTCGCTTCACGTCGCAGCGGCGGCAGGTTTACGACGTGTTGCTCCAGAAGCTCGATCACCCCACGGCAGAAGACGTGTTTATGCGCGCCAAGCGGAAAATGCCGGACATTTCGCACGCGACCGTCTATAACTGTCTGGACGCGCTGGTGCAGTGCGGGTTGGTCCGCAAGGTCCAACTTGAGCGCGGGGCGACGCGCTTCTGCCCGAACATGGAAGAGCACGCCCATTATTACTGCGATGCGTGTGGCGCGGTATTCGATGTTTCGCTGCCTGCGGAACAGCCGTCCGTACCGCGGCCGAAAGGTTTCAAAGTGGATCATTACGAGATTGCAGTTCACGGACGATGCGGAGACTGCGCAAAGAAGAAATGATATTTTAACGATTTCAGCGAACGATGCCAACAGCAACCGACACAATTGAGAACCTGGTTCAGCAGGAATATAAATACGGTTTCTTCACCGACGTGGAAACCGATTCCGCGCCGCCGGGCTTGAACGAAGACATCATCCGCCTCATTTCGACGAAGAAGAAAGAGCCGGAGTGGATGACCGAGTGGCGGCTGAAGGCATTCCGTCACTGGCAGACGATGACCGAGCCGACATGGCAGTTTGTGAAATATCCGCCCGTGAATTTTCAGGACATCACCTACTACTCCGCGCCCAAAACGCAAAGTGAAGGCCCGAAGAGTTTGGACGAAGTTGACCCGAAGCTGCTGGAAACTTACGAGAAACTCGGCATCCCGCTGCGCGAACGCGAGCGGCTCGCCGGCGTGGCGGTGGACGCGGTGTTCGATTCTGTATCCGTGGGTACGACGTTCAAAAAGCAGCTTGGCGAGAAGGGCATCATTTTCTGCTCCATGAGCGAGGCGATTCAGGAACATCCCGATCTCGTTAAGAAATATATCGGCATGGTGGTGCCGTACACGGACAACTTTTATGCGTCGCTGAACTCGGCGGTGTTCACGGACGGTTCGTTCTGCTACATCCCGAAAGGGGTGCGGTGTCCGATGGAGCTTTCCACTTATTTCCGCATCAACGCGGCGAAGTCGGGCCAGTTTGAGCGCACACTGATCGTCGCAGACGAGGGTTCGTACGTGAGCTATCTCGAAGGCTGCACCGCGCCGATGCGGGATGAAAACCAGCTTCACGCGGCAGTGGTGGAATTGATCGCGCTCGACAACGCGCAAATCAAATACAGCACCGTGCAGAACTGGTATCCGGGCGACGCCGAGGGGCGCGGCGGCATTTACAATTTTGTGACGAAGCGCGGATTGTGCAGAGGGAAAAACTCGAAGATTTCCTGGACCCAAGTCGAAACGGGTTCGGCCATCACATGGAAATATCCGAGTTGCATCTTGCAGGGCGAGAATTCCATTGGTGAGTTTTATTC
The DNA here is from genome assembly GCA_964458575.1 of uncultured Bifidobacteriaceae bacterium. Taxonomy (GTDB): domain Bacteria; phylum Verrucomicrobiota; class Verrucomicrobiia; order Limisphaerales; family JADLHS01; genus CAYWMD01. The sequence continues at coordinate 50,584 of CAYWMD010000041.1, read as the reverse complement.
CGTTGCGGTCGTGAACAACCGCCAACAAGCCGATACCGGCACGAAGATGGTTCACATCGGCAAGAACACGCGGAGCACCATCGTCTCGAAAGGCATTTCCGCCGGGCGCGGCCAGAACAGCTACCGCGGACTGGTGAAAATCCAGAAAAGTGCCGCGAACGCGCGGAACTTTTCGCAGTGCGACTCGATGCTCATCGGCTCGAAGTGCGGCGCGCACACGTTCCCTTACATCGAGGTGAAGAACACTTCGGCCAGCGTGGAGCACGAGGCTTCGACCTCAAAAATCGGCGAAGACCAGATTTTTTATTGCAACCAGCGCGGTCTGGCGACGCAGGATGCGGTGAACATGATCGTGAACGGCTTCTGCAAAGAAGTGTTCAAGGAACTGCCGATGGAATTTGCGGTGGAAGCGCAGAAACTGCTAGGCGTGAGCTTGGAGGGAAGCGTAGGGTGATCGGTAGGCGCGCAGGTATGGAAAGTGAGATAGAAAGTAAAACCACCTTCTTGGAAACGGCGGAAGGGAAGCGAATACCGTTGCGCAGCAGGCTTGAGGCAAGGTGGGCAGTCTTTTTTACGGGACTTGGGGTTAAGTGGAAATATGAACCAAAGACATTTCGATTGCCTTCAGGCGAGCCGTATACTCCCGATTTTTTGGTCGAGTCGGTTGGCTGGTTCGAGATTAAACCAACTATGGAAGAGTTATACGAGGGTCGTGCTAAAATCGTCGCTTTCTGCAAAGCTGCGAAGGAATTGTTGAGCGAGGAGTCTGACCGCCGATACTTTGTTTCAGTCGGACGTTGGCCATCTATGCAAAGCATAATGCTTGGCTACGCGCCGGAGAAGGAAGTCGCTCTCGTTACTACATTTTGGAAGGCAAGTAGCTCGCGTGATTCGTCATTCGAGAGCTATAGGACCGTAGTCGTTGGACGAGCGAAGGAAAAAGCGGCTGCATTCACACAGTCAGAGATCTCGATGCGAGAAGTCATTTTCGCGATTCGTCATGAGGATTTTGGAGCCTCGTTCCGCAAACTGACGAACGAATATCTCGGCGAAGATGAATTCCCGCTGACTATTGCGGAGCTTGAACGTGGCAGCGCCAAGCAACGAAGAAAGAATTTGGTGAATGACAGAAAGAAGAAGGATAATTGTAAATGAGCAACCAACCTATTCTCGAAATCAAAAACCTCAGCGCGGGTGTTGAGGGCAAACAAATCTTAAAGGGTGTCAGCCTCACGATCCGCCCCGGCGAAGTCCACGCCGTCATGGGCCCGAACGGCAGCGGCAAAAGCACGCTGGCTGCCGTGCTGGCCGGCCGCGACGGCTACGCCGTGACTGGTGGGGAGGTCCTTTACTACGGCAAAGACCTGCTGGACCTCGACCCCGAGGAACGCGCGCGGGAGGGTTTGTTCCTTGCGTTTCAATACCCGGTCGAGATTCCGGGCGTGAATAGCACATACTTTTTGAAGGCCGCGCTGAACGAAGTTCGCAAACATCATGGCCAACCAGAACTGGATGCCATGGAGTTCCTGACGTTGGTGAAGGACAAGATGAAACTGCTCGAACTGAAGGACGATCTGCTCAAGCGTTCGGTCAACGAAGGTTTCTCCGGCGGCGAGAAGAAGCGCGCCGAAATTTTCCAGATGGCCGTGCTCGAGCCCAAGCTCGCCATCCTGGACGAAACGGATTCCGGCCTGGACATTGACGCGCTCAAGGTGGTTTCCCAGGGCGTGAACAAACTCAAACGTCCTGACAACGCCCAACTCGTCATCACGCACTACCAACGGCTGCTCAACTACATCGTTCCCGATTTCGTTCACGTGCTGGTGGATGGCCGCATCGTAAAGTCCGGGGACAAGCAACTCGCGCTGGAGCTTGAGGCCAAGGGTTACGACTGGATCGTGAAGCGCGAGGCGGTGGCGGCATAGTGCCCCGCCAAGAACCTGCCAGTCACCACCGACAAACGGGATTCTCACGCTTGCCTCGCTTGCGCGACACAGTAGGCTACCTGCGAATGCGCCTGTTGGACCGCTATCTTCTGCGCGAATTGCTCGTGCCGCTCGCCTATTGTCTCGGCGGTTTTTTGATCTTCTGGATCGCGTTCGACCTGTTCGACAAACTTGATTCCTTGCAGGCCAACCACATGCGCTTTGGCGACATCGTGGAGTATTATTTCGTCCGCACGCCCGAGTTTGTCGTGGTCGTGCTGCCGGTGGCGCTGTTGCTGGCGCTGCTTTACGCGCTGACCAACCACGCGCGCCATCACGAAATCACGGCCATTCGCGCGGCGGGGATCAGTCTGTGGCGGCTGGCCCTGCCGTATTTCCTCGTGGGGTTCGCGGCCGGCGGCGTGTTGTTCCTGTTGAACGAATGGTGGGTGCCCGACACGGCGGAACGCGCGGAGCACATCAAGAATCGGCGGATGTCACGCACGCCCGAGACCGACCGCCAACTCATCAAGAACTTCGGGTTCGTAAACGCGCGCGAACGGCGCACCTGGCAGATTGGCGTCTATAATTACCGGACGTCCGAAATGTTGAAACCGAAGGTGATCTGGACGCTGGCCGACGGCTCGCAACGCTGGCTGGACGCGGACCGGGCCGGACGGGTCAACGGCGTATGGACGTTTTTCAACGCCCGCGAGTATCGGGACGACGCGACCACGAATTCGGCGTTGGTGCCGTCGCTCCAAACCAACGTGCTGACGCGGCCGCAATTCACCGAGACGCCCGAGGAAATCCGGAGCGAGATCAAAATCAGCAAGCGGTTGGGCAGCCTTACCGAACGCAACGCCGACGTACCGTTGTCCGAACTTCTCAATTACCTGCATTTCCATCCCAACCCCAGCCGGACCGATCGTTACTGGTTGTACACCAAATTGCACGGGCGGCTGGCGATGCCGTGGACCTGCGTGGTCGTGGTTTTGATTGCCCTGCCGTTCGGTGCGGCGGCTGGACGGCGAAATGTGTTTGTGGGGGTAGCCGGCAGCATCGTGATTTGCTTTGGCTATTTCATTCTGGCACACCTCGGGATTGCGCTGGGCACGGGCGGGTATCTGCCGCCCTGGCTGGCGGGTTGGTGCACCAACTTGTTTTTTGGGATCCTGGGTTTGTGGTTGATGGCGCGCGTGCGATGAGTTGCCAGTCGAAGGTTGAAAGTTGCAGGTTTGGGCGCGCTGCCGATTCATAACTTGCAACCTGCAACCTGCAACCTGCAACCTCTCTGCGCGTGAGCGACGAACTGGCGGATTTGAAAGCGCGTTACGAACGGCTGCACCTGCTTTACGAGGTGAGCGCGGTCATCCATTCCACGCTCGAGCCGCAGGAGGCGCTGCAATTGATCGTGCGGGAGGCGGTCCGGCTCGTGGGGGCGTCCAGCGGATCGGTGGCGCTGGTAAATCCCACCAACCGCTTCCTCGAAATCCTCGCGGCGCAAGGGTTGCCCACCAACGCCGCGGAACTGCGATTGCGGGTGGGTGAGGGCCTCACCGGCTGGGTCGCCCGCAGCGGCAAGCCCGCGCGGGTCGGGGATGTGACCAAGGATCCGCGCTACATCATGCTGCGGCGCAGCGTGCGCTCGGAGATGGCCGTGCCGCTGGAAGTCAACGGCGAGGTGCGCGGGGTGTTGAACGTGGACTCGGACCGCAAGGAAGCGTTCGAAGCCGGGGACGAGGAATTGCTCGCGGGACTGGCGCAACAGGCGGTGCGCGTCATCCAGAATACCTGGCTCTACGAACAGTGGCGGCTCAAGGCCCGGTGGTTCGAGTCGCTGGCCAGCGTGAGCCGCACGATCAACTCCACCCTGAACCTGGACGAGGCGCTGACCGTGATCACGCGGGAAGCGTGCGTGTTGATGCAGGCGAAAATGTGCTCGGTGATGATGCTGGATGCCTCACGGGCGTGGCTGGATTTGCGGGCGAGCTTTGGCGCGGGCGAAACCTACACCCGGAAACCCCGGCTCAACGTCGAGGAAAGCCTGCTGGGCGCGGTCGTCCGCCGGAAAAAGCCCGTTCAGGTTGAAAACGTCCAGACCTCGGGCCGTTACCAAAACATCGAGGTCGCGCGGCAGGAAGGGCTGGTGTCGCTGGTGAGTGTGCCGCTGGTCTTCGGGGGCGAGGCCATCGGTACGTTGAACGTTTATACCGCCGAACCGCATGTGTTCTCCAATGACGAGGTGCGGATTCTCTCGGCGTTCGCGGAACTGTCCGCGATTGCAATCGAGAAGGCGCGGCTTTACGAACGGCTCGTGGATGTGGAGGAGCAATTGCGGCAAAATGAAAAATTGTCGGCGCTCGGCCTGCTGGCGGCAGAGGTGGCGCACGAGATCCGCAATCCGCTGACCGTGATGAAAATGCTTTATCACTCGCTCGACCTGAACTTTGCGCCGGGCGATCCGCGGCACGAGGATGCCCGGGTGATGGGTGAGAAGATGGAGCACCTCAACAAGATCGTGGAGCGCATCCTGGATTTTGCCCGCGGCACCGAGCCTCAGTTTGCGCCCGTGAAGTTGAATGAGTTGATCGATGAGCTTGGCCTGCTGGTTCGTCACAAGCTCGCCCACCAGCGGGTGAAGTTTGAGCGCGTCCTGCAACCGGACCTGCCGTCCGTCCGGGGCGATGCGCGGCAACTGGAACAGGTTTTTCTGAATTTGATTCTCAACGCCGTCGAAGCCATGCCGGACGGCGGCGTCCTGTCAATTACCTCCCGCCGTGTCCACCCGCAAATGGAGTCGCCGGCGCCGGCGCTCGTGGAAGTCGAGTTTGCCGACACGGGTCAGGGAATGAGCGAGGAGCAGCGGCGCAGCTCGTTCAATTCCATGCTCCGCACCACCAAACCGAAAGGGACTGGGCTGGGGCTGGCCATCGTGGGCCGCATCATCGAAACGCACCACGGCGAAGTGAAGATCAGTCCGGGCAAATCCCGCGGGACAATCGTCCGCGTGCTGCTTCCCGTGGAAACCGGCGCCGCCCGGTAGCGATTCACCGGTCGTTTCCGGCGGCGACCGTGGTTAAACTTCGTGGTAAAACTCATTGACAGGCAGCTCGCTTTCGTGTTTCTTGTGCGCGAACGAAAATGAAAACCGCGTTGACAACAATGCCGACAGCGATGCGCGTCAATGGACACCTGTCCATCTGGCAGCATGGCTACCTGCCGTCCGGCAACGCGGATTGCGATTTCTAAACCAGAACCGATAGATTTCCGAAAACCCGCGATTGCCCGTCAATCGCGGGTTTTTTGTTGAAACTGAACGTCCCGACGGTTTCGGGACAGAACGAAAGCAAATGAATGAATGCGAAATGTAGAAAATTACCGACCCGGTTCGCGCCGGAGACACGGTTTGACGTGCGGCCGGCTCCGCCGGCGCCGTTCCGCGTCCTGCAAGAAACGGAATTGGAGCGGCTCAAGAACCGGTTGCTGCGGGAACGGCTGGCCACGGCCGAGCCGGAGTTGAACACGCCGTTGCGGCGCGCGGCAAATGAAGCCGCCGCGCTGGCCTGGATCACCCACGTGCCGTTGCTGGTGTTCCCGGCGTTGTTCGAGGAAAAAGCCGGCACGGCCCGGCTCCAGGCCGCCCGGCAGGAAAGCATTCTGGAACGCAGCCGTGAGCTGCTGGCCGCATGAATGCCCTGCCGCTGCGAGCTGGGACTCAGCGCGCGGGGAGTCGTGGACGCGAGCGCAGGTAAAACCTTGCGCCCCGTCCACGGCTCCTCGTCGCGCCATTTTTTTGCCGTGGCAGCCTTTCGGCTTTGAACTTTCCCGCCACGCGCGTAACCTTTCGTCAATGCATCATGAGTTGGTATTGCCAAATCCGTGGATGATTTTGCCCTTCGGGCTTTTGCTGGGAATCATCGCGTTGGCGCCATTGGTTGCGATGGATTGGTGGGTGAAACACTATCCGAAAGTCGCCTTCGCTCTGGCGTCCGTCACGTTGGCGTATTACCTGTTCGGACTGCACGCGTACACGCGGGTGTGGCACACCGCGCACGAGTACGTGAGCTTCATTGCGCTTATTGGATCGTTATTCATCGTATCCGGTGGAATTCACATCAGCGTCAAGGGCGAGGCCACCCCGTTTGGCAACGTGGTGTTTCTATTCGTGGGCGCGGTGCTCGCGAACGTGTTGGGCACAACCGGGGCTTCCATGTTGCTCATCCGGCCCTGGATCCGGATGAACAAATACCGAATCACCGGTCACCACATCGCTTTCTTCATTTTCATCGTGGCAAATGTCGGCGGGTGTTTGACGCCGATCGGTGATCCGCCGTTGTTCATGGGTTACCTCAAAGGCGTGCCATTCTGGTGGGTGGCGCATCACTGCTGGCCGATGTGGGCCGTCGGGGTCGGGACGTTGCTGGCCATGTTCTATGTCGTGGACAGCCTGAATTTTCGCCGGGCGCCAAAGCCGGTCCGGGACATGGAAACCGCCGAGGGTCGCTGGCGAATTCAAGGTCTGCCAAACGTTTTCTTTCTGGCGGTGATTCTGGTGGCGGTTTTCATCGAACGCCCGTTGTTCCTCCGCGAAGGACTGATGGTCGCCGCGGCCCTGGGTTCTTACTTCACGACGCGCAAGCCCGTACACGAGGCGAACCATTTCAATTTCCACCCCATTCAGGAAGTGGCCATTTTGTTTGTCGGCATTTTCGCCACGATGATGCCCGCGCTGGACTGGTTGGAGGCAAAGTCCAGCGCCATGGGCCATCCTTCACCGGCGTTCTTCTATTGGGGCAGCGGCATGCTTTCCAGTGTCTTGGACAACGTGCCCACCTACATGAGCTTCCTGAAAGCCATCTTCGGCGCGTGCATTGACCAGAACGTCATTCAGCAGGTGCAGCAAATCCTTCAATCCGGCGTGCCTGATCTCGCTACCATCACCGGACCGAATGCCGAGCAGGTTCGCCAGACCATCGCCGCGTTGCAAACCTACCATGCCGGCGCCCTGGCGCGCGGCGCTGTGGACACGGAACACATTGAAGTTGCCTTCCTCGTCGGCAACGCGGCGTTCAACAAGTACATCCTCGCCATCAGCGTCGGCGCGGTGTTTTTCGGCGCGAACACTTACATCGGCAACGGCCCGAATTTCATGGTCAAGTCCATCGCGCATCACCAGAAAGTCCACACGGCGACCTTCATCGGTTTCATTTTCAAATACACCCTGCCCTGCATGTTGCCGATGCTGCTGCTGGTCTGGTGGCTGTTTTTCCGTTAATCCTGCCGGCGGTTTGAATATCATCCATGAAGACGCCGACCTGCTGGTTGTCAACAAACCCGCGGGGCTGGTTTGTCATCCGACCAAGGGCGACGCGCAATCCAGCTTGATCGGCCGGGTCCGACTCCATCTCGGGGACGACGTCCGACCACACATGGTCAACCGCCTCGATCGTGAAACCAGCGGGGTGGTCATCGTGGCAAAGCGCGATGCCGCGGCGCGTGAATTGCGCCAACTCTGGGAAAGACGCGCGGTGGAGAAGGAATACCTTGCCATCGTCCACGGCCATGTGACCGCAGATCACGGGGTCATTGACGCGCCGCTAGGAAAGGACGGTCGCAGCCGCGTGGCCATAAAGGACTGCGTGCGTTCCGATGGTGCGCCTTCGCAAACCGAGTTTTGGGTCGCGCGGCGATTTTTGCGTGAGCTTGGAACGCCGGGCGCCGAGCCGGCGCCTGGTAACCTGTTCACCCTGTTGCGCGTCGTGCCGCGTACCGGGCGCAAACATCAGATCCGCATCCACCTCGCGCACTTGGGTTACCCGATTGTTGGCGACAAAATCTACGGCGGCGATGAGGACCTGTATCTGGCGCTGGTGGAAAACCGGCTCACCGATGAACAGCACGCACGGCTCATTCTGCCCCATCACGGACTTCACGCTTGCGCCTTGCGATTTGAATGGCGTGGAAAGGTCGTGAGTTTTCAGTCGCCGCCCGAACCGTGGTTTGAATCGTTCTACGAAGGTCGCTCCCCGGTTTCACCCTAATGAAATCGAAAGTGTTTCCGTGCCCGGCGCGGAACAAATTGCCCGAAGCCCAAAAATTAGTCTTACCTAACTTTGTTCGTTGACACAAACTTGGGCGCGGTTATCTTGTCCAGCGTGATCACCAAAAACGTCATTCTTTTGCGGCGTTTACGCGGGGCTGGCGCGGCACTGTTGCTCGCGTCGCTGGCCGGGCGCGCTGTTGCTACCGCCGAAACCACGCGCAACGTGGATGGCATTCGGGACAATTCCTTTCTCGTCGAGGAGGCTTACAACCAGGAGGCGGGCGTGGTGCAGCACATTCTGACCACAATCTATACTCACGACCGGGACGGCGGAAACGACCTCGACAGTTGGAATTTTGGTTTCACCCAGGAATGGCCGTTGTTCAGCGAGAAACACCAGTTCAGTTATTCTGTCCCCTACGTTTACGAGCACGGCGACGGCGCTTCCGTGGACGGTTTTGGCGATGTGCTGCTCAACTATCGCTACCAGGCCTATTACAACGAGACGTCGCTCGCCGCATTCGCTCCGCGCTTCAGCCTGGTGCTGCCCACCGGGGATGAAGATCGTGGCTTGGGTGAGGACACGCTGGGGTATCAACTCAATCTGCCGTTCAGCGGCGCAATCGGCGACCGATGGTTCTACCACCTGAACGCAGGCGCGACGCTTCTGCCGGACGCGGCGTCCGCCACCGGACGGGACTTGTGGGATTACAGCCTCGGCGCGAGCGCGATTTATGCCGCCACGCGTGACGTGCATTTCATGCTCGAATGGGTCGGCTACTGGCTCGACACCGAGCAATCCAGCGGCGGGTTCGAGCATGAATTCGTGTCGTTGATTTCGCCCGGCGTGCGCAAAGCGTTCAATTTCAAGAACGGTTCGCAACTCGTTGCCGGCGTGGCCGCACCCGTCGGATTGACCGACGAGTCGCCTGAATACGGCGTGTTCCTTTACCTTTCTTTTGAGCACCGCTTTCTGCGCGAGCCATGAATGCACTGATTATCATTTGCCTGGTGCTGCTGGCAACATGCGCGCTCTGGCCCAAAGCCGGCCTGGCGGCGCGTTGGCGCCGTGCGCGACAACTGGCATCGCGGTCGCAACAGGAGGATGCCCTCAAACACATTTTGAAATGCGAAGCCAACGGTCAGGAACCAACGCTGCAAAGCGTGGCCGGGGCTTTGGGTGTCGGCACCAATCGCACGGCGGACGTCTTGTCCGGACTGGAGGCGCGCGAACTCATCTCGCACCAGCAGGGCCGGTTGCATCTCGAACCCACCGGACGCGAACTCGCGGTGCACGTCGTCCGGGCGCATCGGCTCTGGGAAAGTTACCTGGCGGAACGCACCGGCGTGGCCGAGGCCGACTGGCATCCGCTCGCCGAGCGCAAGGAGCATCTGCTTTCGCCGCAGCAGGCCAACGCGCTCGCCGCCCAGCTCGGGCATCCGCTTCAGGACCCGCACGGCGACGCGATCCCTGCTGCCGGTGGCGAACTGCCCTCGGACACCGGCCAACCGCTCAACGCCGTCGCCCCGAACCTGCCCGTGCTCATCACGCACATCGAGGACGAACCGGAATCCGTCTATCGCCGTCTGTCCGCCGAAGGCTTGCGCGCCGGCATGAAGGCGGTCGTGCTTGAAAAATCGCCGCAACAAGTCCGTTTCTGGGCGGATGGCAGGGAATTCACGCTGCCACCGCTCATGGCTAACAACATCGCCGTGATGCCGCAGCCGGATTGGCAGATCACCAATTTGTTTCGCGAGGAATATTTGCCGCGGCTCAAACCCGGTGAACAGGCCCGCGTCGTCGCGCTCTCGGCGGCCTGCCGCGGTCCCGAACGCCGCCGCTTGCTGGATCTTGGATTCGTACCCGGCACAACCGTTGAAGTAGAAATGGCCAGCCCGCTCAACGATCCGGTGGCGTATCGGGTGCGCGGATCGGTGGTGGCGTTGCGCGAGGAGCAAGCGCGTTTGATCCAGATCGCCGACCGCAAAACCTTATCCCAAGCCGCATGAACGCCGAACTGACCAGCACCGTTCCGCCCAGCGAGGCTTGCGCCTCGTGCAACGTTTACCGCGCCGCGAACCTCAAGAAGCTCGGCGTGAACATGGACCGCTGGGATTTCGTCGTCGCGCTCGCGGGCAATCCGAACACTGGCAAAAGCACCGTGTTCAACGCGCTTACCGGTTTGCGCCAGCACACCGGCAACTGGCCGGGCAAAACCGTCACGCGCGCGGAAGGCGGTTTCGAGTACGACAGCAAGCGATTCAAAATCGTGGACCTGCCGGGCACGTATTCTTTGTTGTCCACCAGTCTCGATGAACAAATCGCGCGCGACTTCATCCTGTTCGGCCAGCCGGATGTGACCATCGTGGTTGTGGACGCAACGCGGTTGGAGCGGAACTTGAACCTCGCCTTGCAAGTGCTCGAAATCACCGACCGCGCCGTGGTTTGCCTGAATCTCATGGACGAAGCCAAACGCTACGGCTTGCAGGTGGACGAACGGCAACTGGCGCGCGACCTGGGCGTGCCCGTCGTGCCCACGTCGGCCCGCTACGGCAAAGGTCTGCCCGAATTGCTCCAAGCCATCAGCGACGTGGCCACCGGCAAGATTGTTTGTCGTCCTCAACGGCTCGAACAAGAACCGCCCGCGCTGAAACCCGCTTTGACCAGTCTGCTCGCCAAACTCAAGGCCACCTATCCCGATCTGCCCAACGCCCGCTGGGTCGCGTTGCGGTTGTTGGCGGGCGACGATCATCTCGCAGCCGCGCTGCGCGAAGGCAAGTTGGGAAGCCTGGTTGGAGTTCAAGCTTCAGCTTGTGGCCCGGACAGGCTAAAGCCTGAACTCCAACGACCCGCTGCCGCCGCCTAGAACCACAACTTTGCCTCCGCCATGAACCCTGAATCATCCACTTTCCGACCTGCAACGCCTGCCGAAGAAATTCTTCGGGACGCGCAACGTTGGCGTCAGAAAATTTCCGGCGACCTGCACGAGCATTTTGTCGAGGCGCTTTACGGGCATGCCGCGCGCCTCGCCGCGCGCGCCGTCACGCGACCCGGCCAGGCTGCGCGGCCCACGCTCGACCGCACCATTGACCACATTGTGACCAGCCGCGTGTGGGGATTCCCGGTAATGTTCCTGCTGTTCGCCTTGATGTTCTGGCTCACGATCACCGGCGCCAATGTGCCGTCCGCCATGATTGCGAACCTCCTCATTGACCAGCTTTATCCCGTCTTGCGCGAAGGCGCGACCAGCCTGGGTTTCCCGTGGTGGCTTCGCGGCGTGTTGATTGACGGCATGTATCTCGCCACGGCCTGGGTGATAAGTGTGATGTTGCCGCCGATGGCGATTTTCTTCCCGATGTTCACGCTGCTGGAAGATTTCGGCTATCTGCCGCGCGTGGCGTTCAACCTGGACCGCCTGTTCAAAAAAGCCGGCGCGCACGGCAAACAATCCATGACCACGATGATGGGCTTTGGCTGCAACGCCGCCGGCGTGATCGCCACACGCATTATTGACAGCCCGCGCGAACGGCTCATCGCCATCATCACGAACAATTTTGCGCTCTGCAATGGCCGTTGGCCCACGCAATTCCTCATCGCGGCGTTGTTCATCGGCAGCCTCGTGCCGGCACACCTGGCGGGATTGGTTTCCGCGGGTGCGGTGACGGGCGTGGCGGCGCTGGGCGTGCTGTTCACGCTCGGCACGGCTTGGGCCTTGTCGCGCACCGTGCTCAAAGGCGAAGTGTCCACGTTCAGCCTGGAACTGCCACCGTATCGTCCGCCGCGCATCTGGCAGACGCTTTATACGTCGCTGATGGACCGCACAATTTTTGTGTTGTGGCGCGCGGTCGTGTTTGCCCTGCCCGCCGGTGCGGTCATCTGGCTGAGCGGAAACATCCACATTGGCGGCGTCAGTATCGCGCAACATCTGGTCGGCGGGCTGGACCCCGTGGGCTTGTTCGTGGGTCTCAACGGCGTGATCCTGCTCGCCTACATCGTGGCCATTCCCGCCAACGAAATCATCATTCCCACCATCCTCATGCTCACGGTGATGAACACCGGCGTGCAAGGCGTCGGCCAGGGCGCGGGCGTGATGTTCGAACTGGACTCCGACTCGGCGGTCAAGAGTCTGCTGACCGCGGGCGGCTGGACCACGTTGACGGCGGTGAACCTGATGCTTTTCAGCCTGCTGCACAACCCATGCAGCACGACGATCTACACGATCTACAAAGAAACCGGCAGCGCGAAATGGACGGCGCTGGCGACGCTGCTGCCGGTGGGTCTGGGTTTCTTGGTCACATTCCTCGTTGCGCAACTCTGGCGGCTCTTCGGTTGAGCGCACCAAGCGAACGCCGTGAGTGCCATCAAGGCCGCCATCCGCCGCGAATTGCGCGTTGCCTTCTCCCGCCGGGCGCAACCGGTTTGGTTTCGCGTCGTGAAGTGGCTGTGCATTCTGGCTGGCGTCGCGTTGTTCCATGACCGGCGCTGGTTCTGGTGGACACTCGGCGGTGTGGCCGCCGCGGGGGTTTTGTTGCATGTTTTTTACCGCTGGAAAACCAACGTCTGGACGCGCGCCTGGGGTGGTTGGAACGATCTGGAAGCCGGACGCGATTGAACACGTGAAGCGCAACGCGTCCCAGGTATCGCAAAATCTTGGCCGCACTTGCCAACAAGCGGAGGGTTGTCCTTACGAACGGCGGATGTTTCGCCTTGTAGTCAGATCAAATAAGGAATCGTCAGCGGGCCTTGCGGTAGCACGGCAACACGGGCTTGCGATCCAATTTCACGCAAGCGTTCCTTCACTGCGACGCTCACATCGTGACACGGCGTCAAGCCGCAAGCGCGCACCAGATCGTCGGGCAATTGGCTGAAGAGCTGCACCTGCGCTTTGCGCTGGATCAGCGCCTGAATTTGCGCCTGCCATTGGTCGGGGCGCGGTTCGCGCGAGCTGGCAATGCGCGCGAGGATTTCCTCCGGACCTTTCGCATCGCGGATCAGTTCGGCGAACGAACTGCCCGCGGGCATGCCTTCGCAACATTCGCACGCCAGGATGATCATGCCGCCGGGCTTCACGATGCGCGCCGCGGCGCTCATGCCTTTGACACCCTGATACAGATTCAAATCCAGCGGATAGCCGCTGTTGGTCGTGACCACCACGTCAAACGGTTCGCGCACCGGCTGCATCGCCGAGACGCGGACAAACTCGCAACCCGCCTGATGCGCCTGAATCAAGTCGCCGGCGAACACCGCCGTGATACGCCGCTCCTGGTTCAACGCGACGTTCAGCAGGAAGCTCGACCCCACGCGCAGGGCAACCTCGCGCAGTTCCTCCCACAGAGGATTGCCCGCGGTGACGCCGAAGGTCGCGTTCGGGTCGCCGATGTTTCGCGCGCCGTGATTGCTCATCACGCTCCGCAACGCGGCGGTGCCGGGGATGATGCCTTTGACACCGCCGCTGAACCCGGCGAAGAAATGCGGCTCGATGAAGCCGGTGACAATCCGCACGTCCGCCTCGACCACCCGGCGGTTGATCAACGCGGGCGTGCCGTCGCGCAGCGTGCCCAACTGGACGTGCGCGCCGGGATTCTCCGGCTCGTGATTCAGCACGCGGTAATCGCGGACGACCTCCGGCGTGAGCATCCGCTCCAGTTCCTCGCGCGTGTTGGGCCGGTGCGTGCCGGTCTGGTTCAACAGCGTGATATTCTCGCGTGGCACGTGGGACAAATGCCCGAGCAGCCAGGGAATCAAACGGTCGTTTGGCGTGGGCCGGGTCAGGTCGGTGAAGGAAATGCAGATGTGGTCGCCGGGCCGGATCGTCTCGCGCAAAGGCCGGGCGGCAATCGGATGTTCCAGCGCGTGAATGACCGCCGCGCGTTCATCCGCCAGCCCGGGCCGATGCGCCGGTTCAATGACCGTCGTCGCCCCGTCGGGCAGTTCGACGGGCAAATGGCCCTGGCCGTAGGCGAGGTTGACTTTCATATCGTGAAATCCGCCGTGCCAATACTAAATGCCGGCATCTGAGTGCGCCAGCCGCCAAACTTGCGTTGCCTTGTTTCCTGAGGTGGCCTGTTAAACAACCCACCGAATTTACCACTGACTTCTCACGTCGAAACACCTGTTTGCGGTTTCCGTCGCCAGCGGCGGTGGGTTTGGTTAATTTGTCACCATGAAGTTTGGCTTGCATCATCTCGGTTGGCTGGGAGCGCTGCTTCCGTTGTTGCTCGTTTCGTGCGGCAAGGCGGACAAGGTTAAACCCGCCCGCACCGATGCCGCGCCGCGTCAGGTGCGCGTCGCGCGAGCGGAGTTGCGGCCCATGGAACGCGTGTTGCACGTCGTGGGCACGCTGTCCGCGCGGGACGAAGCCACCGTCGCCGCCGAAGTCGCGGGCAAAATTGAGGAGAGCCAGGTGGACTTCGGCGACCACGTCAAGGCCGGCCAGGTGCTGGCGTTGATTGACATTACCGCCTACGAGGCGCTCGTCCGCCAGTCCGCTGCCAACGTGGCTCGCGCCAACGCCAGCGCCGCCAACGCCGCCCAAAACCTCAAGCGCGTCCAGGATTTGCAAAAGGACAAAATCAGTTCCGCCAGCGAACTGGACGCGGCCATCGCCGAGGATCGCCAGCGCCGCGCCGACGTGAAAGCCGCCGAAGCGGCCGACGCCATCGCGAAGCTCAACCTGGAACGTTCCCGCGTGAAGGCCCCGTTTGATGGTGCCGTCGCCCAGCGCATCGCGACCGGCGGGGATTACGTCGCCGTGGGTGCGCCGATCATCAAGCTGGTCAAGACCGACCCGCTGCGGTTGCGTTTGGATGTACCGGAGCGCGAGGCGACCGTGGTGCGTTTGGGCCAGCCGGTGCGCGTCACCGTCGAGGGGGACACGAATCTTTACACGGGCACGATTGCGCGAATTTCGCCGGCCATCCGCGAAGCCGATCGCATGTTGCAGGTGGAGGCCGACGTGCTGAACAACGGCGGGTTGCGGGTGGGCTTGTTCGCCCGCGCACAAATTGTTGTGGACGAGCATGACCAGGGTCTCAGCGTTCCGGCCGGCGCGCTCACCACTTTTGCCGGCCTGGAAAAAGTCATCGTGATTCAAGCTGGCCGCGCGGCCGAGAAAACGGTCGAGACCGGCCGGCGCGAGGCAGATTGGATAGAAATTGTGTCGGGGTTGAGCCGGGGAGAAACGGTGGTGCTGGCACCGGCGGGGATCCGGACGGGGCAGACGTTGATGGTCGAAGGGGCGGCCCAAACTTCCGCGGTCACCCAGGACAAACCGAAGGTCGGGCGGTGAGGTTTGCGGCCACGCCTTCCTCTTAATCATGTTCCCTCCACTCACAGCCGGGATCAAGAGTAAGAGAACGATTAAGATTGAGAACGGGCCTTTGGACTAACCCTTATGCAAAAACTCGCTGAAATCTGCATCCGCCGGCCGGTCTTCGCGATGATGATCGTCCTGACCTTGGTGGTCATCGGCGTGGCGGGGTATTTGCACCTGGGCGTGGATCGCTTTCCGTCGGTGGATGTCCCGGTGGTGCGAATCAACGCCCGGTTGCCGGGAGCTTCGCCGGCGGAAATGGAATCCCAGGTCGCGCAACCGATCGAGGAAGTGGTCAACACGATCGAAGGCATTGACGAACTGCGCTCCATCAACGGCTCCGGTTCGCTCTACACCATCGTCACCTTCAACCTGAACCGCGACATTGACATCGCGGCGCAGGACGTGCGCGACCGGCTGGCGACGGTGATCCGCGAGTTGCCGCGCGACATGGACCCGCCCACCGTCTCCAAATCGGACGTTGACCAGCAGCCGGTGCTCTCGATTTCCGTGTCCGGCCCGCGGTCACAACGGGAGCTGACGGAGATCGCCGACAAGATCATCAAGACCCAGATCGAACGTTCGCCCGGCGTCGGCGAGGTTACCCTGCAAGGCGACCTGGAGCGCGCCATCAATATCTGGGTGGACGCGGACCGGTTGGCGGCCTACCAGCTTCCGATCACGGCGGTGCGCGATGCCGTCGAGCGGCAGAATGCGAACATCCCCGGCGGCAACGTGACCACCGACCAGCGCGAACAGACGCTCCGCACCATGGGCCGGCTCACGGACGCGCGGGCCTTCAATGATCTCGTCATCGCGACGCGCGATGGTTCGCCCATCCGCGTGCGCGACATCGGCCGGGCGGAGGACGGCACAAAGGAATTGCGCTCGCTGGCGCGGCTCAACGGCGAACCGAACGTGACCGTGGAGGTCATCCGTCAATCCGGTGCGAACACCGTGGCCGTGATTGAAGGGGTGAAGCAGCGGCTCGCGGACCTTAAGGCCCAGTTGCCCGCCGATTTGAAAATGGAAATCATCCGCGACCAGTCACGCTACATCTACCAGGCGTTGCATGAAATTCAGAAACACTTGATCGGCGGCAGCATTCTCGCGTGTCTGGTGGTGCTCCTGTTCATGCGGAACTGGCGCGCGATGGTCATCGCTGCCGTGGCCATCCCCGCCTCGGTCATCGCGTCGTTCGGCATGATGAAAGCGCTCGGCTTCACGCTCAACAGCGTGACCATGCTCGCGCTGGTGTTGATGGTCGGGGTCGTGATTGACGACGCCATCGTCGTGCTCGAAAACATTTTCCGGTTTATTGAGGAGAAAAAGATGCGGCCCTTCGAGGCGGCGCGAGCGGCGACGGCGGAGATCGGGCTGGCCGTCATGGCGACGACGTTGAGCCTGGTGGTCATCTTCGTGCCCGTCTCCTTCATGTCGAGCATCTCGGGACGCTTCCTGTATCAATTCGGCATCACGTCGGCGGTGGCGGTGCTGGTGAGCCTGCTCGTATCGTTCACGCTCACGCCGATGATGAGCGCAAGGTTGTTGAGGGTAAGGCGAGAGGGCGAACAAGCGTCGGATGATAAACCCACCCTCACCCCGGCCCTCTCCCTGAGGGAGAGGGAGAATCGCAGCCAGTCTCCCGACAAGACAGGAGAGGGAAATCGGCAGGAAGCCGTTGGAGCAAACCAGAGCGAACGGTCGCTGTCCCCTCTCCCAGCGGGAGAGGGTCAGGGTGAGGGAGAACGCGCGGAAAGTAACGCGGACCAACCTCGCTCTCGCACGGGCTTTTATGCGCGAATTGACCGCTCGTACACACGCGTCCTCGCCTGGGCCATGCATCATCGGCGGCTCGTGGCGGGTTTGGCTCTGCTCGTCATGGCCTGCTCGATTCCGCTCTACAAATTCGTGCGCCAGGAGTATCTCCCCAGCGGCGTGGATGAAGGCGAGTTCGACATTCGCGTCTCCGCGCCCGAAGGCACGGGCCTTGGCGCGATCAACGATGTGGCGCTGAAAATCGAGGACGAATTGAAGCGCGTCCCCGGCGTACGATTCGTGCTGACGACCGTGGGCAGCAGTTTCATCGGCGGGTTGAATAGCTGCAATTTTTACGTCCGCCTCGCGCCACATGAGGAACGCACCTTCGGCTGGGCGCGCCTGCTCCAATGGCCGCCGTGGCGCGCGTTGCAGGGCAATTACAGCCAGCGCGACATCCAGCAGGAAATCCGCCGCCGGCTCGCCAGGATTCCGGACGTGCGCATCGCCATCCGCAACCCGCAGACCTACGTCGGCGGCGGACCGAATTACGACATCGATTTTTCGATTCTCGGACCAGACCTCGACGTGTTGTTCAATTACGCCGAACAATTGCGCCAGCGAGCGTCCGAGCTGGGCCTGCAGGACGCGGATATCACCATCAAGCTCGACAAACCCGAATTGCGCGTCGAGATCGACCGCGACCGCGCCGCCAACCTGGGGGTGGATACCGAGGACATCGCAACGGCGCTCCGCCTCATGGTCGGCGGCGAGGAGCGCGTCACGCGCTTTCGGGACGAGACGATGAACGAGGACTACGACGTGCAGGTTCGGGTACAGGAAGGCGGACGCAACGACGCGGACACGATTGCGCGGCTGTACGTGCCTTCCTCGCGCAGTGCCAGCGGTCTGGTGCGGCTCGACAACGTCGTGAAGCTCGCACCGACCAAGACCGCGTCGCGGATTGATCGCCTGGATCGCCAGCGGCAGGTCAGCCTGCGCGCCGCGGTCGCGCCCGGTTATGCACAGGCCGACCGCATTGCCGCCTTGCGCGCCGAGGTGCAGAAAATGGGTTTGCCAACCGGTTATTCGACCCGCATCTCCGGCCGGGCGCGGGAACTGGAAAACACCTTCAATGAATTTCTCTGGGCGTTTCTGCTGTCGGTGGTTTTGATGTACATCATCCTCGCGTCACAGTTCGAGAGCCTCGTGCATCCGTTCACGATTTTGCTTTCGCTGCCGCTTTCCGTGCCGTTCGCCTTTCTCTCGCTGCTGGTGGCCAACCAGACTATCAATCTCTATTCCGCACTGGGCCTGCTGGTGCTGTTCGGCGTGGTGAAGAAGAACGCCATTCTCCAGATTGACTACATGAACAAACTGCGCGCCCAGGGCGTGCCGCGCGCCGACGCGATCCTCCAGGGCAACCGCGAACGATTGCGTCCGATCTTGATGACCACGTTGACGCTCATCGCCGCCATGATCCCGCTGGTGTTGGGCACCGGTCCGGGCGCGGAAGAACGCCGCGCGGTGGCGGTCGTTGTCATTGGTGGCCAGGCGTTGTGTCTGTTGCTGACGCTTGTCGTCACGCCCGTTGCCTATTCGCTGCTCGATGATCTGGGGCAGAAGTTGCAATGGCGCCACTGGCGCATCGAACCGGAGGCAACGGCCAAACACACGTAGCGCGAAACGGGCCTCACATTTGTTTTGCGGAAACCGGTCGTTTGCGGAAACATGGGGCAGGTCACAGAACGGAACCTCGAGGTGCGAACGCTTTACAACATATTGTTCATTGTCTTCTTCGTGCTGTCATCGCCGTACTATTTCTGGCGAATGCGACGGCGCGGCCACTGGCGCGAAGGATTCTGGCAGCGTTTCGGCCGGTATGACACCAAGCTCAAACAAGCCCTGACCAATCGTCAGGTCATCTGGCTGCACGCCGTGAGTGTCGGTGAAGTGAATCTCTGCACGCAACTCATTCGTTCCCTCGAACCGCGCCTGCCCAACGCCAAAATTGTTGTCTCCACCACCACCACCACCGGCATGGGCGAGTTGAAGAAGAAACTGCCCACCCACATCAGCAAAATCTACTACCCGATTGATCGCCGGAAATTTGTCGCGCGCGCAATCGCCACCGTCAAGCCGGAGGCCATCGTGCTGGTCGAGGCCGAAATCTGGCCCAACTTCATCTGGCGCGCGCAGAGCCTGGACATTCCGCTTTTTCTCGTGAACGCCCGGCTGTCGGAACGTTCCTATCGCGGCTACAAACGGTTCGGTTTCCTGTTCCGCCGCTTGTTCGCGTCGTTCTCCGGCGTGGGCGCGCAAAACGACGCGGACGGCGCCAAGCTGCGCGAATTGGGATTTCGGCCCGAGGTTGTGCGCGTGGTCGGCAGTTTGAAATTCGACGCGGCGAAACTCGACGAACGGCGTTTGCTCGATGTGCCGGCATTGTTGCAGCAGCTCGGCGTGAAACCCGGTGCGCAACTGCTCGTCGGCGGCAGCACCCACGCGGGTGAGGAGGGCATTCTCGCGGAAATCTACCTGCGGTTGCGCCCGCGATTTCCGGATTTGTTCCTCGTGCTCGTGCCGCGCCATTTCGAGCGCAGCCGCGAGGTGGGCCGCGAACTGGAGGCCCGCGGATTGAAGTTTGCCTACCGCAGTGAAATCACGGCCAACACACGCCGCGAGAATGGCGAGTTGGATTGTCTGCTGGTCAACACCACGGGCGAACTAAAATATTTTTACGAGCACGCCGCCGTCATTTTCGTGGGTAAAAGCCTCACGGCGGAAGGCGGACAAAACCCCATAGAACCCGGCGCGCTGGCCAAGGCGATGGTCTTTGGGCCGAACATGCAGAATTTTGCCGACGTGGTGCGCAACTTCATCGCGCAGGACGGCGCCGTCCAGGTGCGCAACGCAGCGGAACTCGAATCAGCGCTGGCGCAAGTGCTTGCCGACCCTGCGCGGCGCGAGCAACTCGGACGCAACGCCGTCAAGGTCGTGCGTGAAAACCTCGGCGCCGTTGAGCGCACGGTGGACATGATCGTGGAGCGCCTGAAGCACGAGGAGTTTTACGTCGCTCCCACAAAGAAGTAGTAGCCGACGTGAGGAGGCTGTGATCGGATGAGGTGACATATGAAGGCCTTCCAACTCATCGCCAACGGCACGCCTGGAAGATTTGAACTCCGCAATCTCCCCGAACCTCAACCCGGCCCGGACGAAGTCGTGGTCCAGGTCCAATCCTGTGGCTTGAACCATCTCGACCTTTGGCTGGAAGAAGGTGGCCTGCCGATGCAAGTTCCGCTTCCCCGCACACCTGGTGGAGAAATCGCCGGACGCATTTGTTGCACGGGCAGCGCGGTCAAGGATTGGCGGCTCGGCGAAAATGTTGCCGTGCAATCCAACCTCTTTTGCGGCGAGTGTGAGTTCTGTAAACGCGGCGACGAATCCATTTGCATTCGCGGTGAATTGCTCGGCGTTCAACGCGATGGCGGGTTTGCCGAGAAAGTCGTCGTGCCGTCCCGTTCGCTCGTTCGCATTCCACCGGGCGTGGGTTTCCCCACAAGCGCCGCGCTTACGCTCGCCGGCAGCACCGCCATGCACATGCTCACCAATCGTGCGCAAGTTCACGCAGGCGATTGGGTGCTCGTCATGGGTGGCGCGAGCGGCGTCGGTTCGGCGGCGATCCAAATCGCAAAACAACTTGGCGCCCACGTCATCAGCACCGGGTCAAGCGAAACCAAACGTTCGCTGGCAAATCATCTCGGCGCCGAATTCGTCCTGGATTCCAACGATGCAAACTGGCCCGCCGAGGTTCGCAAGGTCACCAAACGCCGCGGCGTGGACCTCGTGATCGAACATGTCGGCGGCGGAGTCTTGCTGAAATGCTTCGAGTGCCTGGCACGCGGAGGAACGATTGTAACCTGTGGCGCGACCACCGGTCGGGAGGTTCAGTTCAACCTCTGGCCGTTCTTCGTGAAACAGCACCGGCTCATCGGCAGCTACGGACGCAACCGGGCGGACATTCAGGCCACACTCGAATGGGCCGCCGCCGGGAAACTGAAACCGGTGATTGATTCCGTCTTACCCCTGGCGCAGGTGCCCACCGCCTTCGCCAAACTCCGATCCCGCCTCGTGTTGGGCAAAGTGCTCATCGAACCCTTCGAGCCGGTCTCGGAGTCGGACTGACATGCTGTGGCTGCGCTCGTGAGAGCGCGGCTAAAATCCGCCGGGCAAATTACTGGGCGTGCATAAAGATCAGCCGCGTTCTCACGAACGCAGCCACGAAAAAATGCTTGCCAAGATTCACTTTGTGTCGCAAAGTGTCCCTCATGGAAACGAACTGGGCCGCCGAACATTTGCAAGTCATCCGCACTTTGATGGAACGTTCGGCGGTGTACCGGCGCGCACTCGCGCCGCTTATGCTCTTTGCCGGCATTTTGGGCGTGATCGCCGCAGTCGCCGGTCTGGCGCTGCATCTCCAAAGTATGCGGTCCTTCGCTGGATTATGGCTGGGCACTGCCACTGTGGCCGTTGCCGGCTCGTTCCTCATCGCACGGCGTCAGGCTTTCAAAGACAAAGAGCTTTTTTGGTCGCCACCAACCCGGCGTGTCGCTCAAGCGGTCACGCCGCCATTGTTTTGCGGCATGTGCCTTGGCGTGCTCTTTGCGCTTGCCGGAGCAGACCACGACCAAGTGCTACTTCTGGCGTTTCTTTGGATTCTACTTTACGGCTGCGCATTGCACGCGGCGGGTTTCTTCATGCCTCGCGGCATGAAGTTGTTTGGGTGGCTCTTCATCGGAATTGCCGTTGCGGTGTTGGTTTTAGTCGCAGTTTTGCAGCCTAGTGACGAACCGAGCGCTCATTGGTTGATGGGATTTTTCTTTGGCATTCTTCAACTGGGCTATGCCGGTTATCTCTATCTGACAGCGAAATCGAAGAATGCGATGTGAACCCGGAACCATTTCTCCAGCTCGATCGCGTGATTCACGAGAAAGGGCGGCTGGCCATCATGTCCATGCTCGCCGCCACGCCGGAGCTGTCGTTCACCGAACTGCGCGACGCGCTCGCCATGACCGATGGCAATCTGACCTCCCACATGCGCACGCTTCAGGAGGCGGGCTATGTCTCCGTGGCCAAGTCTTACGAGAACAACCGTCCGCTCACGACCTGCTCACTAACGCCGGCGGGCAAGAAGGCGTTTGCCAACTACATAGACCTGCTGGAACAGGTTCTCCAGCAGGCCAAGGGTAAGTGAAAATTCCTTTGAACGAAAATGAATCCGCACAGTCTTTAACTTTGCAATACAAAGTGAATACAAGTTTGCCAACAAAACGGAGTGGTGCGTCAGTCTTCGATGCTAAGAGAACCCTCACCCCGGCCCTCTCCCATCCGACGGGAGAGGGAGAATTGTTCTCCGGTAGCTTGGAATGTTGCAGGACGGAGGTAGCCGGAAGCCGTGGTGGTAACCAAGGACTGCCAATTGCTGTCCCCTCTCCCATTGGATGGGAGAGGGTCAGGGTGAGGGCCGCATGAAAATCCTCCGCGCAGAACATCTGGGTATGTGCTTCGGCGTGCGCGATGCCATCGCGCTGGCGTTGGAACAGGCCCAAGCCCGCCCGCTGACGATTCTCGGCGACCTGGTTCACAACGAAACCGTGCTGGCTGAACTCCGCGCACGGAACATCCGGATTCAAAACGACGCCAGGGAGGTGGCAACGGAAACCGTGATGATCACCGCGCACGGCGCGTCGGAGCGCAAGCTCGGCGCCGTGCGCGAGCGCGGTTTGAACGTGCTCGAAGCCACCTGCCCGCTGGTCACAGTGGCGCATCGTGCGGTGGCGAAGCTCGTGCGTGACGGGTTTCATCCGGTCATCATCGGTAAGCGCGATCACGTGGAGGTGCGTGGCTTGACCGAGGACCTGGCCGAGTACGACGTGGTGTTGAGCGAAGACGATGTGCTCCAACTGGCGGAGCGTCCGCGCTTGGGCCTTGCCGCGCAAACCACGCAACCGATTGACAAGGTGCGCCATCTCGTCGGTTTGATCCGGAAGCGCTTCCCGAATTCCGAAGTCCGTTTCGTGGACACGGTTTGCCAGCCTACCAAACAGCGCCAGCACGCCGCGGTCGAACTGGCGCAGCAATGCGAAGTGGTCATCGTCATCGGTGGTGCGCACAGTAACAACACGCGTGAGTTGGTCGCCACTTGCGCCCGTTATTGCTCACGTGTGCATCACGTGCAAACGGCGGCGGATTTGCAAACGGCCTGGTTTGAAGGCGCGCAGTCGGTGGGTATCACGGCAGGGACTTCGACACCGGATTTGGTGATTGGCGAGGTTGAGCGAAGCATTCACCGGTTTGCTGGCAATCGTGCCTGTGCGCAAATGCAGCAGAACTTGGAACACCACATTGCCTGAGCGCCAACCAATACAAGGAGAACCATGAGTAAATCCGGGAAGGCCGCCTCGAAATCTTTTCTGAATTGGCAGTGCGCAGTTCTCAAATTGACAGGCTTCGCCTTGTTTAGCGTGCTAACGGGATGCGAGCAACCAAGCACGGAGCCAGTCGGTCCACGCGATCATTTGATCGGCTGGTACAAAGTGGTGAAGGGGGATACGATCGTTCCCGTTTTCAAACGGAGCGGAGCTTACTACTCGGTTTGCCGCGGCGTAGAGGTTCCGTTCAAAGAATGTCCCGAGGGGCTCGAATGGGCGCTGACCCCCTCCAGCATGGTGGGCACAAAGATCGGATGGGACGCCGCCTCGAAGTCCCCCTACCTCGCTGTTGTTGACTCGCAAGCAAGCAATTTTACGGATGACCGGTATGGTGTCGGAGAAAAGGAGGCCATCGCGCGGGTGGACAAACCTTCAGGGCTGCTCGACGCCAAGGCCAAACGCCTCCACGTGATCAACGATTTCATCGGCTGGTATCAGCCGGTTTGGTTCCCTTGCGTGAGAATCGAAATCTGCAAAACCAATGACCGGTTTTTCAGCCAGGAGCATGAATTCAACGGCTCCAAGCCGGGTGCGTGGGAGACACGTGTTGAACGGAGAGAACTCACCCCGCTTTCCGACCAACTTGGCTTCACCGGTTTCGACCGAAAACATAGACACCATCTTGTTTACAACAGCGACCTGAATCGTTTTGAACTCGTGAATTCGGTCGAAGAGAAAACGCCGGCCGTCATTCGAATGCCGCTGGCGCGAGTGCCTTCGCCAGTTTCGCTCGAAGGTGGCGCCGCGCCAGCGCCATTGCTGCGGATAGGTATTCCGTCCTGGCACTGACACGAACAAGGAGAACCACCAACAAACCCCAGGAGAAAATGAATTTGCTTTCCAATCTAACCGACAATGTTCCGGACGACCCCTTTTACCAGCCGCGCAAACCGTTGTGGCTGCCGAAGGAAATGTCCGAACCACCGCCGCTGCCAACGCGTCCGCGCCGCTCGCCCCAACGGCGAACCGCTTTGCTCATCAATCCATTCTACGCAAAGTCGCCGCACGGCAGTTTCGGCAAACACGTGCTCACGCCGACGCTGGCGTTGACTTCGCTGGCGGGCGCGACCCCGGAACATTGGCAGGTGCGATACTGGGACGAAAACCTGTTGCAAGGCCCACCGCCGTCAGAGCCACTGCCGGAAGTTGTCGGCATCACCGTGCATCTCACGTTTGCGAAGCGCGCCTATGAACTGGCCGCGTGGCTCCGCGCGCAGGGCAGCCTGGTTGTTCTCGGTGGACTGCACACGTTGTCGTGTCCGGAGGAAGTCGCACCGCACGCCGATGCGGTGGCCATCGGCGACGGCGTGCAGGTCTGGCCACAGATTCTGCGGGACGTGGAGCGCGGCCTGTTGAAACCGCGTTACGAAGCAACCTACGAACGGGCCTACAAATTGGACCCGGCGCCACGACGCGATTTGACCCCACGCGCGAGCTTTCTAACAACCACCAGCCTTATCGCCACACGCGGCTGCCACAATCGCTGCGGGTTTTGCTACCTCGCAACGGACGGTTTGCGGATGCCGTATCGGGTGCGCGAGCCGGAGGACATTCGCCGCCAGTTTGCGGACAACGGCCAGCCCTACGCAGTGTTCATTGACAACAATCTTGGATCGAAGCGCGACTATCTGCGCGCCTTGTGCCGCGCGCTGCGTCCGGTGGAAAAAATCTGGAGCGCAGCAGTGACGCTCGACGTGACGGACGAACCATCCCTGGTTCGCGAGATGGCGCTGGCCGGTTGCACCGGAGTTTTCATCGGGTTCGAATCGCTGACGGACCAGAACCTCGCAGACGCCCGCAAGCGCACGCCACGGGCCGAGGATTATGCGCGGCGTGTCCGGATATTTCACGAACACGGCATCCAGGTGAACGGGAGCTTTGTGGTCGGCTTCGATGGCGACCGCAAGGACACGTTCACGACGCTCGTGCAATGGATCGAGGCGAACCAGATGGAATGCGCCACGTTTCACATTCTCACGCCGTATCCGGGCACGCCGTTGTTCCGGCAAATGGAAGCGGAAGGTCGGCTCCTGCATCGCGACTGGGAAAAATACGACACCGCGCACGTGGTCTTTCGCCCGAAGCAAATGACACCGGAGGAATTGCTGCTCGGTTACGACTGGCTGTATCGCCGGCTGTTTTCTCACGCATCCATCTGGCGGCGGCGACCCGCAACATTGTCTGCGCTGCCCACGTATCTGGCGGGTTGTTATCTTTACAAACGCTCGAACCGGCTCTGGCGGTTTCTCATCAAGCACCGGCTGGTGCACGCCGCCTGGCGACCACTGGTGGAACTGACCCGGTTACGGCATTTGTCATTTCGACGGCGACTGGCCACAATGAAAACCGGTGCTGCGAGTCTCGACGCCGCCTGTTCCTGTTCAACTCCGTTCCCTGCAAGCGTATGAAAACCAATTCAAGCAATCTCACCCGATGGTGGACCGTGGCGGTTTTTGCCGTGGCCATGGCGTGGGTCGAATCCGCCGTCGTCTTTTACCTGCGCACGATGATTGACCGGTTGGAGCCGTATCAAGCCGAACCGTTGCCCATCATCGGCAGCCTCGGTCCGGTGGAACTGGCGCGCGAACTGGCCACAATGATCATGCACGTCACCGTGGGTGTGCTTGCGGGCCGGACCTGGCGGGCGCGGATTGGATACATGGCAGTCTCGTTCGGCATCTGGGACGTGTTCTACTACATTTTCCTCAAGGCGATGTACGGCTGGCCGAACTCATTGTTGGATTGGGACATCCTATTCCTGCTGCCGCTGCCGTGGTGGGGGCCGGTGCTGGCGCCGGTTTCGATTGCGCTGCTGCTGATTTTGTGGGGCACGCTGGCCAGCCAATTTGAACGAAAACCCGCCCCACTGTTGTCGAATTGGCGCGTGTGGGTTCTCAATTCCATCGGCATCGCACTGGCGCTTTACGTTTTCATGGCGGATGCCATCCGCGTTGCGGATCAGGGAGTGGACGTTATTCGCAACGTGCTGCCGGAGCGTTTCAACTGGCCATTGTTCTGCGTCGCACTCGTGCTGATGACCGCGCCGGTGATTCGATTGGCGCGAGAATTGTGGACGCGCCGCACACTGGCGGTTTCAGTTGTTGCTGCACAGGAGGGCGAGGCATGAATTTCCAAACCGCCCTCACCCCGGCCCTCTCCCGTCCGACGGGAGAGGGAGAAGTGTCGCCAGACGGCCGGCGAAGCGGACACAGTTTGAAATTTCGTGAGACGCGCTTTGCTGTCCTACGTCTGCGGATCGGTGAGGGGTAAGCATCAATTGTTTCAACCCGTGACAACCACTATTTCCCATCCGCACGAACTCGGCACGCTGTTGCGTGGCGAACCGGAGGCGCTTCAACACTGGGCGGCGCATTTCGAATCGCGGCGAATTGCGTTTCACATCGCCGTCATCGTGTTGGGCGCGGGTTGTTACGGGGCGACGATGGGTTGGTGGCGCGACCCGATGCAGGCACTTTACGTCGCCATCAAACTGCCGCTCATCATGCTGCTGGTCACGCTCGGCAACGCGCTGCTCAACGCCATGCTCGCGCCGTTGCTGGGATTGAACATTTCGCTGCGCCAATCCCTGCTCGCCGTATTGATGAGCTTCGCCATCACCTCGGCGATACTCGGCGCGTTTAGTCCGTTGGTGGGATTCCTGGTTTGGAACGCGCCGCCAATGTCGCCGGATGTGAAGGTCACGGCAACCTATGCGTTGATCAAACTCACCTGCACCGTCGCCATCGCCTTTGCCGGCATTGCCGGAAACGTGCGGTTGTTTCAACTGTTGACGCAACTTGGCCGGAGCAAGGCCGTCGCGTGGCGCGTTTTGTTCGCGTGGTTGGCGGTGAACCTTTTTCTTGGCAGCCAACTTGTCTGGATTGGGCGGCCGTTCATCGGCTCGCCCGGTCTGCCGGTGGCGTTTCTGCGCGAGGACGCGTTCCGAGGGAACTTCTTTGAGAACGTGTATTGGACGGTCGGAGACCTTTTCTGATTTGCACAAACCAACCATCAACACTGCTGAACCATGAACATGAACAATCCACCCCAAGCACCACTGATCCCTCCGCAAATCCCGCCGGCCCGCGCGCGGCCGCTCGGCGAGAATGCGGAGGAGCAACAACCCATCCGCGGCCTTGCCGGAGCCATCGAAGCCATCCTGCGCCAGCCACGCCGGCTGATGTTTCAACTGCGGCAGCCGGGCGCGGGCAGATTGATCGCCGCAATGCTGTTCATCTCGGCCGTGTGCAGTTTGATTTACGGCGTCATCGTCGGCTCGTTTTCCGGGCACGAACAATGGTCGGCGGCGCCCGTGAAAATCGCCGGCGGGCTGCTGGTCTCAACCGTCATCTGCCTGCCGAGCCTTTACATCTTCGGGTGTTTGAGCGGTTCGCAGGCGCGGCTTGTGGAAATTGTCGGGATGGTTTCGGGCCTGTTGATGCTGATGACGATTCTGCTCATCGGCTTCGCGCCGGTGGCCTGGCTGTTTTCGGAATCCACGAACTCGCTTTGTTGGATGGGCGCGTTGCATCTCCTCTTTTGGTGCGTGGCGACGGGGTTCGGCCTGCGCTTTCTGTACGCGGCCTTTTCGCACTCGAACGCGCGGTCGAGCGCGGGCCTGAACACGTGGATAGTCATTTTCGTGCTGGTCGTGCTGCAAATGACCACGGCGTTGCGGCCCATTGTGGGACGCGCGGATACGTTCTTGCCGGAGGAGAAACGCTTCTTCCTGTCGCACTGGATGCATTGCCTAGACATGGCCGACTCGGACCGGTCAACGAACCGCCGGCGCAACGTGGAATGACGCGCGTACACCGGAATAATTCTGCAACAACGGATGGCCATGAAGGAGAAACCACGAGGGGATTCGCCGCATCGTTACCGCGTTGAGTTGATCACCGCCGAGTCCGAGTCCTCGCGCTTCGTGCGTCACCGACGGTTGATTCGTTTTCCGCAACTCACCATGCCGTTGCTCGCCGCGCACACGCCAGCACATTGGGAGGTCAGTCACACGGATGAAATTGTTCAGCGTGTTAATTTCGACAAACCCGTGGACCTCGTCGGCATTACCGCCAACACCCCGGCGGCCCCGCACGCTTACTGGTTGGCACTGGAGTTCCGTCGGCGCGGCGTGGCGGTGGTCATTGGCGGGCCGCATGCCACGTTGATGCCCGACGAAGTGGCGCAACACGCTGATGCGGTGGTGGTCGGCGAAGGGGAACTGGTTTGGCCGCAATTGCTGGCGGACTTCGAGCGCAGTGAAATGAAAAAGGTTTACCGGTCCTGCGCGCTACCCGACCTTAAACAAATGCCCGCGCCACGCTGGGATTTGATCAAAGGCCGGGCTTACGGCAGGGGCGTGACCATCGCCACGCGCGGTTGTCCGTTTGCCTGCGACTACTGCACCATCCCGCAAATGTATCAGCGCCGGATGCGTTACCGGCCCGTGGGCGAAATTGTGGACGAAGTCAAACGCATGCCCGGACGCGCCCTGATTTTCTGGGACGACAACCTCGGCGCCAACCGCGCCTACGCCAAGGAACTTTTCGCCGCCCTCGCGCCGTTGAAACGTTGGTGGACCAGTCAATGCACGGCGGACGTGGCGTTCGACGACGAGTTCATGTCGCTCGCGGCGAAGAGCGGATGCAAGGCTCTCTTCCTGGGTTTGGAAACAATTTCGCAAGCCAGCCTGAACGTTGCCAACAAACGCCACAATCACGCCGGCGAATTCCGCGAAGTGATTCGCCGCTTCCACTCCCACGGCATCGCCGTGCAGGCGGGCGTCGTCTTCGGATTCGATCACGACGACCGGACCATTTTCCGGACGACGGTCGAGTTCTACCGTTCAGCGGGACTCGATTCCGCCACCGTCAGCGTGCTCGTGCCGTTTCCCAACACGCCGCTGTTCAAACGTCTCGATGCGGCAGGTCGGATTCTCACTCGCGACTGGTCAAAATACAACGGCAAGAAGGACGTGGTCTTTCAACCGGCGATGATGTCGCCAAACGAACTGCTGATGGGCACGGAATGGGCGGCGCGGCAGTTCTACTCGATCCCGTCCATCATCGAACGCATGGCGCGCTCGCTAACTGGCCTGTGGTGGAACATCCCGCGCAATCTCGGCTACCATCTAGCGCTGCGGAATTTTGGGGATGCGGGATTCGATCCGGGACCGGCGCGGCAACCAGTCCCCATGCGCGCAGCGGGCAAACCGGTTGAGTTGCCAACGAAAACGGCTACCGCGGCCGTGCCCCTTTTGCCGAATGGGGCCGTCACCAATTGATCCGAAGCGAATAACCGGAGGCTGAACCGAACATTGAAGGCTTGAAACTTATGAAACTAATCAATCTTCTCTACAAACGCGAAACCGCCACGCCGATGCTGGCGCTGACGTTTGCTTCCATTGTGTGTGTTGCGCTCGTGACCGCGCGCATCGTGTGGACCTGGCAGATTCGCTACGCCTTCCTGGTTTGGAATCTGTTTCTGGCGTGGCTGCCGCTGCTGTTCGCGACGCTGGCGTGTGATCATTTCAAGACCGGCACGCGCCGGAATTGGCGCTTCGGTGTGCTGGCGGTCGCGTGGCTGCTGTTCTTTCCCAACGCGCCGTACATTTTCACGGACCTGATTCACGTCACCCGTGGCTGGCTGCAACACTTCTGGGTGGACCTCACGTTGATTCTGCTGTGCGCGTTCACGGGATTGGTTCTGGGTTTCGTCTCGCTTTACCTGATGCAATCCGTCGTGGCGCGGATCTACGGGCGGGCGGCGAGCTGGTTCTTTGTCGCGGCGGTGGCGGGCTTGAGCAGCTACGGCGTTTACCTGGGACGCTTCCTGCGCTTCAACAGCTGGGATGTGCTGACCAACCCGGTGGGAGTGTACCACGGCATCAGTCGCTGGGCATCCGATCCGCTGGCCAGCGCGAACACGTTTGCGTTTCCGGTCTTGTTCGCCACGTTTTTGTTCATCGCCTATGTGCTGTTGTTTGCATTGACGCACTTGCCACGACCGCAACCGGCCGCAACTCCGGTTGAACAGAATGCTGAAGCGTGAACCGTGAATTGCAACTCCGCTGCCAGATCAAAGCGCTGACCTGGTTCTTCATCCTCGGCCTCGTCTTGAGCGGTGCGACGGCGATCCCGCTCGTCACCGAATTGGAGTGGTTGGTGAATTGGACTGGAGCGCGGCAAATGGTGAGCGCACCCGCCTCAACCAATGCTCCTGTTTGGGCAGCGTGGCTGGTCAACGTTCACGCGTCATTGCAAGAGGTGAATGAAAAACATCCGTTGCTTTTCTACGGCACGGACTGGCTGGCATTCGGCCACTTCGTAATCGCCATCGCCTTTGTCGGTGTCTTGCGCGACCCGGTGCGCAACCGCTGGTTGTTCGACTTTGGTTTGATTGCCTGCGGGCTGGTGATTCCGTATGCGCTGGTGTTCGGTGCGGTGCGCGGGATTCCGTTCTGGTGGCGGCTGATTGATTGTTCGTTCGGCGTGTTCGGTTTCCTCCCGTTGTGGTTCTGCCGGAAGTGGGCGCGGGAGCTTGTTTCCACTCATCCCGCGGCGAATTGATCGCGCCGGGCGGATTACTTCCTTGCGTCAACCCGCCGCGCTCGCATAAAACTGGCACGCGAAAGTTTATCAGCCGAAAGGCCAGTTATGTCACATGCCAAGCACAAGCACTCCGGAATGAAACGCAGGGATTTTCTCAGACTCTCCGCCACCAGCGTCGGCGCGCTCGGCGCCGCCGCGGCCACCTCGGCCATGGCCCAGGCGGGCGGCGGCGGTGGGACGGCGATGTTCAGCGTCACCACCGAAAGTAGTACACCTGCGTCCGCACCGGTCCGACCCGCGCGCGGCAAATCGAAATACAACACGGAATATTCCGGCGACCGGCTCAATCGTGTGGCGTTCCCGATGGGCGGCATCGGCGCGGGGATGATCTGCCTCGAAGGCACGGGTGCGCTTTCGCATGTCTCGCTGCGCAACCGGCCGGATGTGTTCAACGAGCCGCAAACTTTTGGCGCGATTTGCATAAAGGGCAAAAACAACGTGGCGCGCGTGTTGGAAGGACCTGTGCCCGATTGGAAAAAGTTTGGCCAGAAAGGCAGCGGGAACGGCTCGGGGGAGTACTGCTTCGGCTTGCCGCGCTTTCGGAAGGCGAAGTTCAACGCCCGTTTTCCGTTCAGCACGGTCACGTTGGAGGACAAGGACGTCCCGTTGGGCGTGGAAATCACCGGCTGGAGTCCGTTTGAACCCGGTGATCCGGACAATGCCAGCCTGCCGGTCGCCGCGCTAGAATATCGGTTCACGAACAAGACCAGCAAACCGCTGGAGGCTGTGTTTTCCTGGAACGCGCGCAATTTCATGCCGGCGGAAAAAAAGTCGAACACGCAATCAGTGAAGTCCGCGCCGGGTGGCTTCATGTTCTGGAACGCCGCGCCCAACGATCGCGGCTGGGAGGAGGGCGCGTTCACGGCCACGGTCAGTGAACCTGCGGTCAAGGTGAATCACGTGTGGTTTCGGGGCGGCTGGTTTGATGCGCTCACCATCGCGTGGAAGGACATTGCCGAAGGGCAATGCTACGATCGCCCGCCAACCACCGCAGATGGCGCGTCGCCGGGCGCGACGTTGTTTGTGCCGTTCACGCTCGCGCCGCGCGAAGCGAAAACCATCGTGCTGCGGTTCGCGTGGTACGTGGGCCGGACGGATCAACGTTACGGCAAGCAACCGGAAGGGGACACGGCCGACCCCGGTTATTACAAGCCCTGGTACGCCGGGCGGTTCGCGAACATTGATGAAGTCACGGCGTACTGGCGCGACGATTACGACAAACTGCGCGCAAACACCAAACGCTTCAGCGATTGTTTCTACGATTCCACGCTCCCGCCGGAAGTCATCGAAGCCGTGGCGGCGAACCTCACGATTCTGAAAACGCCGACGGCATTGCGCCAGGCGGACGGACGATTCTGGGGATTTGAAGGTTGCTCGGACACGACGGGTTGTTGTTCGGGTTCGTGCACGCACGTTTGGAACTACGCGCAAGCTGTGCCGCACCTGTTCCCGACACTGGAACGGACGTTGCGCGAAACGGAATTCGGCCCGTCGCAGGACGACCGCGGCCATCAGCAGTTTCGCGCCGGCCTGCCCATCCGGCCCGTGCGTCATGATTTTCACGCCGCGTCCGACGGCCAACTCGGCGGCATCATGAAAGTCTATCGTGAGTGGCGCATCAGCGGCGACACCGAATGGCTGCGCAAACTCTGGCCGCACGTGAAGACCAGCCTGAATTACTGCATTGAAGAATGGGATCCGAGCCACCGCGGCTGGTTGGAGGAACCGCACCACAACACCTACGACATCGAGTTCTGGGGGCCGGACGGCATGTGCACGAGTTTTTATCTCGGCGCACTCACGGCGGCCACGCTCATGGGTCGCGCGCTCGGCGACAACGTGCCGCTGTACGACGATCTGTTGCAAAAGGGCGTTCAGCGCATGGAGAACGAATTGTTCGACGGCGAATATTTCATCCAGAAGGTTGAATGGAAAAATCTCCGCGCGAAAAGTCCGCTCGAAATGAGCAGCATGGTGGGCAAATACACCCCCGAAGCGCAGGAGTTGCTGGAGAAGGAAGGCCCGAAATATCAATACGGCCGCGGCTGTCTCTCCGATGGCGTGCTCGGGTCGTGGCTGGCGCTGGTTTGCGGCGTGGGGCAGGTGGTGGACCCGAAGAAAATCGCCAGCCACGTCAAGGCCGTCCACAAATACAACCTCAAATACGACCTCACCACGCATCCGAACCCGCAGCGTCCGAGTTACGCGTGCGGCGAGGAGGGCGGGTTGTTGCTTTGCACCTGGCCCAAGGGCGGCGCGCTGTCGCTGCCGTTCGTTTATTCCAACGAAGTCTGGACCGGCATCGAGTATCAGGCGGCGGCGCACATGATGTTGATGGGCCTGGTGGACGAAGGTTTGGACGTGGTGCGGGTGGCGCGCGACCGTTACGACGGCCGTGTGCGGAATCCGTTCAACGAATACGAGTGCGGTCATTGGTATGCGCGGGCGATGTCCAGCTACGCGTTGTTGCAGGGCCTGACCGGCGCGCGCTACGACGCCGTGGAAAAAATCCTGTATGTCCAACCGCGCATCAAAGGCGACTTCCGCAGTTTCCTGTCCACCGCCACGGGCTACGGGATCGTGGGGGTGAAAAAGGGCAAGCCGTTCCTCGATGTGAAGTCCGGCAACATCGAAGTGAAGGAAATCAAGTTCACGAAGCGGGCGTGAGGTCGGCGCGCGGCCCTCTGGGCCGCAGCAAGTCCGACGGCAAGCAGTCGTCGAGAATTTAGCGGGTCGAATTTTTACGCGAGGCTGCTGCGGCCCGGAGGGCAGCGCGCCGTTTTCGCTTTCACCCGCTAGGCTGAATTGCTACAACCCCTTCATGCCTGCAAAGCTCACCATTGGATTTCTCGGCACCGGCAAAATGGCCACCGCGTTGGCAAAAGGTTTCATCCGCGCGGGGTTGGTTGCCCCCAGGCAGGTCTTTGGCAGTGATCTGGTGTCCGCCGCCCGCGCCGCTTTCGGCCGGGAAACCGGCGCGCGCATTTTGCCGTCCAACGTTCGTGTCGTGGAGCAGGCCAGTGTGCTCGTGCTGGCCACCAAACCGGACCAGACGATCGCCGTGCTGAACGAGATCCACGATTTGTTCACGCGTCGCCACCTGCTCATTTCCATCGCCGCCGGCGTGCCCACGGCGAAACTCGAAACGGCGCTGCCCGCCAGTGCGCGAGTGATCCGCGTGATGCCCAACACCCCGGCGCTGGTCGGCTCGTCCGCCTCCGGATTCGCGCTGGGCAAATCGGCCACCCGTGCCGATGGCGAACTCGCGCAACGGCTGTTCGCCGCGGTCGGCGTGGCATTTCAACTCAAGGAATCCCTGCTCGACGCGGTCACGGGATTGAGCGGCAGTGGGCCAGCGTATGTGTATCAATTTATCGAGGCGTTGAGCGACGGCGGCGTGGCCGCGGGTTTGCCGCGCGACGTCGCCACAAGGCTCGCCGCGCAGACTGTGCTCGGCGCGGCAAAGATGGTCTTGGAAACCGGTCAGCATCCCGGCGCACTTAAGGACCAGGTCACGAGTCCCGGCGGGACGACCATCGAAGGCCTGCACGAATTGGAGAAGGGCAAACTGCGCGGCACCGTGATGAGCGCCGTACGCGCGGCGACGGAGAAATCGAAGAGGCTGGGACAGGGCTGACGTTGAAGCGTGACTTTCGGCGGCGTGTGAAAGGCTCGGCCGATGCAGTGCTGCCGAAGTTGAGGATCATCGTGCCAGATTGGTAGCGGGGAATTTTTGAACCGCCTTGCGTCGGCGGCTACGGAGCTAATTTCATTTCGACGTTGTAATGATTCCTGTCTAACTTGGGCGCGATGGCCGCCGAAACCCAGTTGACGCCGATGATGGCGCAGTATCGCCGCATCAAGAGCGAACTGCCCAAGGACGCGCTGCTCCTGTTCCGCCTCGGCGATTTTTACGAGATGTTTTTCGAGGACGCGCAGGCGGGCGCGCAACTGCTCAACCTCGCCCTCACCGCGCGCAACGGCGTGCCTATGTGCGGCCTGCCGTTTCACGCCGCCAACGGCTATATCGCCCGCATCCTGAAAGCGGGACGCAAGGTCGCCATTTGCGACCAGACCGAGGACGCCAAACCCGGCAAGCTCGTCAAACGCGAGGTCACCCAAATCCTCTCGCCCGGCACGCACTTCGACGAACGGTTGCTCGTGGCCGAGCGGAACAATTTTCTCGCCGCCGTTTATCCGGCCGGAAAAATCTTCGGCCTCGCGCTGGTGGATTTGACCACGGGCGATTTTCTGACGACGGAACTGGAGTCCGACGCGGCGCTGATCGCGGAATTGGAACGATTGCGGCCAGCGGAGATTATTTATCCGAGTGAGGCAGCCACACTCCGGGACCTGCTGCGTGGCGGTGTTCGTGAGAACACCGCTGATCAAACGGGAGTCAGCCGCGCTCTCACGAGCGCAGCCACGGGCCAGGGTTGGATCGTCAGTGGCTACGATGATTGGGTCTTTGCGCCGGAAACGGCGGTGTTCACTGTGCGCGAACATTTCAAGGTCGCCTCGCTCGATGGCTTTGGATTGAAAGATCACACAGCGGCCATTGGCGCAGCGGGTGGCGCGTTGCATTACCTCACGCAGAATCTCCGGCGGGACGTGAAGCACCTCACGCGGCTTTCGTTCTACCGCCGCACGGATTACCTGGTGTTGGATTATACCACGCTGCGGCATCTGGAAATCCTCGAACCGCTGCATCACGATGCGCCCCGCAACGCGTCGCTCTACGGTGCACTCAACAAAACCGTCACCCCGATGGGCGCGCGGTTGTTGCGGAGCTGGCTGTCGCAACCGCTCGCGGCCGTGGCGCCGATTCGCGGGCGACAGGAAGCGGTGCAGACGTTCATTGAAAACGCATCCGCCCTCGACGGTTTCCGCGCGCAACTTGCGAACGTTCGCGACTTGGAGCGCACGCTGGGCCGGCTCAGTTCCGGCAGCGGCAACGCACGCGACCTCGTGGCGCTACGCCAGGCCTTGGAACAGATTCCGGTGCTGCGGCAGACTCTGGATTCGGTGGGGCGAGCGTACCTGCGAGCCGAGTCGCTGGTCGAAGAACGGCCGGCGGCTCGCGAGGACGCTCGCCCCACCAACTTGGTTGAAAACCTCACCACCCAACTCTCCGAAGCGCCCGACCTCGTCGAGTTGATCACTCGTGCCATCGTGGACGAACCGCCGTTGCCCGTGAAGGAAGGCGGCATGATTCGCGATGGGTTCAGCACCGAACTGGATGAACTCCGCAACGCCCAACGCGGCGGCAAGGATTGGCTCGCGAAGTTGCAGCAGGACGAAATCGAGCGCACCGGCATCACCTCGCTCAAGGTGCGATTCAATTCCGTGTTCGGTTATTACATCGAGGTCACCAAATCGAACCTCGACAAAGTCCCGCAGCATTACATTCGCAAGCAAACCGTCGCGAACGGCGAGCGGTACATCACGCCCGAGTTGAAGGAAATGGAGGGTAAAATCCTCGGCGCGGAAGAGCGCAGCGTGAAGCTGGAATACGAATTGTTCCAACGCGTGCGCGAGGAAGTCCTGGCGCAAATGGCGCGCATCCAGCAAACCGCATCCGCGCTCGCACAACTGGATGTGCTGGGTTGCTTCGCCGAGGTGGCGCGGTTGCAAAACTATTGCCGTCCGCAGGTTGGCGACGAAGGCGCGATCCAAATTCGCGACGGCCGACATCCGGTTTTGGAACAGCAATTGGTGGAGGAACGCTTCGTGCCGAATGACACAAGTCTTGAGTCTAAAGTCTTGAGCCTGGAGTCAACGGACAAGACGACTTCGGACTCAAGACTCAAGACTCAAGACTTTCCCCAGATTTCATTGATCACCGGGCCGAACATGGCGGGCAAATCCACTTACATCCGGCAGGTGGCGCTGATCACATTGCTGGCGCACACCGGCTCGTTCGTGCCGGCGGCGGAAGCGCGCATTGATCTCGTGGACCGCATCTTCACGCGCATCGGCGCGAGCGACGACCTGACGCGCGGGCAATCCACCTTCATGGTTGAGATGACCGAGACGGCGAACATCCTCAACAACGCCACGCCGCGCAGCCTCATCGTGCTGGACGAAATCGGCCGCGGCACGAGCACCTTCGACGGCCTCTCGCTCGCGTGGAGCATTGTCGAGCATCTGCACAACGCGGTTGGCGCAAAAACATTATTCGCCACGCACTACCACGAGTTGACCGAACTCGCCCAGCGCCTGCCGCGCTTGAAAAACTTCAACGTCGCTGTGCGGGAGTGGCGCGACTCGATTGTGTTTCTGCGCAAGATAGTCGAGGGTGGCACGGACAAGAGCTACGGCATCCACGTCGCCCGGCTGGCCGGCGTGCCGAAGGACGTTTTGGAGCGGGCAAAACAAATCCTGGTCAACCTCGAAGAATCCGAACTAACGCCCGAAGGCACCGTGCGCCAACCGCGTCGCCAGCAGGACCGCGACAAGCTCAAGCAACTTGCCCCGCCGCCGCAGATGGATTTGTTCGGATAAGCTCCAGCTCCAGCACCCGCGACCATTCCGGGCTTGCAAGTCATCCGCTTTCGACTACAAACAACGATATGGCCAATGACTTTACAGGCGGTGTTTTCACCCGTTTCACGCTGGCAGCCCTGACGCTCTTCCTTTTCCTGGTTGAATCAACCGGCACGCTCCGCGCGGCGGACCGAAACGCGCCCACCGTGACCCGCGCGCAGATGGACGCCGCCATCGCCAAGGTCAAACCGGCTCTCGTCCGCATCCGCGTCGTCGCGACCGATTACAACGACGGGCGCGAGGTCAAAATGCAGGCGGTCGGCAGCGGCGCGATCATCACTAAGGACGGTTATCTGATCACGAATCATCATGTGGCCGGTCACGCGGTTCGGATGTTTTGCACGTTGTGGGATCGCGAGGAGATCGAGGCCGAACTCGTGGGCACGGACGCATTGACGGACATTTCCATCCTCAAACTGAAGCCCGAGAAGCCGCGCGACTTTGAGTTCGTCCGTTTTGCTGATTCATCCAAATTGAAAGTGGGCGACCCGGTGCTGGCGATGGGCAGTCCGATGGCGCTGTCGCAATCCGTCACGCTCGGCATCATCAGCAACACCGAGATGATCATGCCGCGGTTTTACGGTCCGTTCGCGCGGTTCAAGCTGGACGGCGAAGACGTGGGCGCGCTGGTGAAGTGGATCGGCCACGATGCGCCGATTTACGGCGGCAATTCCGGTGGGCCGCTCGTCAACTTGAAGGGCGAAATCGTGGGCATCAACGAAATCAGCTTCGGTCTCGGCGGCGCGATTCCGGGGAATCTGGCGAAGCAGGTGGCGGAGGAAATCATGGCCCACGGCAAGGTGCGGCGAAGCTGGCTGGGGCTGGACCTGCAACCCCGGTTCAAGAGTTCGGAGGACGGCCGCGGAGTTTTGATCGCCGGCGTGCTCGAAGGGTCGCCTGCCGACCAGGCCGGGCTGAAGGCCGGCGACCTGTTGGTGAAGCTGGCCGGGACGCCGATTGATGTCCGTTACGACGAGCAGATGCCCGATTTCATGCGCCTGGGTGCCAGCCTCCCCATTGGCAAGGAGGTCAAGGTCGTCGTGTTGCGTGATGGCAAGGAGCTTTCGCTAAAACTGACCCCGCTGGAACGCGGCGAGATTTATCCGAAGGAAAAGGAACTCAAGCAATGGGGTTTGACTGTGCGCAATCTTTCGTTCCTTTCGGCCAGGGAAATGAAACGTCCGAATCAGGACGGCGTGGCGGTTACGTCCGTGCGACCGGGCGGGCCCGCGGGCGAGGCCAAACCGTCGCTCGCCCCCGGGGACGTGTTGGTGGCCGTCAATGACACGCCGATGATGAACGTCCAGGACCTGGTGGCACTGACCCGCAAGCTCACCGCCAATCAAAGCCAGCCCGTGCCGGTGGTCGCCACGTTCGAACGCAAAGCGGTGCGCTATCTTGCCGTGGTCAAGGTTGGCATCGAGGAATTGAAGGACCCCGGCCTGGAAGTCACCAAAGCCTGGCTGCCGGTCGAAACGCAGGTCATCAGCCGCGAAATCGCCAAACAACTGGGCCAGCCGGATTTGAAGGGATTTTATCTGACGCGCGTTTATCCCGACAGCACGGCTGAAAAGGCGGGACTCAAACCCGGCGATTTCATCGTCGCGCTCGACGGCGAAAAGTTAACCGCTTCCGGCGGCGAACATGCCGATGAATTGTCTTCTTTGATCCGGCAATACGACGTCGGCAAAACGGTGGAACTGACCGTGGTCCGGGACAAGAACCAACGCACCATTCCCGTGGAACTGGCGCGGTCGCCGCGGTTGCAGCGCGAGATGAAGACCCATCGCAATGACGATTTCGAGTTCACCGTCCGCGATCTGTCGTTCTTTGATCGCGCCGAGGAGCAGTGGAGTTCCGATCAGGCGGGTGCCCTCGTGACGGAAGTGAAACCCGGCAGTTGGGGCGAGTTGGGTTCGCTCTACGTCGGGGACTTGATTCTGGAGGTGGACGGTCAACCGATTGAAAACGTGGAAGCCCTCCACCGCCAGATGGACAAACTCACCGCCGAAAAGAAAAGCCCCATCGTGATGAAGGTGCTGCGCGGGATTCACACCAAATTTCTCGAGCTGGAACCCAACTGGAAAAGTTAAACCCACCAAAGGAGACCCATGAATACGAACCGAAACCTCGCCCTTATCAGTGCGCTGGCACTGCTCGCTGCCCTGGTCCTGCCGGCCCGCGCCGATGAACTGGCCGACAAGGGGCGCGAGCTCTTCAAGAAAAACCAGCGCGCCGTCGTGACGGTGCAGGTGGTTTTGAAAACCAAATATTCCATGGCCGGCATGGGCGGCCAGGCCAACGAATCGAAACAGGACCTCACCGGCACGGTCGTGGATCCGTCCGGCCTGACGGTGCTCGCGTTGTCCGCCACCGATCCCGGTGGCATGCTCCAAAACATGATGGCCGGCATGGGCGGCGAGGACGCCAAATTCACGCTCGAAACCGAATTGTCCGACGTGAAAATCCTTTTGGAGGACGGCACCGAAGTTCCCGCCGAGGTGGTCCTGCGCGACAAGGACCTGGACTTGGCCTTCGTCCGGCCCAAAACCAAACCCGCCACCCCCATGGCGGCGATTGACTTGACCAAATCCGCAACCGCCCAGGTGCTGGATCAGGTGCTGACGCTCAATCGTCTGGGCAAGGCCGCCGGCCGCGCTTATTCCGTTTCCGTGGAACGCATCACCGCCGTCGTGCAGAAGCCCCGCGCGTTCTACGTTCCCGACAGCGGCATGACCTCGACCACGCTCGGTTCGCCGGCATTTTTGCCCGATGGCAATGTGCTGGGCGTGTTCGTAATGCGTTCGATCAGTTCGGGCGGCATGGGCATGAGCATGTTCAACTTCCAGCCCGAAGGTCTGACCGCGATCATTCTTCCCGCCGGCGACATCCTCAAGGCCGCGAAGCAGGCGCCCGAAGCGAAGGGCGAGGCCGAGACGAAGGGCGAGAAAAAAGAAGAAGCGAAGGAAACCAAAGAGAACAAATAGCCGCGCGCGACCTGCGGTTCATCTAAAACGATCCTTGGACCGCAAGATCAACCCGACCCGAACATCAGCTCACCATGACTCCAAAATTTCTCATCACGGCGGCGATGTTGTGCTGCCTGCTCCCGGTCCGCGCCGGCGAATTGTCCGAAAAAGGGCGCGCGGTTTTCAAACAACATCAGCACGAAGTCGTCACCGTGCAGGTCGTGCAGCGGATGAAGAGCGCGGGGCGGGGTGGCGCTTCCGAGCCGCGCGAGACCCGGCAGGACCTCACCGGCACGGTGATTGATCCTTCCGGCCTCACGGTGCTGGCGCTTTCCGCGGCCGACCCCAGCGAGTTTTACAAGCGCATGTACGCCGAAGCCTCCGGCTATAAATTCGACGTCGAAGTCAGCGACGTGAAGATCCTGATGGACGACGGAACGGAAATCCCGGCGGAAATCGTCCTGCGCGACAAGGACCTCGACCTCGCGTTCATCCGCCCCAAGACCAAACCGGCCAAACCCATGCCGGCGGTGGATTTGAGCCAGGCCACCACCGCGCAAACGCTCGACGAACTCATCACGCTCAACCGCCTGGGTCGCGCCGCGGGGCGGGCCCACGCCGCGTCGGTCGAGTTCGTCAGCGCCGTCGTGCAAAAGCCCCGCACGTTTTACATCCCGGACAGCCGCATGACCGGCACCGCGCTGGGCTCGCCGGCTTTTGCGCTCGATGGCCGGATCGTGGGCATCATCGTCATGCGCGCCATCAACACGGGCGGCGACGCGGGCAGCAGCTTCCGGCGCGACAGCGCCACTTCCATCATCCTGCCCGCCGAAGACATCGCGAAAGCGGCGAAGCAAGCGCCCGAAGCCAAGGGTGAGGGCGAGAAGAAAGAAGAGGCGAAGGAACCGAAATAGGCGCGAAGCTCATCGCGCTGACGGGGTGATCTCACGGGCAGGCAGGTTCAACGCCCGACGCAGGCAGGTGGCGATCCAGCGCAGTTCGTCCTCGTTTCGTCCGGCCAGCAATCCCACCTTCTTCCCGACGCGGGGATGAATCTGCAGTTCGATCACCGGGCGATCATTGACTTCCATGCCGCTGCCATCGGCCCGGACGGCGCTGAGATCCGCGCGCGTCCACTCCCGCCGTTTCGCGCCAAACAGGCCGCGGGTCTCGATGCACAACCGGCTGGTATCCACTTCCAGCCTGGCGGTGCGGCGACCCATGTTGATGGCGCCCAGCAACAGGCCAATGCCAATCGCCCAAAATGCCGGGATGAAAATCCAGAACACGGTCGGGATGTCGCCGGGTTTTTTGCCGGCCGAAAAAACTGTGAGACTGGTGAACAGAACCATGAACCCGCACCACAGCAGCCCGAAAAAGAACAGTCCTTTCGATCCACGCCAGATGCCTTCCGGCGGCATCACGAGCCGGAGATTTGAACCGCTTTCCTCCACTTGCACGCGGCTGCCCGCCGGTTGCACGAAAACGTCCTCGGCGGCCGGGTCATCCTGCGTTGGATCGGCAACCGTCACCTCGACCTTCGCGGCGGCAAACGCGCCACCGGCCACGTAACTTCTTAATTCCTGAGCCACGGCCAGCAACCAGTCCTTGGGATAGCCGAGCACAACCACTTTTTTTGAGCCATCCTCAAACTCGGCGGTCAGCCCCGCAAAGTTTTCCATCTGTTTCGGCGGTGCATTGCCAGATTTTGACGTGGCGGCCGTGACCTCCAATTTGCGCACCGGTTTGCGCGGCATGCGGCGCGTCCACCGAAACGGTCCGAGAATTTCCGCCGCCCGCAGCGTCCCATCCGTCCATTCCACGCGACAGCGACCGAACAGGACCAGCAACCCGATCCCGAGCGGCACGCAACCGGCGATCACAAAGACCAGTGGGAACAAGGCGAAGATCAAGTTGCCGATATCAAAGCCGTGCGCGACGAGTTTCTGGATGGAGGACCACGTCAGCTTTCCCGGTCCCCCGATGAAAACGCAGCCAAACCCGACCAAAAACACGCCAATCAACCGGCCCCAGCCCAGCGGCCGGATGGGAAAATCGAACTTCGGATTTCCCCCGACGTACTCGCGCCGGACGTGCAATTGCCAATCACTGTTCATAGCCCGTTCTTCCGCTCGACGAGTTCAGAAACCAACCACGCGGTAATACCTTTGCGTCGCATTAAGCGAGGGGTCGAACATGAACCCTTCCGCGCCAATCAGCGTGGGCGTGCCCGGGAGATTCTGCCAGGGCGACTCTGGACCGAGCGAATCGCGGAATTGAACCAAGTAATTCGAGCCGGGCACGGCTGACCACGCGATTGCAGCCGCGCTCGCTGACGAACCGAAGCCGCTTAAAGACGTTAACTCAAAGGCCGAGATGTTCGGCGCCGTGGATGCGCCAAGCGAGTTCGTTCCAAAGGCAGTAAGCGCAAAAATGTTCGCGCACTGATTGAAGGTTTGTCCCGCAAGGTCGGTCGCCCAGCTTTGCCAAAAGAGGGTTTGCCCATCCGCACTGAACACCGGCCCAAATGATCTTCCGTTGGCCGGACGACCACCGATGGGACTGAGTGTGACCAACGAAGTAGTTCCCGTGAGCTGATCGAAAACAAAAATGTCCGGCACCCCATTGCTATCGCCCGTCACGAGATTGCTGGCGGCGCTGTGGTAGGCGACGAACCTGCCATCAGGGCTGATGGTGGGCGAATCGGCGGCGCCATTGGCGCCCGCGGTCACGACCAGATTGCTTGCCGTCAAGAAGTCGTAAACGCAGATGAGATTTGTACCAGCTGCACAAGCAACGTACCGGCTGTCAGCACTGAATTGGGAGCGAGCGTGGTTCGTTGAGTTGGAAATCAGAAACTCAGCGCTGGTATCGAGGTCAATGATGGCCACTTCGTTTTGACGATGGATGACGACCCGATGCCCGTCGGGGCTGATGGCCGTTCCATAAACCGCAGATGCCGGAGCGGAATTGGTGTAGATATTCTGGTTCACGTCCGCATCCCAGACATAAGCATAGGCCGTCGTATTATAGACGTAGCCGTAAACGACACGCTTCCCATCAGGTGTCATTCCGGCGGAGAGAAAGGTGTATGCCGGGGGGACGGTTGTTAATACGCGATTCGTTCCGG
The DNA here is from genome assembly GCA_964458575.1 of uncultured Bifidobacteriaceae bacterium. Taxonomy (GTDB): domain Bacteria; phylum Verrucomicrobiota; class Verrucomicrobiia; order Limisphaerales; family JADLHS01; genus CAYWMD01. Next base: position 6,796 of record CAYWMD010000041.1, on the reverse strand, counting down.
CAAGCATGTCGCGCCAAAACAGATTCCCGTTCACATTACCCCCCACGCCCGCCACGAGATCGCCGGCCCGGCTGACGAAAAGGACATACCGTCCGTCATCGCTTACGGCCGGAGAGTAAGACGCATTGTTGCCCGGGCCGGTGCCGGCTGCATTCATGCTCACGAGCGTTGTCGTGCCACTTTGCAGATCACGAAGAAAAACGTCCGAGATATTTGCGTTGTCGTTTGCAATCAAATCGGTGGCGCTGCTCGTGAAGGCCACGAAACGGCCGTCGCCGCTGATGACCCCATCGGTCGAAAGCCCATTACCGGCAACCCCGTTCGTGTTAGCGCTCGCCAGAAAATGGCTGCCGCTCTGGAAATCGTGGACGTAAACATCGCGAAAGCCGTTTGTGTCGTAGAAACCGAGATTGTCCGCTTCGCTGGTGAAGGCGAGGAAGCGGCCATCCGTGCTGAGGCAGGCGCTCGCAATCAACGATGATCCATTGGGCGCGAGTGATGGCAGATTGGGAATTCCGACCGAAATCAACTCCGTCGCGGCGGCGGCAACGTTTCGCACGAACACGTCGTAAGCTTTGTTGTTGTCACCCGGCACCAGATTTTCATCGTACGCCTCGAATGCCACTGCGTTCCCGTCGTCACTGAGTTGCGGCAGGGTCTTCAAGTTTAGCGGCGCCGTATCGCCATTCGTATCGGCGTCCAGCAGCGTGGTGGTGGCTGACTGCAAATCCCGGAGATAGAGATGAATACCGGTCGAAGCATTGGCCGTAAGATTTGACGCATTGCTGAGGAAGGCGACGAAACGTCCATCCGGCGTCAACGCAGGGCTGTCGCAGAATGTATTTGTGCGCACGGCTTGAGTGAGATCGAGACTCGCCACCACCGTCGTATTGCTCTGTCCGTCCCAAACTGCCACCGCGGTCGTCGTGCCGTTGGTGTTATAGAAATTCGCAATGAAAGCAATGAACCGACCGTCTGGCGTCAGGCTCAGACTGTGTGCGGTCAGTTCCGAGCCTGCGGCGATACCGGAAACGTTCGTGTTCACCAGGTCCGTGACGCCGGTAGCGATGTTGTGGCGAAGCAATAACCCTCGCTTCCATGAACGGGTTTTGTCGAAAGAAAACGGGCAGGCCTCGAACGCGACGAACTGTCCGTCATCGCTGATCTCATGATTGCAGGAAATGGCGTTTGAATAGTTCACCGTCGCTTTCATGGCGGCATGAGAGTTGGTGCTGGCCCACGCCGTTGTGCCGGCCAGCACATCGCGGACGTAAATTTCTCCCAGGCTGAGGGTCGGCGGCAGATTCACCCCCGGCACGAGATTGGTTGCGGTGCTGAAAAAGGCCACGTATCGGCCTGATGGCGTAATCGCGGGCAACTCCGAGCTGCCCCCGGTAATTGATTGCGCCCCCACACTTGCCAACACGGTCGTGCCGGCCTGGAGATCGCGCACGAATACATCGGCGATCCCGTTGGTGTCTTCGGGCACAAGATCATTGGCCGAACTGACAAACGCCACGTAACGGCCATCGGGCGTCATTTCGGCTGATCGCGAAATCCCGTTGGCGAATGCGCCGTTGGTGTTGGCGCTGACCAGCACGGTGACATTGTTCACCAAATCGCGAACAAGTATGTCGCCGGCATCATTGTCGTCCTGGGCCACCAGATTGTTCGCGTCGCTTTCGAACAGCGCAAATTGCCCGTTCGTGGAAATACCTCCTGGAACTGAATCTCCATTGCCCGCACCCGTGCCGTCGAGATTCATACTGACGAGCCTGGTGGTTTGGTTGAACCGGTCGCGCAAGAAGATATTCATTACCGGCGGCACCAGCGGCGGGCTGGGATTGGGTGTGTTCAACAGCACGAGATCGTTCGCAAGGCTGGCGAAGAGAACGTAGCGTCCATCCGGACTGAGGATCGGTGACATCGAATCACTGCTGCCGCCGGAGGGTGGAGACACGGGAATATTCACAATCGAAACCGGCTGAATGGGGCCGGCACCGACGCCCAAGGTGGCCAGGATCAAAAGAAACAGTGCCAAAGCTTGGACGCCTGGTCCCGGATGGTTCTGAATCGGCCGTGTGACCCTCAATGGACTCATCGGAACACCATTCATTTCTGGCACGACGCGTGGTCTCTCAGCCACTTCCAATCCATGTCAAGGCCCGAACTCCCCCAATAGGCTCCTCCTCCTGAAACGCCATACACGCACGGAACATTTCGAATCGCGGCTTTGGGATCAGATGAGTGATATAACCATTTGCGATATTCCCCGTGGCCGTCCGCAAAGGAAAAACCGCAGCCGCCGTCCAGATAGGCAGCCGGAACATCAGGATAGCCAGGCGTACTGAGCGACAATTGAAGATCGCCGTCGCCGAGGCTGTATGGAGCTTCGTCAAGGAATACAAACGCACCGGCGGGCGTGGGACACACCAGATCGCTGCCCTTTACATAGGAACGCCAACCGCCATTGAGATTGGGCGCGTAAAGCGTGCCCATTTGGCCGTTCATGGAGTAGCTCCGGATTCGAAATCCGTTTGCCGAAGGCACAACATCTCCCGGGCAGCGCAACAGGCTCAAGTCATTTTGCAGATACTTCAAAAGGATCGCATTGGTGTAATAGGAGGGATCAATGTTGGCGGCGCTGCTTCCCCAGCTTTCCGTTCCCCCACACCATACTTGGGAAACCGGCAGACCAGCCGGGGCGTTGGGCATTAGTGTATCATTGTTCTCCGTCCGATACATTTCGGCGGCGACCTGAAGTCGCCGCAGGTTGGCCAGACAACCCGCAATCGCGTTGCGTGGGGTTGAAGAAGCCAGTGCAGGTAGAACGAGCAATCCCAGCATACCAAGGCAAAAGATGACAACCACCAGGTCCGTAAGGCTAAAACCTGACTCCGAAGCTCGATCCTTTGCACCAGCATTCATGATTACCACGCTGGAGAAGACTTATACCATTCAAGCCGCGCGGGGGGAAGGAATTTGTGCGCATCGCAAGACGCATCCGCCTCCTTCCTGGCCTTATGTTTTGAACGAACCGCGATTCTCGCGTGCGTCATGCGTTCGCAGGCCACTCGCCTGGAGGAATTCCTGTTCACTCCCTTGAAGTGAAAGTCGGGCGAGCAGAAGGCTTCGAGTTCGCCCGGCATGAAGTCAGGGTTGAATCAACATCACCCGGTAGAATCTGTTTCCGTTTCCGACCGGCTCGACAAAAGTGGCGGTCGTGTTGGTTGCTGTGACCAGCGGCGAAAGATCAGCCCAGTTCGTGTTCACCAAGTTCGTCTTGGATTGCACCCGATAAACAAGGTTGCTGACCGCCGACCAGGTGATCGAGATGTTCGGATCGGCAACGTGGATGTCCCGGATTACAATCTCCGGCGTCGTGACCGAGACGCCCAGGTTGTCCATGGCCCAGGATTCGTCATCAAGCGGTTGGACGCCCGGCCCTTCAATTTCAAAACTCAGCGTGGCCACCGCGCCGGTGTGAGCCAGATTGCTGAGGCGTGAATCCACGCCAAAATCATACGCGCTGTCCGTGTAATAGCTGCCGGGACCGGAGAATCCCAAATCCACATGGCGGGCCAACTCACCGCCCGGCGGGGCCACATAACTTTGAATCTGGCCTGGTGTGGCGTTGGCGAACGATTCGCGGAAGACGACATTCGTGCCGAGTTTCACCGTAAAGAAATCACCGCTGGGAAACGTGCCGGTGCCATCCAGCGAATCAATCGCCGCAAAGAGCATCGTGATGCTCAAAGCCGTGTGCGGCGGCAGATTGCTCAGGGTCAATAGGACGTTGGTGCCGGTGGGACAGCGCAAGAATGATCCCCCGAACTGGTTTCCCGCCGGACCCAGGCCCGCGCAGCCTTGGACTCCCGTCAAGGTTGCGCTTCCGGGCTGGATTTCCGCCGGCATCGCGCCATCGAAGCTGTTCGTGAACACAACTTGCGCTGAGTGCGAGGCGACCATGCCTGTCACCAGGAAGGCAAAGGCCATGAAGCGGCGAATAACGGGGTTCATGGGATGCAATCAGACACAGTTCCGAGGGAAATACCAGCTTAAACGTCAGCAGTCCCCATCTCCCACCTCGATCGAATACCACAGCCAGGACGCGCGCTCAAACCATTGTGATTTTGCATTCTCGCACCGGCACCGCTCGCGCGTCCGTCCGTCCGGGCGACCGCGACCGGGATTTGCCCGCAGCGTCAATTCACGACTGAGCGGCCTGCCGCTCCCATCGTTCCAGCACTGCCTCGATCTTGCCTCGCACCTCGGCCCGCGCCAACTGCCGGTCGCCGTGTTTCATCAGCAACTCGTCATACTTCGTGTGCTCGTGCCGGATGTGCGCCACCACCGCGAGTCGAAGGGCTTCAGGGTTGAGTTCCCTTGCCGCCGCCGAACGCCCCACCCGGCCGGAGTGTTTCCGGCAGGTCCAGGCCGCAATCCGCGCCGTTTCCTCCACCGGGCAGCCGGGAAACATCGCGCGCAGTTTTTCGGCGACGCCGGCCTCATATTGGCGATCTTCCACTTCGCGCCGTTCCGCCGCGCGTTCGCGTTGGCGGGCGCGACGCTCCTCGTCGGCCAGGCACTCCGCTTCCGCTTGTTCGATGGCTTCGGGTGTCACGAGAATTCCCTGACGCTCGTAACGTTTTCGGGCGCGCGCCCAACGCACCACCACCGCCCGCAACGGCGAATGTTTCGTGGCCCGCCGCGTCAGTGCCGTGTTGCCCGAACCGAGAAATTCGAGATGGCCAAGATCGGCGCAATCCAGGCAGAGCGGGCGGTTGTCCTCCATGCGCAGCAGATTGCCGTCAAACAACTCGCGCCCGCACTCAGCGCACTTCGTTTCGCGCCGCACCATGAAGACCACGATGTCGTTTGATTTGCTCTGCCAGGAAGAATGGTCCGATGGCTGGCTCACTTGGTATTGCGTTCGGGTTTGAAAATCACCAGGCCGGTAAAGCGATTGCGCTGGTCGAATTGCAGCATCACGGGAAATCTTTTCAAAAACTTGCGCGGCAGTTCCGATACGAAATGCGTGTAAGGCGGCATCTCGCCGCGCTTGTGCTTGCGCAATTTCACCGCCACCTGAAACGAACAGAAGCTCACTTCCACACCGTCTTCCTCCACTCGCACGAGCCGATCCTCCGAAATCGTCCAGTCGCGCCCGCGCATCCAGCGCGACGTGCTGCGATGCCGGTTCAACACTTCCACGTTCAACTTCGCGCCGCGGAAATCAATCGTGTCATTGACCACCGTGCCCGCCTTGCGATTCGGGAAGATGCGCTTCGAGTTTGGCATCGCCCGGCGTCCAATGACTTTCTTCCCGTCACGCGGCAGCAGCACCCATTGCTCCTTCATCCCGCGAATCAGTCCGCACACCTTGCAGGCAGATTTGCCATCGCGCAATTTGCGCCAGCCGCTGCGATGCTGGCATTGCAGCGCCAGGAATTCCCACGCCAGTCCAAGTTGCTGATAAATTTCCGCGAAACGCCGCGCCTCCGCTGTGTCCCGCTTCAACGCCGGCTGCCGCGACACGAAATCCATGCTGCGGAACAGGCGGCGCAGGTCGTGTTGGAGCTGTTGCGTTGGAGAAGTTTTCACGTTGAGAGAGGTTGTATGCCCCTGCAGTCCGGGTAGGCCGTGCAGCCCCAGAACGACCGGCCCGCTTTGCTGCCCTGGCGGGCGGTGCGCTTTACCATGGGCTTGCCGCAGTTGGGGCAGGCGGGTGGTTGGTCTGACCTGTCGGGCTTGGCCGACACCACTCGTTTCCGCGCACCATACAGTTTCTCTGTAAACCCTCCGATCTTCACAAAGGTGTCGCCCTGGCTTTCGAGCTGGCGTTTCAAGAGGTAGGCCGCCTGGTTCACGGCGCAGAGCATCGCATTGGCCACCAGTTCCGGTTCGGCTTTCTCGACAAATTCCGACAAGCCGAATAATCCCGCCAGCCGCACCGTGCCCGGTTTTGCCGCCGGCAGATCGGTCGCCTGGTCTTGTGTCAACCGCGCACGCATCGCCTTCGCTTCGCGCGAATCCTTGGGCCAGACACGCAGCCCGCGTTGCACAAGAAAGCTCTCGAAATCGCGGAGCAATTCATCGGACAAGCTGGCGCGGGCCACGTTCGTGAGTTTCATCTCGCTCTTGCGCGAGGTTGCGGCCATGCCGCTGCCCTCGCTGATATTGCGCACCCCGCTGCGCGCGGCCTGCACCAGTTGATCGGTCATGCGGCGGTCGTTCGGGTGGAAGCGCCGGCAGAAGACCACCGTGGCGTCGTACACCGCCTGCGCCACTTTGTAGCTGCGGAGCTTGCGGTAGCCGCCGTGCGGGAGGAGTAGCTTTTCAGACTGGTCTGACCGGTCGGAGTTCATAGCCCCAGCTTCTTAAAGCGGCTGTTCACTTCCTTGAAATGAAAATCCAGCGAACAAAGCGCTTCGAGCTCGCCCTTCTTGAAATGCTTCGCCACTTCGGGCGTGGCTTTGAGTTGCTCCACGAAATCCGCGTCGTCGCGGCCGGCGTGTTTGACTTCCCACGTCTTCATCGCCGCGTCTTGCACGAGTTTGTAGGCGGCCTCGCGCGTGAGGCCTTTCTTGATGAGCGCGAGCAGCACGGTCTGGCTGTTCCACATGCCGAGCGAGAGGCCGAGATTCTTCTTCATGTTCGCCGGATACACGACGATGCCATCCATCAGGCGCGTGAGCAGGCCGAACATGTAATCGAGCAGCGTGCAACTGTCCGGAAAGATGATGCGCTCGACGCTGCTGTGGCTGATGTCGCGCTCGTGCCAGAGGGCGACGTT
>CAYWMD010000040.1:0-59776 GCA_964458575.1 uncultured Bifidobacteriaceae bacterium | reverse complement strand
GCGCTGGCGCTCGTGCTGGATGCGCAGGAGGTTGATGATGTCCGCGTCGCGGATGGCTTCCTCCACGTTGTGGGTGACGCGACAGCCCATTTGCTCGAAGGCGCGCGGCACGAGCGTGGACGGGCCGCAAAGCGTGACCTTCGCGCCGAGTTTCGTGAGCGCCCACACGTCGGACCGCGCCACGCGGCTGAACGCAATGTCGCCGAGGATAGTGACGTTAAGTCCTTCGATGCGGCCTTTGCGCTCGCGGATGGTGAAGGTGTCCAGCAACGCCTGGGTGGGATGTTCGTGCGCGCCGTCGCCGGCGTTGATGACGTGGGCGTCGAGTACGCGTGACAAAAATTGTGCCGCGCCCGCCGCGCTGTGGCGGATGACGATGAAATCAATGTTCAACGCTTCGAGATTGCGCGCGGTGTCTTTGAGGGTTTCCCCTTTCTTCAGGGACGACGCGTCGGCGTTGAAATTGACGATGTCGGCGGAGAGGCGCTGTTCGGACAACTCGAAGCTGGTGCGGGTGCGGGTGGACGGTTCGATGAAGAGGTTGACGACGGTTTTGCCGCGCAGGGCCGGGACTTTTTTGATGGCACGTTGACCGACGGCTTTGAACGCCTTGGCCGTGTCGAGTACGGTGAGGATTTCGTCCGCCGTGAGCGATTCGATGTCGAGGAGATGTTTGCGATTCCAGCTCATGAGAGGGAGGGCCGCAAAAAGGCACAAAAGACGCAAACAATTTCTTCAAGCAGGTCGCCTGAAATTTCCCTTCTCACCCCGGCCCTCTCCTCCGCTTTGCAGAGGAGAGGGAGCGATTTCGGTGTTCTGCGCATTTTGTGCCTTTTCGTGGCCGCGTTCATTTTCGTTCCACCACCACTTCGTCTTCCGCGCCCGGCTCACCGACACGCACGCGGACTTTTTCCTCCAGCGACGTGGGCACGTTTTTGCCAACGAAGTCCGCCTTGATCGGCAACTCGCGATGGCCGCGGTCAATCAACACCGCCAGTTGAATCCGCTTGGGCCGGCCGAAATCGTTCAACGCATCCATCGCCGCGCGAATGGTGCGCCCGTTGAACAGCACGTCGTCCACGAGCACCACCGTGCGCCCGGTCACGTCGAAGGGAATCACCGTGGGATGGATGTCCGGCGCGGCGCGGTGGTCGAGATCGTCGCGGTGCATGGCCACATCGAGGCTGCCGGTGGGCACGGGGTGATTCCAGATGCCGGCGAGGAGGGCGCTGAGGCGGGCGGCCAGCGGCACCCCGCGACGCTGGATGCCGACGAGCACGACTTCTTCACCGCCCTCGTTGCGCTCGGCGATTTCGTGGGCGATGCGCGTCAAGGCGCGCGCGATGGCGGTGGCGTTTAGGATGACGGTGGGATCAGGCACGGCAGGTTAAACATCCAAATTCCAAACACCAAGCACCAGATAAATTCCAAATATCAAACTTCAAAGCGGATCGTTCGAGCGCAGGATTTGAGGATTGGAGCTTGGTGCTGCTCTGGAGTTTGGAGCTTGGAGCTTGGAGCTTGATTCGGAATTCCGCCGGAGAGTTTGCGCTGGAAACAAAAATGCGAACCCCGCACCTCGCAAGGTCCGCTGATGTCAGATTGCAATTCATCGCTGTCCTTCGCGACCTCACCGGGCCGCCTTAAAGGAACTGGGTCAAAAAATATTTAACTGCCAGCCGTCTGCCGGGTTTTCCGCCATTTGGAGCGGTGCTTGACGATCCAGTCGGTCAGCGCCCGCTCGAAGCCAATGTCGTGCCCGGCTTTCTCGGATTCAATCCACTTGTGCTTGAGAATCTCCTCGCGCTCGGCCTGAAACTCGCGATAGAGCGAAGAGTTCTTCAACAAATCGTTGGCCGGAAGCTGGTTTCTACTGTCGTCGGACATAACCAAATCAACTGCGCTAGAATCTACGCCCGGCGATGGAGGCTGACAATGCAAATTTGCGCCCGTACTTTGCCTGACAACCGGTTGGCAGATTTTTCTTCCGCCGCGCGGGCGGGCCGCTTAGTTTCCAAACGAAATGAATAATTCGTTCCGCCGCCGCGATTTCCTCAAAACCGCCGGCCAGACGGCCCTGACCCTCGCCAGCCTCGGTGTTCTGGGCCGTTCGGTCGTCCACGCCATCGAGCCGATTAAACGTTCCGGGTCGTCGAAACTGCGTCTGGGGCTGGCGGCCTACTCCTTCCGGCAATATTTCGAATCCAACTCGAAGAAGAAGGCCACGGCCAAGACCAAGACCACGGACAAGCGAATTTCCATGGACGATTTCGTGGATTACTGTGCCGACCACGGTTGCGATGGCGCGGAATTGACGAGTTACTATTTTCCCGAAGGCTTCGACACCCACTACCTGCTGAAGCTCCGGCAACACGCCTTTTTCCGTGGCGTGGCCGTCAGCGGCTCGGCCGTGGGCAACAATTTCGCCCTGCCCAATGGCCCGGAGCGCGATGCGCATATTGCCCACGTCAAGAAATGGGTGGATTACTGCGCCCTCCTGGGCGCGCCGCACATCCGCGTCTTCGCCGGTCCGTCCCAGGAGAAGGACATTTCCGCGGCGAAACAGCGGTGCGTTGATGCGCTCGACGAGTGCGGGGCTTACGCCGGCAGCAAAGGAATCTTCCTTGGTTTGGAAAACCACCACGGCATCGTCACCGAACCGCAGGATTTGCTCGATATCATCCGCGCCGTCAAGAGTCCGTGGGTCGGGATCAACCTCGACACGGGCAATTTTCAAACGGACGATCCCTATGCCGATCTGGCCAGGTGCGCGCCCTACGCGATCAACGTGCAGTATAAATCGGAAATCGTGCGACGCGGTCAAAAGAAGAAGGAGCCGGCGGACCTCGCGCGCGTGGTGAAACTCTTGCGTGATGCCAACTACCAGGGCTACTTCACGCTCGAATACGAAGCGGCCGAAGACCCGTGGCAGGCCGTGCCGGTGCTGTTGAAGCAAATCCGCGCGGCCATCGCGGCCTAACCGGCAGGAAAATTGATGGCAGGCAAGCCAAGGCATCCTGCCTTCTTCCTCCCATTTTCTTGCCATCGATTTTCCTGCCGTCATAACCTGCGCCCGTGCAACGGACTTCGTGGCATCACGGCGTCACGCGCTATCAATGGCTCGTGCTCTTCGTCGCGTGGCTGGGTTGGGTATTCGACGCCATGGACGCCACAATCTATGCGCTGGTCTTGCACCCGGCGCTGCACGATTTGCTCGCTGCCGGCGGCATTGACCCGACGGCCGGCGCCGTCGCCAAGTATGGCGGATTCATCCTCTCGGTTTTCCTGATTGGCTGGGCGTTGGGCGGCGTGTTGTTCGGTTTGCTGGCGGACCGCTTTGGGCGAACCAAGGTGCTCATTTGTACAATTCTGATTTATGCCGTGTTCACCGGCATGGCGGCGCTGTCGCAAACCTGGTGGCAACTCGGCATCTACCGGTTTCTCACTGCGCTGGGCATCGGCGGCGAATGGGCGGCGGGCGCGGCGCTCGTCGCGGAAGTCTGGCCCGAGGACAAACGCGCCAAGGCCGCTGGTATCCTCCAATCCGCCTGGGCTGCGGGCTTTTTTATCGCGGCGCTCATCAACCTGCTCCTCCGTGACCACGGCTGGCGACCCATCTTTGTCGTCGGCGTCGCCCCGGCGGTCGTGGCGTTGCTCGTGCGCATGTGGGTGAAGGAACCGGAACGCTGGCTCAAGGCGCGCGACGAAGTAAAGGCATCCGCCAAAACCCAACCGAGGCTCGCTGAACTGTTCTCGCCGGCATTGCGTCGCCCGACACTCGTCGGCTCAGGCCTCGCGTTCGTGGCCGTGTTTGGTCTGTGGGGCGCGACCAACTGGACCCCCACGCTGTTGCGCGCGTCGCCCGAATTGCACGGACTTGATGCCGCTGCCGTCACGAGCCGGATCAGTTACGCCACGATGATGCTCAATGCCGGTGCGCTGGTGGGCTATTTGAGCTTTGGTCCGTTGGCGGACCGCTTTGGACGGCGTGTGGTGTTCGGCCTCATGTGCCTCGGCAGTCTGGTGATGTTACCGGTAACCTTTCTCACACCGCGTTCCTACCAGCACGTGTTGTTGCTATTGCCGCTGCTGGGTTTTTTCAACAACGGCATCTTCAGCGGCTTTCCGATTTATCTGCCGGAATTGTATCCCACCCGGTTGCGCGCCACCGGCGCGGGATTTTGCTTCAATGTCGGTCGCGTGCTGGCATCCGCCGGCCCGTTCCTCACCGGCTGGCTGGTGACGGTGCTGGGCGGATTTGGCCGCGCCGCCAGTGCCATCGCGCTAATCTACGTCATCGGTCTTTGTCTGCTGCCCTTCGCACCGGAAACCAAAGGCAAGCCGCTGCCAGAGTAATTTGATTTCTGGGATACGGATGGAACGCGTCCCTCCCAAAATCAGTGGGGAGCATTTTCCCGCCCCTCCCGTCCAACGGAGCATGAAACGGATTCTTGCTCTGTCGGCTTTGCTGGTTCTGTCCGGTTTGGTTTTGCCCGCGACGCAGTGTCGCGCGGACGGGTTCATCGTTGTGGACGAGGCGCATTGGCGTCCACCGCATCCTGTGCCGCCCATCTGGCCACCGCGACCGATTCCGCCGCCGCGGCCTTACATCTTCGCGCCGCTGGAGGTCGCTTACCACCACGTCAACGTGAAGATTGACGGCCAGATCGCCACCACGTCGGTGGACCAGGAGTTTTACAATCCGAACCCGTCGCGGCTCGAAGGCACGTATCTGTTTCCCGTCCCCAAGGGCGCGCAGATTGACAAGTTCACGATGGACATCGGCGGCAAACAGGTCGAGGCCGAGTTGCTGCCCGCGGACAAGGCGCGCCGGATTTACGAGGACATCGTGCGCAAGGCCAAAGACCCCGCGCTGCTCGAATACGCCGACCGCGACGTGTTCAAGGTGCGCATTTTCCCCATCGAACCGCACGGGAAGAAGCGGATTACCCTGCGTTACACGCAACTGCTTAAATCCGACGCTGGCCTCGTGAGTTATATCTATCCGCTCAACACGGAAAAATTCTCTGCCAAGCCGATCAAGAGCGTGAGCATCAAGGTGGAACTCGAAAGCCAACAGCCGCTCAAGTCCATTTACTCGCCGAGCCACTCGGTTGAAATCAAACGCCACGGCTCGCGCAGCGCCACGGTTGGATTTGAGACGGCCGATGCAAAGCCGGACACGGACTTCGCACTCTACTTCGCCCCGGAGAAGGATGAATTGGGCGTGAATCTCATCGCGCACAAGACCGGCGACCGTGATGGGTATTTTCTGTTGCTGGCATCGCCGGGCATGGACGTGGACAAAAAGAAAATTGTCCCGAAGGACGTGGCGTTCGTGCTCGATACGTCCGGTTCGATGGCGGGCAAGAAACTGGAGCAGGCCAAAAAGGCGCTTCAATTCTGCGTGGAGAATCTCAACGATGAAGATCGTTTTGAGGTCATTCGTTTCTCGACTGAGGTCGAGCCGCTGTTCGACAATCTCGTCCGCGCGAACGACGGCAACCGCGAGAAGGCGAACGATTTCATCAAGGAGTTGAAACCCATCGGCGGCACGGCGATTGACAATGCCCTGAGCAAAGCGCTGGCGTTACGTCCTGGTCGGCAAGACGGTCGTCCCTTTGTAATTATTTTTCTCACCGACGGCCGGCCCACCATTGGCACGACGGACGAAAATCAAATCGTCAGCAATGTGAAACGCCGGAACGAAGATCAGACGCGTGTGTTCTGCTTCGGCATCGGCACGGATGTGAACACGCATCTGCTCGACAAAATCACGGAGGAAACGCGCGCCGTCAGCCAATACGTGCTGCCCGAAGAAGACCTGGAAGTGAAGGTTTCAAACTTCTTCTCGAAGATCAAAGAACCGGTGTTGGCGAATCCGACGCTCAAATTCACGGGCGATGTGCGCGTGACGAAACTCCATCCCTCGCCGCTCCCTGATTTGTTCCGTGGCGATCAGATCGTGCTCGTGGGTCGCTTTTCCGGCAAAGGCAACTCGGCCGTTGTGCTTGAGGGGACGGTGAGCGGTGCGACCCGCAAGTTCACCTACGAGGTGCGCTTTCCGCGTTACGATGACGAGCACGAATTCATCCCCCGCCTGTGGGCCACACGGCGGGTTGGCTACTTGCTCGATGAAATTCGTCTGCACGGCGAGAACGCGGAGTTGAAAGATGAGGTTACGGAACTCGCCCGCAAATACGGCATCGTCACGCCCTACACGGCATACCTGATCGTCGAGGATGAAGATCGTCGCGGCGTGCCGCTGGCAATGCAATCGTTGGGGCGATTGGGCGAGGACCAAATGGCCCGGCGCGAGGCGGCGGAAAATTACCGATACTTCCGGTCGGATCAATCCGGCGACAAGGCCTTGGCCGGCGCGCGCTCCGGCTACGCGTTGAAATCCGCGCAAGCGCCCGCAGCGGCGGCTTCCGACAGCTTTTCCGAGGCCAACCGCGCGCTCGGCGTCACGACATTGCCGTCCTCCACTGCTGCGCCTTCACCCGACTCAAAAGTCCGACTCGCGCAATACTCGCAGAACGGACAGTTCATCGCCGGGAAGAACTTCTTCCAAAACACGAGCAACCAATGGGTGGACGCCGCCGCGCAAAAATTCCAGAACGCAAAGCTGCAGCGCATCCAGTTCAACTCGACGGAATACTTCGCCTTTGCCGCGAAGAACTCGAAGGCACTCCCGTGGCTGGCGCTTGGCCAAAACGTCCAGTTTGAATTGGATGGGACGCTTTACGAGATTTACGAGTAACACACTGAAAGGAAAATTATGAGAAACGAAAACAAATCCACCCTCACCCTGACCCTCTCCCATCCGATCGGAGAGGGGACAGCCATCGGCTGTCCCGCATTTTTCAACGACTGGACGGCAAACTCCGTCGCTCAACATTCCAAGCGACCGGAAAACGAATCTCCCTCTCCCGTCGGACGGGAGAGGGCCGGGGTGAGGGGATGGCTTTCAACCGCCCTACTTGCGTCAGCGCTTGTCCTTCCTTCGATCCTCTTTGCCAAAGACACTTCAGCGAACGAAACCAAAAAGCCCCTCGTCCAAATCGCCATTCTGCTGGACACCAGCGGCAGCATGCAGGGCCTGATCGAACAGACCAAAAGCCAGCTTTGGAAAATCTGCAATGAATTCATCAAGGCCAAGCAAAACGGCGTCGTGCCGGAAGTGCAGGTGGCACTCTACGAATATGGCAAGAGCAGCCTGTCACGCGGGTCGGGTTGGATTCGGCAAATCCAACCAATGACGACCGACCTCGACAAGATTTCGGAGGAGTTATTCGCGCTGCGGACCAACGGCGGCGACGAATATTGCGGCTGGGTCATCAAACACGCGGTGGACGACCTCGATTGGAGTTCGCGCTCGGACGTTTACAAGGTCATCTTCATCGCCGGCAACGAACCATTCACGCAAGGGCCGGTGAATTACGCCGAGTCCTGCAAGGCCGCGATCACCAAGGGAATCATCGTGAATACGATTCATTGCGGTGGCGAAGCCGAGGGTGTGAACACCAAGTGGAAGGACGGCGCCGACCTCGCTGACGGAAAATATCTGGTGATTGATCACAACCGCGCCGTGGTGAGCATCGAAGCGCCGCAGGACAAGGAGATCGCCAAGCTCGGTGTGGAGTTGAACAAAACGTATCTGGCGTACGGCCGCGCCGGCGGCGAAAGCTCGCGACGTCAGGCGGAACAGGATGCCAACGCGGCGGCGTTGGCTCCGGCGTCGGGCGCCGTGGTGCAGCGGTCCATCGCCAAGTCCTCGGCGTTCTATCGAAACGAAAGCTGGGACCTGGTGGACGCCGCCAAGGCTGATAGTCTTACGATCACAAAAGTGAAGCAGGAAGACCTCCCCGCTGAGATGCAGAAGATGACCGTCGAAGAACGCAAAGATTACATCGAAAAGAACGCCAGGGAACGCGAGCAATTGCAGGGGAAAATCAAACAGCTCAACACCGACCGCGAAAAATACGTGGCGCAGAAAATGAAGGAAGCCGCTGGCACGAACACGCTCGATGCGGTCGTCATCTCCGTCATCCGCGAACAGGGTCAGAAGCGGAATTTTCAGTTTGAGTGATTGAGGACACACGGCCGAATTTGTGCATGGCGACATCAAACGTGTTCGACGCATTCTCCCTCACCCTGACCCTCTCCCGCTGGGAGAGGGAACCGCCGTCGGCTGTCAGAGTTATCCTACGATCATTCGGCAAAACTCGTCGCGTGAATTGCCGTGAGACGGAGAACGATTCCCCCGCTCCCAGCGGGAGAGGGCGGGGGTGAGGGAGAAGTCCGCGACCAGCCGACGCGTGCGAATTAGAATGCAGTCCAACCAACGCGAACCTCACTAAATCTGTTCAAACGCCGGGCCGCGCGCTAGAGTCAAACCCACGATGGATGGCGAGGCTCAATTGCTGGCGCGCTGCCGGCGGGGCGACGCCGAAGCGTGGGACGAATTGTTCGATCGGCACTACGCGGCGGCGGGGCGCTTTGTCTTCCAACTGGCGTCCGACTTTACGCGCGAGGATGTGGAGGAGGTTTGTCAGGAAGTTTTTCTTTCCGTTATCCGCAATCTCAATTCCTTTCAAGGCGGCAGCCAGTTTCAAACCTGGCTGTTCCGCATCGCCGCGAACAAGGCGCGCGATTACCGCGAACGCCAACACGCCGCCAAGCGCGGCGGCGGCCAGACGCCGCTTTCGCTCCAGGCCGAAGACCCGGAAACCGGTTTGACGATAGACCCGCCCAATACCGCGCCAACTCCCGACGTCGAATTGATGAACGTGGAAAAGGTCGAATTGATCCGCGAGGCGCTCGACCAGATTGGCGAACCTTGCCGCGAGATCATCGAACTGCGTTACTTTGGCGATTTGAGCTACGAGGAGTTGAGCGCTGAGTTGCAGCTCAACCCCAAAACCGTCAGCTCTCGCCTGAGCAAATGCCTGGACCGGCTGGAGGCCATTACGCGGAAAATGATTTCGCGGGAGAAATCTGGAGCTTTCCCGTCTAACTTGTAGCTGATTGATGAACGACGAGCGCCCAATTGAAAAACTGCTCCGCCGCTACGCGAAGAAGCGTCGCGACGATGACGGCGAGCCGTTGGCCATGCATCCGGCCACACGGCGGCTGTTGCAGGGCGAGGTGGCGCGGCAATTTGCCAAACGCTCGGCGGCAGGCGACGAACGACAGCCAGCCTGGGTGCAGATTTTGATTGGCTGGCGAGCGCATCTGATTTGGGCTGTGCCGGTCGTGGTGGTGTTGGGTGTGGGCCTTTGGGCGTTGGTCGGGATGCGCGAAAAGTCTGGAGACCAACTCCAAATGGCAAAGCGTGCGCCTGCGCCCGCAGCTTCTGTCACAGCACCCGCCGGGGTCGCCGAATCATTCCAGGCGCTGGAGACGGACCGAGCCATGTCACCCGCGCCCGCAGCCAGCCCGTCAAGCCCGCCCGCGCAAGGCGGCATCCAGTCGAAAGCTGCCGGGGACAAATTCACCCTTTCGATGGCAGATGCGGCCGTTCGCCGCAAGGAGCGTGACGAGGCCAATATCAGCGGTTTCGCGTCCACCACATCAGCGGAATCGCAATTGAAACGGGAAAGCGGACGCGTCGCGGCCAACGAACTTGCGCGGGCGGCCACGCCTCCCGAAGCGCGCAGTCAAACTCCCGCCGTCGGGAGATCGTTGGCCGAACCGACCGCCGCTGTTGGTGACGAGCGGACAAAAACATTGGGCCTGGCGTTGGCTGCGTCGCCCAAGCCTGGCTGGGACTACCGTCTCGACAACGCTCCCAAGGACGATCTTTCCGGCGTTCACGGCCTCGAAGCCAATCAACCAGCGGCCGTCGCACCCGACGCGTCCGGGAGATACTACCGGCAAGCATCCGGTGGCAGCAGCGATCGAGACAGCGTTCAAGTGTACTCGCAAGCCTTCGCCAATCGCCTCCCCGCATCGGGCAATGAAAAGGCGGCGAGGTCCGCGCCCGCCGCTTCCGTGCTCGCCAACTTTCAAGTTGAGCAAAGCGGCAATCAATTGCGCGTCATTGACGGTGACGGCTCGACCTACGTCGGCGACCTGAACACGCCGGTGGCAATGGCTGTCGCGAACGACGAATTGAGGAAAAAAACCAGCGGCAGCATAGCCGCGGGGAGCGGCGCCAAGCCTGCGGCGCTTCCATCCTCAAGCGCGACCCCGCGGGACTTGCCGGGCGCGCAAGACTTTGGGTATCGCGTCGCGGGCACCAATCGCACGCTCAATCAGCCGGTCGTCTTCACCTGGAACTTTGTGGCGTTGACGAACGGCTTGGCCGCAGCGCAGACCAAGATTCCGGCCAGCGGCGGGAATGTGAGGCTGAACAACCTGCCAGCCCAGCAACTTCCGATGCTGCTCAACAACTCCCGCATCTCCGGCCGCGCACAACTGGGCGGCGCGAAGGAAATCGAAATCAACGCTGTGCCCGTGTCGCCGTAGCCGGAGCGCGGTCGTCCCGACCGCAGTTCGTGCGAACTTGGATGAGGGTTTGAAACATCCCGAGGTTCCGTACGTCCATTCCGCTGCGGCCCGGAGTGCCGCGCTCCGTCCAAACAATTCTCCAAAAAAATCTCAGTGACGGGCTGGGTGCTTCCTGCTAAACACCTGCTCCGTTCATGCAAAAGACCTTGAGAAACTCGAAGCTCAAAGTTCAAAGATCAAGGGAAGCTTCAGCTTTCCAAACTCCAATCGGTCGGGCAGGCGCTCATTGCCGCGTGGTTGAGCATTGGACCTGGTTGCTTTGCTTGAGCTTTGTGCTTTGTGTTTTGTGCTCCTTCCAATTGCCCACCGTCGCCGCCGACTTCGATGTGCGGGACGAAGCTGAATTCAGGAAGATTGTCGCCCCCGACGCGAAAGTTGAAAAGCTCGCCACCGGCATGAAATTCTGCGAAGGCCCGGTGTGGGTGCCGCGCGATGGCGGCTATCTGGTGTTCAGCGATATCCCCGCGGATGAACTCAAGCAGTGGACGGCCAAGGACGGGCTTTCAACATTTCGCAAACCCAGCTTCAATGCCAACGGCAATACCGTGGACCGACAGCACCGTCTGATCAGTTGCGAACACAGCGGCAGACGGGTCAGCCGGCTCGATGCGGATGGAACGTCGGTGACGCTCGTGGACCGCTTCGGCGACAAGAAGTTCAACTCGCCGAACGACGCGGCGGTGAAATCGGACGGCTCAATTTGGTTCACGGACCCGGACTATGGTTTGGGCAAGAACCCGCACGATTACGAGGGTTGCTTCGTTTTCCGCTTCGACCCAAAAACGAAAGCATTGACCGTGCTGGTGAAAGATTTCGACAAACCCAATGGCATCTGCCTTTCGCCGGACGAGCAGAAGCTATACGTGGCAGACTCCGGCCAACCGCGGCACATTCGTGTGTTTGACGTGCAAAAGGACGGCACGGTCACCGGCGGCGCGGTGTTCTGTCAGATTGACAAGGGCGTGCCCGACGGGATTCGTTGCGACGCGAAAGGCCGCGTCTGGTCGAGCGCCGGCGACGGCATTCATATTTTCGCACCGGACGGGAAGTTGATCGGCAAAATCCTCGTGCCCGAAACACCGGCGAATCTGTGCTTCGGCGGCAAGGACGGCAAAACGCTGTTCATCACCGCGCGCACGTCGCTTTACTCCATTCCGGTCCTGGTGAAAGGAGCGAAATGAGAAACAGCCGACACCAGGCGCTCAAACGCGAAATGAAAAGTGGGAAAGTGGGAAAATGGGAAAGTGAGAAGCGCGGGCACAGCAGGAAATCCCACCTGCCCACCTGCTCACCTGCTCACCTGCTCTTTTTACAACCATGACTCACTTCAACTGGCTCTTGGACGGCAGCATCGTCGGCGTTTACCTGCTCGCGACCATGATCGCCGGCTTGATGGTCCGCAAATACGTGTCGCGCGTGGAGGACTTCCTCGTCGCGGGCCGCGAGATGAACGTCTATCTCGGCATCGCGTCGCTCGCGGCCACGGAATTCGGCATCATCACCTGCATGTACACCGCGCAGGCCGGTTACAACAACGGATTTGCCGGCGCGTGGCCCGGCCTCTGTCAGGCCATCGCGATGTTTCTTATCGGCGTCACGGGTTTCTGTGTGAAGCCGTTGCGCGACTCGGGCGCGATGACCTTGCCGGAACTTTTTGAAAAGCGTTTCGGCAAATTTGTCCGCTGGCTTGCCGGCGTGGTCATCGTGTTCGGCGGTTTGCTCAACATGGGCGTCTTCCTCAAAATCGGCGGCGACTTCCTCTGCCTGGTGTGCGGTTTCGACATCAAGTACCTCGCCCTGATGATGACCGCGCTGCTCGTGATGGTGGCGGTTTACACCATTCTCGGCGGGATGCTCTCGGTGTTGGTCACCGACTTCCTGCAATTTGTCGTGATGAGCCTCGGCCTGCTCATCGTGACGTTGATGATCCTGCATCAGGTCGGCTGGGAAAAACTGGTCGCCACGGTCGAACACCACCACGGCGCGGGCGGGTTCAATCCCATCACGAACCCGAATCTCGGCTGGGCGTTCGTCATCATGCAAATCCTTGGCAACACCGCCGCCACGCTCACCTGGCAGACGACCATCGCCCGGTTGCTCTCCGCGAAAGACACCCGCACCGGTCGCAAGGTTTACACCCGCACGAGCTTCTTCTTCGTTTGCCGCTGGATCATTCCCGGCCTGTGGGGCATCGCGGCGCTGGCCATGTTGGGCTGGCAACCGTTGAAACAGCTCACCGCCGACGAACTTGCGCAAGTCCCGCCCGCCATCCAGGAAAAAATCTCCGCGTCCAAACCCGGCCAGCCGCTGGCGCAACTTTCTGAGGCGGAGATCAAGGCGCTCCCGCCGGGGGCCGACAACAAGCTCAACGACGCCTCGCTCCACGCGATGCCGAAATTCCTCAGCGTGTTCGTTCCCATCGGCCTGATGGGCCTGCTCATCGCCGCGATGCTCGCCGCCGACATGTCCACCGATTCAAGCTACATGCTCAGTTGGGGCAGTGTCATCTACAACGACATCCTTGCGCCCTTTCGCCGCCAGCGACAGTCAGACAAGCGCGCGATTCTCTGGAATCGCTGCATCGTCGCGCTCATTGGGGTGTATCTGCTCGTGTTCGGCCTGCTTTACAAGATCGAAGGCAACGTCTGGTCGTACCTGTTGCTCACCGGTTCGATTTACTTGTCGAGCATGTCCGTGCTGCTCGTTGCCTGTTGCTATTGGAAACGCGCGAACAATTGGGGCGCACTCGGCGCCATCATCCTTGGCGCGGCCGTGCCCATCGCGCACCTGAGCATGGAAAAAATCCCGGCGACCATGAAATTCGCTGCATCCATCGGCAAGGACACTGCCGGCATCGCCGCGTTCGTGGCCGCAACGCTGGGCATGGTCATCGGCTCGCTGCTTAAACCGCATTCGGAGAAAAAATCATGACCCACGGACACTCAATCTGGTTCTGGCTCGTCTGGGCCTGCGTCATCTGGTATTCAACCATCACGATTTACGTGAGCGTGAAAGGCGCGTTCGACATCAAACACATGCTCGCCAACCTGAAGAAGAACCACGACGCGGCGAACGCAGAGCAAAAGCATTGAACCACGGATGACACGGATGGCCACGGATTCCCAGCTGACATTGGAGCGCGGCTCTGTGAGCCGCAGCGCCCACGCATCACAATCACCTTCCACATTTCTGCGGCTCACAGACCCGCGCTCCGTTATCCGTGTCCATCCGTGTCATCCGTGGTTAGAGCGTTTCTTTATTTTTCAGATTGAACCCCACTCTGATTTGCTCTTTGCTTCGACCTGAACTGAACCCAAACCCAGAGTTGAAACCACGAAATACACCAAATACACGAAAGGAAACGGTTGCGAGACGGGCATTCGAGATCGGCAGTTTTCGTGTATTTCGTGGTGAATCAACCCGGTGCTTGAACTGAATTCACCCTTAACCCAAAAACATTATGTCAGAAAAAATTGGATTCGTCGGAGTCGGACGCATGGGCGCCAACATGGCCCGCCGGCTGAAGGAATGTGGCTATCCCATCGCCGCGGTTTATGACGTCAACACCGCCGCGGCGCAATCGCTCGCGCAGGAACTCGGCAATGACTGCGTGGCCGCTGACCAGTTGAAGGTCGTCACTGCGCTGTCGGACGTCATCATCACCGTCGTCACCGACGACAAGGCGATGAAGAAAATCTTCGGCGGCGGCTTGTTGTCGCGCGCCAAGGGCAAGGTCTTTATCAATTGCGCCACCATCAGTCCATCGGTTCACGTCTGGGTCGAGCAGAAATGCGAAGCCAAGGGCGCGAGTTCGCTCGAAGCCTGCATGGCATCCAGCATCACGCAGGCGAAGCAGGGCACGCTGTATCTCATGTGCGGCGGCAAACAGGAGGTCTTTGAGCGCGTCAAACCGATCCTCGTGAAGTTGAGCAACGAAGGCCAATTGCTCCGCTACATCGGACCCGCCGGCAAAGCCGCCGAGGTCAAGGCGCTGGTCAACATGGTGATGAACATCAACACCGCCGGGTTGGCGGAAGGTCTGGGCCTGGGCGCGGCGCTCGGACTCGACCTCACGATGCTGCGCGAAGTCTTTTCGCAAACCGGCGCGAACGCCCGCGTGCTTCAGACCGACGGCGAGGACATGCAGAACCGCGACCACTCCTGTTTCTTCTCCGCCGCGCATGCCGCAAAAGATTCCGGCATCGCGCTCAAGCTGGGCAAGGAACAGGGCCTGAACCTCCCGCTCGCCACCGCGACCAAGAAACAATACGACCGCATGGTGAAGGACGGCTTTGGCGAATTGGACAAGTCGGGGATTGCGGAACTGACGTTTAAGGGACGTGGGAAAGCGGCCGGGAACGCGTGATTTTCTCGCCTGGCCTTTGGTTCAATTCTGGCAACTGGCAAATCTCGACAAACTTTGAAAGCCGCACGGCGGAATTATGATCGTTCCGAGACCCAACAGCATGGTCATCTATGAAAGTAGTGCGCGTTGGGTCGCACAAATTAACTTGGCTGTTGCTGCCACGGGTGCCTATTTGTCCTGGCGTTTTGCCGAAGGCGGGTTGCGGTACTTTATGGCGGCGTTTTGTGCCCTCTTCTCACTGTTTTGGATCCGCCCCGCCGTCTTCGGTGTTCGTCTGAAACTTGTGAGCGACGGAACCACGCTACAGTGGCAGGAAGGAAAACAAACTGGGGCTGCAGCTCTCAAACAGATCCAGAAGATTTCTGTTCGTGAGGAAATCAAGGGACCGGCGGATTCGACATTCATGTGGACGTATATCATCCTGCACATGTCGGACGGGAAAGAGCAGGAGCTTCCGCCCAATCTTGCGACTGGCCTGCGCTGCAAAAACTGGCGGTTTCTGAGGAGACTGGTTGCACATGTTCGAACGGTGTCCCCTATCACAGTCGTCTCTCTGAATAACCCGCCCGAACACATTCAAGGACTGATAGACGAGCGTCTGATTGAAGTTTGATGATTGGAGCTTGGAGCTTTTTCGTCTTCTCATTACAAATTAACCCCGTGACCCACGGCATTTTTCCATCCGGTCTGTGGACAAGCTCTTACAATTACAGCCCGAAGGACAAGCATCGCATGGACCTCAACCTCACCTTCACCACCGGCAAAATGACCAGCGACGGTTGCGAAGATAACTGCGCTTTCTCCCTCACCCCCGGCCCTCTCCCGCTGGGAGAGGGAGAATCGTTTCCAGTCTCACCAGAACTCAGGCGACTGTAATTGCCGGAGGCGCATCCGAAATAAACGAGGCACACGACTGATGTTCCCTCTCCCGGCGGGAGAGGGTTAGGGTGAGGGAGAGTCGTCCGATAATATCTCGCGCTCCGTTTTGTTTGCGACGCACCCGTTCTTTTGAACTTGGAATATATTTTTGGTGTTTGGAGATTGGTGTTTGGTGTTTAGATTAAGCCCGTGACCCACGATTTATTTCCATCCGGTCCGTGGACGGGCTTTTACAATTACAGCCCGAAGGACAAGCACCGCATGGATCTCGACCTCACGTTCGCCTCGGGTCGGATGACCGGCGGCGGCAACGATGACGTGGGCCGCTTCGTGATCCGCGGCTCCTACGCCGCGGCCTCGCTGGAATGTTCGTGGACGAAGTCATACGTCGGCGCGCACTCGGTTTTCTATCGCGGCTTTCGCGAGGGCAAAGGCATTTGGGGTTCGTGGGACATTGGTCCGATGAATCACGGCGGTTTCCACATCTGGCCGAAACTCGCAGGTGAAGGTGAAGAGGAAAACACCAAGGCCGAAAACGAACAACCTGCCGAAATTGCCGTCCCTGCCAAATGAACACACGAATGCAAAACCGTAGCGTAGGACAGGCGTCGCGCCTGTCTCAAATATGAAAAAACATTCCCCTAAAGATAGAGGCAGGCGCGACGCCTGCCCTACGATTCGCCACATCGCGAATCTCTGGACGCTCGTTTGGCATCCCACCAAGGCCCGCGAATGGTCGCTCGAACGCAAGCTCCGCGCCGTGAAGGACGCAGGCTTCGATGGGTTCAGCACCCAACTCACGCCCAAACACGCCAAGCTGGCAGACAAGCTCGGCCTGATGCGCGTCGGCTACGTTTCCTCCGGCAACCCGCGCGAGTTTGCGCCCGCGCTCCGAGTTCAGAAGGATGCGGGCGCGCTGCACGTGAACGTCCAACTTGCCGATCACGACACGCCGACGTCGGTTGCCATCCGCCTTGCGCGAAAGATGATGGCGGAAAGCAAGAAGCTCGGTTTGAAGGCCGCCATCGAGGTGCATCGCGATACCTGCACCGAAACGCCGGAGAAGACTTACGCGCTCGCCGACGGCTACGAGAAGGCCACGGGCGAGTTACTTCCGATGACTTGGGACTATTCGCACCTTGCGGTCGTGAAGCATCTGCTCGCGCCATATTGGCCGCGTCTCGGCGTGCGACCGGATTTGGTCCAGCACGCGCAGCAATTTCATTTTCGGCCCTTCAACGGCCATCATTGTCAGGTCCCGGTGACGAATGGCCGCGGTCAGCTCACGCCGGAATTTCTCGATTTCGTTCCGTTCATGGAAAAGGTGATGGAATGTTGGCTGGCCAAGGCGACGCCGGGCCGCGAGTTCATTGCCGTTCCCGAAATGGGCCCCCTTTGGCTGGGTTACAACCTGCACGCGTTCCCCAGCAGTTGGGAGGAAGCAAAAGTTCTGCGCGAGCAAATCGAAAAAGCCTGGCAGCGCGCGTTGAAGAAATGGCGGCCTTCTCACCCAAACCAAGCTCCGTGAGGAGCGGCATATTTGTAGAAACGAAACCGTTAGATGTTCCGAGCCCCAGCGGGGCGGCATATCAACTTTACATGTCGCTCCTGACGGAGCTTTAATGTTCCTGAAATCCGCGTGACTACAAATATATCGCCCCTCTGGGGCTAACGAATGTCGTCCCACAGCATCCACAGGGGTTGGAAGGAAAAACTGAAAGCCGCCGTGCCGTTCGGCCTCGGCCAGGCGAAGCCCAAGCATTTCCGTGACATGGCGGTCGTCGCGTGGCGCAATCGCGACAATCTCGGCTACGCGTGGAAGGTTCTCAGTCAAGGCGTCTGCGACGGTTGCGCGCTCGGCGTGGCCGGCTTTCGCGACTGGACTTTGGAATCGAAGCATTGGTGGGAAGGCGTGCACTTGTGCATGACCCGGCTGAATCTGCTCCGGTTGAACACGATGCCAGCATTGGACGCGCGATTGTTGGAGGACGTTTCGCAACTCAAACCACTTTCCAACGCCCAACTCCGCGAACTGGGCCGCCTGCCATTTCCAATGTTGCGTGAAAAAGGTGCGAGAGGATTCCGCCGCATCTCGTGGGACGATGCTCTCGGTCGAATCGCAAAGAAAATCAAAGCTAGTGATCCGCGACGTGTTGCCTTCTACGTCACGTCACGCGGGGTGACGAACGAGGTTTATTACATGGCGCAGAAGGTCGCGCGCTTCCTCGGCACAAACAACGTGGACAACGCCGCGCGCCTTTGCCATGCGCCCAGCACCGCCGCGATGAAACACGCCATCGGTTACGCGGCCACCACGTGCAGCTACAAGGATTGGTATGGCACGGACCTGGTGATCTTCTTCGGCGCAAATCCGGCCAACGATCAGCCCGTCACGACCAAGTATCTCCACGAAGCCAAAGCGCTCGGCACGAAAGTCGTCATGGTGAATCCCTACCTTGAGCCGGGGATGGATCGGTATTGGGTGCCGTCCAACTTCGGCAGCGCCGTTTTCGGCACGGACATCGCGGATTACTGGTTTCCCGTCTCCACCGGCGGCGACATCGCCTTCCTGGCGGGCGTGATGAAGATCATGATCGAGCACGGCTGGGTGGATGAGAATTTTGTCCGCAATCACACGACAGGTTATGAGGATTTCAGATTGCGGATTGCAGATTTCAAATTGGAAGAACTGGAAGCGCGATCGGGTTTGAGCCGCGACGCGATGCGCGAGTTTGCCGAACTGATTCACAACGCCAAAACCGGCGTGCTGGTCTGGAGCATGGGCATCACGCAGCACGCCACCGGCGGCGACGCGGTTTCGATGATCCTCAACCTCGGCCTGTTGCGCGGCTGGGTGGGACGCGACAAATGCGGTTTGATGCCGATTCGTGGCCATTCCTCCGTTCAGGGCGGCGCGGAGATGGGCGCGTATGCCACGGCGTTTCCGGGCGGCAAACCGGTGAACGCGGAAAATGCGACAAAGCTCTCGGAGCAATACAGCTTCACCGTCCCGGACTGGTTGGGCTTGAGCGCGACCGAAATGGTCGAAGCCGCCTCGCGCGGCGAACTGGATTTGTTTTACTGCCTCGGCGGAAATTTCCTGCGCACGCTGCCCGAACCGGAGCGCGTTCGGGAGGCGATGGCCAACGTGCCGTTGCGCGTGCACCAGGACATCATCCTGACCGATCAAATGTTCATTGAGGCGAAGGAGGACGTGATCCTGCTGCCGGCCAAAACGCGTTACGAGCAGGACGATGGCGGGATTGAGACCACGACCGAACGGCGAATCGCGTTCAGCCCGGAAATTCCGCGTCAGGTTGGTGAGGCGCGGGCCGAGTGGAAGATCCTGCGTGACCTGGCGGCGGCGGTTGCCCCGAAGCGCGCTCATTTGCTTGGCTGCGAAACCGGCTGGAAGATGCGCGAGGAGATTGCGCGCATCGTGCCGTTCTACGATGGCATTCAACATCTGAAGAAAACCGGCGAGGCCGTACAATACGGCGGACCGCATCTGTGCGACGGTTGGAAATTCGCCACGCCGGATGGGAAGGCGCATTTTCGCGCGGTACCGCTACCTCCTGTGGCTGCCGACGTGAGTCGGCGGGTAGAATTGGGTGAAGCTTTGGATGCGGTTTGTCAGCCACGTTCTCACGAACGCAGCCACTTTGTAGTTTCCACGCGGCGCGGCAAGCAATTCAACTCGCTCGTTTATGCGGAGATTGACCCGCTCAACGGCGCGCAACGGGACGCTGTGTTGATGAATCCCGACGACGCGGCGCGCTTGCACCTGATTCACGATGATCGCGTCGCGCTGGTGAACGACATTGGCCGTTACGAAGGCCGGGTGTTTCTCGCGCCGATAGCGCGGGGTAACCTGCAAATCCACTGGCCGGAAGGCAACGTCATCATCCGTCGTGGCGTGGTGGACAAGGCGGGCGGCGTGCCGGATTACAACGCGCGGGTTACGGTGGAGAGGATTTTGTGAGCCGCAAAAAAACGCAACGCGGCGATGCCGCAACCAAAGTGGGACAGCGCGACTTGCCTGTCAGCGCGCAGGGAGGAAATGGGGAAAGGGGAAAGCTCGCACCTACACAACCGGCGGCAATTTTCACGAAGATCGTCCGCCGAAGTGGCGATGCGCCACTGACGGCGGGGACCGACGCGCTCGCTGTGGAAGAGCCGCTGGAAATTCGCGTGCGGGACCGCAGTGTGGCGGTGACGATGCGCACGCCAGGGCACGACAAGGAACTCGCCGCGGGCTTTTTGCTCAGCGAAGGCATCATCCGCAGTCGGGACGATTTGATTGAGATTCTGAACTGCCGCACGGCTACCGCGCCTGCCAACATGGTGAACGTTATTCTGTCGCCCTCCGTGAAACTGGACTTCACCCAACTCACGCGCCACGTGTTTGCGTCGTCGAGTTGCGGTATGTGCGGCAAGGCGTCCATCGAGTCCGTGCATCAGCATTTTCCGCAAGTGAAGTCGCGCACCACGGTTGGGATAAAGACGCTTGCCCGTTTGCCGGTGCTCATGCGCGCGGCGCAACAGACCTTCGCTCAAACCGGCGGTTTGCACGCCGCGGCGGTGTTCGACACGAGCGGGAAATTGATTGTCCTGCGTGAGGACGTCGGCCGACACAACGCGGTGGACAAGGTGCTTGGTCACGGTTTGCTGGAGAACAAACTGCCGTTTGATTCACACATTTTGCTCGTCAGCGGCCGCGCGTCATTCGAGATCATGCAAAAGGCGCTGGCGGCGCGGATTCCCATCGTGTGCGCCGTGTCCGCACCGTCGTCGCTGGCGGTGGATTTTGCGCGGGAAAGCGGGCAAACACTCATCGGGTTCTTGCGGGGCCAAACGATGAATCTGTATGCCGGATGCGGGCGCGTTCAGAAAGGAAGCTGAAATTCGCGTTGACCCAAATGCCACTTTGCCTAAGCTTTCGGCTGTTAACCCATTGAAAAAAGCAAATTAAACTATGAATACGATTGTTCCTCTCATCAGTTCCGGAGTGGCGGGTCCGCTGGGTGTGCTGCATCTGCCACGGCTCTGGCTCAAGGCTTCCCTCGAAGCGGTCGGCAAACTCGCCCCGGGTTATCCCGGCGCAGGCAAGGGCTACGACCAGATGGTCATTGACGGCCTGGGCCTGAATCGCGACGCGGTGCTCGCGTTCATCAAGAACAGCAAACCCACGTATCCGCAGTTCGAAGCTTGGGTGAAGAAAAGCGGTACGAAGCTGGACAAGGCCTCGATTGAGAAGCTCAACGCCGCCATCCGCGGTTACAACCACGACGACGGCACGCGCAAATCCATCCTGAGCGCCAACGGCCTGCCCGATGACGCCAGCGCGTTCAAGGACGCCATCAACCTCAACAACCTGGACGATTGGTGTGAATTCCACCAAGCGGTGTTGAAGTAAGCGAAGCAGTTTTAACCACGAACCGGCGCGGAGAATTTCGCGCCGGTTTTTTGCTGCTGGACAATGCCCCGGCCTCGCCCTACTCCTGTTTCAGCACCCAACGAAAGACCGATCATGCAGACCAAAGAATACCTCTTTCCGCGCCGGCTGACCCGGCGGGATTTTCTGAAAACCACGAGTGTCGCCGCCGCGGGTTTGGTGGCCGCAATGCCGGCGCTCGCCAAGGAAAAACCTGCGCCCGCGCGCATTGGCAGCGGCCAATGGACTTACACGCTGGACGAGAATTGGGGCAAGCTGCCCGAAGGGATGAATTACGGGTTCGGTTGCGGCATCGTGGTGGATTCCAAGGACCGGATTTATGTCACGTCGCGCTCCACCAATCCGTGCGTGGCCGTGTTCGATCGCCACGGCAAGTTGCTGGAGACCTGGAGCAATGATTTCGCCGAGCACGTGGGCTATACGGCGGCGCAGGTGAAGGACACGGCGCACTGCGTGTATTGGAGCAAGGAAGGCGGGAGCGAATTTCTTTACTTCACTGAAAACGCCAGCACGAACAAGGAAGGCCCCAAACTCGGCAGGCGCGTTTACAAGACCGATCTGCATGGCAAAATCCTCTATACCATCGGCAACGTCGCGAAGGAGGATTCAAGCTCGCAGAAGTTTGAATGGACGAATCCCACCGACGTGGCGGTCGCGCCCAACGGGGACATTTACATCGTGGACGGGTACGGCAGCCAGCGCGTAACTCGCTTCGACAAGAATTTCAAACCCCTCAAGACCATCGGCGAACGGACACCCAAGGACGCGGTCGGGCCGAAGGCGCCCCACGGCACGTTCAACACCTGCCACGGAGTCTGGGTCAATACGTTGCGGCCGGGCGCCGAGCCGGAAGTTTACATCGCGGACCGGCACAACGACCGGGTTGAAGTCTTCGACCTCGAATTGAACTACAAGCGCACCCTGGCTGGTGACGTGCGCAATCCGTGTTGCTTTTATCAACACAAGGGTCATCTCTACATCCCTGACCTCGCCAGCCGGGTAACCATCTTCGATGCGAACGACAAGGTTGTGGCCCAACTGGGCGACGGGAAGGACATTCCGAACGGCAGCATGAAGGCATCGCGCGAACTGGCGGATGCGAACCCCGACAAGTTTTTTGCGCCGCACGCGATGTGCGTGGATTCGCTTGGCGACCTTTACGTGGTGGAATGGGTCAACTTCGGCCGCGCGCGCAAGTTCAAGCACACGCCGGCGTAAGCCGCTCCGGGCGGAAACCTTTATTCGCGCCGGTCGCCGGCCCGCCAAGGTGGGCGATCCGCGATTGAACCGGCGTGGCCACATCCCGGGAACGCTTCCTCAAAATTGCCTGTTCCTGTCGCGGCGCTTCGCTATCCTGCGCGGTGTCTGAGTTAGGAACCCGATGAGCAAACTGCTGTTGATTGACGACGAGACGGACGTGCAATACTCGTTCCGGCGCATTTTTGATTCGCCAGAAATCGAGCTCGCCACCGCGTCGAGCGGCGAGGAAGGCCTGAAACTCATTCCGCAGTTCAAACCCGATCTGGTCCTCATGGACATCCGCATGGGCGGCATCAGCGGCCTCGAGACCTTGCGCCGCATCCGGCAGATGGACTCGAAACTCCTGGTCATCCTCATGACCGGCTACGGCACGACGCAGACGACCATTGAGGCGATGAAGCTGGGCGCCTACGATTATCTGCTCAAGCCGTTCGATGTTCCCAAGCTGAAGGAGCTCATCGCAAACGCCCTCAAGGCGGCGCGCGACATGAAACAGGTCGTGTCGTACCAGCCGCTGTTGGAATCGGAGGATTACGAACTCGGATTCGTGGGCGGCGCGCCCTCGATGCAACAGGTGTTCAAGCTCATCGGCCAGCTGGCTGCGTCGGACGCCACGGCGCTGATCACCGGCGAAAGCGGCACGGGCAAGGAACTCGTTGCGCGCGCCATTTACCATCACGGCACCCGCAACGCGCAGCCGTTCCTGGCCGTGAACTGCGCCGCGATTCCCGAACAACTGCTCGAAAGTGAACTCTTCGGCCACGAACGCGGCGCGTTCACCGGCGCCACCATGCAGCGCATCGGCAAGTTCGAGCAATGCAACAAGGGCACGATTTTTCTCGACGAAATCGGCGATATGACGCCCGCCACGCAGACGAAAATCCTGCGCGTTCTGCAATCGGGCACGTTCGAACGCGTGGGCGGCAACCAGCCGATCAAGGTGGATGTGCGCGTCATCGCTGCCACGAACAAGCCATTGGAACAGGCCGTGGCCGCCCGGCAGTTCCGCGAGGATTTGTTTTACCGTTTGAATGTCGTGCGCATCCACATCCCGCCGTTGCGCGAGCGGCGCGAGGACATTCCGTTGCTGGTGAATTATTTCCTTAAAAAAATTGCGCGCGACCAGCAACGCCCGCCCAAATCCGTCGCCACCAGCGTCATCAAGGCGATGGAGAAATATCACTGGCCCGGCAACGTGCGCGAACTGGAAAACGCCATCCGCCGCGCGCACGTGCTGGCCAAGGGCGACGCGATTTTGACGGGCGACCTGCCACCGGAAATCTCCGGCCAGGCCGGCGTGGGCGCACCCGGGCCCGCAGCGCCGGGCTCGGCGGCGACCTCCGACGCGGCGACCCTGGCCCGCCAGTTGTTTCAATTGGCCCGCCGCGAACCGAAGTTGAAAATCATCCCCACCGTGGAGCGGGAACTGGTCATCCAGGCGCTCAAGGAATGCGGCGACAACCAGGTCCAGGCGGCCAAACTGCTGGGCATCACCCGGGCCACCTTGCGCAAGCGCATCGAGAAATTTGGCATCCAGCGCGAGTTGAAAATCCAGTGATCCCGGCGCTTCAGAAAGCGGTTGAATTCCCCGCCACGATTGCCAATATTCCCCCCACTATGAACACGAAACAGATTGCGATGGTCACCTTGCTTGCCGTGGTGGTTTCCCTTGCGGCTTGGGCCGACGACGCCAAACCGGTTCAAACCGACAAGGCCAAGACCGGCTCGGCCGCCGGGGGCGCCGGGTCCGAGTTCAAGAACGAAAAGGAAAAGTTGAGTTACGCCATCGGTCTGGATTCGGGCAACCGCCTGCGCCAATCCGAGATTGAGGTGGACCCGGACATGGTCCTGCGCGGCCTCAAGGACGGGACCGCGGGCGGCAAAGGCTTGTTGACGGACCAGGATTTGCGCGAAATTTTCACCAAGCTCCGCCAGGAAGTCATGGCCCGGCAGCATGAGAAACAGCGGCAACTGGGCGAAAAGAATCGCAAGGAGGGTGAAGCGTTCCTCGCCGCCAACAAAGACAAGCCCGGCGTCATCACGCTCCCCAGCGGCCTGCAATACCAGGTGCTGACCGAAGGCGATGGCCAGACTCCCAAACCCGAGGACCGGGTGACGGTGAATTATCGGGGGACACTGGTTGACGGCACGGAGTTCGACCGTTCGCCCACAAACCAGCCGGCCACGTTCGCGGCCAACGGCGTCATCCGCGGCTGGACCGAGGCACTGACGCACATGAAAACCGGCGCGAAGTGGAAGTTGTTTATTCCGTCCGACCTTGCCTATGGCTTGATGGGTTTCCCGCAAAGACAAATCGGCCCGAATACCGCGCTGATTTTTGAAGTGGAACTGGTCTCCGTGGAATCGGCGCCCCCGCCGCCCGCCGCCACCGCCAATCCCCACCCTCCACTGACCAGCGACATTATCAAGGTCCCCTCGTTGGACGAAATGAAGAAGGGCGCCAAGATTGAAACCATCAAGGCGGAGGACGTGGAAAAGTTGCAGAAGCAGCAGCAGGAACAGCAGGAACGGAAGGACAAAGAAAACAAGTAGTCCGCCATCCGACGTCCGGCAACCCAAGGTCAAAGCTCAATGCTTGAGGGAAGTTGCTACGGCCAAGCCGCTGAACGTGTCCAGTCCCCGTTTTGGAATTTCCTGACCGTGAAGCATGCGGAGTTTGGCATTTGCGTCGTCCGTCGAGTTTGGCTTTTTGGCTTTGAGCTTCCGGTGAGCTGAGCTTTTCCTTTGACAACCTCGCGCAAAGCTTGTCGCATGTCGCGCAACGCAAATTTTGCAAAAAGTTCTCTCGCGATGAAGAAATTCAATGTCGGCATTATTGGGTACGGCTGGGCAGCCACCGCTCACATTCCGGCGATCAATGCCACCACGCTCGGCCAGGTGACGGCGGTATGCTCGTCGCGCGCGTTGGACGCCGCCGATCTCGGCCAGCAATACGGGCGCGACATCGCGGTCTACCGCAATTTGGACGAGATGCTCGCCGACCCGGACATCCACGCCGTCTCGATCACCAGCTATCCGGCGAAGCACGTCGAGCAGGCCATCCAAGCGGCGAAAGCCGGCAAACATCTCATCCTCGAAAAGCCGCTCAGCTTGAACTTGAAGGATCTTCGCAAGTTGCAGAAGGCCGTGAAGCAGGCCCGCGTAAAAACCTGCGTCTGCTTCGAGGTGCGCTTTTCCAGCCAGTTCCTGACCACCAAGGCCGTAATTGATTCCGGTGTGTTGGGCAAAATTCACTACGGCGAGGTGGATTACTATCACGGCATCGGGCCGTGGTATGGGCAGTTTCGTTGGAACGTGAAAAAGAGTTTGGGTGGGAGTTCGTTGCTCTCGGCGGGTTGCCATGCGTCGGACGCTTTGCTGCTCTGCATGGGCGGCGAGGTGCAAAGTGTTTCCAGTTACGCGACGCACTCAGCCAACGCCGACCTCAAGAAATACGAGTATCCCACCACCAGCGTGACCATCTTGAAATTCAAGGATGGCCGCGTGGCGAAAGTCACGTCCTGTATTGACTGCCTCCAGCCATATTATTTCCACACGCACCTGGTCGGCAGCGAAGGTTCGCTGTTGGATAACAAGTTCCATTCGACGAAGCTCGGCGTGAACAAACAAAAGTGGAGCGAGCTTTCCATGAAGCTGACCGATTCCGGTGACGTCTCCGATCATCCGTATCAAACCCAGTTCGAAGCGTTCTTCAATGCGCTCGCCGCCGGCAAGGATATGCCGCTCACGAGCCTGGCCGATGCTGTGCGCTCGCACGAAGTGATTTTCGCCGCTGACAAATCGGCGGAACTGGGCCGATCGGTGAACATTTCGGAGATGAAATGAACGCGGGCTTGGAAAATTCCGTGCCCGCTCCCTCACCCCGGCCCGCTCCCGCTGGGAGAGGGGGAATCATCGCCAGTCCTTCGCTTTATCCGGCGACGGAGTTTGCCGGACGGTTATCAAATTACACCGAAGCACACGACGGCTGTTCCCTCTCCCAGCGGAAGCGGGTTAGGGTGAGCGAGACCCTTCCGCCAACTGCCAGTCCGCAATCCGCAATCTGCAATCCGCAATGAAGAAAACCGCCATCGCCATCGGCGCGCATCCCGACGACATCGAATTCTACATGTCCGGCACGCTCCTGCTGCTCAAACGCGCCGGCTGGGACATCCACTACTTCAACGTCGCCAACGGCAATTGCGGCAGCCAGCAATACGGCCCGCGCGAACTCGCCCGCATCCGCCTGGCCGAGGCCAAACGCGCGGCCAGGGTCCTTGGTGCGCACCATCACCCGCCGATCTGCAACGACATGGAGGTCATTTACGACCTGAAACTCGTGCGCCGTGTCGCGGCAGTGATTCGGGAAGTGAAGCCGACCGTCATTCTCACTCACCCGCCGGCGGACTACATGGAAGACCACACGAACACGTGCCGGTTGGTCGTCACCGCTGCGTTCGCGCACGCCATGCCGAATTTCCAATCCATCCCGCCGCGCGCCACGGCCGACTACGACATCACCATCTATCACGCCAGCCCGCACACGATGCGCGACCCGCTGCGCCAGCTCGTGATTCCCGAGTCGTTTGTGAACGTCGGTTCGCTGCTCGACATCAAACGCGCCGCGCTTTCGGAACACAAGAGTCAGCAGGACTGGCTGGTTGCGAGTCAGGGAATGAATTCCTTCCTCGCCAAGGCCGAATCGGACGCCCGTCTCGTGGGCCGTGTTTCCAAGAAGTTCAAATACGCCGAAGGCTGGCGAAGACATTTGCATTACGGCTTCAGCAACGCGGAGCTTGATCCATTGCACGAGGCGCTGGGGAAAAATTATTTGGTGAACAAGGCTTACGTACGGCAATTGAAACTTCGGACCTGAAGCTTGTCAGTCGAATGTAAGCGGGCTAGTTTGAGCCGATGACAGCAGCCAAAGTGATTGAAGAGATGGACGCTTTGCCGCCGGAGGAACAAGGCAAAGTCATTCGACATGCTTACGACCTCGCCGAACATCGTCAGTTGAACGGCGAAGAATTGGCTCGCCTGGCGGAGCAGATGGTTGAATCAAAGGACCCCAAGGAAGTCAAGCGATTGAAGTCGGAAATAATGCGCGGTTTTTACGGGTGGTGAGGCAATTGGGTGCCGCATGGCAAAAATACGCCGCCGAAATATCCCGCCGGCTTTAATGCGGCACTTGCTGGATCGCGTGGCTTCACGCAAAGTTTCGATTCAAAACCTTGCGCTGTTCGCTGACTGGCTCAAAACGCATCCCGAAGTGCCGGAAAGAAGGCGGTTCAAGCGTTTTCCTGAATTGATCGTTTGTGGTGAAGGTGAGTTGATTAAAACTTTTCTTTTGTCGGACCAGACTCCGACCGGTGAAGAAATCGTTTAAGAAGATTTCTATTGAATTCTTCGCTCACGAGTTAAAATTCGTCCCGCAGTCAACAAACCGATTCACGTTTTAACAATTTAACCATTCAACGATTCAACAAATATGCCCCGCAAACTCAGCGCCATCTCCGCCGACTGGTGGGATTACACCACGCTCGACGACGACATCATCCGCGACACGCTCGCGCTCACACCGGAGAAAATGGTCAAGCTCTCCCGGCCCGGCTTCAAGGTCGTGATGTACGACACGCTCGAGGATTTCTATCTCGCCGAAGCGCTCGAATACATCTCGGCCTGGAAACAGTCCACGCCGGACAACCCGGTCGGCATCTGCGGGCCAATCGGGCCGACGGAACAATTGCCATTGGTGGCGCGGATCGTGAACGATCTTGGCCTGAACGTCCGCTCGGGGCATTTCTGGGGCATGGACGAGTGGTTTCTCGACGGCAAGGAAACGCCCGTCACGCATCCGCTTTCCTTCGAGAAGGCCGACCGCGAAATGTGTTTCAACCGCATCCGCAAGGAACTCGTGATGCCGGACACCAACCTGCATTTCCCAAAAGGCAACACCACTGCGTACCGCAAAAGCTGGGAAGCCGGTGTGCGTTGTGCCGTGATGCAGGGCGGGCAGGGCGACGTGAAACATTGGGCCTTCAACGATCCGCCCAAGCGCACCGGCAAATATAAAAACCATCCGCCGTCGCCCGCCGAATACCGCAAGCTCACCACGCGCGTGGTGGATTTGCATCCGCTCACCGTGGCGCAAAACGCGCGCACGTCCGGTGGCGGCAACATTTCGCTCGTGCCCACGCAGGCGATCTCGGTTGGGCCTTACGAAACCTGGAAGGCGGAGAAAGTTTCCATCTGGCAGGCGGGCAATCACGACAATCCGTTTGGCCAACGCCTCACCTGCCTGATGATCGCGAAGAAGATTCCCGATGCCGCCGTGCCGATGTCGCTGCTGGCAGATCATCCGAACGTGCAGTTCAATTACTACCGCAAGGGCATCGGCTCGTGTGACGTGGAGATGCACTAACCTCGCACCGTAGCTGCGCTCGTGAGAGCGCGGCTGAAAAAGGTTTGCCGCGTTCTCACGAACACAGCTACAGAGTTTTGATGAGCGCTCGCAAAATCATTGACCAATTCGAGTTTGAGCGCGTGTTGTGGCCGCGCAGCGCGGCGTTCGTCGCGGGCGTGGATGAAGCGAGGCACGGGCCGTTGGCCGGGCCTGTCGTATTGGCGGAGGTGTTTGTTTTTTGCCCGCCCGCATGAAATCATGTTCGCTGCCGACAAATCGGCAGCAACGAGCAAGCCGGTGAAGTTGAGTTAGGCATATACTCACGTTTTGAATTTGAACGAGCAAGACAATCGGCCGATTACGTTTCAGGGTGTCACATTCCCAGCAACATTGATGGGCATTTCAATTCTCATCAATCTCACGGACGAGGACTTGGACGAGGATCTCGGAGACTGGTTGCTGTGCTTGACTGTTTGTTGTGGCGTTACTAAGACAGCGCCAGCAGAGAGGTGCGCCCGATGTGCCCAGCAGACGGTTGACTTGATGTTGGAGCATAGGCAGCGCGTTCTTGATGACATCCGAGACCGGCTTGTTCCACATGGATTTGAAGTGGAGACCACTTATCGTGATTGGATGCTTGCCCTTCAACGCATCGTGGAAATAAGCACCGCAACGGAAGGTGATTGCTCTTGGTCCGCGCCGCTTCATAGAAATGATCCATGGCAGAACCCCCAAGAAGATGCGAAAGCCTTTTTGCGTATTGTAGAAGGCTATAGAGATCAGTTGCTTGAGGATGAGCGCAACAAACAAAGACCCGGGAACGATCCGGCAACTGGTGAGGACAAGTAAATAACGCGCACATGCCCGTCACATCAACCAACCGCCTCGAATTCGAGCGTGACCTCTGGGCACGCGAATTTACGCTCGTCGCGGGCGTGGATGAAGCCGGGCGCGGGCCGTTGGCTGGGCCGGTCGTGGCGGCGGCGGTCATTCTGCCGGCGACTTGGGCGAATGGCGGTTTAGATGCGCGGTTGGCTGACCTCAACGACTCCAAGCAACTCACTGAATCGCAGCGCGAAAACTATTTCCAGATTCTCACCACGCATCCCAACCTCCGACACGCCATTGCCATTGTGGACGCGGCGACGATTGACCGCATCAACATCCTGCAAGCCACCCACCGCGCGATGAACGAGGCGCTGGCGCAGTTGCAACCGCAACCGGAACATGTGTTGGTGGATGGCAAACCAGTGAAATCAATGAAACTTCCGCACACCGCCATCGTGAAGGGTGATGCGCTCAGTTATTCCATTGCCGCCGCGAGTGTGCTGGCCAAGGTCACGCGCGACCGGCTGATGCTGGAATTTGAAGAACAATTTCCCGGTTACGGTTTCGCCGATCACAAAGGTTACGGCACACCGCAACATCTTGCGGCCATCGCCGAGTTGGGAGCGTGCCCGATCCACCGGCGGAGTTTCGCGCCGCTGAAGCCGTCGCAAGCGCGCTTGATCTAGCGTCGCCGCGCGTTTTGCCCGGCCCGGACGTGTCATCCTGACTTTCCCACCACCGCTTCATCGCGGTTTTTTGTCACTTAAAGTCTGTCCTCAACGAAGGCAAAATTCGTCAAAGTAAAAGCATTCCGCGGTGAGCGGAATGGGGACAAAATCAACGAGTTTGATGAAACATTGCGTCACTCGGCCGGGACGCTCGCTCTGGGATTTGACATGAACCGCACTGGCGGAATCGGGGTCTTAGCAGCCGCATTTGAGAATTTGCACGTTGGGAAAGTGTCCCAAAACGGGCTCGTGAAGCCGGTACGGCAACGCTTCGCTGAGTTCAGCCTGGTAAAACCATGCAATGACGACCATGAACCGTCCATCCAGCATGAACAAGATCACTCCACTGGGAGAGGTTTGTTCGTTTCTGGTTGCGGGCATGGCGGCGCTGGCGCTCTGGAGTTGGTTCGCCGGGGTTGGGGAACTGTTGACGATCTCCGTCCGGCAAATTCCCATGGCGCCCGCCACGGCCTTGATCCTGGGGTGGCTCGGGGTGGCTGTCCATTTGCACACCCGCTGGCCGGCGCAAAAGCCGGTGATCGGTTTCGGATACGCAGCGGCGGGCGTCGCGGCGGCGGCCGGCCTGCTGGCCTGGCTGCGTTTCCGTTTTGGCTGGCATTCTCCCATTGAGCTTTGGCTGGCACAAACCACCGATGAAATTGATGGGGTGCCCATTGGCCAGATGTCGCCCTTGACCGGCGGCGCCTTCCTCATGGCATCGCTGGCCCTGCTTTTCCGGCTCCGGGCGCGGGGCCGGCGCACCGGGGCACACTGGATTGCACGGGCGTTTGCGGTTGGGGTGGCGGCGCTGGGGATGAGCGTGGTGACCGGCTATGTCGTTGGCAGACCACGGGCCTTTGGCGACTACGCCATTCCGATGGCCCTCTGGACCGCCATCGCGTTCATCCTGCTGGGACTGGCGTTGATGACTTCTCCGGCGGTTGCGAACGCATCGGCTTCGGCACTGGCGCGGCGTTTGGGCGGAATGCCTTGGGTGCTGGCCGTTTCAACGGCCTTGGCGGTGGGTCTGATCGGCGCGTTGTACTTGAAGTCGGAAAAGGTGGAATTGCGCGCCGCGGCCGGTGACAAGCTCGAAACCATCAGCGAGTTGAAGGTGGGCCAGATCGTCCGGTGGCGGGCGCAACGGAAGAGTGACGCGAGCTTCTTTGCCAATGCGTCCTTTGCGACGCGCAATGTGGAGGCGTTTTTCTCCCGAACCGTGTCCGAAGCGGGACAGGCCGAATTGTTGCGCTGGCTGAGACTGCTCAAAGCAGGCGACCGCTACTCGTTGACGGCGCTGTTTGACACAAACGCCGTGCTCCGACTGGCCGTGCCGAGACAACCCGGCCGATTACCCGTGCTACCGCAGGAACTCCTGTCCAGTGCGTTTCACACAAATCATGCGGTCATGTCCGAGTTACATCGCGGACCACAGCCAAGCGACATCCACCTTGACGTGGTCGTGCCGCTGCTCGCGCCAAAGCCGGGGACGGCGTGGAAGGAAGCGGAGGCCGAATCGCAATCCAATGCGCACAATGGGAAAGGGTATCAGCCGGTGGGCATTCTTTTGATGCAACTGGACCCGCAACGGTTCCTCTACCCGTTGATTCAAGCCTGGCCGGTTCCCAGCCGCACGGGAGAAACGTTGCTGTTCCGGCGCGATGGGGAGGAGATTCTGATTCTGAACGAATTGCGTCATCGGACCAACACCGCGCTGGCCTTGCGCTTGCCAATCAACAACAGCAGCGATCTGCCCGCAGCAAAAGCGGTGCGGGGCCAGACGGGCCGGATCGAAGGGCGGGATTATCGGGGCGTGCCGGTCCTCGCCTTCGCGCGCGCGGTGCCAGATTCCGCCTGGTTCATCATCAGCAAGGTGGATCGCGCCGAAATCTACGCGCCGCTGCGGCCGCAAGCCTCGCTCATTCTCGCGATGACCCTGGTGCTGGCGACCGCGGCCGGCCTCCTGGCGCGGTTGCTCTGGGTGCGACAGGTGCGGACCTCCGAACGGCAGCGCCTGGCCCTGGCCGAACGCGTCGAGCACCTGATGAAAAACGCCAACGACGCCATCATGCTGACCGACGAACAGAACCGGATCATCGAGGCGAACGACCGCGTGCTCGAACTGTACGGCTATTCGCTCGCCGAGTTGCAGAC
Organism: uncultured Bifidobacteriaceae bacterium; assembly: GCA_964458575.1. Lineage (GTDB taxonomy): Bacteria > Verrucomicrobiota > Verrucomicrobiia > Limisphaerales > JADLHS01 > CAYWMD01. Next base: position 27,188 of record CAYWMD010000040.1, on the reverse strand, counting down.
GCTGCCGCCGGTCGAGCTGCGGGCCCCGGAATGCCGTCCGAGTTTCTCCGGCCAGGAGCGCGACTTGTTGGCGAAGGGCCGGGCCGTCTTTGAAACCCTGCACCGGCGCAAGGATGGCTCGGTCTTCCCGGTGGAAGTCAGCGCGCGCGTCGTGGAAATCGGCGGCGTCGGTTACAAGCTGGGCATCCTCCGGGACATCACCCAGCGAAAAACCCAGGAACGCGAAATTGCCCGGCTGTCCCGGCTGTACGCCATGCTCAGCCAGGTCAATCAAAGCATCGTACGCGTTCGTTCCCGCGAAGAACTGTTCCGCGAAGTCTGCCGCGTCACGGTCGAGTTCGGCGGCTTCAAACTGGTATGGATCGGCTGGTGGGATCGCGAAACGCACCAGGTCAAACCGGTCGGCTGCGCTGGTTCGGGCAAGGGTTACCTTGAAAACATCGCCGTCTATGCCGATGACCGGCCAGAGGGTCGGGGGCCCATCGGGAAGTGCATTCGCAACCAAAAGGCCGGCATCGTCAACGATTTCCAGACCGACCCGGACTCGACCCCCTGGCAGGCGCAAGCCCGCGCTCACGAGCTCCGGGCCGTGGCCGCGTTGCCCATCCGCTTCCAGGGCGAAGTCTGCGGTGCGTTCACGGTTTATGCGGACGAGCCAAATGTCTTCCAGGACAAGGAAATCGCGCTGTTGGAAGAAACCGCCCTTGATATTTCCTATGCCCTCGATCACCTCCACGAGGAGGCGGAACGTCGCCGGATGGAGGCGGCGCTGCGCGAGAACGAGGCTTCGTTGCTCGAGGCGCAGCGGCTGGCCCGCCTGGGCAGTTGGGAGGATTCGAGCGACGGCAACCCGTATTGGTCACCGGAACTCTACCGGATTTACGGCCGCGATCCGGAATTGGGACCGGCGACGTTTCAAGCGGTTTCAGAATGCTTCACCCCCGAGAGCTGCGCGCGCCTGGGCGAGGCCAAAGCACAGTCGCTCGCGACCGGCCAGCCCTACGAATGCGACGGCGAACTGATGCTTCCGGACGGCACCCGGCGGTGGGTCACCAGCCGCGGCGAAGCCATCCGCGATGCCGCCGGCCAGGTGGTCGGGCTTCGCGGCACAACCCAGGACATCACGGAGCGAAAGCAGGCCGAAGAGGCGTTACGGACTTCCGAGGCGAAATTACACGCCGTGGTGCAAAACATTCCGCAGCGGCTTTTCATCAAGGACCGGAATTCGCGATACGTCTTCGTCAACGAAAACTACGCGCGCGATCTGGGCATCCGGGCGGCGGATGCGATCGGCCGGGAAGATTACGAGTTCTTCCCACGGGAACTGGCCGACCAGTATCGCGCCGACGACCGGCAGGTGATGGAATCCGGCCAGCCAAAAGACTACGAAGAAAAGTACTTTCACAAAGGCCGGGAAATCTGGATTCGCACCATGAAGGTCCCGGTGTGGGATGAAAATCAGTCCGTCACGGGAGTTTGCGGGATCTTTCACGACATCACCGATCGCAAAAGGGCCGAAGCGGCGTTGCGCGCGAGTGATGACTTCCGGCTGGCCATCTTGAATTCGGTATTCGCCGAAATTGCCGTGCTGGATCGCCACGGGGTCATCACGGCGGTCAACGCGGCCTGGCAGCGGTTCGCCTCGGAGAATCCGCTGGCGGACGGACGCCCGCCGCGAGCTTGCACCGTTGGCGCCAACTACCTGGAGATTTGCCGCCAAAGCACGGGCCTGTCCTCGGAAGGCGCGATGGCGGCACACGACGGCATTCTGGCCGTGATCGAAGGCAGGCTTCCAAGCTTCACCCTGGAATACCCGTGCCACTCGGCCAACACGCAGCGCTGGTTTTCGATGTCGGTCACACCGTTGGGTGCCGAGGGCCTGGGAGTGGTGGTTTCCCACTCGAACATCACCGAACGCAAGCGGGCAGAAGCGGAATTAAAAGAAAGTGAACAGCGCTTCCGCTCGCTGGTCGAATCGGCGCCGGAAGCCATTTTCGTCCGCACCGGCGAGAACTTTGCCTACGTCAACGCCGCCGCCGTGAGACTCTTCGACGCCGCGTCGTCCGAACAGTTGATTGGACAGCCGGTGTTGGAAAGATTCCATCCCGAAATTCGCCAGGCAACGCGGGACCGCATGCGGCGAATGGACGAATTGGGCGAAATGACCACCTCCGTAGATCGGACGATGCTCAAGCTGGACGGTTCGCCCGTCCAAGTCAGTCTTTCGGCGGTGTCCATGGCTTACCAGGGCCGGCCGAGTTCGCTCGTGTTTGCCCAGGACATCACGGAACGCCAGCGGGCCGAACAGGCGTTGCGGGAGAGCGAAGCCAGACATCGCGCCCTGTTTGAAAACGCCCACGACGCCATCCTGGTTCTCACAGGAACTCCCTTCAAGTTCGTGAGCGCCAATCCGGCGGCACTGCGAGTCTTCGGCGTTGCCGATGCCGCCACGCTTTGCCGATTGGGGCCGGTGGATGTTTCACCGGAATACCAGCCGGATGGCCGCACCTCGGCCGAAGTGTCCGATGTGATGATTCAGACCGCTTTGCGGCAGGGCACACATTCGTTCGAATGGATGCATCAGCGTCCCTCCGGCGAGCCATTCCCGGCTTTGGTTTCGCTCTCGCGGGTGGTGCTGGGCGGGGAAGTCATGGTCCTGGCCACCGTGCGCGATATCACGGAGCGTAAGCGCATGGAACAGGCGCTGCATCAACGGCTCGAGTTGCAGAACCAACTGGCGCAAGTAGCGGCCACGGTCCCAGGCATGATCTACTCCTTCCGGTTGCGCCCCGATGGCTCAATGTCCATGCCCTACGTCAGCGCGGCGATTGATATGGTGCTGGGCTTGCAACCGGAGGACGTGCGCGACGATGCAACCAAGATCCTGGCCCTGGTCCACCCGGATGACGTCGGGCCCTTGCGGGAATCAATCCTGGCCTCCGCGCGGACGATGACGCCTTGGCACCAGGAGTTCCGCGGGCTGAACACGCGGCGGGGAGACATCTGGGTGGAGGGCCAATCCGTGCCGCACTTGGAGGCGGATGGCAGCGTCCTCTGGCATGGCTACCTTCAAGATATCAGCATCCGGAAACACGCGGAGGAGGCACTGCGGGAGAGTGACGAACGGTTGAAGCTGGCGCTCGCTGCTTCGGAAATGGGCGTGTGGGAGTGGGACTTGCGGACCAATGCGATCTTCTGGTCGCCCGAAAGCTACGCCATCGTGGGAGTGGAGCAGACGGACGCGCCCCTGCTATTGGAGACGTTCACCAACCTCGTTCATCCCGACGACCGGGAGCGGGTCATTTCCGCCGCGCATCAAGCCGTCGCCAACAAGACCGCATTTGTGGCGGAGTTCCGATTGGTCCGGCCGGATGGACGCATCGTCTGGCTGTCCGATGAGGCCCGTTGCTCCTACGACCACGAAGGCAAACCGCTGCGATTGCTGGGCATCGTGCAGGACATCACCGCGCGCAAACAGGCGGAGGAAGAGGTCCGAAAACTTTCGCGCGCCGTCGAGCAGAGCCCGGCGTCGGTCGTCATCACCGACCCGGCCGGCAACATCGAGTATGTGAATCCCAAGTACACCGAGGTGACTGGTTACACGCCGGAGGAGGTGCGCGGGAAAAATCCCCGGATGCTCAAATCAGGCGAGACCTCTTTGGCAACGTATGCGCAGCTCTGGCAAACCATCACCCGGGGCGGGGTCTGGCGCGGCGAGTTTCACAACCGGAAGAAGAACGGCGAGCTGTTTTGGGAATTCGCCTCCATCTCCCCGGTCATGGATGAGACCGGGCGCATCACCCATTTCCTCGCGGTCAAGGAGGACATCACCGAGCGCAAGCGGCTTGAGGAGGGTTTGCGCCAGGCGCAAAAAATGGAGGCCGTCGGCCAGTTGGCCGGCGGGGTGGCCCACGACTTCAACAACATTCTCGCCGCCACCATGATGCAACTGGGGTTGATGAAGGAAAACCCCGGTCTGGACGCCGAAACCCGCGAGTCGTTGGACGAATTGGAGGCGCAAGCCAATCGGGCGGCGAGTCTGACCCGGCAATTGCTTTTGTTCAGCCGCCGCTCGGTGATGCAGGTTCGCACGCTGGACCTGAACGAGGTGGTGGAGAACCTGTTGAAGATGCTCCGCCGGCTCATCGGCGAAAACATCAAACTGGAATGGCATAGCGCAAGCCAATTGCCGCCGGTGGCCGGCGATGCCGCGATGCTCGAGCAGGTCGTGTTGAATCTCGTCGTCAACGCGCGGGACGCCATGCCTAATGGCGGCCAGCTCAATCTCACCACGGAGGCTCGTCTGATGACCAGCGAACAGGCGGCGGACAATCCCGACGCACGCCCCGGCCCCTTCGTCTGCCTTTCGGTCACCGACACCGGGTGCGGTATGGACGCGGCCACGCTCAAACGGATTTTCGAGCCCTTCTTCACCACCAAGGCGGCCGGCCAGGGCACGGGACTGGGGTTGGCGACCATTTACGGCATTGTGAGCCAGCACCAAGGTTGGATCACGGTGGACAGCAAGGTGAACCAGGGCGCCACTTTCAGGGTTTTTCTCCCGGCCTCGTCCCGGCCGCAGGCAGAATCGGTCCGCCAATCAAAACCCGAACCTGTGCGCGGCGGAAACGAAACCGTTTTGCTGGTCGAGGACGACGCGGCCGTGCGCAGTACCCTCTCCGCCTTTCTACAGCGCTGGGGCTATCAGGTGCTGGCCGCCGCCAATGGTGTCGCAGCCCTGAAACTTTGGGAGGAGCATCAGGACCGGATCAGGCTGCTCCTGACGGACATGGTGATGCCCGAGGGAATGACCGGACTGGAGCTGGCCCAGCGGTTGCGGGCGTCGCATCCCGAACTCAGCGTCATCATTTCCAGCGGTTACAGCGCCGACCTCCTTCAACAAAGCAACCTGGCGGCGGAACGAATCTTGTACGTGCCCAAACCCTGCCCGGCGGCGGAACTGGCCGCGGTGGTCCGCCGCAGCCTGGGCAAAGCCTGACCGGCCCGGCCAAGGCCCTTTCCGCCGGGAACTGAATTCGCTTCGCGGCTTACATCCCGGGCGGCTGCCGAAAAGTTGTGGCGCGCCAGCAGTTCGCCGCGCTCCGGTAACCCGGCCGGCGCTTATGCCGTCTTCGCCCGCCCTTCGATTTCGTGTTCCTCCTTCAAACCCGCGCCCGCGCCGTCCGGCATTCCGTCCCGGAACGTCCCAAACCATTTGTCCAGCGGCAGGGTGGATTCGCCGTAATTGCACTCGAAGTAACGATGATGCAGGTAGTGGAAATATGAACCGGTCGGCCACTTGTCTTCCAGGATCGGCCCTTCAAAACCGTGATGCCCGCAGGCCGGCGAGAGTGCGGTGTGTTGAATGTTGAACAGGAAATGGAACGGATGCGACGGCACCAGCCAATGAATCATCGCCACGCTGAAGTAGAGCAGCAATTCCACCGGATGCATCGCCATGCCCGACCACGGATTCGGGTTGATGTTCTTGTGATGGATATAGTGGACGTATTGGTAAAGCGGCTTCCAATGAATCGCGCGGTGGATCCAGTAGAAATGAAACTCGCGCCAGAACGGAATGAGCGCCAGCCAGACCACGCAGAGCACCGGATGCTTTTCCCAGCTCAGATAGGGGATGTGCTGGTTCGCATACAGCCAGAAGGTCACCGCCTCGAACCCCGTCCACACGACCACGGCCACGCCGGCCGTCCAGAAAATGTTGTCATGGACCTGGTCGTGAAAGAGGAACACGCGGCTCTTGCACGCGGGCCAGCGGGCGTCGTATTTGCCTTTCGTGCCTTCGCCCTTGAGCGTGTAGAGGTAAAAATAGTAACCGCCATAAACCAGCCACGTGAGCGCGAAGTTGCGTAACCAGAGTTCGCCGATCCAATCCCACCTGAATTCGATGCAGCGCGCGAGGTCCGGTTGCAGGTAAAACCACGATACGACCGACAGCGCGAGCAGCACCAGATTGCGCGGCCACATGAAACCCGGCCAGTTGATGATCCATTTCAAAAACGCCCACGGTCGCGGCGGCCAGACGAAGATCGGCGCGTATTTCACGGGATACGCCGGCCGCCATTCGCCTTTTTCGTTACGCCCGGGCGAATCCGGCTTTGGCGAACCCGGGTTGAAATGTGCGAGCAATTGGTTCATGCGTCACCACGTTTCGGAGGCTGACGTCATTTCCGAACGGGATGCTTTCAGCAAAATATACTTACGACGCGATGCCGCAAGACTTGTCCTCGGTTGAAATGACCCGACGCCCGCCCGGGCCGAGCCTACGCCATCGCCGCGAGCCGCGAGCCGTGCCACAGCATGCGCGGCAGATGGAACGGGCCTTTGTACATCGTGCCCTTCGCGCGCGAGGCAATGCGGCCATCGCGATGCAGGTATCCATACCACTCGCCGAATTCCGGGTCGGGAAAATGCGCGAAACTCCAGTCGTGCACCTGCTGATGCCACCGGGCGTATTTGGCATCGCCGGTGAGTTGATGGGCGATCAGCGTGGCGATGATGGCTTCGCAGTGCGGCCACCAGAACTTCATGTCGTGCCAGTATTCCTGGACCGGCAGGCCGCGGAGGTCGCGAAAGTATAACAGCCCGCCATACTCCCCGTCCCAGCCGCATTGCCACATCCAGTCCAGCATCGTGCAACCCAACTGCACCAGGCGCCGGTCGCCGCGCCGTTGCCCTTCGTGCAGGATAAACCACGCGCACTCGATGGCGTGTCCGGGGTTCAAGGTGCGTCCGTCGTGATGATCAATAATCTCGCCGTTGGGCCCGACCACTTCCATCAACACCGCGCGCTCCGGCTTGAGAAAGTCGCGCTCGATCTCGCCGATGCAGTGGTCAATCCATTCCGTGCAATTGCGACCGGATATTTTCACCTCGCCCAGATTCGCGCGGAGTTCCTGCGCGGTTGCCATCCCGATCATCAGCCCGCCAATGCTCTTCATCGGGCGGGTCGGCGCCCACTTGGGGGTCATCACCCCCGGCGTGAAACTATAGCGCAGAAACGTTGCGAACGTTTTCACGGCGTCGTCAGCGGCCCGGGCATCGCCCGCCGCCCGGGCATACGCGGCATTCGCGATGGCCGCGAACGCCTCGCTGAACACATAACGGCGCATTCGCAGCGGCCGGCCCTCGCGCGTGACGGAAAAATACATTTTGCCGTCGGCGGCGAAGCCATGGCGCCGTAAAAACTCCACACAGCTCCGCGCCGCATTGAGCCACTCGGGGCGCTTTTCCACCGCGTTGAAAAGCGTTGCGAACATCCAGCCCGCGCGTCCCTGAAACCATATGGCCTTGTCCGTGTCCAGCACGCGGCCGTCGCGGTCAAGGCAGGTCATGATGCCGCCCTGCTCGCGATCCAATCCATGCCGGAGCCAGAACGGGATCACGTCGGCGAGCAACGTGCGCCGGTAGAGTTCCGCGCAACGCTTCCCGCCGGCATCATTCATTTGGCGGGCGCGATCCAATCGAAGAATCCCAAAGTCTCAAGTTCCGCGCGCAGTTTGGTGACCTGTTCCACTGCCGGATTGCGATTCGGCAGGCGGGCTGGGCCGACCTCCACGCCGAGCATCTTCATCACCGCTTTGGCTGCGCCCATGTAGTCGTAGCCGAAAAGCAATTCGATGAGTCGGACGGCGCGCCATTGCTCCTGTTGGGCGGATTGCAAATCACCCCGCGCGAACGCCGTGAGCAACCGTTGATAAACCGGCGCGGCGAAATTATAACTGCTGCCCACCGCGCCCCGCGCCCCCGTCGCCAGCGCCGCCAGCAGCGCCTGATCCACGCCCCACGGGATGTCGAACGCGCCGCCTTTTTCGGCGAGGCACTGTTGGTACGCCATCAAATCGGTGTTGGTGAACTTGATGCCGTTGAGCGTCGGAATGCGGTCGGCCGCCTGGGCGAGAAACAACGGCATGGAAAAATTCACCCCGGTCATCCCCGGAATGTCGTAGAAATAAAACGGGGTGGCCGGTGCGGCGGCGGCGATCTCGCGACACCAGAGGACAAGGTCGTCCAGCGCGCGCGGTTTGAAATATGCGGGGGCCAGCGCCGCAATGGCCGGCGCGCCCAGTTGTTCCGCGTGGGCCGCCAACCCGCGTGCATCCGCCAGGCAATTCGAACCGACATGGACGATGACTTTGAGCGGCGAACCCCGGGTGACATGGAGCCAGCGCTCGGCCAGTTGGCGCCGCTCCTCGAAGGTCAGCGAATGGCTTTCGCCCGTGCTGCCGCAAATGAACGTGGTCGCAATCCGGTTTTGGATGAAATGATCCGCCTGCCGTTCGACGGCGGCGAGATTGAGGGTGCCGTCCGCCTTGAAAGGCGAATGGGCGGCGGCCACCAGACCCGTGAGTGAAAGTTTGCTCATGTATGATGGTAAACCTGGCCGTATGCTCGGCGCGGTTCGATTTCTCAAGTGTTAGCGATTGAGCGGAGACATTGCCTCCGCAACATGTGCCACGAGTTTACCACCTCCCGACCGCTCGCGAAAGGCTTATTGGTGATGGCTCGAGTTGCCTGGCATCCCTTCAAGGTGCGACGCGGGGGATCAATCCGACCAGTAGGCGCCGAACTCGGCCAGGTTGTCCTCCCCCAACGCTTCGGGAACTTCGGTGTTGGGCAAGCCGAGCGCGGCGCGGGCTTTTTTCCACAGCGTCGTGCGGACGTAACGCTGATGTTCGCGCGGCCATGCGGTTGCGGTCAGCAGTTGAAGGGTTTCTGCCGGTTGGCCAAGTGTCAATGCGAGGTCCGCGCGCCGTTCGATGACAAATCGGTGCGGCGGCGCATGGGCGAGCAAGGACGCGCGCTTTTCGGTCAACTGGAGTTCTGCGTAAAGTGTATCGAGTTCAACGACGGCGACGGGATCGTGGAGTGGCCCGGCTTCCAGAAAGGGAATTGCACGCTTCGGCTCACCCAGCGCTCGGGCGAGGAGGAGTCCGGCCAATCGGGCAGCGGTCGGTGCTTTGGATTGTTCCACCAAAGCCAGCGCCTCCTGGCGGCGATGGTGAAAAGCCAGCCACAAGCCCAGCGGTTCGGCAGCGCGCACGTTGCCGCGGGCCAATTCTTGGCGCAGCGGTTCTTCGAGGGCAATCCCGGTTGTCACGATGGACGACGGCAAGGGCCCTGCATTGTTGCGAAAGGCTTCCCATTCGGTTTGCCAAGCGGAATGTTTCCAACCCAGCCACGGTTCGGCCAGGTCAGGCAGATTCAACCGCGGCATCGTGGCGCGGTCGAACGCGTCGCGCGTGTGAACCGGCATCCAATACTCCGTGTAACGCCGTTCCGTGCCCGCCGGAAACAGCGGCTTCTCGCTTTGATCAAACAACGGCCCGCCCTCGATTTCACAGTATGACAATCCGCCTTCAGTCGTGGCTTGTCCCCAAGTGCGGTGCCGGCCATGGCCGTAGGTCCAAACCTTCTTGCCCGGAAGTTGCGCGGGATCGGCCAGGTGCATCATGCCGAATCCGAGATCGTGATGAAACGCGCCGAATTGCGGCGCGCTGCCGGGTTGAAAAAATAGCGCGGTCATCTGGCGATAATTCCGATCCCAGTTCAAACCGTTGCCCGGCCAATCCAATTCCACGACGCGGTCATCATGCACCATCACCCGATGCGGCGGATGGACGAACTCCGTGTCGTTCGTGGAGCGCACCGCGCAAATGCTCCACAGCATCCACGGATGCGCCGCGCCGGTTTGATTGCGCAGCGCGGTTCGCTGCACGAGCACGGGCTGGTCGCCCGTCAGGCCGAGTTCCACCACCCATTCCATCCCGGTGCGCGCCTCGCGTTCGCCGACGCGGATGAATCCGTAATCGCCAACCCGCCCTGTTGCGCAGCCCACTTCCGCGATGGACGTGGGCGAGTGCGCGATGGGAAAGTTGAACTCGATGCCGCCGGAGATGAACGCCCAAATCGGCAGGCAGCGCACCGGTTTCACCGCTGGGTTGCTGAAGAGAATTTCCTGCCCGATGCGTTTGTCGAACAAACTGTAAACGCGTCCGCCCAATTCCGGCGCGACTTCGATGCGCAGGGAATCGTTTTCCAAAACCACCATGCGAAACGCACGCGGCACGGGGGTGGCTTCGGTGTCGCCGTAGCTAGCGTAGGGAAAAACGTGCTCACGATGGTAGATTAGCGGCAAATTCGTCAGCGGCACGGGCCGGTGGAACGCAATCGTGCGGGTCGTTTCGCGAAGCTGAATCACTTGCGGTTGGTTTTCGGTTCGGATGAGGTTTGCGCAGTTTCAGCGTCGAGCTGGCGGTGGTTGACCTGCATCCGGTCCAGCTGGCGAAATTGCGCCTTCAGACGGGTGAGGAAATCCTGGTAGTTACGCCGGTCCGCCGGCGACCAGACCACTTCGGCCAGCGCCAGCGCGCGGGGAAAGGCGAAATACTCCACATCCTTGCCATCCCACATGAATTCGCCCCAAAGATTGCCCTGCGCACCCAGGATGTGACGCCGCTGGTCCGGCGACAGCACCGCCGGCACCGGCTCGAACGCGTAAACCTTTTCCAGTGGAACGAAACCGCCGATGCACTCCGGCTCGTTTGTTCCTTTGGCCTGTGCGTAATCGAAATAGCAGTGTGTGGTGGGCGACATGACCACGTCATGACCCGCTTGCGCGGCGGCGATGCCGCTTTCGTTGCCGCGCCACGACATCACCACCGCGCCGGGTGTCAGGCCGCCTTCGAGGATTTCGTCCCAGCCAATCATCCGCCGGCCTTTGCTGGCGAGGAAGTCTTCCAAACGACGGTTGATCCAGGTTTGAAGTTGCGCCTCATGCTTCAGTCCCTCGGCTTTCATCCGTGCTTGGCATTTGGGACAAGTTTTCCACCGGTCGCGCGGAGCTTCGTCCCCGCCGATATGGATGAACTCGCTCGGAAACAATTCGCACATTTCCGCCAACACGCCCTTCATAAACGACACCGCGTCGTCGTTGCCGGCGCAGAAGATGTCGTATTGTTGTTTGAATCGCGTCAATACCTCGAACGGCCCGCCGGTGCAGGACAATTCCGGATGCGCCGCCATCGCCGCCCCGGAATGTCCGGGGATCTCAAACTCCGGCATGAGCGTCACATACCGCGCCTTGGCGTAGGCCACGAGATCGCGGATTTGTTCTTGTGTGTAAAAGAACGGGCCATAAACCTGGCCGTCGCCTTGGTTGCGGTCGCCGTGCCGTGGTGATTCTTTGCGGACCGAACCGATCTGCGTGAGACGTGGATATTTTTTGATTTCGATCCGCCAGCCCACGTCATCGGTCAGGTGCAGTTGCAGCCGGTTGAATTTGTAAAACGCCATCGCGTCCACGAACTTCTTCAAGAATTCCGGTGGCAGGAAATGTCGCGCCGGGTCCACGAGCAACGCGCGCCATTGGAAACGCGGGTAGTCTTCGATTTCGCACGCCGGGATTTGCCATTTGCCCCTTGGCGATTGGGAAACCAGTTGGACCAGTGTCTGCAATCCGTTGAACAGTCCGTGTTCTGTGCTCGCTACCAGTTCGACCCGGGACGCCTTCACCGACAGCCGGTAACCCTCCGCCCGCTGCCAGTCCGGCAATTCAGGAAACAAATCACGGTCAATCCGGAATGCAATGCCGCCGCGCGCCCGATCGGGGTCCTTGGTTTTGAGTTTCCCACCCGTGATCCGATGAAGGATTTCTGCCGCTTGATTCGTGATTTCGCTGCTCCCAACGATGACCTTTGCGGAAGTCAGTTGAAACGCCGCACTGTCGACGAGGCGGGCTTTGACCGGCAAGGGAACGACCGGCACTTCGTTGCTTTGGCCAATCGCGCTGGCAGCACCGGCAACCAATAACACTCCCAAGATCTTAAATGCGGTTGAATTCATGATATGCACCGTCACGGTGAAATGAATTTCTAGCCGTTGCTTCCGCCGAACGCAACCGCATCCGTGGATGCCCATCACGCCGCCGCCGCCTTCGCTTCGAACGGATTATAGGCGTCAAGGCGCGGTTCGATGTAGTCCGGGAAAATCGCCTGCACGTTGCCGCAACCGTGGTAATCCGCGTAAGCTGAAGTCTAAGTCAGCGCAGTTGCAACGCGCTGGCCAAGCTGCATCGGCAGGCGGTCTAAACGACATGTGTCCGTTACACCCGTCCGTGGGGGGAACTCGTTTGTCGTTTGAGCGACGAGGGAGGTTTTTGGCGAGCGCGGCCCCCGTCACCTTGACCCGGCCGCGCGAGCCTTGAAACCGACCGAAGTCGGGGCGGCACGTGGCGCACACAGCGCAAGGAAACCCTTGCGAACACACGCAATTCTCCAACGGGCGGATGTCTCAGGAAGCGGCGGCCGGCACCTCCGCGAACACGATCAAGCGCCTTCGTTTGATTGAAGCGGATGCTTGAACTGGCACGCGGGGCTTTCTAAAGTCCCACCCGCATCATGACCGAGACACTGCAGCGCCTGAACACGACCCTCAACGGATATGTTTGGGGCTGGCCCTTGATTTTCCTCCTGATGGGCACGGGGCTTCTGCTCACCGTTTTGACTGGTGCCGTTCAGTTTCGCCGCCTGGGTTTCGCCTTGCGCGAGGTATTGGGGAAGATCACCCAGCGCGGTGGTGGTCAGGGGGACGTGCGTCCGTTTCAAGCGGTGGCCACGGCGCTCGCCTCCACGGTGGGCGTGGGCAACATCGCCGGTGTGGCCACGGCAATTTACCTGGGCGGCCCCGGTGCGGTGTTCTGGCTTTGGGTGTCCGGCGTGCTCGGCATGGCGACGAAGTATGCGGAGATTGTGGTGGCCATGCATTATCGCGAGCGGGATGCGTCGGGCACGATGCGGGGCGGGGCGATGTACGTGCTTCAGAAGCGACTCGGTTGGCCCTGGCTTGGGAGCGTGTTCGCGCTGTTGACGGCGCTGGCGGCCTTCGGCATCGGCAACATGGTGCAGGCCAATTCCGTGGCCGATGCCCTCAAAGCCACTTTCCATATTCCGCCCTGGGCCACCGGTGTTGCCTTGGTGGGGCTGACCGCAGTGGTGATTGTCGGCGGCATCAAATCCGTTGCGCGTGTAACGGAATGGTTGGTCCCGTTCATGGCGCTGTTCTATCTGATCGGGGCCGCCGTGGTGCTGGTGCTGCATGCCAGCCACCTGCCGCGTGCTTTCGGGCTGATCTTCGACGGCGCGTTCTCCGGCACGGCGGCAGTGGGTGGTTTTGCGGGGAGCACAGTAATGTTGGCGATGCGTTATGGCATTGCGCGGGGGTTGTTTTCCAATGAAGCCGGACTGGGCAGCGCGCCAATGGTCCACTGTGCGGCGGACGCGGATCATCCCGTCCGGCAGGGCATGTATGGCATATTCGAGGTGTTCGTGGATACGCTGATGATTTGCACGGCGACGGCGTTGGTGATTCTCGTGACGGACACCTGGAACAGCGGCGCCACGGGGGCGGCCTTGTCCACCAAGGCGTTTGAAGCCGGACTTCCAGGTACATTCGGGGATGTGGTGGTGACCGGCGGGTTGCTGCTGTTTGCCTTTTCGACCTTGCTGGGCTGGAGTTGCTACGGCGAGACGGGCGTGGTCTATCTGCTGGGGGCAAAGGCGGCGCTGCCCTACCGGCTGGCTTGGCTGGTGTTTGTCTATGTCGGCGCCACCGGGTCGCTGCACCTGGTCTGGGACATCGCGGATACCTTGAATGGCCTGATGGCGATTCCAAATTTGATCGGGCTGCTGGCGTCCATTCCATTGTTGCTGCAGCTGCAACGCGAGTTTTTCAGCCGGCCGCCGAAATAAGGCAGCGAGCCGGCCGGCCTGGCCGCGGGAGGGCCAAGGGGCCGGCCGAGGGTTTCCCGGCCGGACGTTTCACCGCCACAGCCAGGTGATCAGCGGGGCCACGACGAGGCAGGGCAGAAAATCCGCCAGTTCTACCTTCCGGATTTCGAAAATGACCAACCCCACCGTGCACACCAGAAGTCCGCCAACGAGATTGACGGAATCCACCAGGCCGTGCGCGCGCAGGAACGGTTCGAGATAATGGAAGCAGACCACGGATATGGAGCCTTGCACCAGAAACACCGGGAGTGCCGCCAAGAGCCCGCCCCAGCCGAACAACGTCACGAAACTCATCATCGCCAATCCGTCCATGACGCCCTTGACCGCCAGCGGATAGTAGTAGCCCGCCAATCCGTCCTGGACCGCACCCAGAATACCTAGGGGCGAGGCGCAAAACAGGATCGCGCAGGCATTCAGTCCGTTGTGGAAGCGTTGCGCTTCACCCGGCCGGGTGCGCTCGATCAGTTCGCGCGCGTGCTGGCCGAGGTGGTTCGAGCCTTTTTGCAAACGAAGCAGTTGGCCGAGGAGTTTGCCGAAGATCACTGCCAGGCACGCGATGGCGATTTGCTTGAGGATGTGCGGAAAACTGCCGCTGACGCTCAACCACGCGAGCCGCAGTCCGCAATAAACGGTGAAAACCCCGATGCCCAGTTTGAAAAACGCCTGGGTGGATGGTGCCAAGGGCGACGTGCGGGCCAAGCCAATGATCCCGCCCGTCACGATGCCCGCCGCGTTCAGAATGGCACCCGTCACGCGACGACGGTATCAAAGCCCAATCGGATGCCAAGCCGTCTTGAATTCCACCGTATCAAGAATCCAATACGGGTCCTCCGCTTGGGGCGTGAACCAATCAGCCGGGGACAACGCATGTCCGGCATACCGCTTGAGGTTGATGGCCGTGCCGCCCCGCAACCGGGCGCCCGATTCCGCGTTCCCCGTGGCGTCCACAATGGCGTTCACATCCATGTGCGTAGCGACGTGGGAAGCCAGTTCAGCGCGATTGCCGGTCAGCACGTTGACCACCCCGCCGGGGAGGTCGCTGGTGGCCAGGATTTCGGTGAAAGTCCCCGCGGGCAGCGGATGGCGTTCCGATGCGATCGCCACGACGGTGTTCCCGCTCAAGATCACCGGCGCGATCAGCGACACCAGCGGCAGCAGCGGCGGCTCGTCCGGTGCGAGTGCCACCACCACGCCCATCGGTTCGGGCGTCGTGAAATTGAAATGCGACGATGCCACCGGATTCACGCTGCCAAAAACCTGCGAATATTTGTCCGTCCAACCGGCAAAATGCACCAGCCGGTCTATGGCCAGCGTCACCTCGGCCCTGGCCTTTGCCGGGCGCGCGCCCGTGGATCGCGCGACCTCGGCCACGAGTTCACCCGCGCGGTTCTGGAGCATTTCGGCGGCACGATAGAGAATTTGTCCACGCAGATAGGCGGACTTCCTGGTCCAGCCGTCCGCGGCGGCGCGCGCCGCGACCACCGCGTCGCGGAAATCCTTGCGGGACGCGTGACAAACGTTGTCGAGGTGCGTGCCGGTGGCGGACTTCGCCGGCAGATAGCGTCCGCTTTCACTGCGCACGAAGTTTCCGCCGATGTAGAGCTTGTAGGTTTTTTTGACGTCCAGGCGACGGGTGTTCATGACGACGCCAGTTTTACCAAATCGGGCGCGAAAACAAACGAAAACTGGACGGGCCACCGGCGGGTCACGCGGGCCGGCGCGAGCAACCGCCGCTCCGAATAAGAGTTTGACACCCCCGGGCCAGCAACTATCTTGAAATCACAAATTTGTTATGGCCGAAAACATCCCGAACATTCCGAGTGGCGCGGTTCCTCCGAAAAAGGAAACCGGCAAGGTCCAACCCAAGAAGGAAACCGTCCGCATCAATTTGCCGCCCAAACCGTCGGCGGCCCCGACGATCAAGTTGCCGACGTTGCCCCCGGGCGGGCCAACCGGCGCGACCTCGGCACCCGTTGCTGCGGCTCCGGCCGCTGCCGCGTCCGCAGCGCCTGCCGCCCCCTCCATTCCCCGTGCTTCGGCGGCGCCCGTCGCCCAACGCGGAGCGGCCCCGGCCCCTGCCATGCCAAGACCGGCGCCGGCGAAAGCAGCGGCCCCCACGATCAGCGGAGTGGATAAATTCCTGGCGATTGCCGCGGCCGTGGTCGGGTTGGTGGCCGTGGGCAGCACGCTCTATCTTATTTTCGGAATTCCGACGCAGTAAGGCGGCGGCGGATCGTTCAGAAACAGTCGTTGCCGAAAACCCATTTGTTTATGGCTTCTCCCAATATTGTAACTTTGACGCAGGACAGCTTCGCGAAGGAAGTGCTCCAGTCCCCCACGCCCGTGTTGGTGGATTTTTGGGCCGAGTGGTGCGGCCCGTGCAAGATGATCGCGCCCGTGCTCGACGAACTGGCCGATGAATACGCCGGCCGGGCCAAGATCGCCAAGGTGAACATTGATGATCACCAGCAACTCGCCGTGCAATTCGGCGTCACCGCCATCCCCACGCTGATTTACTTCAAAGGCGGACAGGTGGTGCAACAGGTCAAGGGCGCCCGCAGCAAGAAGGATTTCAAAGACGGCCTCGACCGCGTCCTCGCCTGAACCGGGCGACCGGGCGTATGCCCCTCATCGTCACGCCTTGGCAACTCAGTCAACGCGCCGAGTTCTACCATCAGCTTTCGCAGCTCACCATGGCCGGCATTGGCCTGCCACAGGCGTTGGAGCAGATGCAGCGCAACCCACCCGCGCTCTCCTTCCGCGCGCCCATCCGCCGTCTGCTGAAACACCTGAACGAAGGCTGTCCCTTCACCGACGCGATGCGCTTGGTCGGCGGCTGGATGCCCGCGTATGACCTCGCGTTGCTTCAAGCCGGGGAACAAAGCGGTCGCCTCCCGGAATGCTTCCGGCAAATCTCGGAACAGTATCGGGACCGGGCGCAACTGATTCGCGTCACGTTGCTGGCGCTGGCCTACCCGCTGTGCATTCTCCACTTTGCCATTCTGATCTTTCCGCTGAACCGGCTGACGGGGCTGGTGCTGCGCGGTGAAATCCTGGCTTTCATCCTCCAGAAACTGCTCGTCGTCGTACCGCTCTACACCATCGTGGCGGTGGCGGTGATTGCCGGTCAGGGCAAGGCTGCCGGTTGGCGGTCCCTTCTGGAGCTGCTGCTGCATCCGGTGCCGGTGCTCGGCCGCGCCCGCCGTTGTCTCGCCATCGCGCGCCTGTCCTCGGCCCTGGAAGCACTCATCAATGCCGGGGTGAACATCATCGAAGCCTGGGAACTCGCCGCCGCGGCCAGCGCTTCCCCCGCCTTGATGCGCGTGGTGCGCGTGTCGAAATCGGACCTCGAAGGCGGCCTGACACCCGCGGAGATGATCGCTTCCCACCGCGCGTTCCCGTCCGAGTTTGCCCAAATGTACAGCGCCGGAGAAGTGAGCGGGAAACTCGATGAATCGCTTCGGCGCGCACGCGATTATTTTCAAGACGAGGGCGCGCGCAAACTGAAGGCGTTCGTTTTCGTCTGCACGGGCATCCTGATTTTCACCATTATGTTGGTGGTGGCGTGGCAGATCATCAGCTTCTACATCGGCTACTTCCAACAGACCTTTCAGGCGGTGGAGGGGTTTTGACGTGGCGCGCGGGGGTCTCCACCGCAGCATCTTCGATAGGCGTCGGCTTCGGGTTTTTCGCGCGTGCTGTGGTCGGGACGGCTGCACGCCGGAACATTCCGGCTTTGCCAGGCGAGCAGCACCGAATAATTTACCGCATGACAATTCCTGAAATCCTGGCGGACGAACAACTCCGCCAGCGCGAATTTCCCGTTACCCGCGACAGGGTTTTTCTTGCGCACGCGGGGGATTGCCCGTTGCCGCGGCGCGTTGCGCAGGCGGTGGCGGATTACGCGCAACAGGCTTCGCTCGGCGATCAGGAAATCGTCGTGTTTCCAGCGGCTCTCAACGAAGGTCGCAAGCTTGGCGCGCGGTTGTTGAACTGTCACGATGATGAAGTCGCCTTCGTCGGTCCGACCTCGCTGGGCCTGAGTTTGATCGCGAGCGGACTCAAGTTCCGGCGCACCGACAACATCCTCATCTACCACGACGATTATCCGGCGAACGTTTACCCATGGATGGCGCTGGCGGAAGAAAGTGTGGAGGTACGGATGTTGAACACGCGCGGCCTGGGTGTCATCCGCACGAAGGACGTTGTGGGTCAGGTGGACGAAAACACGCGGCTCGTGGCGCTGGCCTCCTGTCATTTCATCAGCGGCTTCCGGATTGATCACGCGGCGATCGGAAAGTTTCTGCGTGAGCGGAACATTCTCTTTTGCCTGGATGCGATCCAGACGCTGGGCGCGTTTCCGACGACGGTGGAGCACGTGGATTTTCTGGCGGCGGACGCGCACAAATGGCTGCTTGGGCCGTGCGGCGCGGGATTGCTGTACGTCCGGCGCGAACTGCAGGAGCAGCTCACCCCACCGGTTTACGGCTGGCACAATGTGCGTTGCCCGGACTTTGTTGCGCAGGACGAGATTGTGTATCGCAGCGGTTCAAAGAAATTCGAGGCCGGCTCGCAAAACCTGCTGGGGTTGGTCGGCCTGAAGACGGCGATGGAACTCATTCTCGAAGTCGGGGTGGACAACATCGCGCACGAGTTATTGCGCAAACGCGCGTGGCTCGCATCTGAATTGCAGGCCAGGGGGTTCACGGTCTTGAACGCAGACGTGCCGCCGGAAAACGCGAGCGGGATTGTCACCTGTTTCAAGCCCGACACCGATCTCGTGGCGCTTCACCGGAAGTTGGGGGAGGCAAATATCGTCACGTCACTGCGCACCGACCGCCAAGGGCGGCGTTATATCCGCCTGTCGCCACATTTTTACAACACGGACGCGGAGTTGCAGCGAGCAGTGGAGTTGCTGACGAAGGGCTGAGCCGATGGCCACGCGTCCTCTAGCAGCATGACCTGCCGGGGTGGGTTGTCCATCCTGGCGCGGCCGTGTCAGGGTGCGTTTCGGTTGCATGAAGGCGGGGAATGGACAATTTAGGGATCGCATGTGGCGACGAATGTGTATGAATAACGAGTCTTATTTGCTTAACCGGTGGTTTGTCCTGGTGCTCACGCTGCTGTTTTCAGCCAGCGGCCTTGCCGCCGGAACGGCAAACCGCCCCAACATCATTTACATCCTGGCTGATGACCTCGGCTATGGCGATTTGAAGTGCTACAACCCGCAATCCAAAATTCCCACGCCGAATCTGGATCGGCTGGCAAGCGAAGGCATCCGTTTCACTGACGCGCACGCACCGGATGCGGTCTGCACGCCGACGCGCTACGGCATCCTCACGGGCCGCTATTGTTTCCGCTCGCGCATGAAAACCGGGGTCTTGCGGCCGTGGGCGCCGCCGCTGATCGAGAAAGGACGTTTGACCGTTCCGGCGTTCCTCCGCGAGAACGGATACACCACCGCCTGCATCGGTAAATGGCATCTGGGTTGGACGTGGCCGACGAAGGAAGGTTTGCCGCCGCAAAGCACGGACGGCCTCGGCAATGTGGATTTTTCCAAGCCCATCACGGATGGTCCAACCGCGCGCGGCTTCGACTTTTACTTCGGTGTGGATGTGCCGAACTATCCGCCATATTGCTTCATCGCCGACGAACGCACGGTGGGGATTCCGTCGTCCGCGGCGCCACTGGCGAAAGGCACGTTCAACCGCGCCGGGCCGATGGTGGAAGGCTGGAATCTGACCAACATCCTGCCCGAACTCACCACCCGTGCCGTCCGCTATGTCGAGGAGGGGGCGAAGGCTGCCCCGGCAAAACCATTCTTTCTCTATTTCCCGCTCACGGCACCACATTACCCGATCGTACCGGCAGCGGAATTTGCGGGTCGCAGCCAGGCTGGCGATTACGGCGATTTTGTCGCGCAAGTGGACGCGACCGTCGGCGAAGTGCTCGCGGCACTCGACCGCACCGGCCAGGCCACCAACACGCTGGTGATTTTCTCGAGCGACAATGGTCCGGAGGTCGGGGAACTGACCCTTGGCGCCTACGCCCGCATCCGGACCTTTGACCACCGCAGCATGGATGGCTTGCGCGGGGCCAAGCGCGACGCGTGGGAAGGTGGTCATCGCGTGCCGTTCATCGCGCGCTGGCCCGGCCGGATTCCGACCAACACCATGAGCGACGAGTTGATCTGCCAGGTGGATTTGCTGGCGACCTGCGCGGCGCTGTTGCAAAAGAGTCTTCCGGTGGATGCTGGCGAGGACAGTTACAACATTCTCCCCGCGCTGCTCGGCGAAAAGGGCGACGCCCCGGTCCGCTCATCCGTCATTTTGCACAGCATGAGCGGCAAGTTTGCGATTCGCCGTGGCGACTGGGTGTTGATTGACGCGCCGAGCGGCGACGACAATGGCAAGAGCGGGGAACCGGAGTGGCTCAAACAGGAACGCGGCTACAAGAAAAATGCTTTTCCCGGTGAACTTTACAATCTGCGCAACGACCTTGCGCAACGGCGGAACCTTTATGGCGAAAAGCCGGACATCGTCAAAAAACTGAAGGAGCTATTGGAGCGATACAAGACCAGCGGACGCAGCGCGCCTCTCAGTGCCCGCACGCGCGTCCGCACGCTCACGGCCGAGACCAACGCCGCTCCCACCGGGCCACAACCCACGCGCGCGAATGTTCCCTACGGCCCCGAGCCGCGCCAGGTGCTGGATTTTTGGCAGGCCGAATCCGCCGCGCCGACGCCGTTGTTGTTTTACATTCACGGGGGTGGCTGGCGGGGCGGAGACAAGAACCGGGTTTATGCGATGGACGTCTCGAACTTTCTCGCCGCCGGGATTTCGGTCGTGTCCATCAACTACCGCCTCGTGCCGCAGGCTCAAGCCGCGGGCGTGAAGCCGCCGGTTAAATGGCCGTTGCACGATGCGGCGCGCGCGCTGCAATTCGTCCGCAGCAAGGCCGCCGAGTGGAACCTTGACAAGACGCGCATCGCGGCCTCCGGTTCGTCGGCGGGAGCGTGTTCGAGTTTGTGGCTCGCGTTTCACAATGACCTCGCTGAGCCGCAGAGCAACGATCCCGTCGCGCACGAGTCCACGCGCCTGTTGTGCGCCGGAGTCATCGGCGCGCAGACCACGCTCGACCCGCAGCAGATGAAGGACTGGACACCCAACAGCCGTTATGGCGGCCATGCGTTCGGTTTCACCGGCGATCCGAAGAAGGGTTTGACGGACTTCCAGCAGTTTCTCCAAGGTCGCAACCAGATTTTGCCGTGGATCATGGAGTATTCGCCCTACGAACTCGTGAGCGCCGATGATCCGCCGGTCTATCTGATTTATCGCGTCCCGCCCGCCCTCGGCCAGCCGCAGCGCGACCCAACGCACACGGCCAACTTTGGCGTGAAACTTCAGGAAAAACTCCGCACCATCGGCGGCGAATGTGAACTGGTTTATCCCGGCGCGCCGGACGTGAAGCATCGCCGCGTGGAGGATTTTCTGATCGAACAATTGAAAGCGGGACGCGGGCAGAATAATTGATGGCCGATTCCTCAAGCGGACAAATGACAGGAAAATGTTACGGCGCTGCGATGTCATATTCCTGTCATTCGCTTGGTGTGGTTGCAATTTCGCCAAAAGACTTGAGCAAACCGACAATGCCACAGTAGCCTGTGGAAAACTTCTGATGCTCTTATGAATCGAATTTCCCGACGCCAGTTTGTGTTGAAAACCGGAGCCGCTACGACCGCACTCGCGGTGGCCGGATGCGCTTCGCACAAGTCAGCCAAGTCCGACGCAAAAGCCGCCGCCTCGGTGCCGAGCTACCTCGCCGGCTACGAAACGCTTTACGCCAAAGACCCGCGGGCAGCGGCGATCCAGTGGTTTCGTGAGGCGAAATTTGGACTGTTCCTGCACTACGGGCTTTACACCCTGGTGAAAAACACGCCGGAACACAAAAACCACGAATGGGCGCAATACAACCTCAAAATTCCCGTCGCCGAATACGCCAAGCTCAAGGAAAAGTTCACCGCCGAAAAGTTCGATGCCGATTTCATCGCCGACCTCGCGGTCGCGGCACAGATGCGTTACGTGAACATCACGACGCGCCACCACGATTGCTTCTGTCTGTTCACCACGAAGCAGACCGACTTCAACAGCGTCAACAGTCCGGCCAAGCGCGACCTCGTCGGTGAACTGGCGGTGGCGTGCCGGAAGAAGGGACTGGGCTTGTGCCTGTATTACTCGCATGGCCGCGATTGGAAACATCCGCACGCGCCGAACAACGACCAGTGGGGTGGCAGTGCGCGACCGAAATACGATCCGCCCGACCCGTCCTACGCCTACGGCAAGGACCACGATTTGCAAAAGTATCTCGATTTCATGTCAGCGCAGATCACTGAGTTGCTCACGAATTACGGGCCAGTCGCGGCGATCTGGCTGGATGGCATCGCCGTTCCGAAATCGGGCGACAAGCTCAAGTTCAAATGCCAGGAGTTGTATGACTTGGTTCACAGCTTGCAACCCCAGGTGCTGGTTTCCTACAAGCAAAGCCTGCTAGGCACGGAGGATTTCTTCGCGCCCGAGCACAAGGCAGTGGCAAATCCATCAAACCGGCCAATGGAAATTTGTTCCACCTTGCAGGACGGAAGCTGGGGCTACGACGAGCAACGCCGTCATCTCACTGTGGACGAAGCTTGGGCCAAGCTCGCCAACGCACGGGCATCGAACTGCAATTTGCTGCTGAACACCGGCCCGATGCCGGATGGCTCAATCTATCCGCAAGACGCGGCGACGCTCCGTGCGATGGGCCAACGCATCCGCACACAAGGCTGGCCGCCCGGACCGGGCAAGTGAACGGTTTACATGCATCGCGTTTTGCCTAACTGGCCGTTCTCCCTCACCCCGGCTCTCTCCCGCTGGGAGAGGGGGAATCGAAGACAGTCGCTCGATAATACGGACGATGGGATTTTCCGAACGCGCATCCGAAATAAGCGAGTCGCCCGACTACTGTTCCCTCTCCCAGCGGGAGAGGGTCAGGGTGAGGGAGAGTCCAACGAATTTTCCCCTTCACGTCGCAAGTTTGCCATCCTCTTCCTCGCGCTACTCTTCAGCGGCATTCATTACCTCGCCTGCGCCGAGGCGCCGATGCAAGTCGCCACGTTCGCCGTGGACGCCACCCCACCAATCGGCAGTCCGCTTTGTCACGGCAACGTTGCACCAGTAAAAAGCGTGGACGATCCATTGAGCGCCCGCGGCATCGTGCTGCTCATTCCGAAACAAAAGCCCATCGTGCTGGCGACGGTGGATTGGGTGGGGAATCACAACGAAGGTTACGACGCCTGGCGCGAGGCGCTCGCGACCGCCGCCGGCACGACGGTCAGCCGCGTCTCGATGCACACGCTGCATCAGCACGATGCACCCGGTTTTGATCTCACGTCCGAAGCCATCCTCAGCGCGCACGGCTTGCCCGGCGTCGAGTGCAACATCCGCCATGCACGGCAAGTAATCGCTGGTGCAGCGGCGGCGTTGCGTGAAGCAATAAAAAAGCCCGTGCCCGTGACGCACGTGGGAGTGGGCGCAGGCAAGGTGGAACAATTCGCGTCGAACCGGCGCATCCTTGGCCCGGATGGGAAGGTGAAATTCGTTCGCTTCAGTTCGTGTCGCAATGCTGAGATTCGAGCCGCACCAGAGGGCGTCATTGATCCGATGGTGCGCGTGGTGAGTTTTTGGAATGAGGACAAGCCCGTTGCGGCGCTGAGTTATTACGCCACGCATCCGCAAAGCCATTATGGTAAAGGCTGCGTAAGCGCCGACACCGTGGGTCTGGCCCGTTCCATGCGTGAGACCGCGTTGCCCGGTGTGTTTCACCTGCACTTCGATGGCGCGGGCGGCAACGTCACCGCTGGCAAATACAATGATGGCGCTCCGGAAAATCGTCGCGTGCTGGCGGAACGTCTCGCAAACGGGATGGCTGAAGCCTGGCAACACACGCGCAAGCAATCGTTGAAGTCCGACGACCTTGTGTGGAAAGTGAAACCGACTCGTCTTCCTTTGCGCGACACGCTGACCAATGAAGCTCCGTTTCTGAAAATTCTGAGCGATCCCGGCACCGCGGCCCACGACAAGATTCGGGCCGCGCGCAACCTCGCATGGTCCGGACGTTGCAAGTCGGGCCACCAGATTGAAATCAGTTCGCTTCGGTTGGGTGACATTGTGTTGCTGCACATGCCCGGCGAATTATTCGTGGAATACCAGCTCGCCGCGCACAAACTTGTCCCCGAAGCCACCGTTTGTCTGGCGGCTTATGCCGACTGCGGCCCCGGTTACATCGGCACGGCGGTAGCCTACGATCAAGACGGCTACGAAACCGGGCACGTCTCACTGGTCGGGCCGAGCGTCGAAGCTGTGCTGATGGACGCAATGCGCGAGGTGTTGCGGAATCCAGCAGCTTCTGGCAAGGGGGAAGGGCGGCAATGATGAAAGAACAACGCTGCGAAATCGGGTCGGCCTTTCATGTGCGAGACCATGCGCGTATCCAGCGACAAATAAGTAAGCAAGCGTTTTCCCTCACCCCGGCCCTCTCCCGCTGGGAGAGGGGGAATCGTAGCCAGTCTTTTGGAAAATCGTGCAACGGAATTTGCCGGACGAAGTTGGGGAAGCACCAAAACAACCGACGGCTGTTCCCTCTCCCAGCGGGAGAGGGTCAGGGTGAGGGAGAGCGCATCGAATTTTCCACCAACTACCGTGCTTTCGCAGTCGCTGTCGAACAATCGCATCCATGCAAACCAACCTGACCGGACTCGACTGGGGCATCATCGCTATCTACCTGCTCGCAGTGGTCGGCTTGGGCGTGGCCGCGGGATTTCTGCGGCGCCAAGGCGAGCGCGGCGGCGAGGGCGGACATTATTTTCTCGCGGGCAACACGCTGGCGTGGCCGGTCATCGGCCTGGCGATGTTTGCGGCGAACATTTCGACCGTTCACCTGGTCAGCCTGGCGGAGGCGGCTTACAAGTTCGGCCTCGTCTTCGGCAACTTCGAGTGGATGGCGGGCTTCACGTTGGTGCTGCTTTCGCTTTTCTTCGCGCCGCTTTACCTCCGCTCGCGCGTGGCGACGTTGCCGGACTTTCTGGAACGCCGCTTCAACCGCGGCTGCCGTGACGTGCTCGCGGTGATTTCACTGTTCTCCGCGATCGTGATTCACATGGGCGTGGCGCTCTACACGGCAGCGTGGGTGCTGCGTGGAATTCTCGGACTCCCGCCCACCGCAACCATCCTAGGCATGGACGCATTGATGTTTTTTATTGTCGTGCTCGGTTTGCTCACGGGAATTTACACGATGCTTGGCGGGTTGCTCGCCGTCGTCTGGACGGAAAGTGTGCAAACCGTCTTGTTGCTCGTCGGCGCGGTGGTGATCACGGTTGTGGGCTATTTGAAAATCGGCGGCTGGTCGGCTTTGGCCGACACGCTCGCCAGTCATCCGCATCCGCTCGCGTCAGTTCCCGACA
Source organism: uncultured Bifidobacteriaceae bacterium (assembly GCA_964458575.1). GTDB lineage: Bacteria > Verrucomicrobiota > Verrucomicrobiia > Limisphaerales > JADLHS01 > CAYWMD01. The sequence goes on along the minus strand of CAYWMD010000040.1, from coordinate 1,886 downwards.
GCAAGGTCACCTGGGGCACGGGCAACTTCCTCCACATGGCGCGCACGGCCAGCGACCCCAGCGGGCTGGCATGGTATTCGATCCTGCTCGGCTACCCGGTGCTGGGCATCTGGTATTGGTGCTGTGACCAAACCATCGTGCAACGCGTGCTGGCGGCCAAGGACGAGAAGCACGCGCGACTCGGCCCGCTGTTTTGCGCTTTCCTGAAAATTCTCCCCGTCTTCTTCTTCGTGCTGCCCGGCGTAATCTGCGTCGCGCTCGTTCAACGAAACGCTTTCGGCGGCGCAGCTCCGCAAGCGGCGGCGGACACTTACACATTCATGGTTACGCATTTGCTCCCGGTTGGCTTGAAAGGACTAGTCGCCGCCGCAATGCTGGCCGCCGCGATGCAAACCTGCTCCGCCGCGCTCAATTCCACCGCCACGCTCGTCGCCTACGACTTGTTCAAGCGCCATCAACCCGACATCAGCGACCACAAGCTCGTCGTCATCGGCAAAGTTACGACCGTGCTCGGCACGATTCTCGCCATCGTGGCGTCGCCGTTGTTCGGGCACTACACGACGATCTTCGAGGGCATCAACAAACTCATCTCCTACGTCGCGCCGCCGATCACAGCGGTGTTTTTGCTGGGCGTATTTTGGAAACGCGCCTCCGGCAAATCGGCATTCATCACGCTCATCGCCGGCATCGTGCTGGGCGCGGTGACGTTCTATCTCGATTGGAACAACATCTATCGCGGCGACTTCATGCTCATCGCGTTCCTATTGCTCGTTGCGTGTCTCGTCATCATGGCGGCGACGACGTTCATGTATCCCGAACCGCTCAAAGACGAGGCGCGCCCGTTGATTTGGGAAGACTGGCGCGAACCGTTACGCGGCGAGGCGGGTGGACGCGGCTTGGGCAACTACCGCGTGCTTACCGTTGTCGTCCTCGCCACGTTCGTGGTGCTTTACCTGATTTTCAGATGAAAACAACCCATTGGCCGCGGAGCGGCCCTACCCGAATAGCTGTGGGTGAAACCCACGGTGGGCTGTGGGGCGGGTTGTGCGACCCCTGCGGGGTCGAATTTGTTTCGCGTTTGTTCCGTGGGCTGTCGCCCACGGCTATTCAGGTTTTGTCCCTTCGGGACAACTGTGGTCAGGTTCAGTAAACGCACATTCAACACCTATGAAGCCTATGAAAATCATAGCCTGTCTCACATTGGCAACACTCCTCGCCGGCTGTGCGACGCACAAAGCGCCGCAACGTTACGCATGGATCACCGGCCTTAAACCGGAGAAAGCCGACTGCTACCGCCAGCTTCACGCCAACCCGTGGCCGAGCGTGAACGAAATGATCAAGGAGTGCCACATTCAGAGTTACTCCATCTACGAGCGCGAAATTGACGGCAAGCTTTACCTTTTCTCCTACCTCGAATACACCGGCAAGGATTTCGATGCCGACATGAAAAAGATGGCCGCCGATCCGGAAACACAACGTTGGTGGAAGGAAACCGCCCCGTGTCAGGCGCCACTGCCCGACGCCGTCGCGAAGGGCAAAACCTGGTCGGACATGAAAGAGGTTTACCATTTGAAATAGTCCTGTCTCGGACAAGACCAAGATTGACCGAATCAATACCGGTTTTACCGACGGCTCGTTGGAAATGCAGGAGTTCAAGGAACTTAAGAACCCCTTGGTCGTTCAAAAGACGAGTTTGGAGCATGGGGCCAAGCGGAAAACTGGTTCTGCAAAAAGTTGACTCGAACCGCGTTCTTCGTACTCGAACCTGAACCGTTGCCTTCAAAAGACCCGTGTCATTATTGGCTAAAACCGTTCTCGCGGTTCAGCGCACCAACGACGTTGCCGAACGAATTTCAAGATGGTGGAGGCGGGGGGAGTTGAACCCC
>CAYWMD010000039.1:0-60188 GCA_964458575.1 uncultured Bifidobacteriaceae bacterium | reverse complement strand
CTCCCTTGCCGCACAAACGCCGGTAGCTCTGCCACCACTTGTTGACCACAGGATATACTTCAAGCGTGTAAGTGTTCCGGGCACCATCGTCGCCGACAAGTTTTCGGTGATGCACACCACACGCGCCCTTCACCTTGATGATATAGTAATCTAAGCCCAGCGGGTCGTATTTCCCCGACGCATCGTTCCCACAGAAACTGGACAGGTTCAACCCTCCCTTTTCTCCAATCGGGTCCCTGTTCAGCCAGCGGCCGGTTTCCGGGTTGTAGAACGCCAGCGCCTCGTGCGCCAAAAACAAAAGCGCACTCGCAACCAACGCCATCATTGCACTTCGTCTCGTTTTCATCATTCAACTTTCAGTTTTGACCGGCCGAATCTAGTCTACCATTCAACACTACCCAGTTGCAGAATCGAGCAAGATAAATCCAATGAGTGTATTTTTGGGGATGCGAGTCGATTTATGTGCGGTCCGAATTGGGATACTTCCACCGGCTGTAATCCCAAAAACCACGGCCAATCGGACCTAGAAAATTTGGACCCATGGGACAAGCAAAAAATTGGTCCGCCGCCGCAATTGATCGTAAACGTTGGTCACACCCAAACCGCTCAACGGACCGCCCGAATAACTTTCCACGAGTAGTTGGCCAGCGTCGTTGCAAGTCAGGGACGAGGTGGAACTCGTCCCTACCGTGATTTGGGGGCGTCGTCCGGGCCGGCCGTAATCGCGACTGACATCCGGGGTTGAATCCGCCGGGCGCGCCCGCGCCCGTGGTCGCCACGGTTACAGTGGCGTTCCCGTCCGGCTCTGCTAATCTTTCGCCGCTGTTGGCATGAACACTGACAAACTGAAATCGCTCCAGATGGACCGGACGCAGAAGGTGCGGCCCAAGGGAATGCTATGGGCCATCTTCCTCGTGGTCATCGGCGCGACCCTCTTGGCCGTGTTTGTCGCGCGGCCCAAGGCGAGCGACAAGGTCCGGGTGTTGAAGGATTCGACGGGCGCGACAGCCGCCCCCGGGGTTGAAGCCGGTTCGGCCGCTTCGTCCCCGGCACCAACGAACAGTTCCGCGGCGCAAACACCCACACCCAGCGGCGACAGCGTGCTGACCGTGAGCGGTTACATCATCAACCGCGAACGCATCGAGCTCAGTCCTCGTTTCATGGGGCAGGTCACCTGGATCGGCGTGAAGAAGGGCGATGCCGTGACCAACGGCCAGGTGGTTGTGCTGCTGGATGACACGGAGTTCAAGGCCCGCCTCGCGCAGGCGAACGGCGCGGTGGCGACGGCGACCGCGAACGTGGGGAAGGCGCAAGCGTGGTTCGACCGGGTCAACAAACTGGCGGCGACCGACATTGAATCCAAGCAGGCGCAAGATGACGCGCGACTCGCGCTGGAAGCGGCCAAGGCCATGGTCAAAGAAGCCGAAGGCGCGCGCGCGGTGGCGCAAACTTATGTGGACTGGTGCACGATCCGTTCGCCGATCAATGGTGTGGTGTTGGAAAAACTGGTGGACCCCAACGAACTGGTGACCCCACAAAGTTTCGGCGGCACGCGCGGGCCCAGCACGGCGCTGATGGCCGTGGCCGACCCGAAGGATTTACAGGTGGAGATTGACGTGAACGAGGCGGACCTCTCGAAAATTTCACTGAACCAGAAGTGCCGCGTCAGCCCCGAGGCGTATCCGGACAAGGTTTACAACGGCTACGTGGCCGAAATCGCGCCGGAGGCGGACCGGGCCAAGGGCACGCTGCAAATCAAGGTGCAGATCCAGAACCCGGACAAGTTCCTGACGCCGGAATTGAGCGCGAAGGTGGATTTCTTGAAGCCGTAGAACGTTTGCAGGGTGAGGGATGGCCAGGCGACGTGCGAACGAGACCCCGCTTCACCCGCCGATTACTCCAAAAGGCGGACCCGGTAAAAGCGTTGCGGCAAATTGCCGACCACATCGGTTGTCGCGGCCGCCGGACCCGTGGCGGTCACGTCAAGGGGAAGATCCGTCCAACTCCCGCTCCCGAGATCATTCTTGAATTGCGCGCGATAGGTCCGGCCGGACAGGGAACTCCACAAAACGGTGATGACCCCGCCGGCATTCTGTAACGATTTAATGACCGGCGACGAAGTCGTCTGCGGTTGCACGACGATTACCCGGTAAAGCCGCTGGGGGCGATCACCGAGGAGGTCCGCCTTGCTCGCGCGCGTCTCCGTTGCCGTCACGTCCGGTGGCAGGTCGGTCCAATTTGCATCCGTCAGGTTGTCCTTGTATTGCACCCGGTAGGTCTGGCCGGCCACCGCGGGCCAGGTGATGGTGACAACCCCGTCCACCACCTGAAACGAGGTGATGACCAATACCGGCCACGTGATCGTTACGGCCCCACTGTTAAACTCAAAACCATAGTCGTCGGCGCTCAAAGTGCCCGGGCCGACCGTGATGGGATACGTGCCGGGCGGACTATCGGTTCGCGCGGTCGTGCTCAACTCCGGACTGCCGCTCAAGACATTGGTATCGTCGCCCGCCGCAAAACCGGCGTAGCTGACGTTGAGCGGGGCATTGGCCGCGCCGAAGGCGCGCGACTGGTCGTTCGCGGTCACGCTCACGATGCCCTTTACAAACCGGATCGTCTGTTGGTCGGCGGCCTCGCCGTAACCAAACGACTCGTCCAGGTCGTTCGGCCCATGGCCGGCCCAACTGTATTCTTGGAGGGAAAAACTCCCTGGTGAAGCCGAACTGAGGGCGAACGTAATCTGCACCGTGCCCTGCGGCGGAATGGGATTGACCTCCGCAAAATTGGTCGGGGATTCCAGCCGCCAGCGATACGGCGTGCAGCCGGCAAAAACGTCGCCGTCCTGGCCGGATTCGCTGGTGTAATTGGTGACGGCCTGCCCGCTCAACACCACCCCGACGGTCGTGACGCTGATCCCGTACGGAATTTGTTCGGCGTAGTAGAACCCGCGAATGGCATCGGATTGGCCATTGGTGAAATTGACGGTCACCAAAATCGGGGTGTTGGTGACGGCGAGCGTCCGATCGAGGGTTCTGGTCAGCGAGGAGCCATCGCTGGAAAAACCGAGCGCGCCGGATTCAAGGAATCCGCACATGCCAATCGCCAGGGCAGTCGTCTTTCGGATCATGGCCCGCATTCCTCCCCGGCTAGTCGCCCTCCATGTAAAGTTTCACCGTGTCCTTCACGTCCTGCTCGGTGGCCACGCCCGCTTTGAAATCGCGGATCTTGCGCTCGATGTCCAACCGCGTGGCGGTGGGATTGTTGAAATCGTAGGTGATGACTTCGATGTTCTGCGGGTCAATCGTACCGATGCCCTGGCTGTTGCAGCCGAGGATTTGTTTGCGCGTGTTGTTGTTCAGGTCGGGATTCAACCACGACGCGTAGGGTGAAATCACATCGCGGCAGGCGATGTAATCAAGCGTCACGGGATTTTCGCAGGCCAGCACGGTCTTGGTCTCCGCCGCGTTGCCCGTACGGCTGTACCAACCCGACCACATCGCCGCGGTGATGAAGAGCGAGGGGACATACATGGAATTCATGAAACGGCCGACCAGTTCTCCGGCGGTCAACGCGGAGTTCTGGGTATAGCTGCTGCTGTGGATGTGATAATAGCCGTTCCACGTGGCGTCATCGCCGACGTGGATTTCCGTCGCGCCAAAGAAGGATTTGATCGCGCTGGTGATGCCGGCGTAGTCCTCGCCGCCAACCCCATGGTTGTTCAAGGTCGGCATGAAGATCGTCTTTACCTTGCGGCCGGTGTAACTGCCGTTTTCCCAGACGCCATTTTTCATGTCAATCATCCGGCCCGGCGTCAGCGGGGATTGAAAGACGGGGTAGGAGAAATACGTGTTCCGGCCGTTGTGCGAGAAAAAATTCCGGGCCCAGCCTTCCCCGCTGGCGGGGGTCCAATCCGAAAAACCCGGAAAGGTGATGGCCCGCCATGTCCCTTGGACGAGTTTCTTCGCCGAGACGGGTTTACCATTGGTCTGGTATTCCGCGGCCAGGGAGTTCCAGTTGTGATTGGGCCAGTTGTGATCGCGGTTATCCACCGTCGCGTCAAAACCCCAGGCGCCCGCCTTGCCGCCGTTGGTCGTGTTGTCACAGATGATGACCTCGCCGGAAAAACCGGGGAGGGCGAGGATTTGATCAATCACGGCTTTGATGCAACCCGTGTGCGTGTAGCCCTGCTTCGGCCATTGCGCGTTGCCCTTGATGACGACGACATCATTCGCCCCGATGTAGCGGGAAACCCCGCCCAACATCTCCCACAACTTCGCGATGTTTTGAAAACAGTCGCCATTCCTGACCTTGTAAACCCGCGTCAGATTCGACCCCGCCTGGCAAAACGTCGCCAGCCGGTCCAGAAAAAACGGGCTGAGCGTGAGGGCGCTGGAGGCGATGCCATACTGCCGGAGGAATTGGCGGCGGGTCTGCTTATGGACAAAGCGTGGGGACGACGGCTTTGAAGCCTTCCGATCCCGATGTGCGTTGCAGCCCGGCATATCCATATCCCGTTGCGACTTTAAACCACGATTCCGTCAAGCCTGCATGGTGGTCCTGACGGGCTTATATCTAAGCCAATCTGGCGCAAATGACAAACCGATCGTTCGTCGGGAGCAATCAGGTTTGCGCTGGCTGATTGAAACCAACCGCGCCACATTCCCGTCTAGCCATACCGTGACCGGTTCGACCATGAAAACAAAATCATCCCGCTCGATCGCCGCTTGGTTCGTAGCAACTGTTCTGCTCGTGCTGGCTCGCTGTGTCGCAACCGCGAGCACGGACCGGCCACCGAACATCCTGCTCATCGTGGCCGACGACCTTGGCTACGCTGATCTGGGCGTGCAGGGTTGTCCGGACATCCCGACGCCGAACATAGATTCGCTGGCGAAGAATGGCGTGCGGTTCGCCAGCGGTTACGTGTCGTGCCCGGTGTGCAGTCCCACGCGGGCGGGCCTGATGACCGGGCGCTATCAACAGCGATTCGGCCACGAACTGAATCCCGGCCCCGCCCAATCGGCGTCGCCCAACTTTGGCCTGCCGCTGGACGAAACGACGCTTGCCAGCCGGCTGAAGCAACTCGGCTACGTCACCGGCATGTTCGGCAAATGGCATCTGGGCTACCAACCGGAGTTTCATCCGATGAAACGCGGCTTCGATGAATTCCTGGGATTCCTGGGCGGCGCCCACAGCTACATTGACAACGCGGACACCGCCAATCCCGTGATGCGCGGCACAGAGCCCGTGCCGTCGGTGACCTACACGACCGAGATGTTCGGCAACGCGGCGGCGGATTTCATCGCGCGGCACAGGGGTGTTCCGTTTTTTGTGTATCTTCCTTTCAACGCCGTCCACGGACCGCTGCAATCGCAGGACAAATACTGGCAGCAGTTTGCCTCCATCACCGAGAAGAACCGGCGCACCTATGCGGCCATGCTGGCGGCGATGGATGCCGCGGTGGGACACGTGCTCGATAAATTGCGCGACTTGAAACTGGAGCAGGACACGCTCATCTTTTTTATCAGCGACAACGGCGGACCAACACCCCACACGACGGCGCGCAACGATCCATTGCGCGGCTACAAAGGTCAGGTGTTCGAAGGCGGCATGCGGATTCCGTTCATCGTTCAATGGAAAGGCCGGATCCCCGCGGGCCGGGTGGAGGATCGCCCGGTCATTTCACTCGACATTCATCCGACCGCCGTCGCCGCGGCGGGCGGGAAGATTTCCCCCGATTGGAAACTTGATGGTGTGAACCTGCTGCCCTACCTCAAAGGAGAAACATCCGGCCGACCACACGAAGTGCTTTTCTGGCGGTTTGGCGCACAACACGCGATCCGGCAGGGCGACTGGAAGCTTCTGGTTTCAGCGCCGGGCGGCAAAGCGGAGCTATACAATCTGGCCGGGGATATCCGCGAATCGAAAAATCTCGCCGGGCAGGAACCCGGTAAACTGGCATCGCTCCAGAAAACTTACGACGAATGGAACGCGCAACTCGTGCCGCCCCGGTGGAAGGCAAATCGTGCGGACCGGGGCGCCAAGCGCGCCGCCAAAAAGGCGCGAAAGTAGGGCCGCCGGTTTGCAGTCACCTTTACGGCTGGCTGAAACGGTAGAACCGTTGATCATTGGTTGCCAAGGGATCCAGAAACTGGATAAGCCCACCCGCGTCCGAATTGGTGCTGCCCAGCAGCCACCAGTTGGACATCGGCAACGCCACATTCGTGGAGGCGTAAACGTCGTAGGCCGTGTTGGCGGCACCCGCGCCGCCCAAAATGAAGGTGCCCGGGGACAAAGCCACGATGGAAAGATTCGTGGCGGGTGCGGGTGAAGGGTCGCCGCCGAGCGGCAAGACCGCAATCGAGCCGTTGACCGCGAGCAGGTTGGTCCACATCACCGCTCCGTCCGAAACGATGGTCAGCGTTTCGCCATTGGTCACTGGTTGGTTGAATATCTGGAAGGTATCGCCTGGCGCAAACGGCAGGCCCGGGTTCAGATTGGTCACCGTCACCGTACCGGTGCCCGCGTTGGTAATCGTGTCGGAAACCACCGTAACGTCGTTCGAATGAACGAGCGCCTTGTTGACTTCGATGAACACGTTGCCCGCCAGGACAAGCGAGTTGTTAATGGTGAGCGTGCCAATGGAAGCGCCGGGTGAAAGCGTGGCGTCTGCCTCAATCGTCACCCGCCCGTTGACGCCGCCGCTGCCGCCGAAGGTGGCCCCGGGCTTCGCAATGACCTCGCTGTTGCCGGTGGCGCTATTCGCGGTGTTGTTGGCAAGCAGGGTGCCGGCGTGGATGACGGTCGGCGCCGCGTAGTAATTGCTGGGCCGGGTCAGCGTCAGCGTGCCGGTGCCGATTTTGTGGAGCACGACGTGATTGGACCGCGTGTTGTTGCCCGTGCGGATGACACCGGAAAACGTACTGCTCTGGTCATTGTCACCGACGCGAAGGATGTTGGTTCGAGCGGGCACGTCGGTGCCGGGGTCCGCGGGCCCGTTGTAGCCGAAGCTGTTCGTCACCACACCGTAACCGGAGAGCCCGTTGACTTGGAGATCGTTTCCTTGCACATCCAAAACGCCATTGGTGCCGAGATACACGTTGCCCTTGCCGGGCCCGGTCGGAATGCAACGACCGCTGGCGCCGCCGGCTTGCAGCCGGCCGGCGATTACCAAGGTGTCACCCGTATAGGTGTTGGTGTAAAGACTCGCCAGCTTGAGCGAACAGCCCAGCCCGGTCGGGCCGCTTTTCAAAACCAGATCGCCGCTGCCGCTGATGATTCCGGAAAAGGATGTGATCGTTCCAGCGCGGTCAAATATCAACGTTCCGTGGTTGATGATGTGGTGGCCCCGCGTGGCGTCATCCTGCAAGGTGCCGCCGGTCGCCCCGCCGTCGCCGACCGACAGCGCACCCTCGGTGATGACGGTGTTGGTGGTGGCCCCGCCGTCGCTGGTGTAGGTGTGGGCAACCGTGTTGACGAAGTAGAGCGTGCCCGAACCCATTTTTGTCAGGCCAACATTGCCACCCAGAACCGAAGCCATCCGCGGGGCGGCGTTGGACGCAACACTGATCGGACCGCCGGCGTTCGTCAGGGTAATGACGGCGCTTTCCGTCCAACCGACGGTCACCTGCCCTTCTTCAAAAATCATTTCCGCAACCGTGGGGTAAAAACCCAGCACCACCGTAAATTCGCCGACGGCATCCGTGCCAGCTGAGAAAACCGGCGTGTCGCCATCCGTCCACGGACCCGTGGATCCAGTACCGTCGGCGGACGCGTTCCAGAACGGATCAATCCCCCACGTCCCCGCCAACGGCCCGGGCGTGCCGGCGCCTGCGTTGGCGCCATTGACATCCCAATAGCTGAGGGCGGCGCGGGCGGAGAGTCCGCCGAGCGCAAGACCAACGAGCGCCGCCGTCAATTGAACTGTTTTTTTCGTAATTATCACCCGCTTTCCCGCGTTTTGCAGATGCAATAGCCACCCGTGTCGTGCGATCTGCATTGGAAAATCAAGGCCATCCAAAACCGCCTTGTCAGACTGACTCGAGCAGAAACAAAGAAGTTTCCCATCAGCCCGTGGCCCAACCATGTTGCCCAAACTATGCCTTCCACGTGCGAACCCTGTCAAGCGGACGACGCCCTATAAACGGTGACGAAAATACCCGATGGTCTTGATCAGCCCCTTCGCCAACGGCACTTTCGGCGACCAGCGCAACAATTTTCGGGCGCGGGTGATGTCGGGCCGACGCTGCTTCGGGTCATCTTGCGGGAGGGGTTTAAAGACAATTTTGCTTCGCGAGCGGGTGGCCCGGCGGATTTCCTGCGCGAACTCCAGCATGGTCATCTCGCGCGGGTTTCCAATGTTCACCGGCAACGGATGCCGGCTCAACATCAGCCGATAAATCCCTTCAATCAGATCGGAAACGTAACAAAAACTGCGCGTCTGGCGGCCATCCCCGAAAACGGTAAGCGGCTGGTTTTTCAACGCCTGGCTGATGAACGCCGGCACGACGCGCCCGTCGTGCAACCGCATCCGCGGGCCGTAGGTGTTGAAAATGCGCACGATGCGGGTCGGGACGCCGTGTTCGCGATGATACGCCATCGTGAGCGCCTCGGCGAAACGTTTGGCTTCGTCGTAACAGCCGCGCGGCCCGATGGTGTTGACGTTGCCCCAGTATTGCTCGGTCTGCGGATGCACCAATGGGTCGCCGTAGATTTCCGAGGTCGAGGCGAGGAGAAAGCGCGCGCCCTTGTTCTTCGCCAGGCCGAGCGCCTTGTGCGTGCCGAGCGAACCGACCTTGAGCGTCTGGATCGGAAACTCCAGATAATCCACCGGGCTGGCCGGCGAGGCGAAATGCCAGACGTAATTCACCGGAACATCCAGGAACAGAAACTCGGTGACGTCCTGCTCGATGAACTTGAAATTCCGGTTGCCGCCCAGGTGCGCAATGTTGTCCACACTGCCGGTGATGAAGTTGTCAATCCCGATGACCCGGTGGCCGCGTGCCAGGAGCAGGTCGGTGAGATGGGAGCCAAGAAAACCCGCAGCGCCCGTGACGACAGAGGTTGGTTGCTTGCTTTTCATCGTTAAAACCGTTGAGCCGTTGAATCGTTGAAACGTAACGAAGCGTCCGGGCATTGTAACGATTTAACGCCTCGACGTTCCCAACCCGTCCTACTTCGCCCCCGTCCCCAGGAACACCGCCGGGATGGTGCGCAACAGAATCTTGAAGTCGAGCCACAAGGACCAATTGTCAATGTATTCGAGGTCGAGCCGCACCCAGTCCTTGAACTCGACGATTTTGTTGCGCCCGCTCACCTGCCACAAGCAGGTCAGGCCCGGTTTGACGCTCAACCGGCGGCGATGGGCCGGGTCGTTGATGCGGCGGATTTCGTCCACGGGCAAGGGCCGCGGTCCGACGATGCTCATCTCGCCGCGGAGCACGTTGAAGAGCTGCGGCAGTTCGTCAATGCTGAACCGCCGCAGGATTTTACCCAGGGGCGTGACGCGCGGATCCTTGGTGACCTTGAACACCGGGCCACGCATTTCGTTCATCACCTCGAGTTCGTGCTTCAGTTGCTCGGCATTCGTCACCATGGTGCGGAATTTGTACATCTTGAACGGCGCACCATTCAATCCCGAGCGCAACTGGCGGAACAGCACCGGTCCAGGCGATGTCAGTTTGACCAGCAGCGCCACCAACGCCAGGGGCAGGGCCAGAACCACCAGCGCCAGCAAGGCGCCGACAAAATCAATGACCTGCTTCGCCACGCTTTGCCAGGAGGTTTCCGGCGTGGAGCGGAAAACCATCACCGGCCGGCCGTAAAATTCGTCGAAGCTCGTGCGCGAGATCTGCGTTCGGAAAAAGTCCGCCACCAGCCAGGCCTCCACCCCTTCCATCTCGCACGTGCGGATCAACGTCTCGACCTGCTCGAAATGCGCGTGCTGCGCGCTGATGACCACGCCGTTGACCGAATGTTCGTGGAGCAGCTGCCGCAGCGTTTCCGCCGAGGACCGGCCGAGGTCCAATTCGGCAACGACCTTGATGTTGGTCTCGGGATGCGCCCCCAATTCCCTCCGCATGAGTGCGGCGTCGTCCGCGGTGCCCCCCAGAATGAATCGCCGCTGAAACTGCGGTTGGCCGAGTTTGCTCCGGTAGTACCACCGGACCAGTTCCTCCTTCAGATACAACAAGCCAAAATTGATGACCCCAAACCAGATCGGCACCGAGCGTGCGATGATGAGCCGGAAGAAGAACAGCGTGATGACCAATCCCAGCGTCGTGAACAAACAGCCGCGAAACAGCGCCCATAGCGTCGCTGAACGTGCCCCCAGGACCGGCCGGTCGTAAAAACCCTGGCTCTCGAGCACCAGGGGGCCGGCAATGATCAACCCGAGATAAAACCAGACGAAGTTCTCGAACGGCGCGATGCGCGCCAGATTCAGGTGTTCGATGATTTCGGCGTTGGCGCGGAGTTGGTAGGCCAGCCAGAAGCTGAACGCGAACACACAAGCATCCATCAATTGATGGATCTGGGTTCGAATCTGGCGATGCCGACGCAGCATGTATCAAATATTACCCGAGTAAGAATCCGATTACCAAGTCAGACCGGCAACTGCAACTGGTAACCACGCCGGATTCGCGTCATGGAAATGAGGCGCCGCCCGGTTCATGGCCGCGCCACGTTGATTGCTCCGTGCTTGGGTGTCAATTGAAATTCCGGCACGGCGGCGACGATGAATTGCTTCATTCGTTCGAAGGTGGCCTCCTCCTGCCCCGGCAGGCAGACGGACCAGCAGGAAACGTAGGCCCAGCGTTGCAGTTCGCCCGTGGTCAACAGATGCCCGGCGATTGACCACATCCGTTGAACACCCGACATGTCGCCGCTCAGAATTCCATCGGCCACAAACCAATACACATAAACGCCGCGCAAAGTGACCGATTGCCCCTTGGGGTTCTGCACCGTGCGCGTGGCCACCAGCCTGATTACGGGCAGCTCGTACGGTTGTGGACGATCCACGCGAATCTTCGTTTGCAGCGTGTGCGTGTCATCAATGTGCCAGCCACTGCCGGCCAGGCAGAATTGCGGCTTGTGAATGCTGGTCCGATCCGCGCCCATCAAGACCACCGTCAACTGGATCTGGTCGTCCGGGTTGGCCGGTTTGAAGTAGCGCCGCTGGCCGTAACTGGTGTCCGCCGGCAGCGTGTTGGTGACCAAGGTGTCCAGCGGGATTTCTTCGGAAGTGTAGTCCAGAACGCGGTGCGGCAGCAGGACCTGGAGATTTTCACTGCCGGGCAACGGTTCGGTTTTCACGCCGGGCAACCCAAGCCGCTGGTTGGTCTTCAGGTAGCCGAGGACACCCGCCGCCCCGCCCATGAGCGTCAACGCCACCATGACGAGAATGGTTTTTTGCCGGTTCATGCCGTTTTCAGATTCGGGTCGGCGACCTGATCAACTTTGCCCTTCCGCTCCTCAAACCGTTCCAGCCAGCGGCCCAGCAACATCAGCCCCACAATGGCCGGCACATACGGCAGCAGACTCCAAAGCGTGCTTTCATGGGCGCGGTTGCCGGCGCCCTGACCGCCAAACTCCGCCGCCAGCACGATCACTAACATGCGAAACGTGTTTCCAATCACCGCCAGCGGCAGCGCGCTCGCCATGATCAGCAACCGGGGTCCGAGGCCGCGAAAGACCATGAAGGCATAGATGATGGCGATGGCGGTGATGGCGATGAGGCTCCGGATTCCACTGCACGCGGGCGCCACATCATATTGGTAGGTGCGTAATCCGTTGAACAACTGGGTGCCATTGCAAACCACATCCATGCCCAGGAGATGCTGGCAGATGAACGCCACACCCTTCACGACCAGCAGCCGTAACGGAAACGTGATCGGTTCGGTCAGCGAACCCAGCGGCACCATGAAGCCAAACAGAAAGAACGGAAAGAGGGTCGCCCGCATGAACGCCGGCCCCCACACCAACCCGGTCAGGGCATAGACGCCGCCCAGCAGTGCCAGAATACTCACACGTGGCTGCTGCACCGCATAACCCGCCAGATGCAGCAGCAGCGCCGCCGCCAGCAGCAGCAAACCGGGCCACCACGGACGCAGCCGCACCGTGTGTAACTCCGGCCGCTTCCACCACAACAAACCCAGAACCACCAGCGGAATCAGCGCGCCGTGGCTGTCGTCGGCCATCGCGCTCTTGAGGGTGTAGGCGGTTTTCATCCAACTGAGCAGTGAAGCCGAATGAATGTAACCCAGCGTCGAGTTGCCGAAGAACTGGAACAGGAGCAGCCAGCCGGCGAGCAGGGCGAGAAACATCCATTTGTCTGGCACCTGCCCCCAGGCAACCCTGACTTCCTCCAGAATGCCCGGTTCGGGTGCGGCTTCGGACGCACCGTCCCGGGGTAGTTCCTGAATCGGCATAGACATCTAAGCTAATGGATACCGAAACCTTGATTTCGACTCAAATAAATTCACGAACGGAGTCCTGGCAAAGGCGGTGATCGGGTTTGTCGGGCTGCCCAAAAATAATATCGAGATGGAAACCCGCACCCAGCCTCACCCTGAGCCGGCGCACGGCCCGCCGGGCCGCAGCACGGAGCCTGCGCAGTCGCCTTCGAGATTGCTTCCGTCTTCTGGCATCTCCCCCGCTTCACCCGGAGGGCGCGCCGTTCAATTGCCCATCCAAGTTTGGGTCAAAACTCCCCGTGAATGGTTGGTTACCGGTTGGAAGACCGGCCCCGTTCGCCGAGCGATTTCATCGCACAGCCCTGATAATGCCGTTGGTGATGCAAAGCGTGTTCGTCCGCCCCCCGGGGACCAATACCGGAAAGTTGGTGGTGATGCCGCCGACGATCGCGTCGGCGGAAAGACCAGTCAAGTTGGCACCATCACCCACAAAAGGGCCGTAGAAATTTCCGAAGAATTCACCAAAGAAAGTACTTTGGGAACTTCCGTTCTGGTGAAATTCGTTCCACCGGTAACTCCAGGTTTTGTACGTCGCGCCGCTCCCGTCGCCGATTACGGTCGTACCGTTGGAGAACAGGACCATGTCGCCTTGATGGTAGTTACCCACGGCCAGCCAGGCTGATTTTGAGTCGGCATCCGCCGTCATGGAATGAATCAGACGCCCCCCGAAACACCCCGACAGCCGGAGCGCGTTGCAGGGAACATACAACCTCACGAAGTCGGAAGCCGAAGTGGTGGGAACTCCTTCCTGCAAACTTTCGATGTTCAACTGCGGCACCTCCTGCGTTTCCGCGTAAGTTTCATTCGGCAGCAGTCCCGGGGGATAACCCACGGCCACAACCGCATTCGTGTTGTGCTCGGTGTAGCCGGACAAAACATTCCCCCCCGACCGCGCCACCACAAAGTGAAATCCGTTGCCGTTGCCCTCCAGGTGGAAGCGTCCGCCCTGCGCTTTGGTATAATTCAGCGCGGGCGCCCATCCGCCAATGACCACCCCGGCGCGACACGCATCCGCCCGCGCTTCCACATTCACTCCGTCTGAAAACCCCGCCACCCGGAGCCCGATGTAGCAGTTGTAAAACTCGCAGCTGGTGACGCGCAACCCGTCATGCGCGGCAATGTCCGCCCCCTTGTAGAAACATCGAAAGGCGGCATCGTGCAAAATTCCGGCGACCCCGGGCGCGTTCGTGGCCACGAGGCAACTGACCGTGGCGCTGCCAAGATTCTGGAACGTCAATCCTTTGATGCCGGGAATCTGCCCGTGGCACTGGAGGTAAACCGGATCAGGTGTTACCACGTAAACAAACGTAGCATCCTTCCCATCGCCCTCGATGAATATCTCCGAACCCCCTTGCGTTGAGTGCGGTCCGCTCGCGGCCCACACCGGCACCCGATACGAGTTGGTGTCCAGATACCTCCCCCGCGGCACATAGATGACGCCGCCGTATGTGAACGCATCGTTCCAGGCCGCCTTGAACGCAGGAGCGTCCAACTCAGGAATGGCGTTACCACTCGCCCCATATTCCATCACGTTGAACCGTTTGAGCGTGGCCGTGCGCGTGATGAAATTGGATGGATTCGTTGACGGGTAAAAAGCGGTCGCGTTCGAATACGCGGCGCTGCCAACCCCGCCGATTTGCGCCAGGGGCAGCGTCCCGCTTAACTGCCCCACCGGAAGCGTGCCTGTGAGATTGGCGGCGCTGCCCGCGCCAAGCGCGTAGATCGCGGAGGGTGCAGCCGTGAGTTTCTGCCGGGCACTCAGGATGGTGAAATTAACGTTGCCGTTGGTGCGCACGGAGATTTCCAGCCACCGCGATGCATTGATGAACGGAGATTGACCGAAATCCAGCACGGCGGTGAACAAACCATTGGTGACGGCCAGAGCCTGGTTGGTCACGACGTCTCCTACTTGATCGCCGCCCACCGGTGCGTCGTAGAGCGAAAAGCGAAAGTCGTAGCTGCCATTGGCCGGAACGCCACTGTCTTTGAGCTGGCCCTGATAGGTGAATGTCGTGTCTGGTGCGGACACACAAACGGGTGCTGTTGCTTGAAGCATGATCAAGCAAACAACTGCGGAAGAATACGCATTCATGGACGATGCCATCGGGCGGTTCGTGATGAGTCGTTCCTAAACGACAACCAATTCCTGCCAGAATTCGCACGGCATTGCAATCAATTTCTTTGCGAACGTGCCGCAGAGAGCGGACTCACCGGTCTCCATCCACATGCAACCGCGGTCCCATTCGAACCACATACCACGCTTGCGGTCCCTCCCGGACTTTGGCTTCCGCCGTCACCGTGCCCACAAGTTCACCGCCCGATTCCTGCAACCAGCCCGCCAGGCTTTTGTTCTCCCGCGCCAGATTGAATCCACCCAGCACCACGTACTCCGCACCGCTCCGACGCAGGAGGTCCACCGGATCGTCCAAGGTGAAGTGCTTCACCTTTCGCGCACCGTACGGCCGCCACAAGGAAACATCCAAATCGTCTTCCGTCGCAACAAATCCCACCACGCTTGTCTCCGGCGGCAACAGTGCGCGAACTGCCGCCAGCACATCGGCTCGCTTGGAATAGGATGAATAGACGTTCAACCCGCGTTGAATCAGGCGGCTGTTGGGTTGGGCCGCCGCCAGATGCGCCAGCACCGTTTGCGCCGGCCAGAGCGGTCGCGCCGGCGTCATCACCAGCACGCCCACCGCCATCAGCACGACCAGGACTTCAGTTACGCGCCACCAGTTTCGTCGGATGACTTCCCCTTGTCCGGATAGCAGCAGTGGTGCGATCAAAAACGGATAGAACGGCGATATCAAACGCGCCGGTGTGACCATGCCGGACTTGGCACAATACGCCAGCAGCGCGACCCATGATCCAAGCAAAACACCGGCGCGCAGCCAGCCCGGCAGCAACGCGACCGCTCCGGTTGGCGGGTGGACCTTGAATCCTCGTCGCCCGGCGACAATGACTGACAACAACACCAGCGCACTCACACCAAAGCCCAGCCCGGTCCAATCCTCCGTCGGCAACTCCCAGAGCCGTTGGAAACCCTCCTCGAAATTCGCCACCATGGGTTTGGCGATGAACCCCGGCAACAGCGACAACATGTGTTGCTCATACCAGCCGGCCATCGGGAAAGCCGGCGGGACAAAATTATTCGACAACAACAACAGCGCATTGCCCCACACGCCAACGAACGGATTCTTCATGTCCATCCCCGTACGTTCGAGCACCAGCCCCGACCAGTCGCCGCAATGAATCACGTTCAACACCGCCGTCGGCAAAAAGGAAACCAGCAGCGCCAGCTCGCCGACCAGCGCGGTGGCCAATGGCCGGGCGAGCAACAGCCGCCAGACCCCGAGCATGGCGATGGACCACGGCAGCAACAATGGCAGGTTGCTCGCCTTCGCTCCCGTCAAAAGTGCCGCGGACAGTATCGAAAGGTAAACGTCCGACCCGCGCCCCGACGCCCGCGCGCGTAACGCAAAATCCAGCGCGGCCAGGGCATACACCGTGGGGAAAGTGTCGTTGCCGATGCTGCCCGCCTGCACCAGAAATGTGTAACCGGTCGGCAACAGCCACATCCAACGCCACGCCACCCGCGCCTGCACGCCGAGACGCGTAAACAAACTGAAGATCAATCCCGGCAACATCAGAAACGGGAGGAAGTTCAAGAGGAACAACCCGCGATCAGATTTCGTGAAGAGTAGGAGCGGCGCGCTGAGCCATTCGATGCCACAGGCGCGGTTGTTCATCCGGTAATTCGGCGTGTGAATCCAATGCCAACGGTCTTCCGCCAGCCAGCTTAACACGCGCGGGAGGCGGTAACTCAGCCCGGTGTGATTGGACGGCGCATAGAGCAATCCGCCCAGCAGAACCAACAACGACAGCACCGCGAAGCTCAGAGGCAGGAAGCGGCGAAAGCGGTTCGCGGGAGTTTTCCAAAGACACGAGCGCGGCGCGCGGCCCGCCGGGCCGCAGCACATCGGAGCACATTGGCCCTTCGCGCTCCTCCGCCTCATCCAAATCCAAATCACGATGGTAACGCCACCGAACACGACGTAACCCGTGCGGTTGAGTTGCCCCACGGCCGACAGCAGCCAACCTGCGGCGCTGGCCAGGGCCGAAATCCAGATCCAAAATGTGACGAACGGGGTCAAAACGTCGCCTGGCCGGAACGCCACGTTGGTAAAGGTCGAATCGGGACAAGCACGCGCAGAGCTTGCCTGCTGCAATTCACGGCGGCAACTGCGGAACAGCTTTTTGCCGGATCAGCGCGACTGTGTCCGCAGCAGCTTGCGGAAGCTGGCAACGACGAAATCCACCACCGGTTCATCCGCGAGCAAACCCAGCTTGGTCAACACGGTGCTGTGGCCGGCGTGATAGGCGTGCGCCCGCGTCCACACTCCGGCATCCAGCAGCCGGCGATGGAACCACAGCGCGGCTTCGACTCGATGAAACTTGAGTCCGGCCAGATAGCCGCGTCCGTGCGCTGCCGCGAGGTGCTCGGGAAATTCCGCGGCCAGGTCGCGAAAGCCTGTTTCAATTCGCTGGCCGATGTCGCGCAAATCGTCGGCCCACTCCTGAATCATTTCGAGCGAGCACAACGCCACAAACGCAGGCAGCGCCGCCCCGCCATTGGTGCTGATGGCGTCATATTGTTCGAGCACGTCGTGACGCTCGCGGAACATCACGCCGGACAAAGGATGGAAGCCGCAGGTCATGCCCTTGCCGAGAACCACCAGGTCCGGTTGCAGGCCCAGCGTGCGATACTCGAACACCTCCGGCTGCCAGAACCCGGTCTGGATTTCGTCAATGCACATCAGCGCCCCCACGCGGCGACACCAGTTCTGCGCCAGCCGCAGGTAATCGGGTTCAACGGCAATCACTTCGCGATTCATCAGGATCGGTTCGGCCCAAAAACCGGCCACGCGCGAACCGTGTTTGCGAAAGGCACGCTCCAGCGCGTTCGGGTCGTTCGGCTCGACAATCACCACATCAATGGGGCGTTGGAGATGCGACCACATGCCGCGCATGAACTGCGGCACCATGTCCGAGCCGTGATAATTTCCGTTGAGCGTGATGATGACGGGCCGGGCCTTCGCGCCGCGGTCGCGTTGGAAAACCTTGAGCTGAATCTTCAGCGCCGCTGCGCACGCCACCGAGCCGGTGCAAACGCCCAGCAGCACCGTGTTGAGTGGATCGGTTTCACCGGGCGCGTTGGCCAGTTGAATGAGCCGGTGGCCGAGTTGTTTGACCGGCGCTTGCGGGATGTTGGAATGATTGTCCCAGCAAATGCCGGCCCGATTGGCCGCTTCCGCCGCTGCGCACAACGCCGGGTGATTGTAACCCCACGTCATCTGGTAGTGACCCGAACTGCAATCCAGAAACAACCGCCGCTGTTCGCCGAGATAAAACAATCCCCGCCCGACCAGAAAATCATCGCTTGGCCCGGTCTGTTTGCCGCCGTAGGAATCCTGGAGGACGGATTTCTCAATCGGCTGGAACGCGGGCACGCTGCGAATGGTCTTCCCGACGTGACCCAGCAATCGGGCCGTGTTGTGGCGGTCAATGAACTGCAATCCCGCCCGCATCGCGGCGCTGATGCCGCGCCCTTGCGGACCGAGAACTTTTTCCAAAGACAAATGAGTGTTCATCAAATCGTGGAATGAGTGTAGACGCAAGAGGCGTGATTTTACAATCGCCGATCCCTCCGTAGCGGCGGACGTCCCGTCTGCCGCAGAGCCGCGTAGGACGGGTGTCGTGCCTGTTTCCATCTCTGCGGAATTCGGCCCCAAGGGGTGCGTCAAATCGCACCGGATCAAACACAGTTCAAGCGAGCGTTCTTTGTAGTTAGAGACAGGCGCGACGCCCGTCCTACGGAATCGTTCCGGCTATCGCGATTGCGCCCCCGGCCCCCAGAATTGAAACCAGATCATATACGCATACATCGCCGCCATCAATCCGACGAAAATCGCCCACCACAGGAACAGATTGCGCACGCCGCGATTTCGTTCACGCTCGGCTTCCGGCAGCTTTGCCACCTGCCACGACCAGATGATGCCGCGGATGCGTTCCGGGTCGGGCGCGCGGGTGAACAGCGATATGACCACCAGCAACAGCATCGAAATCGCCCACACCACGAATGTTCGGTTCAGCCAGTTGTCCCATGGCATCAGCCACGAAACCTTTTTGAACAGGTGATATTCCAGCAGATAGGTGAACGGAAACGCGAACAACAGAACGAATGTCGCCGCCGCCGCCGTGGTCCGCCGCCACAACACGCCCAGCAAAAACACCGCCGCGATGGGCGATGCCACCCACGCGCCAACATTTTGAATCAACAGGAACACGCCGAGTTGTTGCCGGCTGAACCAGATCGCCAGCAACGTCGCCACCGCCAGAATCACAAAGCCGCTCACGCGACCCACACGAACGAGATGCTGCTCCGGTTTGTTCCGGCCCAGAAACGGTTTGTAGAGGTCCATCGTGAACACCGTGCTGCACGAGTTGAGCACCGAACTGATGTGCGACAACATCCCGCTGGCCAGCCCCGCCATTACGATGCCACTCAACCCCATCGGCACGAGATCACGCACCAAGGTCGGAAACGCGAGGTCCTTGTCGGTCAACCCCGGATACAGCTTGAACGCGATGATGCCCGGAATGACCACCAGCAACGGCAGCAGGATTTTCATGAAACCCGCGAACACCACGCCGATCCGCGCGTCCCATTCACTGCGCGCCCCGAGGCAGCGTTGGACGATGAACTGGTTCGTGCAGTTGTACCACACGCCCACCGAGATGAACAACGTCCACACCCCGAACCACGGATAATCCTTGTCCGTGATGGGATAGATGATTTTGAACTTCTCCGGCGAATCCAACATGAGGT
Source organism: uncultured Bifidobacteriaceae bacterium (assembly GCA_964458575.1). GTDB lineage: Bacteria > Verrucomicrobiota > Verrucomicrobiia > Limisphaerales > JADLHS01 > CAYWMD01. The sequence goes on along the minus strand of CAYWMD010000039.1, from coordinate 40,826 downwards.
TGTGCAGCCCGCCGACTTGATTCAATCCGATCACCGTCACGATCAGCCCGCCAAGCATCATGACCACGAACTGGAGAAAATCCGTCCACGCCACCGAGATCAACCCGCCGTAAATCGTGTAACTCCCCGCCAGCACAGCCAGCGCGATGATGGTCACCGTTTCATCAATGCCGAACATGCCCTTCATCGCCTTGCCGCCGGCGAGCATCACCACGGCCATTTGCGCGATGATCCACAACACGAGCGAACAGACGGCGAACAGGTAGCGACAGGTGGAATTGTAGCGGCGCTCCAGGAATTCCGGCATCGTGTAAAGGCCGCCGCGAATGAAGTAAGGCAGGAAAATCCAGATCAACACCGAGAACGTGAACCAGTTGCCCCATTCCCATTGCGCCACGACGAAACCCACGGCGTAGGCGATGCCCACCATGCCGATGAAATGCTCCGTGCTGATGTTGGCCGCGATGATCGAGCCGCCGATGGCGTACCACGGCAGGCGGTCTCCGGCGAGGAAGTAGTCTTTGGCGCCGGATGTCTTGCGCCGCGCGACCCACAGACCCAGCGCGATGTTGGCCACGAGGTAGAGGCCGAAGAGGACGAGGTCGAGTTGGTGGGTCACGCGTCTTTCAATTGAGCCAGAGCATGCCCTACGCGGCGAGCGTATTTCGGTCGCCATTCTTTAAACGAGTCGGATGATTCGTCAGGCGACACGATCAAATGTTCTCTTCTGTTTTTGGCTTCGAGCCCAAGATTGCTGAGACTCCCGTTGCTATGCACGTGATCGCAGTGAGCAGGCCTACTATCGCCGTGAGCGCTGCAACTCCCCATAGCCACCGAGGCGTAACTTCGCTTGGAATGCGAACCACAAAGATTATGCAGATGGTGAAAGCTAGGGTGCCCGCGCTTGAGATCATTCCCCAAACCGCCGGCTCCCAATAACAGGCATGCGCTTTCTTTGGCCTGAGTAACAAAATGCCGCCGCAAAGTAATAATGCCCCTATCGTGAGAAATCGGACAACGTCGCTCAAGGTTGGCTTGGGGGAATCCGAAGAAAACGGAGCATAAAAAGCCACTGCCACCATTAGCCCACCCAAAGTCGCAAGGACTTGCCCCAAGAATTCACGAATGTACTTCAACCCAGTCTGTAAAACCTCTCTGCCGTTCATGCGTCTTGGATAAAACGCCGACCAACGGAGGTCAATCCTTTAGCTCCAAGACAAGTTTGCGCGGCGGAGCGAAAGACCCTACCTCACCCCAGCCCTCTCCCTCCCGCTCGTGCGGGCCGGAGAGGGAGAATCATCCGCCGATTCTCGAACTGTCGTGCCACGGAAATTGCCTGACGAACATTCGCAAACCAGAAACGGCCGGTGACTGTCCCCTCTCCCCGAGGGAGAGGGTTAGGGTGAGGAGAAATCGCACGCCAGTTTACCATGCCCGCAGAACGAAAAAATCTTGCACTTGCACGCGATGCTGTCTGAATACGCGCCGATACCTGTGAAACGTAAATCATTTTTGCCCATCGCTCCCATCCTGACGAGCCTCACCCTCACTGCCCGCGCCGCTGCTCCGGATCTCAAACCGGAAGACCTGCCCCGCGTGCCGCCGGTCGAAACGTCCAATGTCTTCAAAACATTTCAAGTCAAACCGGGCTTTCATCTCGAACTCGCGGTGGCCGAACCGCTCGTGTATGACCCCATCGAAATCTGCTTCGACGAAAATGGCCGGCTGTTCGTCGTCGAAATGCGCGATTATTCGGAGATGCGCAATGTGACGCCGCATCTGGGCCGCATCCGGATGCTGGAGGACACAAATGACGACGGCATTTTCGACAAGGCATCGGTTTATGTGGACGACCTGCCGTGGCCCACCGGGGTGCTGTGCTACGACGGGGGCATTTTCATTGCGACGTCGCCGGACATCCTCTACTGCAAGGACACCAATGGTGACGGCAAAGCCGACGTGCGCCGGGTGGTGTTCACCGGGTTCGGCGCCGGCAAGGGCGACAAATTGAACGTGCAGGCGCTGGTGAACTGTCTGCGCTGGGGATTGGATAATCGCATTCACGGCCAGACGGCCGGCAACGGTGGCATGGTGAAACGCGCGGACGCAGCCGACGCCACGGCGCTCGAATTACGCGGTCGCGATTTCAACTTCGATCCGCGCACCTTCGCCTTCGCGCCGGAAAACGGCGGCGGCCAATACGGGATGTGCTTCAACAACCACGGGCGCAAATTTGTTTGCAGCAATTCGCATCACATCCAGACCTTCATGTATGAAGCGCGCTACGGCGAGCGGAACACGTTTTACAACATGCCGCCCGCGTTGGTGGACATTCCGGTGGACGGCCCGGCGGCGGAGGTCTATCGCACCAGCCCGGAGGAGGCGTGGCGCGTCATCCGGACCAAATGGCGCGTGGCGGGCACGGTGGCCGGCCCGATCGAAGGCGGCGGACGCGCCTCCGGTTATTTTACGTCCGCCACGGGCATTACGATTTATCGCGGCGATGCCTGGCCCGAGGATTTTGTCGGGGATGCGTTCACCTGCGATGTCGGCAGCAATCTGATTCACCGGAAAAAAATCCGGTACGAAGGCGTGCGGTTGGTCGCGGAACGTCCGCCGGACGAGCAGAAGGTGGAATTTCTCACGTCCACGGACCTTTGGTTTCGACCGGTGCAGATGGCCAACGCGCCCGACGGCTGCCTCTATGTTTGCGACATGTACCGGGAGGTCATCGAACACCCGTGGTCGTTGCCGGAAACGATCAAGAAGCTGCTTGATTTGAATTCCGGGAATGATCGCGGCCGCATTTATCGCATCGCCCCGGACGGATTCAAAGCCCGGCCACGACCGAAGCTCGGCAAGGCTTCCACGAAGGACCTCGTCGCCATGCTTGAAAACAAAAACGCCTGGCATCGGGAAACCGCCGCCCGGTTGCTGTTCGAGCGGCGGGACCAGTCGGCCGTGCGGGGACTGGTGAAACTTCAGCAAAGTTCCAAGTCGCCATTGGCCCGACTCCATGCGCTGTACGTGCTCAGCGGTTTCGGCGCGCTGAAAGAAGCGAACATTTTGACGGCATTGAATGACACCGACGCAGCCGTGCGCGAACACGCCATCGAGTTGTCGGAAAAGTTTTTTGCCGAAGGCGTTCCACCCGCGAAAATCTGGGCGCGGTTACTGGCGCTGACCGCGGACCCGGCCATCACGGTGCGTTACCAGCTTGCGTTCACGCTGGGCGAGGTGAAAGGGGCGGGAAAAATCGAACCGCTGGCCATGATCGCCCGCCGGGACGCAGACAGTTCCTGGACGCAGGCGGCGATTCTATCGTCGCTGGCCGACGGTGCGGGCGAAATGTTCACGCGGTTGTCGGCGGATGCGCCGTTCCGCGAGTCGAAGCCGGGCCAGCAGTTTCTGCGGCAGATCGTGGCGCTGGTTGGCGCCAAGAATCGCCACGAAGAAATCGCCGAAGTGCTGGGCTTCCTCGAAAAAATGAACGAACCGGCGTTGATGTTCACGATGACCTGCGCATTGGGCGACGGTATGGCGCGCGCGCATCGGCCGCTTTCGTCCGCCGGCGGTTTCGTCACCAACATCCTGACGATGGCAACGGCCGCCGCGCGCAACGACGCCACGCCGGACGCCCGGCGGGTTCCCGCCATCGAACTGCTGGCCTATACGAGCTATGCGGAATCCGCCAGCTTGCTGCTGGGTTTGCTCGACCAGAAACAATCGCAGCCAGTCCAACTTGCTGCGCTGGCCACGCTGGCGCGGTTTTCCAATCCGCAACTGGGGCCGGAGCTGACGCAGCGGTGGAACACGTTGACGCCGCGATTGCGGGCCGGCGCGCTCGACGTCTTGCTGGCCCGGGCTGATCGCGCGACTGCCCTGTTGCAGGCCATCGCAAGCGGCGCGATCCGGCCGAACGTGCTGGATTCCACCCAGGTGAAATTCCTGCTAAATCACAAGGACAATGCGGTGCGTCAACTGGCCGGCAAAACTTTCACCGCCAAGTCCGCCAGTTCGAAACAGGAAATCATCGCTCGCTTCCTGCCGGCGCTGCAACTCAAGGGAGACGCGGCGCGCGGGAAGAAGATTTATGAGGAGCGTTGCGTTTCCTGTCATCGCGCCAGCGGCGAGGGGTCATCGTTGGGGCCGGATTTCGTGACGGTGAAAAACACCGGCAAGGAGAAAATTCTTACCAACCTTATTGACCCCAATGCTGAGGTGCGGCCCGAGTTCGTTGCCTACGTCGTGGACACCAAGGATGACGAAAGCATGCTGGGATTGGTTGTGAATGAAACCACGACCAGCGTCACCTTGCGCCAGGCCTACGGGAAGGAAACTGTCATCCCCCGCGCCAACATCGCCAAAATGGCCAGTCAGGGACAATCGGTGATGCCCGAAGGTCTCGAAGCCGGGTTGACCGAGCAAAGCATGGCGGACTTGCTCGAGTACATTTCAACGGCGACGCAGTAGCTGTAATTAGCTGGTCCAGGCTCAATCTTGCGCACCGACCAAGACATCGAAGCCAGAATTACGGCGTTGACCATAACTCGCTGCGCTTTCAGATCACATAATCCACGCCGCCGCCGGCTTCGTGGCGAAACCGTTGCGTTCGTTCACACAGGTCTGCCAGTGTGAGTTTCTCCAGCACAGCGCGCATGGCATCACGCACTTCGGCGACGAGGCTCGCAATGGCAACCATTGATGCATCGGGCGGTTGACCGCGTGAGCCGGGTCGTACGAGGGGCAGGGGTGTTTGCGGCAACGCATCTTCGATGTAATGAATGAGTTTGGCCAGGGAGATATCCTGCGGCGGGCACGCCAAACGATAACCACCCGCAATGCCACGCCGACTTTCCAGAAACCCACCGGAGCGCAGGTCATTCAATATCTGCTCCAAAAAACGTTTTGGAATTTTCTCCCGCTCTGAAATCGCCTGGATGCGAACGATGCCCTGCTCATAGGTTTCTCCCAAAGCTATCAACGCGCGGAGGGCATATTCGCTTCGAACTGACAGTTTCATGGCAGCATCATACAATCTCGACTGCAATGGTCAAGATTGTGATCTTATCCCGCAAGGTGTCACTTCACCTCGGAAAATAAGCCAAAAATAGTTCTGCACTTTATCCATTGACATTGTCGAGTTTACTTGTAGTCTTTCGCGCGTGCGACAGGAAAACCTATGAATGCAGTGATGGCGCGTGAAATTGAAAGCCGGCCAAGCCCTGGCAGTTCCAAGCGGTCAGCCAATGACCTCTGGGAGTTGCTAAATGCCTTGGCCAGCAACTCGCCGAACATCATTGCGAATCACGCACAACAATTCGACCTGGCGGACGGCGTTGCTACCCTTCCCCGATACACGTTCATCGGCCCGAGCGGCGGCGATGAGCCGATACGGATTGGATTGTTTGCCGGGATTCATGGCGACGAACCGGAAGGTGTGTTTGCGCTCGTTCAGTTTCTCAAGCTGCTCGAGGCCAAGCCGGAGATTGCCACTGGCTATTGTCTGTTCATCTACCCGCTGTGCAACCCGACGGGATTCGAGTCGAACTCGCGATGCTCTCGAACAGGCAAAGACTTGAACCGTGAATTCTGGACCGGTTCGCGTGAGTTGGAAGTCGGATATCTGGAATCCGAACTCCGGGTAAACGCCTTTCACGGGATTATCTCCCTTCACACCGACGACACGAGCCACGGCTTCTACGGTTACGCGCATGGCGCGACACTCACGGAGCATCTCATCGAACCTGCGCTGAAAGCGGCTGAACCGTTTATTCCGCGCAACCGGGCGGCGGTGATTGACGGCTTCACCGCCAACGACGGAGTCATCCGCGACACCTTCCGCGGCGTTCTGTCCGCCCCACCCGAAGCGCGGCCCCGACCGTTTGAAATCATTCTGGAAACGCCGCAGGCAGTTCCCCTGGAGCAAAAGACAGCGGGATTCGTGGCGGCATTGCAGTCAATTCTTGCAAGCTATCGCGAGCTTGTTGCCTTCGCACCGAACATTTGAGCCCGGTCATGCCCCATCAACTGCAACAACCCCGTCGCCATCGGATTACGACCGTGACATCACGGGCGACCGGCGGAGCTTGAACCCGCCAGCCGGTTCAGATAGTTTCAATCTGGTTATGACCACCGATGCCCCAGCTAAATTAACGCATAACGAAGAGATAAAAGCCGCGATTCCGACGCTCGCGGGTACCATCGCCGCGACCATTGCAGACGAGAGCGCCGATCATTTCTCGGACGACGACAACCAGTTCCTGAAATTTCACGGCAGTTATCAGCAGGACGACCGCGACCTGCGCAAGACCGGCAAGAAATACATTATGATGGTCCGCGGGCGCATCCCCGGGGGTGTGATGACGCCGCAGCAATGGTGCGTGTTCGACGATCTCTCCGCCCAATACGGCAACCAGACGCTTCGCATCACCACGCGCCAGAGCATCCAGTTTCACGGCATAGCGAAATCCGGCTTGCGGCCCGTGATCAAAGCCATCAATGAATCGCTGCTCTCCACCCTGGCGGCTTGCGGCGACGTGAACCGGAATGTGCTCGCGCCGCCCACGCCAGCTTACACGAAGGCGCGCGAACAGGTGTTCGCCGATTGCCGGCGCGTGGCGATGGAACTCGCGCCGAAAACCAAGGCCTATCATTCCATCTGGATTGACGGCGTGCAGTTGAAACTGGAGGACGAGGTGAACAAACATTTCGTTGATCCGCTCTACGGCAAAACCTATCTGCCGCGAAAGTTCAAGACCGCCTTTGCCATCCCGCCCGTGAATGACGTGGATCTGTTCACGAACGATTTGGGGTTTATTGCGATTGTCGAAACCGATCAACTGGTGGGTTACAACCTCGCCGTCGGCGGCGGCATGGGACGTAGTCACGGAAACGAAGCCACGTATCCCCGGTTGGCGGACGTGATCGGATTTCTCACGCCGGACCGGCTGTTGGACGTGGCCAAGGCCGTGTTGACGATCCACCGCGATTTTGGCGACCGCACCGATCGCAAGCATGCACGGCTCAAATACGTAATCGAGGAGCGCGGCGCGGAGTGGGCGCGAGCCGAGGTGGAGAAGCGGGCGGGTTTCAAGCTCGCCTCGCCGCGGCCCTGCCAGTTCACGACCATGAGCGACGTGCTGGGGTGGAACCAGGCGTTCGATGGGAAATGGTTTTTCACGCTGTTTGTCGAAACCGGTCGCGTGAAAGGCGCGCAAAAGACAGCGTTGCGGCAAATCGCCGAAACGTTTCCCGGCATTGAGTTTCGTTTGACGACGAATCAAAACGTGATTCTCGCCAACGTCACCGACGCCGACAAGGTTGCCATCAACGCGCTGCTCGCCTCGCACGGCGTGAAAACGGAGAATCAGGCGAGCGTCCTGCACAGTGTAGCGATGGCGTGCCCGGCCCTGCCGACCTGCGGCCTGGCGCTCGCGGAGAGCGAGCGGATGTTGCCCGGTTTGGTGGATCGCATCGAAAAACTGTGCCGCGAGGTCGGCTTGAACGGCGAAGAAATCATCATTCGCTCCACCGGCTGCCCGAACGGCTGCGCACGGCCCTACAACGCGGAACTGGCGTTTGTTGGAAAGGCGCCTGGCCGTTATCAAGTCTGGCTTGGCGGCAATGCTCCCGGCACGCGACTCAATCGCGTCTGGAAGGACATGCTCAAAGAAGCTGATTTGGAGATCGAACTGCGCCCCGTGCTCATGCGCTTCGCAAAAGAGCGGAACAACGGCGAACGCTTTGGCGACTGGTGCGACCGGGTGTTTTTGAATGGCCAACCCAACTAACCCGGAATCCAACCAGTGAGAATTTGGCTGTTTACCTTCGTTCTGCTGCTACCGCTGTTAGGCGTTATTTCCGGCAGCGCACAAATGCCTACGGACGAAGAGCTGTTAAGTTTCACGCAACAGCGAACTAACGCAATCCGGATTACAGCGAGGCCTGTGAAAATGCATCGACTTATCCCGATGTTTTGCGCCGTGGCTCCAGCGATGTCGGCCGCTGATATGCGGGTTTTTCTCAAAACCAATTCCGTGGGGCAGAAGCTACAGAATCCGCATGATGAGAAATACGCGCACGTATTCGTTTCAACCAACGGGGTGGCGGCCATGAAAAGCAACAATGCTGTATTCCCCATCGGTTCAATCATCATCAAGGAGAAACTCTCCGATGCTGAAGGAACTCAAACCGAGCTTTTCACGGGAATGGTCAAAAGGGAGAAGAATTACAACCCACAGTGTGGTGATTGGGAGTTTTTTACCGTGTCCGGCGATGCCTCCAGGATCGCGTCGCGCGGCAAGTTGCAGAATTGCATCGATTGCCACGTGGAATACAGCGACTCGGATTACGTGACCAAAAAGTACATCGCAAATACCCGCTAATTTAGGACATGACACCCGACCAAATCGTCAAAGCCAACGCTGAGTTGCGCCACAAGTCACCGCTCGAAATCGTGCAATGGTCGGTTGGGCAAGCCGGCGGGCGCGCCATCGTCTCTACGAATTTCCGACCCTACGAAGCCGCCATTCTCCATCTCGCCACGTCCGTTCAGCCCAACATCCCGGTGCTTTGGGCCGACCACGGTTACAATCGCCCCGCGACCTACCAGCACGCGGAGCAACTAAAGCAACTGCTCAAGCTCAATCTCAAACCCTACGTGCCGAAGATGACGGCGGCGCATTACGACGCGATCCACGGCGGCGCGCCCGAACCAACACCGGAGAATGAGGCGCGCATCAAGGAATTCAGCACCGTGATGAAACTCGAACCGTTTCAGCGTGGCATGAGAGAACTTGCGCCGACGATCTGGCTCACCGCCCTACGCAAAGTGCAGAATCCGAATCGCGCCAACCTGGACATCGTCGTGGCCGACGGCAACTTTAACACAATCAAAGTCAGCCCAGTTTTCTACTGGAGTGATGCAGACATGGAAAATTACCTCAAGCAACACAAGCTGCCGAACGAATGGGATTATTTTGACCCCGCCAAAGCCGACGACAAACGCGAATGCGGCTTGCACGCCGCGTGGGGCGGCAAGGTCATGGCCGCAAAATAATTCGTGCCCATACACAGCTGGTCGTGGTTAACATTTTTCACCGATGAGTTCCTATCACCTGGATCATTTGCAGTTTCTCGAGACCGAGGCGATTCACGTCATGCGCGAAGTCGCCGGCGAATTTGACCGCCCGGCGATCCTTTTCTCCGGTGGCAAGGATTCCATCTGCCTGCTGCGGCTGGCGGAAAAGGCGTTTCGCCCGGCGGACATTCCCATGCCGCTGCTCAACGTCGAGACCGGCCACGAATTTCCCGAATTGATCGAGTTCCGCGACCGCCGTGCAAAACAACTCGGCGCCAAACTCATCGTGCGTCGCGTCGAAGACGTGCTGGCGGCCGGCACGGTGGTCTTGACGAAAGGCGAAATCAGCCGCAACCGCCTGCAAATCCCCGCGCTGCTTGGCGCCATCGAGGAGTATCGCTTCGATTGCTGCATCGGCGGCGCGCGGCGCGACGAGGAGAAAGCGCGCGCGAAGGAGAGGTTTTTCAGCTTTCGCGATTCCTTCGGCCAGTGGGATCCCAAGAACCAGCGGCCCGAAATTTGGAACCTTTACAACGCCAAGCTGAACCCCGGCGAAAACATGCGCGTGTTTCCGCTGTCCAACTGGACCGAGATGGACGTCTGGGAATACATCCGTCGCGAGCAGCTCGATGTGCCCAGCATCTACTTCAGTCACGAGCGTGACTGTTTCCGCCGTAATCACCAATGGTTGCCGGTCCCACCGGCCCACAACGACCCGGCCAAAGCCGACCCCTACGACGGCGGCCGGCCCCGACCGAATGAGCCCGTCCAGAAAATGATCGTCCGCGTCCGCACCATTGCCGACATGATCAGCACCGGCATGATCGAATCCCGCGCCGACAGCGTGGACGACATCATCGCCGAGGTCGCCGCCGCGCGCGTGACCGAGCGCGGCTCGCGCGCCGATGACAAGATCAGCGAGGCCGCGATGGAGGATCGCAAGAAGGCGGGATATTTCTAAATGCTCACATGACTCCTCAAACCCAACCGCAGTCGGCAAAGACGCCGCCCCATCAGCCGACCGCCACCGGGCATCGTCACCCGGTGGAAATCCTGCGCTTCAACACCTGTGGCAGCGTGGACGACGGCAAATCCACGCTCATCGGCCGTTTGCTTTACGACTCGAAGTCGCTGATGGAAGACCAGCTCGAAACGCTGGAGAAATCTGCCGACATCACCGGCGGCGGCCAGATCAATCTCGCCAACCTCACCGACGGCCTGCGCGCCGAACGCGAGCAAGGCATCACGATTGACGTTGCGTATCGCTACTTCGCCACGCCGCGCCGCAAGTTCATCGTGGCTGACACCCCTGGTCACGTGCAGTACACCCGCAACATGGTCACCGGCGCCAGCACGGCCAATCTTTCCATCGTGCTGGTGGACGCGCGCCAGGGTGTCATCGAACAAAGCCGCCGCCACACGTTCATCGCGGCGACACTCGGCATTCCGCACCTTGTCATCGCCGTGAATAAAATGGACCTGGTGAATTGGGACCGGGAACGTTTCCTGGAAATCCGCGACGACTTCGAAGATTTCCTCCCACGCCTGGATGTCTTCAAGGATGTGAAATTTATTCCCCTCAGCGCGCTTAACGGCGACAACGTCGTTGATCCCTCCGCATCCACGCCATGGTATGAAGGCCCGACCTTGCTGCGCCACCTGGAGAACGTCCACATTGCCAGCGATTGGAACTTGAGCGCGTTCCGCTTCCCCGTGCAATGGGTCAACCGCCCCAACAATCCCACGAACCCGGACCTTCACGATTTCCGCGGACTCAGCGGCCAAATCGCCGGTGGCATCGTCAAGGTTGGCCAGAAGGTCATGGTGCTGCCGAGCGGCCTCAAAACGACCGTGAAACAAATCTGGACGCTGGATGGCCCGCTGCAACAGGCGTTCTGCCCCCAATCCGTCACGCTCGTCCTCGAACACGACCTCGACGTGAGCCGCGGCGACATGATCATCGGTCCGGAAAATCTTCCCGGCATGAGCGCGGATCTGACCGCGCGGATCTGTTGGATGCACCCGCGCGCGTTGCAAGCCGGTAAGAAGTTTCTCCTCAAGCACACCACGCAAACCGTGCAAGCCGTCGTCACGCGTCTCGAACACCGGGTGGACATCCACACTTTCGATCCCGAACCCGAACCGGCGGAACTGGCGTTGAACGACATGGGCGAGGTCCGGATAAAAACCGCAAGGCCGCTCGTCTTCGACGCCTACACCAGCAACCGGCTCACTGGCGCGTTCATTCTTATCGAGCCGGGCACGAACGCCACGGTCGCGGCGGGCATGCTCAATCCGCCCGCTGAATTGGTGAAGCCCGAATACACCGACTTCGCCATTTGACGGAAGGAACGCGGCTGTTCCGGTCGCAGCACCGGCACCCGCCAAACGCCCCAGAATATGTCCAAGCCCGCTCCGCGACGAACGGGCTGCGGCCGGGGACAGCCGCGTTCCGATAATCTGCGTCGCGTATTCATTGACGGCGACGCGGTTGGTTTCCTATTCTCGTCGCGTTTCTGCGGTGAAATCCATCTGGGATGAAACTTGATGCGTTAGCTTGGGTTATTTTGTTCCTGCCGCTGCTCGCGGCGGGCATCATCACGCTGTTCGCCCTCCGCAACAAGGCCGTCAGCGCCACGCTGTCCATCGGCGCGATTTGCACCGGCTTCGTTTTCACGCTGGCGCTCATCAAGTTCGGCGGCTGGGGCGCGCGCGAACTTTCCGTCAATTGGCTCTCCCTCGGCAGCCTGAACGTGGACTTCGGCCTCAAGCTCGACGCGCTCAGCCTGATGATGCTGCTCGTCGTCACCGGTGTAGGTGGAGCAATCCACATTTACTCGGCCGGCTACATGCACGGCGATTCCGGTTGGTCGCGCTACTTCGCCTGCCTGAGCCTGTTCACTTTCTCGATGCTCGGCATCGTGCTCGCGAACAATTTCCTCCAGATGTTCATCTTCTGGGAACTCGTCGGCGTATCGTCCTACCTGCTTATCGGTTTCTGGTTTGAAAAAGCCAGCGCAGCGGACGCGGCGAAGAAAGCGTTTCTCACCAACCGCCTGGGCGACTTCGGGTTCATGTTGGGGATTCTTCTCGTTTTCGCGGTGGTCGGGTCGCTGCATTTCGCGACCATCGAGGGAGCGCTGAAAGCGCAACCGGCTTTGTTCGGAGGTGCGGCTACCCTCGCCGGCCTCCTGATCTTCTGCGGTGCAGTTGGCAAGTCCGCGCAATTCCCGCTACACGTCTGGTTGCCCGACGCGATGGAAGGCCCGACACCCGTCAGCGCGCTCATCCACGCCGCGACGATGGTGGCGGCGGGCGTTTACATGCTGTGCCGCGTGTTCTTCATCTTCACGCCCGACGCGCTGACCGTCATTGCGTGGATCGGCGGATTTACAGCGCTGCTCGCCGCGCTCATTGCCGTCCAGCAAAACGACATCAAACGCATCCTCGCCTACTCGACGCTTTCGCAACTCGGCTACATGGTCATGGCCGTCGGTCTGGGCGGCCCGACGCCCGCGATGTTCCACCTCACTACGCACGCGTTCTTCAAGGCGCTGCTGTTCCTGAGCGCCGGGGCGGTGATTCACGGACTGCACGGCGAGCAGGACATTTGGAAAATGGGCGGGCTGCGAAAGAAAATGCCGGTGGCGACGTGGACTTTCCTCTTCGGAGCGCTGGCCTTGAGCGGCGTGCCGCCGTTCGCCGGATTCTACAGCAAGGACAGCATCTTTGCGCAGGCACTGAAGCAGCATAACTACGCCCTCTTCGCCGTCGGCGTGTTCGTGGCTGGGTTGACAGCGTTCTACACGTTCCGGCTTTTCTTCGTCGCGTTTCCCGGCAAACCCCGCTCGGAGGCGAGTGAACATGCGCACGAATCGCCCGGAGTTATGCTCTGGCCACTACGACTGCTGGCGATGCTCGCCCTTTTCGGCGGTGTGTTGGGATTGAATGAAATCTACAAAGCCATGTTCACGGGCGAAGCCGTCGAACACGCTTCTTTCCTGCATCTCGTCATCGAGCCGTTTGTGGATTCGTCGATTGGAGCGACCATCGGCATTGTGTTGGTGGCGATCGGTCTGTTCGCGGCGTATGTGATGTATCGCAATGTCGCTAGTGATCCGCTGCCCGCCAAGCTCGGCGCGCTGTCCCGCGCGATGGCGAACCGCTTTTACTTCGACGAAATTTACGAAGCCACGGTCATACGCGCGCATGATGCCATCGCATCGGTTGCCGATTGGATTGATCGCTGGATCGTCGAGGGCTTTTGCATCGGCCTCGTGCGCGGCGGGACGGATTTGACGGGCCGCGCGCTGCGCCTGGTCCAGACCGGCAATCTCCAGACCTACGCCTTCCTGTTCGTGCTCGGCGTGGCCGTGGTGCTTTGGTTCGTGCTTGGAAGATAGGCAAAATCATGTTTGGCAAAATCATGAAGACCGAGATGGGAATGATTTTGCCGCCATGATTTTGCCAAAGATTTTGCAATGACAACATTGACGTTCATCTTTTTGCTGCCGCTACTGGCCGCGATCGCGCTGGCGTTTGTGCCGCGCAATTTTGCTGTCATCATGCGCGCCGTGGCGGTGGGCGTGACGTTCGTCACGATGCTGCTCGCCGTGCTGATGTTCTGGCAGTTCAACGGCGCAGAAGCGGACGCAAGCGGCTACAAGTTCGTCAGCACCATTCCCGGACTCGGCGCGGAATCGCTCGGCATCGCCTGCAAGCTCGGCGTGGATGGCTTGAACGTCGGGTTGGTGTTGATGGGTGCGATTGTCGCGTTCGCGGCGGCGTGTTGCTCGTTTGAGATCAAGTCGCGCGAGAAGGAATTTTACATCCTGCTGCTTACCATGACCGGCGGCATCCTCGGCGCGTTCATGTCGCTCGACCTGTTTTTCTTCTACTTCTTCCACGAACTCGCGCTCGTGCCGACGTTCATCATGATCGGCGTGTGGGGACGCGGCGAGCGGAAGAACTACGCCACGTTTCAGATCACGCTTTACCTGAGCATTGGCGCGTTTCTGGCGCTCATCGGTCTCATCGCGCTTTACCTGCAAGTGCCGGCGGATGCGCGGACATTCGACATCCCGACGCTGACGAAGTATTTCGCGGAGCACACGATGGCGGCGAGCGCGCAGAACTTCATCTTCCCGCTGCTGCTGTTCGGCTTCGGCATCCTCGTCTCGCTCTGGCCGTTCCATTCGTGGGCGGCGCTGGGCTACGGCTCCGCGCCCAGCGCGACGGCGATGCTGCACGCGGGTGTGCTGAAGAAGTTCGGGCTTTACGGTTTGATCCGCGTGGCGCTGCCGTTCATGCCGCAGGCGGCGCAAAGCTGGATGCAAATCCTCGCCTGGCTCTGCCTCGGTAACGTGCTTTACGTCGGCTGGGTGGCGATGCGGCAGAAGAACCTCAACCTGCTCATCGGCAATTCCAGCGTGGCGCACATGGGGATCATTTTCCTCGGCGTTGCCAGCTTGAACCTCATCGGCGTGACGGGCGCGGTGGTCATCATGGTCGCGCACGGCTTCCTCGCCGCGCTGACGTTTGGCTTGAGCGGCTACATTTACAACCAGACCGGCACGCTGGAGATGAGCGAACTGGGCGGTTTGGCGAAGAAGATGCGCTTCGTTGGCGTGGCGCTGACGATGGCGGCGCTGGCGGGCTGCGGGCTGCCGGGCTTTCTGAATTTTGTCGGCGAAGTCACCGTGTTCTTTGGTGCGTGGCAAGTGCCGGCGTTGCGCACGGTGACGGTGCTCGCCGTCTGGGGCGCGTTGATTATCGGCGCAGTTTACATGCTGCGCGCGGTGCGGGCCGCCTTGCACGCCGCGATGCCGGAAAAGTGGGCGCACGTCTCGGACGCAAATCCGTGGCGTCGAGTGCCGCATGTAATTTTGCTAGCGAGCCTGCTGGTGTTTGGGTTCTTCCCGAAATTGCTGACGGAGAAGATCAAGCCGGTGACGGAGCAGATTGTTGCCGCCGCCAATGTTCATCCAGCCTATGTGCTCAATGTTGCAGAGCTTCCGCCGATTGAGCATCCACCATTTTATGATTCCAAGGGGAACGTGATTCCGCCGCCAGATTCGAAACAATAAATGTCGCCAGAATGAACCTTTCCTTGATGACATTGGAAATCTCGGTGGTGGCCCTCGGTCTCGTGGTACTGCTGGCGGATTTGTGGCTGCCGCCGGAACGCAAGCGGGCGCTGGGCTACGCGGCGGCAGCGGCGCTCGGAGTCCTTTTCTTGAACAGCTTCACGAGCCATTGCAGTTGCGCCCTGAGCGGCGAAGCGTTCGGCGGAATGTTCGTGCAGGACGGGCTCTCAGTGTTCTTCAAACGGCTCTTCCTGCTGGCGGCGATTCTCGTGCTGGTGCTGGCGGTGGAATTTTCGGACCGCATCGCTGCGGGCGTTTCCGAATATTACTCGCTCATCGTCTTCGCGCTGGCGGGGATGTTGTTCGCCGCGTCGGCCAATGATTTCGCGATGCTGTTCGTTTCCATCGAACTCATCACGATCACGTTCTACGTGCTGACGAGTTTTACACGCGGGAAAGTCGCATCGCTGGAAGCGGGCGTTAAATACCTCATCCTTGGCGCACTGTCGTCGGCGTTCATGGTGTATGGCATCGCGTTGGTGTGGGGGACGAGTGGCAAATTCAACTTCAACGACCTGGCGATGGTCGCGGGCAATTTTGCCGACAACAAAGTTTTCCTGTTCGGTGTGCTGTTCATCCTCGTCGGACTAGGTTTCAAGATCGCGGCGTTCCCGTTCCAGATCTGGACGCCGGACGTTTATCAGGGTGCGCCCACGCCCACCACCGCGTTTCTGGCCATCGGCTCGAAGGCGGCCGGATTTGTGCTCCTGTTGCGATTCCTGTTCTCCGCGATTCCCGATGTGACGGCGCATTGGAAGAACCTGCTCATCATCATATCCGGCGTGACAATTCTTTATGGCAATCTGTGCGCCCTGCCGCAGCGCAATCTCAAGCGCCTGCTCGGGTATTCGAGCATCGCGCACGCGGGCTACCTGTTGCTGGGCGTGGCGGCATTGAGTCACGACGGACAATCGGCGGTGCTGTATTACCTGAGCGGCTACCTGTTCACCGTGGTCGCCGCGTTCACGATCATCGCCCTCGTGATGCGGCATCTCGATTCCGAGGACGTTTCAGGCCTGGCCGGATTGAATCAACGCTCGCCGCTGCTGGCGACAACGATGACGCTGGCAATGGTGTCACTGGCGGGCATTCCGCCGCTGGCGGGTTTCTTTGGAAAGTTCCTGTTGTTGAAAGCCGTGATTGAACAAGGCGCGACGAACCACGGCTACTATTGCCTCGCGTTCACGGCGCTGGTGGGCGTGGTGATCTCGCTCTACTACTATTTTGGCGTCGTGCGCGCGATTTATTGGAGCCGGGAAGCGGCGGATTTGTCACCCATCCGCCTTACCAGATCGGTTCAGTTTGGCATCGGCGTGTGTATCGCGGGAATGTTTTGGTTGGGATTGTTTCCGGGAACAATGTTGAGCGTCGCTGCCGCGGCGGTCAGCGCGCTGAAATAGCAACTGATATCGGGCTTGAGCCCAACGCTGGCGCCGGCTTTAATGGTGCCGTTATGAAGGGAATGATTCGGCGAATTGAAGGTTGCGCAGCAGAAGTGCTACTGGCTGTCCTCGCTTTAACAGTCGCGGGCTGCGCCACGCCCAAGGCGGTTGCACCATCTCCCCAGGAGCTCAACCAATACCATAAAGTTTATCTGGGAGTGCCGGAGGAGGACCCAAGAAGCGTTTATCCGCGCGTGTTGGCCAGGCTCAAGCAATGCGACTTCCGCGTTGTGGAAGTGAAGGCTGACGGACCGGCGATTGACTCGCAAGCGAGTGGATTCGTCATCACGTCACAGGGTCATCTACTGACGTCGGCGCACGGAATCGAAGGCAACCAGATGGCAACGATTTGGATCAACGGATCGCGCCACCCGGCAAAGGTACTGGCGACGGACACCAATCTGGATGTGGCTTTGCTGCAAATCGAAGGTGACAAGTCCTTTCCCTACCTCTCCTTTTCCGCAGACACCAACTACCACATGGGCCAAGACGCCTTTACGATGGGGTTTCCCTTGGTGGAGGTCTTGGGTACATCGCCGCGGTTGAACAAAGGCCTGATCAGTTCGGCGGTTGGCTTGCAGGATGATCCGAACCAAGTGCAATTCTCCGCCGAGGTCCAACCCGGTAACAGCGGCGGCCCATTGCTCAATTCCAGCGGGCAAATTATCGGACTGGTCATCTCCACATTGAACCCGATGAATGTGTTGATGCGTTCCGGCGGCAACCTGCCTCAGAATGTCAATTTCGCCGCGAAGAACGGACCTGTGCTCGCATTTCTAAAGCAAGCTGGCGTCGAACCGCCAGCCGCGGGAAATGCCGGCAGCGGAGGGTTTGATGCCGCCCGCGATTCGCTTGCCATCGTCCGTGCCGGTTTGGTAACCGACGAGGATTTGGCTTCGCCCTCGCTGATCTGCTTCGTCAAGTATCTCAGTTTTTGGGACATGTGGTACCGTTTCCGGGTGTTTCACGTCGAGTTTCGCGACACCAAAACGGGCAAAACGGTTTTGAAAGCCGGCCAATACGGTGACAATGTGTTCAGCACCGAAGACAGAGTGTTGGATCGGACGTTCAGGGAAATTTTTGCGCAATTCCACCCGGGGAGACCGAATCCCTTCGGCGAGGAGAAGGACAAGTCGGGATCACCAAAGCAGCAGTAAACCGGTTGTGTTCCACCATCGCGCAACCCAGGGAGACCAGGTTCTGGTCTGGGTATGAATGAGAAGGGGCGTTTCGCTTCGCAACACGCCTCGGAGTTGGAGGTTGAGGTCGCAGAACAAAAAGTGGTTTGAAAATATCCAAATGAAGCTTGCGAAGGCCGGTGGCTACCGCCATATTCGAAACGACGAACGTCAAATGCGAAAGTGATTTTTATGGCTGACCTGGCAAACAAATACGAAGTCAATGTCGCGGGGAAATACTACGTGGACAATCAATGCATTGATTGCGATCTGTGCCGCGAAACCGCCCCCGACAATTTCAAACGGAATGAAGACGGCGGTTATTCCTACGTTTACAAGCAACCGGAATCGCCCGAAGAAGAAGCCCGGTGCAAGGAAGCCAAGGAAGGCTGCCCGGTTGAAGCCATCGGCGACAACGGGGCGTAGTTCAGCCGACCCGGCCAATTTCCTGGTCCGCCCGCAGTTGGCATAACTGCGGGCGTTTTGTTTCTACCCCTGCAAACCCGGCGGGCGACATCCCGCCCATGCCGCCGGCGAAGGCGCAAATCAGGAGCGTTCCGGCTTCGCCTCGCCAGGGGTTGAAGTTGACTCCAAGGAAACCGCGGCGCTGCCGGGCGCAAGGACCTTGAGGCTCGCCACTGAATCAGTCACGGATACGATCGTTGCCAGGAGCGTCCCGTCAATCTCGATGAAGCTCGGCGCTTTGAGCCGTTGATCCTTCAGAATTGGGACCTCGTCGCGTTCGATGTTGAAAAGCCACAGTGGCTCGCGTGAACCAAAAGGCGTGGTCGTATGCACGACAAAGAAACATCCCCGCCCAAGCGGTGTTCTGTGGCCCTCCGTGAGGGGAACGGACTGCTCTTCCCAAACCGCCTTGTTCCCCGGCGGCAAGGCCGCTTTGCCATCCTCATCGAGTTGCATGTCGTCAATGTAAGATTCCATCGTCCGCTTGAGGCGTCCGGTGTCTTGGGCAAAGCGAAACCAGATCATGCGCGGGCTGAACCGGCTGCGCCAACGGCCTCCGGCCGAAACGGCCAAAGCCGCCTCGACCAGGGCATTGGTATCCAGCCGCTTTTTCTCGGCCGACCAGTTGACCGCGAGGACATCAATCGGCACTTCCAGAAACCCCTGCCCATTCTCCCAGGCGTCGGCATAGACCACGCGGAACAACCGTTGGCGTTCCGCCCGGCTCCAAGCTTTGACGGAAGCGGTATTCACTCCGGTGACAACCGGCAATCTCACCTGACGCTTGCGCGGTGAGCGGGCGGATCGCAAACGGCCGGCGCGCGGGAAATGGTCCCGGCGCTGCCACATCCAGCGATCAAGGTAACTCGCGGCGCGCACAATTTGATGCTCCGCTCCGCCGGCGACCGGCTGGGCGCGGAAGCCCGCGCGATTGTCCCGGACCGGAGTGCTCGATGGTGGAAGGTCCGCCGGCTGCCGGACGGACACCGGCGGGGGTTCCGAGGCTGCGCTGGCCGTCGCGCGCGGCTTGAGCACCACTTGAGCATCGTTATCCCTGGCCAGTTGGGCCCGAATTTCGGCGATGGTCTTGTCCTCCGGCATGACCGTCTTGATCCAGCCGTTGACGATCCGGAAAACAAAATACAACCCGACAACCATGGCGAAAATCCAGATGATATCCCCAAACCCATCGGCAAGATCCATCGCCGCCCCATTCACGTTGCTTTCAGCGGCGGTCAACCCCGTGCTCAGGAATAGAAGCGGAACCAATTTGGCGGTTACCATTCTACCGGACAAATGCCACTTTATCCCGATGTCGTCAACGTCCGTCTCGGGGTCCTTTCGGCCAAAACCCACGATTTTCGGCCTGGTTTTGCCGTGTTTGGCTTCCAACTACCGGTTTTTTCCCGTTGTCCCCACAACTGGTGACTTTGCACAAAAGAGGTTCGGGGTATTATAAGCGCAGATTTGGTGCTGCGTTCTCAGTACCGTGTGCAGAAAAGGCCGGACTTGTTACCCGGCCTTTTTCTTTTTCTCCGATCCGACTTCGATGCCCGCCATCAGTGAATGTCGCCGAGACCTTCCTCCGACCAAGCGATGGCGAACACGCAACCGCCTATGATCGTCAAATCGGCGGCGAAGGCAAACGGTGTCAGCAAGATCTGTTTCGCCCGGCCCGACCCCGTTTCGTAAACAGGCAAATCGTAGTTCCCCACTGGTTTCTCACCAGCGAAGAGCGTGAACGTCTGCGCGTTCGTTGAAGCGACGATATAGAACTCCGGCGGCGGCGCGTTGGTGGGAGAAGTGGCGAGGACCGGAACAGTTTGCAGACCGTCGGACACATTGACGGAGACAAACCGGGGCTTGTGCGGATTTTCGATCGGTTCGTGGTTGGCGACAAGCCAGTAGGCGCGAGGACGACGAACCTTCGAATTGTCATCGCAACCTTCCTCGTAACAAACCAGAAAATCATCGGCTTCACGAGAGCGGAAGCAGCGAAGGGCAGAGGGCGACGCCGGCTCGCGGAAGCGGGCGAAACGACCTTCCTCCCAAAGCGCGCTGGTTGCACAGCCACCGGCCAGGAGCAGCGGCGCAACGAGTAATGCCCATGGGAAAAGCATTTTTAGCTTCGCGCGATCAAAGCGGATTGGCGCCCTGCACATAACATCTCTTCATGCGGCAGCCGGGATGCGTCGCCGCAAAATATCGAGGGCCTGATTCGCCGTCGCCTGCTTGAAGGTTTCCCGGTCGTAAGGATTGTAGTTTTTCTGCACGACCGTTTCCCCCTCCGTGGCCAGGCCAATGAATACCGTGCCGACGGGTTTGGCTTCGGTTCCGCCCGTCGGCCCCGCAATGCCGGTCACCGACAGCGCGAAATCCGCGCCCGATTTTTGGCGCGTGCCCTCGGCCATTTCGCGGGCCACCGCTTCACTCACGGCGCCGTGCGCTGCCAAGGTATCCGCGCGAACACCGAGGAATTTCTGCTTGGCTTCGTTGCTGTAGGTGACCAGCCCCGCGAGCAATACGGCCGATGCACCCGGAACGTTGGTGATGCGATGCGCGATGCACCCGCCGGTGCACGATTCGGCCAGGGCGAGGGTTTGCTTTCGTTCCGTCAAGCGACGCACAATCACGGCTTCGAGTTCTTCATCTCCTTCGCCGTAGAGATAGGTGGCGATCCTTGGCCGCACGATGTTCTCCGCCTCGCTCACCAGCGTGGCTGCGTCGTTGCCGCGCGAAGACAGACGCACCTCCACCTGGCCAACGCGCGCGCAGTAGCCGACCTCCAATCCTCTGGCGACCAGCGGGCTTAAGGGTTCGCCAATTCGCTCCTGAACCATGGATTCGCCAATCCCCGTGGTCCGCAGCGTGCGACAGACAAATTGCGCGGCGGGTGGCAGCACGCGCCGGAGGAGCGGCTTCACGACGTCTGCGAACATCGGTCGCAATTCACGCGGCGGTCCGGGCAGCATGACCAGCCAGCTTCCCGCCGCGTCGGCGCGAAAGGGGTTCGGTCGCACCTCCATCGCCAGCCCCGGCGCCGTCCCGTTCGGATTGGGCAGAACCGTGGCGCCTTCCGGCACGAGCGCTTGCACGCGGGTGCTTTGAGGCATGACGCGTCGGCGCGACGAAAAATGCTGTTCGATGTGTGCGGCAAGGGTTTGATCCTCGCGCAACGGACGGTTCAGCATCTTCGCGATCAATTCCCGGGTGAGGTCATCTGAAGTCGGCCCCAGCCCGCCCGTGGTGATGACCAGGTCGGCGCGCGACAGCGCTTCCCGCACGGCTTGCTCGATGTCGAGAGCCGTGTCCGCCACGGCCACCTGCCGGGCCACGACATAACCCAGATCCGTGAGCTGCCGACAAAGCCATTGTTGATGAGTGTTGAGAACACGTCCCAGCATCAATTCGCTACCGGTGTTGATCAATTCCACGTTCACGCTGGGAAGTGTTGAGTGACGCGGCGCCGGTGGCAAGTCTGTCGTCAATGGCAGGACAAAAAAAGCTGCCGCGGTACATTCAAGAAATGTTGGCCGGCCTCCCACACAACCAGCGGCCCCAGCCGATTCAAGCACGCTTGAATTTTGGGATCACGGCCGCAGACGGGGTTTCGACGGTCCGGGTTTGCGAATGTCCGCGGTGAAGGTCCCCGCCAGCCAGCTTTTGGCCGGGTCGGGTGAGCAGAAGTAAATCTTGCCCGGCAGGTGACCGTTGGTGAGCTGACCGAAATCCAGCCGCAACGCGTATCCATGGAAAAAAGTCTGGGCGATGGCCTGCTGCGGATTGTCCCGGATGCGCAGGGTCACCTTGGGAGAATTGGTCCGGTCGGCTTCGATGGCAATGGACTGGCGGGCCAGTTCCTCGCTGCGTTTGGCAAAGAAATTGATTGTGAAACCCATGTCGGGCGCGCGGTCGCCCTGCCGCAACTCGAGCGTGCCGCCCCGCAGCAACGCGCGATGCAACGTGAACGCGCGCCCGCCGATGCGACCCGTCACCGGCGAATCCGGAAACTCCACGCTCATCAGATTCAGGGTCCAATTGGTGTCGTTCACCGTCGCCGCCACCTGGAACGGGGAGGTGTTGGTCGGTTCGCTCGCCACCGGTGTCCGACTTGGATTGTGGA
Source organism: uncultured Bifidobacteriaceae bacterium (assembly GCA_964458575.1). Classification (GTDB taxonomy): domain Bacteria; phylum Verrucomicrobiota; class Verrucomicrobiia; order Limisphaerales; family JADLHS01; genus CAYWMD01. Next base: position 18,390 of record CAYWMD010000039.1, on the reverse strand, counting down.
ACAGCCTGCCGCGAAAAAAGATGACCGCGCTCGCGGCGACGCACAAGAGCACCACCAGCGCCACCGTCGTCCAGGGAAACCGGCTCGCACCGGATCCGGTGGTGATGCTGGTATGCGAGGTGGTCTCGTGGGGCTTGAAGCGTTTTGCCTCGGCCAGCGAGGCGTTGAGCACGAGTTTGGAGGCGTCCCCTTGCGGCGCGTCGGGGACACTGAGCTTTTGGAAGCAAGTGGGGCAGTCCACCTGCTTGCCACTTTTGTCCGAGCCGCACCGGATGTGCTGACCGCACATCGGACAGGCGAATTTGAATTCGCTCATGCTTTTAACAGGGCATTCCACGTGCCACGCTCATTCCCGACTGATCCGAGCATGGCCACGAAACCGCGTTCACGCGTTTGAGAGTGACATTTTGCGCGGTCGGGCGCAGATTCGGCAAGGTTTGAGTACATGAAAAAGAACTCTCCAGTTTCCCGCAGCGGGCGGTTTGCGCGTGAAGTTGACGCGGACGTGGCGCATTTCACGCAGTCCATCAGCTTTGACCAGCGGCTCTGGCGGCACGACATTCTCGGCTCGCTGGCCCATGCCGCCATGCTCCGCAAGATCGGGGTGCTCACCAAAACCGAAGCTGCCGCCATCGGACGCGGCCTCACGGCCATCGCGCGCGAAATTTCAAGCGGCCAATTCAAGTGGAAACCCGAACTGGAAGATGTCCACATGAACATCGAGGCCGAACTCACCCGGCGGGTGCCGGCCGGCGCGAAACTTCACACCGCCCGGTCGCGCAACGACCAGGTGGCGCTGGATGTCCGGCTCTGGTTGCGGGATGAAATCGTGGCGTTGCTCGGTGAACTGAATGACCTGCAACGCGCGCTCGTCCGGCTTGGCGAAAGGCATTCGAACGTGCTCCTGCCCGGCTACACGCACCTGCAACGGGCTCAACCGGTCTATCTCGCGCATCACCTGCTCGCTTATGTGGAAATGCTCGAACGCGACTGCGAACGGTTGTGGGACGGCTGGTCGCGCGTCAACGTCTGTCCGCTGGGTAGCGGAGCGATTGCGGGCTCAACGCTCAAGTTGGACCGCGTGTTGGTGGCCCGGCTGCTCGGCTTTGTAGATGCCGCCGGCAAACCGCAGCTCACGCAAAACTCGATGGACGCCGTCAGCGACCGGGATTTCGCGGTCGAGTTCTGTGCCGACACCGCGTTGTTGGCGGTTCATTTGTCACGGCTCGCGGAGGATTTGGTTCTGTGGGCCAGCGCAGAGTTCGGCTTTATCAAAATTGGCGACGCGTTCACCACCGGCTCGTCATTGATGCCGCAAAAAAAAAACCCCGACGTGGCCGAACTGGCACGCGGCAAATCGGCACGTGTGATCGGCAATCTGGTTTCGCTGCTGACGTTGTTGAAAGGTTTGCCAATGACCTACAACCGCGATTTGCAGGAGGACAAGGAACGGCTGTTCGACACCGCCGACACGGTGCGCGCCACGGTGCGGTTGATGGCGGCGATGTTGAAACACACCAAGGTCAACCGGACTGCGTGTCACGCGGCGGCCAGCGACCCGGCGTTGCTGGCAACCGACTTGGCGGATTACCTGGTGCGAAAGGGCATACCTTTCCGCAAAGCCCACCACGTCGTCGGTTCGGTCGTGGGATTGGCGGAAAAACTGGGCAAACCACTGAACAGGCTCTCGCTTGCGGAATTGCGGTCCACGGACAAGGCGTTCGGTCGGGATGCGCTGGCTGTCTTCGATTTGCAGCGCTCGATGGCGAAACGGAATCTTACGGGCGCGCCCGGCACTCAGGAAGTGGCAAGGCAGTTGGCGCGCTGGCGGAAGACCCTCGAAGTGTAGCCGGGTTCGACTTCAGATCTGCTCAATTCGATCCGGAGCTGCTTCCCTTTATGCCGGGTGCGGCGACCAGCCAAAACCAGCCCGCAAGAAAACTCACCCCGCCGAGGGGTGTTATCGCCCCGAGCCATCGCATGTTCGTGATGGAGAGCAGATAGAGCGAGCCGGAGAAAACGACGATGCCGAGGAAAAAGCTCCACCACGGTCCGCGCCGGAACGGTTCGCGTTGCGCAAGGACGTAGAGCATCAGGGTGTGAATAAAGTGGTAAAATACGGCGGTGTGCCAGGTTTCCACCCGCTCGTTCGCCTGCAACAGTTTTTCCAGCCCGTGTGCACCAAACGCGCCCAAGGCCACAGCCAGGAAGCCCATCACCGCTGCGATGCGGATGGCCGTCCGGTTGCTCATTTTTTATCGGCAGCGCCGTTGGTGGTGCCGGCCTGTTGCCGCTCGGTCAATTTGCGAATGAGATACTTGTCCTCGGTTGCCTGTTGCCACGCGGAGAACCACAGATCGCCGAGCATTTGCCCGCCCCGTACCACCTGCGCGTCCAGAAACGCCCGCCCCGCTTGTCCCTTTTCCACTTCCACGGAAAATTTGCGTTCCTTGTCGAGCTGGTAAAGCGGCTCGACCTGCTGATGCGTTTCGAGCAGGTAGGCCGTGATCTGTTTGAACAAATCGTCCGGCTTCAGCGGGTCACCGACGATCCTGGCCGGGCGGATTTTTCCAGCCAGCGGTCCGGCTTCGATCCCGCCGGTCTTGCGGAAAAAGTCTCCGTCAATCCATTGGTGCAGCGGCTGCCACGTCGAGTAACCCTTGGGATTCTCACCCACCCAACCGTGATGATGTTTGGTAACGTGCAACGGTTGGGCCGCGTCGCCGACGAAATGACCCATCACCCCCATGATGTAAATGATGTTCCCCTGCGCATTGGCGATTTCATCCGGGGTGCCGCCGTGGTCCTGAAACGCCTTGAGATAGGAAAAACCGGATCGAAGTTTGCCGCAGTATTCCACGATGGCCCAGGGCAGGAAACCGACCAGTTCGCGCGTATGGTCCTTGTTCTTCTTCGGATCAATTGCCGGAAATTTTTCGGGATGCGCGGCGCGGGCCAGCGCGAGTTGCGCGGTGAAATCGTAGCGGAAAATCGGCAATGTTTGCGGCGTCAGGCCGTATTCCTCCAATTGCTCCAGATCGAGATAATGGTCCGGTCCGTTGAAATGACTCAGCGGCAGGTCGTCGCCCATGTTGCGCCAGCGGTCGGGTTCGCCGCTGAGAAACGCAATGCGTTCCGCGTTTGCGGGCTGGCGCACGAACGCGGGAAAGTCCTTCGGCAACGACTGGAGCGCCAGTTGATTGACCACGCGGTGACCCTCGTAATCCCAGGCGCGGGCGGACCGCGGTGACGAACAGGTGATCGCAACCATTACGGAGGCCAGAAGCACGTTTATTTTCACAAATTGAGTTGGTTAAACAACGGCAACTTTAATGACGACGCGGGAAATGGCCAGATTCAAATCAGCGGCCCTCGCGGTGACGCAGAAAAATTCGTGTTCATTCGTGACCGTTCGTGGTTGAATCCGTCCCCGTGAAAATCATCACCGACGAACGCTGCACCGGCTACCATCAGCCCGGTCATCCGGAGCGGCCCGCCCGCATCTCGGGCACGCTGGCCAAGCTGCGCGAGCAGAAGGACCTGGTCATCGAATGGGCCTCGCCCGGTCCCGCCGAGGAGGCGGCCCTGCTGCGCGCGCACACGCCGGAACATCTCGCGCGCCTGCGCATCCCCGAAGATTTCGATGGTGACACACCCTACTTCGCACACATCGCGGACTTTGCGCGCCGTTCCGTGGGCGCCGCGTTGGCGGCCCTGAAATCCGCGCGCGCCGGCGAGACGGTCTTTAGCCTGATGCGACCGCCGGGCCACCACGCCACCCGCAATCACGCGATGGGTTTCTGCTATTTGAACTCCATTGCCATTGCCGCCCTTGAAGCCCTGGCCACCGGCACGAAACGGGTCGCGGTTTATGATTTCGACGTGCATCACGGCAACGGCACGGAAGCCATCCTGCTCGACCAACCCGGCGCGGCGTTTTTTTCCATTCACCAGCATCCGTGCTATCCCGGCACCGGCACGGTCAATGTGGGGAAGAACTGCTTCAACTATCCCGTCGCTCCGGAAACACCGCGCGAAGAGTATCGCCAGGTCCTCACACGCGCCCTGGACGAATTGAAAAAGTTCAAGCCGGAACTCGTCGCGGTTTCCGCCGGGTTTGATGGGTATGCGCGCGATCCGATTGCCCAGGAAACGCTCGAAGCCGAGGACTTCCACTGGCTGGGTCAGGAGTTCCGCAAACTCGGCGTGCCCACGTTCAGCTTGTTGGAAGGTGGATACAGCAGCCAGTTGCCGGAGTTGGTGTTTGCTTATCTGAAAGGACTGAACGGGCTTTGATCCGGAGCCGTGCCACTTTTGTGGTGGTGGGCCCGCTCGGATTTGAACCGAGGACCAAGCGATTATGAGTCGCATCCTGCCCAGTTGTTCCGAGTCGCATCCGGTCGTCACAAGTTGCGGAAACCCTATTTTCATTGGGTTTTGCGTTGGAGGCCCGCTACCCCACACAACTCGACACTACCACTCAGGACCGGAAAATTGGCCAAGAATTGGCCAAGCATTCGGAGGCGTCAAGCGCCGTTGAGGGTCTTTACAAGACCGCTAGTTGGATACCTCGCGACCCATCGACGGGCTTTGTGTAGCTCATGCACCAATCCGCTTCTGGGTTGTGCTGAAATGGCAGTTCAGAGAGGACATATATGAGCGCCTCTGAACTGATCGAGCCGGCGCCGAGTTCCATTGCGAAGGAACGCGAAGCGAAGCGATCGTACTCCAAGACCCACGCGAATTATTGGAAAGCTCGTCTGGAGCACCGGACATACACGCACGAGGGCAAGACGTATGAAGTGCCGGAATGGTCCGTCAGAATTCATTTCGGCGGTAACCGCAAGAGTTTCGATTTGGAGACAGGAAACAAAGAGGAAGCCGCCGCCAAAGCTCGGGACATTTACCTTTCTCTGATCGCGAAGGGTTGGTCCGCGACTCTCGCCGATCTCAACCCAAAGGCGGTTCAACCAGTCGAAATCACTGCCGGGGATGCAACCGTTGGCGCATTTCTGGCGGAAGTGGAAAGAACATCCAGTCTAAAGCCGAAAACATTTCGTCGTTACTCCCAATGCCTGCGACGAGTGGCAGCCCATATATGCGGAGTCAAAACGGACGAGTCGCGGTACGATTACAGGACCGGCGGCTTGCTCGCCTGGCGGAAGCAAGTGGACGTGATTCCGCTCGCGGCCATCACCCCTGCCGCTGTTGCCGACTGGAAAATTCATTATCTTCGACGAGCGAACAATGATCCGCGCCGAAAGCTCGAAGTGAATCGTTCCTTCAACACCTGGCTGCGCAACACCAAGAGCCTTTTCAGTTCCGCGATCATCAACAAACCAAACTTCGGCATCAAAGTTCCCAAGTTCAAAGTGCCAGACGGCCAGCGTGGAGAACGTGAGGTTTACTGGTTCGAGACGGTGGACTTCGAGAAAATGGGTTCGATGAAATTCCAAGCACCCGCTGGGGTTGCCTATGAGGACTTGGTTATGAAAGCGCGGAAGGAGCTGCGAGCAGGCAGTCCTGAAGCGTACAAGCTCTTTCTACTTTGCATGTGCGCCGGGCTTCGACGCGCGGAAGCCGACGTGTGCCTCTGGTCGCAACTGAGGCCGGATGATTGTTCCATTCGAGTTGAAGCCACCGAGTTCATCGAACCGAAACACGGTTCAGGCGGTACGGTTTACGTTGATCCGGCTCTCATGAAAGAGTTGCAGAGTTTCAGGGAAAACGGCCAGGAGGGTTTCGTGGTGAACTCCCACCTGGAGTGGAAGCCAACAATGTATGTGCGTTATCGCTGCGAGCCGCACTGGCGTACGTTGTTGGACTGGTTGGACACGAACGGCATCTCGGCGCGAAAGAAAGTTCACGAACTGCGAAAGCTATTTGGTGACGCCATTGTCAAACGAGAGGGCATTTTCGCAGGCAGCGCACAATTGCGCCATTCGACAATCCAAATGACTGCGAATCATTACGCCGATCCGCGACAACGCGCGGCCCTTCCGGTCGGAAGTTTGTTTTCGGATAAAACCTCTCGCCGCACTTTCAAGTCTCGCCGGACACCGCAAGAGCACAAAGAAAATGGACATGTCAATGGAATCGGGCAAACGGCCGCCACACTGCCAACTCGCGTGAAAAAGTTGACCTTCGGAAGGAAGCAAGCACAATGACGTGGCTGATTGTGTCGGGCCTGTAGCTCAATGGTTAGAGCATGGCACTCATAATGCCGGGGTTCTCGGTTCAAGTCCGAGCAGGCCCACCAATCTTGCGTTGAATTTCTCATCGCGACGCAGCACAAAGAGGGCGTGGATTGCGACGCCGAAGCGTTTCTATCGTGCGGCCATTCTTGGATTATCTTGCAATGTTAAATTCCGGGTTGAATCGCTCAGAATTCCAAACGAATTCTCTGAATTAAGAATTAAAGCTGGCGAATCTCAGCCAAGGCCCGATGATTGTGTTCGTCGGGAAGCGCGAACGACCGTTCCTACATCTGCCCAACCAGAAACTCACGTAGAGGTGCAATCAGCGCGTCGGCTTCTTCTTCGTGCAACCCCAGAGAGCCAGGAAGAAGTAACTTCCGAATGGAAGTGATCTCGGCCAGCGCTCTCATCTCTGCCGCGGATTTCGACGGAGTGCCTTTCCCCAACACGAGTAATATCGGGAATGGCGCTCGCTCCAAAGCCACGTAGCATGACCGGCGATCCAAAAACGGATCAAGGGCTCCCGTGACAAAAGCGGTTGAAGCGAATCGTCCTCCTCGCAGTCGAGCGAGACACTGTTTCGCAGTGAGGAAGTCCCGCGTAAGCCGAGATTGGTTCACGAACACATGCCTTCCATACATGCGCCGCAAAAACCAAAGGGAAGTGTTGATGTGGTAAAGTGCGTGGCCGAGGAGGGGGATTGCGACCAGGCTTGCCAGGAGCCCGTAGAGCTTTCGATGTTCTCCCATTGCAGTTGGTAACGGTCCACGCCATGTGGGCGCGGCCAATACTGCGCGCGACCACAAGCTCGTTCCTGCCGCCACACCACGTAACACATATCCCGCCGCGTGGCCTGTCGCGACCACAGAAACGGGTTTGACAAATCGCGTCCGAACAAAATCGCGCAGGAATTGCTCGTAAAGAATTGGCGTATATTTAACCCGTGGCCGCGAGGACGCACCGAATCCCGGCCAGTCCACGAGCGTGACCGTAAACTGATTGGCCAGTTCAGATGCCACCGAATTCCATTCCATTCGCGTCGAGACGGTGCTCATGGCTGGCAGAAACAGCAGGTCGGGGCCGGAACCATAAGCATGGTGCGCGACCGAAAAGGAATGCCCTTGGGCAGACCAATTGAAGTATTGGACGGGAGCCGCTGGTTTCATCGAAATGGTATTCGCAACACCGCGTTCACGCCGGCATTCGACGCCCCGTTTTTCGGTCCGCCACTCCTCTGGCCGCTTTAATCCCGAGCGTCACCAGGAAACAGCCGATGGCAACCAGCACGATTGAGGCACCGGTGGCGGTGTTGGAATAATACGAGAAGACCAACCCGACGACGCCGGAAAACAGAGCGAAGGCCACCGCATAAAAGACGTATTGTCTGGCATTGTTCGCAATGTTGCGTGCTCCGGCGGCAGGAACGATCAGCAGGGAATTGACGATCAACAGGCCGACCCAACTCAAGTTCATGATCACCACCATCACCACGGCCGTGCAGAAGAGCATCTGAGTCCACCAGACGCTTGCGCCCCTGCTGCGCGCGAGCGATTCGTTGAGGCCAACCAGCAAAATCCGGTTGTAGGCAAGCAGCAGACCGCCACCGACGAGCACCGTTGTCAGCAGCAGTTGCCCGACTTCCCCAGGCGTGATGCTCAACAAGTCGCCGACCAAGTAGCGCGTGAACTTGTTGAAATTCCCTCCTCGCGAAAGCAGCGCGACACCGAGGGCGACGCTGAAGGACATGCTCAACGAAATCACCGTGTCCATCGCGGAGCGTGTGAAGTGTTGGAGAGCAATGATTCCAAAACCGAGAATCAAGCCAAAGGCGAGCAGCGCCCAAAACGGATTGGCCAATCCGAGCAAGACGCCCAACCCAACGCCGGTTAGAGAAGCATGTCCGATGGCGTCCGAAAAGAATGCCATGCGATTGTTCACCACCAGGGTGCCCATCAAGGCAAACAGCGGGGAGACGATGACAACCGCCAGCAACGCCGTCCGCATGAAAGCAAACTGCGTCCATTCGAAGGGCAATCGCCCGATTAAATCATGCCAAAAGTTCATGAGCGCTTTGTGTCGCGGTATTCAGGTCCAGCCCAAATGTTCGGCGAACGTCCGGGTTGGCGATAACCTGGCTCGGCGAGCCAGAGCAAATAATCCGACGGTCGAGGAAGATGATGCGGTCGGAAACCGCGGTTACTCCCGCCAGGTCGTGTGAAACCATCAGGATCGACAGGTCGAAGCGCCGGCGCAGTTCGGAAACCTTGCGGTAGAAGATTTCGCGTCCCGCCAGATCAATGCCCGACACCGGCTCGTCCAACAAGAGCAGGTTGGGTACCGGGGTCAGCGACAGTGCCAGCAACACCCGCTGCAGTTCGCCGCCAGAGAGTTGGCCGAGTTTTCGGGAAATGAGATGATCGGCATCCACGGCAGCCAGCGCCTCCAAGGCAGTTTGACGGTCGCGTCGCGAGTGATGTAATGCGACGGACCAACGGGAAACGGCACAGGCGAAAACGTCCAAAACGCTCATCGGTGAAAACCGATCAAAGTCCAACTGTTGGGGCACGTAGCCAACGGACGGAGCATCCTCCCGCCCATGACCAAACACCGGGAGGAAATGAATGGCTCCGGAGTGGGGCACTTCGCCGAGCAACACCCGGAGCAGGGTGGTTTTGCCGGCACCGTTGGGGCCGACCAGGGCGGTAAGCTCGCCGCAATGAAGGTGAAGCGAGATGTCCTCCAGCACCCGGTTGCCGTTTAATGTCACGCCGACACGGTCGAGCTTGGTGCAGCATTCGCCGCACTGATGCGGGGCCAGCCCGTGATGCTGATTGGGCGGATGTCCCATGTCTTCTCGCGTCATGCTCAGTCTTTCAGTGCGTTGACCAGCACCTTGAGATTCCTTTCCATTGTGGTGAGATAAGAGTCGCGCGCTTTCGCCGGTTCTCTTGGACCGGTCACTGCCGGGTCCAGAATGCTGACGGGAACGCCGGTTTCCCGATGGATGACTTCAGCGCTCTTCGCGGGATATTGCGGTTCGGCGAACAACGCCTTCACTTTGGACTTACGCGCCGTCTCGATAGTGTGCGCCAGTTCGCCGGCACTGGGTTCGGAACCCGGCTCGCGTTCTACCACGCCAACGATGTTCAAATTGAATTCGCTGGCGAAATACGGAAACGCTTCGTGAAACGTGATGATGTTCCGATTTGTGAATCCGTCCAGAGCGGCGTGCATCTCCTGGCGCAGTTTTTCCAAACGTGCAACATAAGCAGTGGCGTTCTTTTCATAAACAGCCGCGTGGATTGGATCGGCAACTGCCAGCCCATGCGCGATATTTTTGGTTTCGCTAATCGCGCCGCCGACGCTGACCCAGATGTGTGGATTGTCGTTGAACGACAATTTAATTCCATGGCTGGCTTCGATGACCTTGAGATTCGGCGATTGTTTGACCGCCTTATTGATGAAGCCCTCCATGCCGGCCCCGTTGGCAACGAATATCTGGGCGGTTCCAATGTTTTTCAGGTCACCTGGTGTGAGTTGATAATCGTGCAGGCAGCCGGTCGCCGGCTCGGTCATGCACTCCACGCTAACACCCGGTGTGTCGCCCACGACATTAAGCGCCGTTACATACATCGGGTAAAACGAGCAGAGAATTTTCAGGGGTTTGCCGTTTGTATCGGCTGCCATCCCAGACAGCGTAATGAATGGCAGAAGAAGCGCGCTAAAAATCATCCTATGGAGCATCGAGGTTTTCATAAATCATCGAGGTTTGGATACAGGGGCTTTAACGCAAGAGACGCATTGGCCATAAAGCACAATCTCATGTTGTTGCACGCGAAAGCCTCGCGGGGCGAGCGAGCCAATGCCCTTGACGCATCCGGTCAGTTCAAACAACCGCCTGCAATTCTGGCACAGGAAAAAGTGGCGGTGATCTCCAGAAAGGCTCTCATAACGCGGTGCCGTTCCGGGAATCTCCACGACACGAACGATGCCCTCGGAAACGAACTGCCTGATGGCCCGGTAAACGGTCGCAATGCCCAGGGAAGGAATTTTCTTTTGCGCCTCGCCGCAGATTTCCGCAGGCGTCAGCGGCCGCGTCGCCCGCTCGAACACCTCGCTTAAAACCCGCTTTTGTCGGGTAAGGTAGCTCATCCTTACGGAATATGGACTTATGACAATTGAGAGTCAATTATCATATTGTGCCAACCGGAACTTCCCTTCCTTCATGGCACGCGCCGGAATCGAAAGCCGTAATGGCCCAGGATAGTCGGGGAGTTCAGACCGTGAACCGTGGAAGCGGCTGGCTCGGAAATGTGCGCGGTCAAGTGCGCGGAAAATGGAATGCGCCACGACTAGCGATTAGCAGGCATGCGACTCCTCATGCTCGTGGCAATGCTGAACTTCGACTGTGACGTGGACAAGTTCCTCGTGTTCGCGGAACAATTCCCGGTAAGTCTCAGCAGGTTTGGGATCGTGCGCCACGATGCACACTATGGCGGCGAACTTCCCCGCGTCGACTTGCCAGACGTGGAGGTCGGTGACGAGGGAGTCACCGTCATCCTCGACGGCACGCCGAATTTCTTCCGGCAAGTCGGATGCTTCCGGCGTGCGGTCGAGCAAGATGCCGCTGGTATCCCGGATCAGACCGTAAGCCCAAACGGAAACGACGGCGCTACCAACAATTCCCATCACCGGATCAAGCCAGGACCAGCCCAGGAACTTGCCGGCCGTCAATGCCACAATCGCCGTCACCGACGTGAGCGCATCGGCGAGAACGTGAACGTAGGCAGCGCGAAGGTTAAGGTCTCGATGATGGTGTACTTGGCCGTGTCTGTGTCCCCCGCCGTGGTGGTGATGGTGATGATGGTGCTCGTCCTTCAGGAGAAGCGCACATACCAAGTTGACGAGCAGTCCAATAATAGCGACGCCGATGGCTTGGTTGAAATGAATCGGAACGGGAGCGAAGAAACGATGAACCGATTCACTCGCCATGAGAAGCGCCACGACAAAGAGCACCACCGCACTGGCAAACCCACCCAGGACACCCATCTTGCCTGTGCCGAAACTGTAGAGCGGGTCACGGGCGTGGCGGCGGCTGAAGTAGTAGGCGAGCGCCGTGATGAGAAAGGCGGCGACATGCGTGCTCATATGCCAGCCGTCAGCCAGCAGCGCCATCGAATTGAATGCGATGCCGGCGGCAATCTCCACGACCATCATTGTGGCCGTAATGCCGATGACGACGCGCGTGCGCCGCTCGGCGACGGAAGAATCGAAAGCGTAATCGTGCGAATGCTGCCAGTTGGATTGGTTGGTGCGGTGCATAGGATATTGGAAAAATAGATCACCAACCGCACGCTCGCAATGGCTTCGATTGGCTAACCAGATCGCAATGAGAACCGGTGTGATTGCGAATGATTCACTTCGCCCTGAGAAGGAGGACGGGCACGCTGATGCTGTGCTGAACGCGGCTGGCGGTCGTGCCAAGAAATATATCGGCAAGGAAGCGGTGTCCGTGCGTGCTCATCGCCACCAAGTCACAACCCTTTTGCTCAACCCATTTGACGATCTCGTTGACCGGATCACCAAAAGCCAGTTCCGCGTCAGCAGGAATTCCAGCGGATTGAAACTCGGACCGAATCGTTTTCAAATATGCCGTATCCTCAGTGATCTCAGGGCTGACAGCATCCGGGCCGTAAGTTCGCGCCGCCCAACCGTCGGCTACGTGGAGCAGCACGACCCGGCTCTGTGCCAGCTTCGCGAGCGGTTTGACGTGCTCGATGATGGCTCGGTCGGTCGAAGTTCCCTCCAACGTCACGAGAATAGTCTTATACATAGATGGCCCTGCACAGCTTCAAGCTTCATCCGCCGGTGATGACATGCCAAGCTGATTTAAGCGAGTCCGGTAGTCCGCAGATGTCCATCGCGGTAATCAGAAGCGCGCTGCCCCAGCCGGCGATCAACAGGAACCAGCCCATTCTCCATGCCCCCATTTTTTTGCGGGAACTCGTGAAATGCAACAGGGGGAACATGGCGAAGGGGAGTTGAAGCGCCAACACCACCTGGCTCAACGTGAGCAGATCGTTCACGCTGCTGTCGCCGCGAATCCCGATGACGAGAACCGCCGGGATGATGGCGAGCGTTCGAGTTATGAGCCGCCGCAGCCACGGCGCGATTCTCCAGTGCATGAACCCTTCCATTACCACCTGCCCGGCGAGCGTGCCGGTAATCGTGCTGCTTTGCCCGCTCGCAAGCAGCGCCACGGCAAACAATGTGCTTGCCAAGGTCGTTCCCAACAGGGGCGCGAGGGTGAGATACGCGATGCGAATCCAATCGCTGTCAGGGCTAAACGTAGCCACCTGACCGCCAGCCACCGCGACGCTCGTCTTGCCATAGAAAACCAGTGCAGCCAACACCATGATGGAAGCATTGACGAAGAAAGCGACGGTCAAGGCGGCGATGGAATCAATTGCGTTAAACCGAATGGCACTGCGCATGGATGCTTCATCCTTCTGCAACTTGCGGCTCTGCACCAGAGCCGAGTGCAGATACAGATTGTGCGGCATAACCGTCGCTCCAATGATGCCGATGGCAAGGTAAATCATCCCCGCTTGACGGAAACCCGGTGTAAGCAGCGCGCTCCCCATCTCCAGGAAGTTCGGCTGCGTCTGCGGCAGAACAAAAATCTCGATGAAATAGCAAACTCCGATCGTCACCACCAGCAGCAGCACCACTGCCTCGATCATCCGCATCCCAAGTCGCTGCAGCGCCAGCAGCAGCAACACATCCAGTCCCGTGATAATGACGGCCCAAAGCAGGGGGATGTGGAACATGAGGTTAAGGGCGACGGCGCTGCCGAGCACTTCCGCCAGATCACACGCGCCGATGGCCAGTTCACAGAACAACCAGTTTGGCCAACGCGTCCAGCGCGGATACCAGTCTCGGCAGCATTGAGCCAGGTCTTTTCCCGTCACCACGCCCAAACGCGAGGAGATGACTTGCATGAAGATGGCCATTAAACTGGCGAGAGCGACCACCCAAAGCAGTCCGTATTTGAATTGGGCGCCGCCGGCCAGATCGGTTCCCCAATTCCCCGGGTCCATATAGCCGACGCTGACAAGGATTGCCGGGCCGACAAAGGCCCGCCATTGCTTCCAGAAACCGGCCTGGTGGTGCGGCACAGAGACGGTGCCGTGCATTCCCTCCAGCGACATGTGGCCACTGGACGGAGTGTTCGACGGCGGGGGCGGTAGCATCTCGTTGGCCGGAGTCTTCATCTCAAAAGCGCCATGAAAGGCCGACAAAGGGATTGTCGTCCGGACGATCCGTATTCATTTCGCGCACGAACTCGCCGGGTGTCGGGGTGAACAGGGTGTAACGGGATTTATCAGGCGGTCGTGATGAATCCGTGCCTGGTTCGTCTTGAGCCTTAGCTGCGATGCTGCCAGCCGCCAGCAGCATTAGGGCCCAACCCAGGTTACAGCCGGCCGCGAGCCCGGTTGTAGCCGAACCCCTATTATGTTGTGCAAGGTCAATACTGTAGCTTATGCTACAATATTTTGCTCGACGGTCAATCCCATTCCTGTTTTGCTGTCAAGGAAGCGCAAATGACATCGGCAAAAAGAAAACAGATTAACAAAACGCGTGCAGGCGGCAGCCCCAAACTGCAGGCGGAATACCTGTCCCAAACCCGCCGCGAACATGCGAACGAGACTGCGGAAGACTACGCGGAGGCTATCGCCGATCTGATTGCCGAGACAGGCGAAGCTCGCGTGGTGGACCTTGCCAAGCGGCTGGGAGTTACCCATGTCACCGTGAACCGCACAATTATCCGGCTGCAAAAGGCTGGATTCGTCACCTCGCAGCCGTACCGTGCCATCTTTTTAACCGAGCAAGGGCGTGAGTTGGCCGCAACGTGCAAAAGCCGACACGAAACCGTGGTGGCGTTTCTGCGTTCGCTCGGTATCCCGGAACGTGTAGCGGAGATGGACGCCGAGGGCATCGAGCATCATGTGAGTCCGGATACGCTGGCGGCTTTCAAGGCTGCTTTGCGGAACGCCCGCCGCTAAAAAACTGAGGGCGGCAAGGCGGGCGGTTGAGGGTTCAACAAATTGTATCCGCTTCGCTCGCGCCAATCGCTCACCGCGACACTCATAATCCTACTCTCACGCGACTTAGTTGGCATCCGCCGATGAGATTTCCGTCGTGTTCACCCGCGTGTGCCCTCGCTTCTGCGTGCTTCGCGCAACATCGTGCCGGCAGGCGAAGGAGGAAAACAGTTTGCGCCTGCCGTCACTCAGTTGCTGATGCTCCGCGTTACGGGCGCGGACTCACGCGGGCGCGTTTCGTTTGGAGCGGGACTGCTCTCCGGGGGCGTGGTGAAGAGAGCAGTTCCGCTCCTTCAGAACGAAACGCAAAACATGAACACGACAGAAAACCTCATCTCCACTGGATGCCCCACACTCGCTCCGCAACCGACCAACAAAATCGTCAAGCCCATCAAATTTCCGGCTCAACCGCAGGAATGGAAAATCGTATCACTTCGAGAATGTCCGACACCCGACACCATGCAACAGTGCGAAACACCGGACCAGGCAGCCGCCTATTGGAAAGCGCATATTCCCGATCATCCTTACTTCAATCCTGAATGTGAATGTCTGGTGGTTTTCATTCTCAACACGCGTCGGCGCATCAAAGGGCACTACTTGGTGTCCATTGGAACGATGGATACGATCCTCTGTCATCCCAGGGAGATTTTCAGATTAGCAGTCATGGTAAGTGCATCCGCAATCATCATTTGTCACAATCATCCGAGCGGTGATCCGACTCCATCCGAGGCAGACATTAAGATAACCCGTGATCTCATCCGAGCCGGTCAGCTTTTGAAAATCGAAGTTCTCGACCACATCGTGATGGGACATCCAAACCATACCAGTCTCCGTACGCTCGGTTATTTTTATGCCTAGTGGCAGGTATTGCTGGCCAATCAAACATTGGCCATTCTATTGCCATGAATCCGGCCGAAATCCCAACCTTCGCAGTGTCCGATGAAGTAATGGAGGCAGCCGCCAACGCAATCGAGGCGGAACTGGTTTATCAGCAAGTGACCAACTGCGGCCGGAAGTTCGGCGTCACAGGGGAAGTGGGAGAAATTCTCGTTTCTCGCGCGCTTGACTTGAAAATGGTGAAAGACCCTCGATCCGAAGGTTTTGACGCAATGGACGCAAAGGGTTGCTGCGTGCAGATCAAAACGCGGCGCGGCGAGAGCGGTAATCTTCCAAAAGACAGCGGACGGCTTAGCAGATTTTCAGCGCATGACTGCACCTACGTGCTCCTTGGAATTCTGAGCAAGGAGTACAAGCTAACGGAAGTGTGGAAAGCCGACTTCGCGGAACTGAAGCCGATCATCGGGAAGCACAAGCGAGCAAATCCTACGATTCGTCAGTTCAAATCAATAGGCGTCAAAGTTTATCCGTGAATCCTCCGAACTTAAAGATAGCTGTCCTCGGTTGGGGATCGTTGATCGCGAACCCCAACGGCGATGCTTCGACCGGGCAACGTCCTCTGCGAATTGCGGGAGTATTTCATCCAAGCGGACCTGTGCTTCCGTTGGAGTTTTCTCGGATCAGCAACGACGGTCGGTTGACGCTAGTGGTTGATCCCCGCAACGGGACAATGTGTGAGACATTGTATGCGATGAGCGCAATGCCGAATCTCGACTCTGCGACGCAGAACTTGGCGGAGAGAGAGGGAACACCACTTCGTCACGTTCATTTTGTTGCCAGAGGCGAAGACCACACCGATGACTCGATCCACCGGAGCATTAGTGAGTGGCGAGTGAAGAACCAACTGTCCGCAGTTATCTGGACGGGGCTTCCACCGAAGTTTTCGTTTCACCATTTCACCGAATTCTCTACTGAGGCCGCGATTGCTTATCTGAAATCCTTGACCGGAGAAACTCGCAAGAAATCGCTGAACTATATTGCGACTGCTCCCGCAACGATACAAACGCCCCTTCGCAGGATGGCGAAGGAAGTGTTTGGAATATAGCACGGGCCAATTATTGGCCAGCAATGGCTTCAGTTTCTTTCTTCATGTCGGTCACAATGATCTCAGCCACCACTGGCTGACCTTCGGAGATTAACGACCGGTGCTTTTCTGAAACTGCAACTAGAAGCGAAAGTTCCATGCGCTGCATCGCCGTCTCGATACGGCGCAAGGAATAGCCGCGCAGCAAGACCTCGTGTGTGGCGAAAACCAATCGGAGACGCTGCTCCTTCCCTTCATTCTTGAGTTCGGAAAAGGCGAATTGATCGAACGGCAGTAGCAGGCTTTGTTCAGCCGATACTTCGATTTTGACCGCGCGAGAGTTCGGATCGCTCGCCCAACATTCGGGTGTTTTTGTGCTCATAGGTTTCATTGGATTGATGACGATGACGGGAAAGTTTAAGCTGGCAGAAACTATCCGCCGCGCGACGACCGAACCGAAGCATATAGCTGTGAAGACGATCCCAGAGACGAACCCCACGTCGGCGTGTGAGACCGCCGGCGAGTTCAAGAGCCAAGGGCCTGTGGCCGGAGCGCGTCACGTTCTCCCGGAGTTGTTCCTTGTCTGGGGTGAAGATGCGGATGCCGCGCCGCCCGCGTGAAATGGTCACATACCATTGCTGCGCGTTCGTCGCGGCCTTGATGGTCGAGTCGGAAAACAGGACGTAATCTACCGTCTTGCCTTGCGAGCCGTAGGACGTGACAGCGTATCCGGGCAGGAATTCGCGAAAGCTCGAATCCAGTATGCGACCATCGGTGAGTTCGATCCCACCATCTGGTCGAACTGATTTCGCTGTGACGAGTTCGCCGTTGGTGACGCGACCACCGAATGCCAGCCTGCGATTAGCTTTAAGATGCAGGCGGTCACCAGTTGAAACCTGACACTCGCGTGGTAGGCAGACCGAAATGCGGTCGAGCATCTTGTTCGAGACGGTTACGAATCGTCCGCCAACATCAACCAGCAACCCAGCCTTCACAATGCCGGTGACCCTTCCCTTTGTGCCCGGTTCGGCCTCGCGGATCTTCTGATTGAAAATCACGACTGCGTCCTTCGGATAGAACCGCTCATCGCGTTTCTGCGCATTTGTCAGGTCAAGCTTGTCCAGCACTTCGAGGGTCACATCGTTCGCACCGAGCAGCCCCTTTGCTTTCAGTGCATCGCGCACACGAGCATTGACCCGATGAACCTCTGCCCAAGTCTGCGAGACGACCACCGACGAGGCGTCTTGCTCCGCCAGCCGGAGATATTCGTCCGCGAGTTTGTCGGCTTGATCACCCAAGCCGCACGCCACCACCGCGCCCATCTTGTCGAGGCGTTCAAACGATTCGCCAACCTTGCCAGCAGCTGCGGATTCAACGGCTTGGCGATACTGCTTGATGCGCTTGCGTTCAGCAAAATCCCGTCCGAGTGTCGGGTCTTGCCGACGAATCTTGTGCAGTTCGACCGGACGAATGCCAGAGTGTCGCTCGATGGCGAGCAGCGCGTCTGAAGCCTCAACCGCACCGTGCTGCCGCGTGTCACCGGAAAGAATTACCCGAGCGTTGCGCTCTCGTGCGAGCCGCAGCAATTCGAGCATTTGCCGTCCACCAATTTGCCCGGCCTCGTCCACGACAACGAGTGCGCCCGCGACGAGTTCACGTTTGAGAAGGAAGCTGGCAACTGTAGCGGGCGACGGCAGTCCTGCCTTCTCCATTCCCACGATTTGCTGACGCTGCGGCGCGAGAACTACGACGCGCCGGCCAGACTCCCGAAGTTGTTCGACCAGTTCGTGCAGGACAAAACTCTTGCCCGTGCCAGCGCCGCCGCGAAACACGGAAACGGTATTGATGGAGGAGAGCAAGGCAGCGAGCGCGCGACGTTGTTCATCACCCAGCTTTGGACTTGCCGGACGCGGGTTCGCAACCAACGGCCAGGCATCACCCACGCCTTCTTTCGCAGTCTGAACGATCTCCCATTCGCGGAGCAACACGTCGCGCAATGTCACTTCGCCTGGACGTTCGGCGTCGCGGATGTAGCCACGCCGTTCCGTAAATTCCTTGAGTTGTGAAACCGAAAAGCCTTCGCCTCGCGCCCGGCCCAACGCTTCCTGCCAAACCTGACATTCGAGCACGACCGAATTTCGGTCGAATAAATGTTCCTCTGCCCACT
>CAYWMD010000038.1:0-61560 GCA_964458575.1 uncultured Bifidobacteriaceae bacterium | reverse complement strand
CTCGGATGAGGAACCGTTCACACCCCCATTATGGTGGTGGTGTCAAGTTGCGCCCTTCCGGTACTCACCGCGACGTTCTTTCTGGCCAATCTCTGCGCCGCCGGTCTTTTCTGCCTGCTTTGCGTCGCGTTCAAGGACGACGCGTTTCACGTCATCGAATTCGTTGCCAACCTGGTGCGCGGCAACTTTGAATGGAATCCGGCGGCCCGCGGCCTGTTGCAGACCGCGGGCGTGAGCCCGGGCAACGACTGGTTGATCGGGCTGTCCGGCTCGCTCACGATCGTCACCGGCTTCTGGGCAATCTGGGCCATGATTTTCCATCGTTTTCTCAAAGCAGACAGCCCGGACGCGCTACTCGACCGCCTGACGCGATGGTTGCTGCGGGGAAGCGTCCTGGAACTGCTCGTGGCCGTGCCCAGTCACATCATCGTGCGCCGGCGCGAAGATTGTTGCGCGCCCATCGGCACTTTCTGGGGAATCGCGATGGGCATCTCGGTCATGTTGTTGTGTTTCGGCCCCGGCGTTTTCTTCCTTTTTGCCGAGCGCTGCGAACGCCTCCGCCCGAAATCACGCGAAGGCCCCGCGACCACTCCGCTTGCACGGGGTTGAGCTCAGCCGTGGCCCTCGCGTCGGATGCCTCGCGGGACACGAATCCTGTGCGCCAGTTCACCACATGGCCGAACAGGTTGAACTGCCGGCTTGTGACGCACAATAAATCTTCATCTGGCGTGTGTTCTTCCAGGCAACCGACCCGTCCAGCAGGCCCACGTTGCCACCCACACCACCAATGGCAGCGGAGGAGACGCCGTGCGAACCCGGGTTCGAGAAGTCGCCGTCCTTCATAATCGGCCCGTGACGGCCGTGCGGCGCAAAGGTCATCGAACCACTCGA
This sequence comes from uncultured Bifidobacteriaceae bacterium, assembly GCA_964458575.1. Lineage (GTDB taxonomy): Bacteria > Verrucomicrobiota > Verrucomicrobiia > Limisphaerales > JADLHS01 > CAYWMD01. The sequence continues at coordinate 60,669 of CAYWMD010000038.1, read as the reverse complement.
GGACCAGGCGTTCAAGTCAGCCACGAGAACCAGGGCGCTGCGATCGGTAAGCTTTTGCGGCGAGATCCATGCACTGTAAATGGTGGCGCTGGCCGGCCACGGGGTATTGGTGCGCGAACCCAGATAATTGTAACCGATGATGACCCCGTATCCCTGGCAACTCCAACCTTCCGGCCGATTGAAGGGTGCGCCCAGGCTTGGGCAGTCGAAAATCCGATACGTGCCGGTGTAGCGAATGAGGTTTTGGCGCGTGTTCGTGCGGATGACCGGGGTGTGCGCCGACTGGCCGGGCTCGGCCTCGCCGCCCGGCAAGTATTGGGTGTTGTCATCTCCGTAGAGATGCGCGGCCAGAATGAACTGGCGGAGGTGGTTCTTACAGGCGGTGCGCCGGGTTTTTTCCCTGGCGCCAACGAGGGCGGGCAGCAACAACGCCGCGACGATGGCGAGGATGGCAACGACCACCAGCAATTCGATCAGGGTAAAGGCCGCACTTTTCCGCGTCCGGCCCCAAAGCCAACCCGGGGACCCGTTCGTGTTCATACCGAACCGTGCACATATCCAACTCCAGAACAACCTGAACCCTCATCCGGTCGGACGGCAAGCGGGAAAAACGGCCTTCGCGCCAGCCGCGCCGGCGCCGGGGCTGATCATTTCTTTTTCGTCGGCGCCGGCTCGGATGTGGGCGTCAGCACGGTCGGCTCGGCTTTCCACCGATCCCAATCGGTCAGGAACAACTGCTCCGGCAGAAAGCCCTTGGGCGACACGCGCAACGGGAAGCTGGCCGGAATGGCCCGCTGAACCATGCTCTCGAGGATGAAACTGCCCCAGCTGTGCTCGCCGGCCCGCACCCATTGCGTCAGGAACCGGCTGTCCATGGTCTGCGGCGTGAGGTAAAGCGCGCGCACCGGTTTCATCAAATCATTCACGGCAAAAAACTGCGTCTGCGCATCGAGCGTCGTCCAGACGCATTGCCGGTTGCCGTACCACGCCACGGCCCACGGAATATCGCTCATCATCAATTCGTTTTCCTTCATCCAATTCGAGACTTGTTGGATGGCCGGTGGGTAATAAGGCGGGTACACCACGGGCACGGTCTTGGCCACCAGGAACATGAATATCATTGGCAGGCAGATGATGACCGCAAACACGCCCACCACCAGGTAGCGCATCCCGCGATACAGCAACTTCATCTGGTCGAGCAACAAAAAGAAGAAACTCACCCCGTAAACGATGACGAGCGGGACCAACAGCACGAGCAGATTCTCGTTGTTGATCTCTGGTGAATCTTCCGCAATTTGCGTGCGGCCCATGGCTTGCACCATGACCAGCATCGCCAGACTCATCATGAGGAGATAACGGAGCCGGCGGATGGCCGGGCTGCGGAAACCAAGCAGCAGGCCCGCCAAAAACAGGGGCGTCAGCCACGTGCCGCCCAGGCAGGGCAGGCTTTCCTGCAGAATGCGCCGCGAATTGTTGATCAGTTTGTGCGTGAAAACGCCGAGTTGCATGTCCGGGTTTCTCAGATTCGGCGCCAAGGACCGCGCCAGCTTGTGCTCGGGAAACGCCCCCGTGCCCTCCAGGACGGCAAATGTGGCGGTGCCGAAGGGCACCCCGCATACCCGGTAGTTGCGATACATCCAGGGCGAGACCACCACGATGAACACGGCCACCGTCATCAGACACACCGCCGCCTTGCGCTGGCCCGCAAACAGAATCGAGAACACCGTCACCGGCACAATCAACCACCCGAAGGCATAACGCGTCAGAGTGCCCAACCCGATGGCCAGACCCGCCGCACCCGCCAGCATCAACAAAGCCGACGGCCCCCAGCGCGGTTCGCGCGCCTCCTGCTCGATCAACACCAGACACCAAACCAACCCCAAAAAAATCAACATCAACAGCATCGTCGAGAGACCCGACACGCTGAAGCGCCAGAGCACCTCGCAGCCCAGCATCAAGATCGCCGAGAGCCAAGCCACCCCGGGATCGAAGAGCCGGCGGGCCAGCAGGAACGTCAGTCCGATGATGACGAAAAACAGCAACTCATTGAACATTGAGACCAGGAAGTCCGGTTCATAACGCCAGAAGCGGCCACCGTTTCCCCAGAAAAAACCCGTCGAGACATTCCATTTAAAGGGCAGCACCTTCATCAGAGCCGCCAGCACGCACGGATACACTGGTGGATTGGCCAGGTCCGGATGTTCCCCTTTGATCTGCGCGTAATCCGAGTTGGCGCCCTGCGGCACCTGACCGAACCTGGCCTCGCTCCGGGTTTTGACCAGGTAAACGCTGAAGGGCCGGATAAACCGCGTGGTATAGCCCCGGCCCTCCGCGAGATTGCGCCCCACCTGCGCGGCGTCCATCGCCTCCGGCGTGGCGAAATTGCGGTACGACCGCCAATTGTAGCCCACCACCAATGTCACCACCGCCAGAATCGAGAGGCCGATCTTCAGATACCGTATGCCCGGCCCGGTATCGAGTTTGTGAATTGTGTCTTGCAGCAATGGCATAATCAAAAACCTTCCAGATGATACGTGTGCAGTTTCCGGTGAAACGTGCGCCGGCTCATGCCGATTTTTTTGGCCGCCAGTGTGCGGTTACCCTTGGTTTCTTTCAAGGCACGAATGATCAATTGTTTCTCGGCTTCCTTTACCGTCAGATCATTTCGCGTCAGCACGCGCGCCGGGTCCGCCGCCCCCGCGGCCCCCGCCCAGGTACGCACCGACGGCGGCAGGTCGCGCGCGCTGATTTTTTCGCCGCGACACAACACCACCGCGTGCTCGATGGCCGCCCGCAGCTCGCGCACGTTGCCCGGCCACGAATAGTTCATCAGCAACTCCAGCGCATCCGCCGTGAAATCGTTCACCGGCTTGCCGTTTTCCCGGGCAAACTCCCGCAGAAAAGTCAAGGCCAGCAGCGGAATATCGCCGGTCCGTTCGCGCAACGCCGGCAGGTGGATTTCCACCACGCGCAGGCGGAAAAACAGGTCCTCGCGAAAGGTCCCCGCTTTCACCAGAGTCTCGAGCTGTTTGTTTGTCGCCGCGACCAGCCGCACGTCGGCGGTCAAGGTTTTGTTCGAACCGACCCGCTCGAACGTGCGCTCGCCGAGAAAGCGCAACAGCTTGATTTGAATCGTCGCGTCAATCTCGCCGATCTCGTCCAGGAACAGCGTCCCGCCCTGCGCCTGCTCGAAGCGCCCGATGCGCCGCTCGTGCGCGCCGGTGAAGGCGCCCTTCTCATGGCCGAACAATTCGCTCTCCAGCAGCGTCGCCGACAGGGCCGCGCAATGCACGACCACGAGCGGCTGTTTCGCGCGCGGGCTGAGCTGATGAATCGCCTTCGCGATCAGTTCCTTGCCCGTGCCGCTCTCCCCGTAGAGCATTACCGTGGCCCGTGTCGGCGCGACCTGCTGCACCACCTCGAACACTTCCTTCATCGCTGGCGATTCGCCGATGACGTTTTCCATGCCGAACTTCGCGTCGAGTTGCTGGCGCAGGGAAACATTCTCGACTTCGAGCGTTTGCCGGCGCAACGCGCGCGCGATGCGCATCTCCAACTCATCAATTTGCAGCCGGCCCTTGGCGATGTAATCGTCCGCGCCGCGCTTCATCGCGTCCACCGCCAGCTCCTCCGAACCGTAGGCTGTCATTAAAATGCAAATCGGCGGCTTGGTCAGCGATTTTGCCCGCGCAATCAGCTTCAACCCGTCCTCGTTCGGCAGGCGGAAATCCGTCAACAGCACGTCGAAGTTTTCCTCTTCCAGCAATTCCGTCGCCGCCTTGGCGTCCTCCGCCAGGTAAACGTCATAACGCTCCTCCAGCGCGGCGCGCAGGCCTTCCCGCGTCGGCTTCTCATCATCAACAATCAACAAGGTCGGCTTCACCATTTCCATTTCAGTTTACTCCAGCAGCGTTGCAATCAGTCATGTAACGGCGCCTCCAGCAGGCGCGGCCTCCGCTCGTGCAACGGCAGCCAGATCCGAAACGTCGTTCCGCGCCCGACGTGGCTTTCCAATTCAATGCGCCCGCCATGCGCCCGCACGATCCGCTGCACGATCATCAGCCCCAGGCCCGTGCCTTTTTTCTTGGTCGTGTAAAACGGCTCGAAGATGCGGTTGAGTTGTTCCTGCGGAATCCCGCCGCCGGTGTCGGCCACGCTCACCCAGACGCCATCCATGCCCTCGCCGGTTTGCAACGTCAACGTGCCGCCTTTGGTCATCGCCTGCATCGCGTTCTTGATGAGATTGACCAGCGCCTGCTGGACCTGTGTCGGGTCAATCGGCGTCGCGGGCAGGGAACGCGCGAGTTTGGTCTTCACCTGCACCCCGCGATTGTCCAGTTCGGGCTGGAGCAGATCGACCGTCTTATGCACAACCTCGTTGAGGGTGCTGACCTTGAGTTGCAGCGGGGCCGGGCGGATGGCCTGGAGAAATTGGGTAACGATGTAATCGAGCCGGTTGATTTCGCCCTTGGCCACCGAAAGATACTGATCCAGCTTCGCCGCCACCTCGGCGGTTTCCGCATCGCCCGCCAGCATTTGCGAACGCGGGCGCGCGCGCATTTCCGAACCGGTGACCCGACCCGGCGCCGCCTTCAGCTTTTTCACCTCGCGTTCCATGAGTTGCAGGTGAATGTGCAACGCGTTGAGGGGATTGCCGATCTCATGCGCGACACTGGCCGCCAGCAGCGTCAACGCCTGCACGCGCTCGCTTTCAATGGCCTCGTAAGTCTTTTGGCGGGCTTCCGTGGCGTCGTGCAAAATCAGCGCCAGGCCGTTGCTGCCCTGGGCTTCGCCATCCAGCGGCGCGGCGTAAAGCCGGAGAAACCGCGGGCGCGGATATTGCACCTCGAACTCATGCCGCACCACGTGCTGGCCGCCGGCGCTGTCGAACTCCGAAATCTTTTTCCAATCCACCTCGGGCAGAATTTCGCCGAGTTGCTGCCCTTCCACGCTCGGTTGCAGGCCCAGCAGGCGCGTGACCGCCTGGTTGAAGTAAATGATCCGCCCGCGCTCGTCCACCACCAGCACGCCGTCCTCGATGGTGTTGAACAGCGTCTCCAGGAAGCTCCGCTCCCGCGCCAGCCGTTGGACGACGGTCTGCAACCCTTCAGCATCGAGCCGCCCGATGCGGCCCAAAACTTTGTCGAGGAAGCTGGATTTCGGGGCGGGCATGTCGCGCCGTTAACTCGTTGAATCGTTGAACCGCGGCACCGTCGCGGCGATCCGGCTCAACCTTTTCAACCCGATGAACGCTTCAACGGTTTTCAAAACCATTCCTTCCGCTTGAAATACCAAACGGTGAGCGCCGTGGAAACAATCGTGACGGAGCCGGCCACCCAATAGCCGTGCTGCCAGCTCAGTTCCGGCATGTCGTGGAAATTCATCCCGTACCACGTGCCCACCATCATCAACGGCGTCGTGATGATCGTGATCATGGTCAGCAGCTTCACCACTTCGCCGGTCCGGTTGGAGGACATGTTCAAATAGACCTGCAAGATGCCCGTGAGCGAATCCATATAGCCTTGCGCGCGCTCCGAGATGTGAAACAGCCCGTCGTAAACGTCGCGGTAATACGGCACCATGTGCGGCCGGATCAATTTGAACTCACCCTGCGCGAACCGTGCCAATACTTCCCGCTGCGGACCGATGATCTGTCGCAGGTGGATGACTTCCTTTTTCACCTGCAAAATCTTGTTGAGCGTTTCCTTCCCCGGATGCCGCAGCGCGAGATGTTCCAGTTCGGCGATTTCCAGCGACAACTCCTCCAGCGCTGGTTTGTAATTGTCCACGATGGAATCCAGCAGCGTGTGCGCCACACGGTCCGGCGCGCGCGCGATGTGCGTCGTCGCCTTGACCGCCCGCTCTTCGGTCTGCGAAACACTGCGCAACGGCGTGTCGTGGTACGTGACCAGGAAATTCTTCCCGAGAAAAAAGTTCAACTCGCTCGTGGCAAAGACGCCGTCCTTGCGGCTGTAATCCACCGCGTGAATCACCATGAACAGATACGGCGCAAATCTGTCCTCCTCCTTCGGCGCGTATTCCTCGACCTTCGGCGATGGGCTGGCGTTGACGCAATCTTCAATGGAAAGCGGGTGGAAATGGAACAGGTCCTCCAGCACGAATTTGGTTTCCTCCGGGGTCGGGTTTTCGAGATCAATCCAGAGGAACAGGTTCGTGTCGCTGAGCAGGGTGGGCATCAGGAACATCTCGATGTTCTTGCTGTGCAGGCGGCCCTGCGTTGTAAATGCCAGCGAACGAATCATGTTGGACCAGGTTCAGTTTTGTGCATCGCTTCGTGTCAGCTTGTCACGAGTTTCAGAAGTCAGGCGGGCAAAAGCAAGGCTTGTTTGCCGCGTAAACACGGCAAGAATTGACGCACCCGCCGCCTCACCCATAGGCCCGAGAAGCACAGTTGGAAATGATCCGCTTCGACGCGGTTGGGCTGTTTCGGCACAGGGAAAGCGGCGGAAAGTATTTTCGACACGCCATCGGTCGTCGTTGTCATGCGCTCGGCAGGCGGAACGCCCGCCGGGACTCTGGCAGAGGACGCCGGCCCTACTACGCGGGTGAGCCGCCGCAGTGGAATCCATCGCGGCTAGTAACTCAGGAGTTCGAGCGCGTTGAGGCCACGACTGGTCAGTTCCCAACGGCTGCCGCGCCGCGTTACGAGATGCCGACACGGGTTCCTGCCGAGTTCCGCTTCATTGACACTGAGCACGAGGAATTTTGATTTGCCCTTGAGTTCGGATGCCGCCCGGGGGATCAGGTCGAAGGCGACCGCGTTGAAATTCAGCGCCACTTCGTAACCCGCGATGCCTTCCTGCTGGGCCTTCGGGTTCGGGCGCACCAATTGCGGATAGCGTTTCAGCCACGGGAAATCCTTCGCCCGCACTTGCACCCGGCAAAGTTCGGTCTGGCCCTGCAGAAAACGGAGCAGATCGAACTTCGTGCCCTGCCGTTGCTGTTCCAACAACACGAGCCGCGGGTCGAGCCCGGCGAGGTTCTGTCCGTTCCACAAACCGTGATCGTTGCGTTGCTTGGGGTAGGTCTTTTTGTACCACGCGGGGAACCGGTCGTTGATGAGCAGGTTCAACTCGAAGTGGACGTGGGCGCGTTCCTTGGAAATGCCTTCGCGGGTATTGGCGGTGCGGCCCATGGTGGCGATGGTTTCACCGGCATGGACCTGTTTTCCGGGAGCGAGGTCGGGCCGGACTTCGCGCAAGTGGGCGTAGTTGGAGTAGATCTCCACGCCGCCGATGTTATGACGGAGGATGATGTAATTACCGAAGTTGGAAAGCGACGGCCGGCGATTGATGTAGGCCACGGTGCCGTCGGCAGTAGCCATGACGGGATCGGTGGGTTCGCTGCGTTTGTCGCGCTGGAGACAGCGGATGTCGAGTCCCTCGTGCATTTGTCCGCCGGAACTGCGCACGCAACCGAAACAACCACTCGTCCAGGGTTTGCCGACGGTGCCGACAAAGAATTGGTCCTCCGCGCCTTTTTCAAACAATGCCCGATTGGCGGTGGGCAGCAGAAAGGGCTGGGCCGACAGCGTGACGGCGAACGAAAACAGCAGGGCGCAGGCGACCGCCCCTGACGCAAGCCGGCGGCGGCTCATTTATCCTTGTCCTTTTTGGGTTTCTCCTGGTTGCCGTTTTTGATCGCCACGTTGTTCAGGGCGTTGGCGATGCGCTCGGCTTCGGCGCGGGTGGCATCCGGCGTGAAGCTGATCAGGCCGTCGGAAATCCGCCGACCGATGACCGGGGCGGCGAGCCAGCGGTTCAACTCCCCTTTCTCCCCGAACTGGCTGTAGATGGCGATCCGCCGGCCCGGGTTCGTCGCCGTGTATTGTTCCAGCAATCGCGCACCCATTTGCTCGAACTTGATCGAGAGCGAAAAACCGCCCATCGAATCGTCGAGCACGCGCGCCTCGGCCACATCGCCTTCATTGAGGAAAGGCTGGCGATTGACGGTAATCATCACCGGACTGGAGCGGAAGACCGGCACGGTTTCCCACAAGCCCAGGTCGTCGCGGCTGACTTCGATGTGCAGGCGCAAGGTGGCGAGTTCCTTGTCCTGCTTCTTCTCCGGCGTCTGGCAGCCGGTGAAGCCCGCCACCACGGCCAGTCCGAGCAAATAGATGTTGAATCGCATTGGCCAAATAACCATAGTGACACACACAAAAACGCAACAACGCAGCGATGTAAAGACTCTTATGGGCAAGCAAAACAACAAAGTTCTCAAACGCAAACGCCGGCTGGCATATCTGAAACGCAAAAAGGCGGCAATCAAAGCCAAACGGAAGGCGGCGCAACCGGCTGCCCCGACGGCTTGAAGTTTTGACGAACCAACGAAGCCGCCGGCAACGGCGGCTTTTTTATTTCACCGGCGCCGGCGCGGGCCGGCGGATCTTGTAGAGTAAATTTTTCATCTCCGCGACCACATCCGCGTATTTCGGGTCGTGGGCGAGGTTGGTAAATTCGTCGGGGTCCTTGATCTCGTCGTAGAGTTCCACACCGTCCCCGCCGTCTTCCCATTCGATGTAACTCCAGCGTTCGGTGCGGACGCGGCGGCCCGTCGGCAGCCGTTTGTCCGTCTGGCGCACGACCTGGGTGTAGGCGGGCCGTGACCATTTGGCGGCGGGATTTTTGAGGAGAGGACGGAGGCTCTTCCCTTCAAGGTTTGGCGGGGGCTTCAGGCCGCACAGATCGGCGAGCGTGGGATATAGATCGAGCAATTCCACGGTGCGCGGGCAGGTCTTGCCCTTTTTGATACCCGGCCCGGCGATGATCAACGGCACGCGCGCAGAGCCTTCGAAGAGCAGCCATTTCATCCATTGTCCGTGCTGACCCAACAGGTAGCCATGGTCGCCCCAGAACACGATGATGGTGTTGTCCGCCAGCTTGAGCCGGTCGAGCGCGTCCACGACTCTGCCGAGTTGTTCGTCCATGAAACTGACGCTGGAGTAATAGCCCTGAATGACTTCGCGTTGTTGATGTTCGGTGATGCCCCAGTTGGCCGGGCGAATCCACAGCGCGTCGGGCGGGATGTCGTCCCAATCGTTGGGCGGATTTTTCGCGGCCTGGATTTGTTCGAGGGGATGCAGGTTGAAATATTGTTTGGGGGCGATGTGCGGCGAGTGGGGGCGATAGAAACCAACGGCGAGGAAGAACGGCCGGTCGCGATTTTCCTCCAGAAGCTTGACGGCTTCCGTGGCGATCTTGCCGTCGGTTTGGTCGTTGGGATCACTGTCGGCCATCAGGTAGCAAAGGCAACTACCGAGACTGCGTCCGGGGCTGAAGTTCACCAACTGGTCCTCTTCGTCCTTGTCCGCCCCACGCGGGTTGACGACGTGATCCCAGGAAGGCGGGTCGTCCTTGCCGCTGGTGCCGATTTCCATGGGCACGCCCTGATGATAAACCTTGCCGACACGTGCCGTGTAATAGCCATTCTGGCGGAACAGTTGCGGGAGCGTCACGACGTCGGGCAGCGCATCACGGAAATGCGGCTGATTGTTGAAGACGCGCGTGGTGTCCGGCCGGCGACCGGTCATGAGCGACGCGCGGGTGGGATTGCACAAGGGATACTGGCAATAGGCACGGTCGAAGCGCACACCGCGCGCGGCCAGGCGGTCAATATTGGGCGATTTGACCACCGGATGGCCGTAGCAACCCAGATCGGCGTTGAGGTCGTCGGACGCAATGAATAGGACGTTGAGTTTGGGCCGGGCGTGGGCGACCGGGAAGGCCGTGCCCGCGAGGACGAAGGCGGCGAGAATCAAGTTGCCAGGTTTCATGCGATTAAACTTGGGTGACGGTGTCGGGTCTGGTTCGGGCGGCGGAAATTGCGTTTCAATGCAGTTTATTCCAGGAAGACGCGGCCGTGTCGAGCGGGAACGAACGGCGCGGAAGGTTTTCCCGATTTTTCCCGCAAGTCCTATTGACTTGGCGCGGCAAGCGCGTAGTTATTTGGTGACCGGACGCGGTTGGCCCTCGCTCCCGAAGAGGAAACAGCCGTCCGGCGGAGAATCAGGTATGAAGCACGATGGAACGCGGTTGGCAGGCAAGACTGCCTTCACCCTTATCGAACTGCTGGTCGTCATCGCCATCATCGCCATTCTGGCCGCCATGTTGCTGCCGGCTTTACAGGCGGCGAAGGAGCAGGCGCATCGGGTGGCCTGCCTGAACAACAACAAGCAAATCGGCATGGCCGTCCACATGTATGCGGGGGAAAACCGGGATTACATGCCGCACCCGAACTGGCGGGACGACACGGGCGATTTTTTCCAAGGCTGGCTTTACAATCCGGTGAGCCGGAATCCGCCAGTGATGACCGCCGCGCCTTACAACACCAACCCGCAACTGGCCTACGAAGGCGGGTTGCTCTGGCAGTACATCAAGAACATGCGGACGTACTGGTGTCCCACCGACCGCTCGAACAATTACGGCGGGCTGTACTGGAGTTGGCGCATGAACCGGCAGTCCACGTATCTTTGGAACGGCGCGGTCAACGGTTACGGCGACATGCGCGAGAAGACGTTCAAACAATCGGCGTTCAAACAAGCCGCCTACCTCCAATGGGAACCCGATGAAGACAATTATTACCGCGGTCGGACGACCACACCCGGGACCAAGAACAACTGTTACAACGACGGCGCCATGGACCTGACGTTCGGCTCCGGCCTGGGCAAGCGCCATGGGAAGAAAGGCGGCATCCTCCTGGGGTTCGATGGGCGTGGCGTGATTGTGAGCTATGAAGAATTCAATCGGCAGGCGGCGCTTCGTCCGGGCCTGCTCTGGTGCCGACCGGGCAGTTACGACGGCGAACGTTGAACCGCGTCGGCTTCGCCGGGCGTTGGCAAGGGACTATTTGCGGCCCTGCCCGTGAATCATTCCGGACGCCTCAAACTGGCCGGAGAGATTTTCCCAGTCGCCGAACATTTTGGCGATGTCGTCCTGAATCGGATCCCTGGCCTCGGCGGCCGCGCGCTTGATCCGTTCCTGCAAGCGGGCGACCGTCTCCCGGTATTTGGGGGCATCAATTTGATTCGTAAGTTCGCCGGGGTCCTGGTTCAAATCGTAAAACTCGTCGTAGTCGCCCGCATTGAAGATGTATTTGAAACCGTCGCGCGTCACGATGGCCCGTTGCGAATACAGATAGCGGATGCCGTGGAACTCCAGGTAAATGGCATCGCGGCTGGTGGCGAGCGGTTTTCCCTCCAGCACCGCGAGGAAGGACTTTCCATCGAGGGTGGCGTCCGGCTGGCCGACGGCGTCGAGGATCGTGGGGAAGATGTCCATGTTGTAAACGAACTCCTCCGAGACGGCGGGTTGCTGGCAACGGGCCGGCCAGCGCACGATCATTGGAATGCGGAATGCCTCCTGGTACATGAAGCCTTTGTCGAACAAACCGTGACTGCCGATCATGTCGCCGTGGTCGGCTTCAATCACGACGATGGTGTTGTCTGACAGTCCGAGTTTTTCCAGCCGGTCAAGAATCCGCCCGAGTTGCTGGTCGAACATGGTGATGTAGTCGTAGTAGAGTCCGACCAATTCCCGCCAACCCGACCAGTCCTTCGGCAATTGCCGGTAGAACCCGGAGCGAAACCGCGCCACGCTCGCCGGCTTGCCTTTCAGGTCGTCGTTGAGATTGATCCACGGTTTGATGGCCGCGCGATCATGCCGGCCCACGAATTCCCGCGACGGCAGGTATGCCGGATGCGGCCCCCAGAACTGGCAGTCGAGGAAGAACGGCTTGCCGTCCCGAGCATATTTGTCGAGCAAGCCGATCGTGCGTTCGGCGACAAAATATGCGGGCGTGGTCTCCACCGGACCATCCCATTCGCCGCCGAGCAGGGTTTTATTTTTGGCGTTGCCGAAGATGGGATTTTTAACCGCACCGAAACTCAGTCCGGCGTCCTTGAGGTACTTGATAAACTCGGGATGCTTTTCGATTCCCCCGTAACCCGCCGGACCGAGTCCCTCGAAGCCATGAGCATCTGCGCCCAGCTTCGTACCCACATGCCATTTGCCGACAAAACCGGTTTGATAACCCAGCGCCTGCAACCGGCGATGCAACAGCATTTCGGGATGAGGCAACTCGGCAGCCATGCTGTGATACAGGTCGCAGTTGGTGCCCATACCATGTTTGAAGGCGAACCGGCCGGTCAACATCGAGGCGCGCGCCGGTGAGCAGAGACAGCACGTGGTGTAAGCGTTGGCGAAGCGAATGCCCTGGCCCGCCAGGCGGTCGAGGTTCGGGGTTTGGCAAACGCGGTTACCGTAGCAACCGATGGCGTCCGGGCGGAATTGGTCAAAGCCGATCCATAAAATGTTCGGGCGCGTCGCGGCGGCGGGCGATTGTGCGACGACGGTCGCCACCGACCCAATCGCGTATGACAGGGTGAAGACCAAAGTTCGGGCGTTCAACATTCGGTATTTCATTTCAGGCTTTCAGAACGAAAACTGCACATGGGCGGTTGATCTGGCCCGATGGTAATGCGCGAAGGAAGCTTTGAAAAGCCCGGCCAGCCCGGCCCGGAGCCCGGCCCGGAGATTCGCCATCAAGGATTGGCGGTGCGTTCCTGAAGCCAGCGGAAATCCGGCAGGTATTCGGATGGGGTCGCGTCCACATTGCCATAGGATTTGCGCTTGAGGATGGCGTTGTCGCGCCAACGACGAATTTCAGAGTGACCATCGCCAAACGAAAGGCCGGCCGCCTTGTTGTGGTACGTCGCCGGGAAATCCACCCAATCCGTTTCCTTCGACACCGGGACGACAAAGTAACCGTCGTTGATCGTTTTGGGGTTCTCGTCAATCGTCACCCAGATCATGGCGGGTCGTTTCATATCCGAGGTTTTCTTCATCTCCTTGTTCTGACTGCCGATCGGGTTGAGCAGGTAATTGATGGACATGCTGCGATTGGCCACGGGATGGCCATCGGGGGGATTGATGTCCGCCGGGCATTTGTAAATGGCCGTGGATTTCGTGTACGGAAAAATCAGGCCGTTAATCAGAAACAGATCATTCGTCCGCCGGTCATCGTAACGCAAGTTGCCCAAAACCCAACTGCTCTTGGGGCCGCCATTGAGCGCCTCCGGATCGTTGGGATTACTGACGGAGACCGCACTGGAATCGTTGACGTTCTGGGCCAGGTTTTCGTTGTTGTCCTGGGCGTACATGAGCCAGCCGAGCGTCAACTGTTTCGTGTTGCTCATGCACATGATCCCCTGTGCCTTCGCTTTGGCCTTGCTCAATGTGGGCAACAATAACGCCGCCAGAATGGCGATGATGGCGATGACAACCAGCAGTTCAATCAATGTAAACGCACCCGTCTCACGAACGCGTGACTTGAGCGACGCCCCGGCGCGAACCCGGATATCGTCCTGGTCTAAATCCATGAATCAACATTCCGTGACCGGGTTTGCCTCGTCAAGCGGGAAGTCCCGGGCAAATCAGGCTTCCAATCCCCTCCGTTTCACCTGGATAATTCACCGGACGGGTGGGGCGCAATTCGGTTGCAACGCGAGCTTCCAGAGGCAGGCGCGGCCGGAAAAGCCGGTGTTCCAAGCAGTCGCCAGTTTTCGCACTCGGACCGGGCTCTGACAAAAGAGGACCGACGAATGACAAGTTCCTGCATTGACAGAATCGCCGCCAACGCCAACGATACGGCCCATGAATGAAACACTTTCCAGCCTCACGTCACGTCGGGATTTTCTGAAACACACGGGTAAACTGGCCGCCGCCTCTTCGGCCGTTGTGCCCATCCTTTCCAGCTACGCCACCGCACAAGCCGAGAACAAGCTGCCGGCCGTCCATCCGGGCGGAAGCGATGCGTTGCGTCTGGCCATCGTGGGTTGCGGCGGACGCGGCACGGGGGCCGTCGGCAATGCGCTGACCGCCAAGAACGGCAACCTCAAGCTCGTTGCGATGGCGGATGTTTTTCCGGACCGCCTCAACAAGAGCTTCACTACGATCAAAAAGAATTACGCCGACCGAGTGGACGTGCCCTCCGATCATCAGTTCGTCGGGTTCGATGCCTATCAAAAGGCGATGGACTGTCTGCGGCCGGGCGATATCGTAATTCTCACCACGCCGCCCGCGTTCCGCTGGGTGCATTTTACCTACGCGATCAAAAAGGGATTGAATGTCTTCATGGAAAAACCGGTCACCGTGGATGGCCCGACCAGCAAACGGATGTTGAAACTCGGCGAAGAGGCGGCCGCCAAAAACCTCAAGGTCGGGGTCGGGCTCATGTCCCGCCACAACCGTGCGCTCCAGGAACTGGCCAAGCGCATTCAAGACGGGCAACTCGGGGAAATCATTCTGCAACGCGGCTACCGGATGGGCGGACCGATCGGTTATTTCTCCTCGCTGCCCAAACCTGCCGGCATCACCGATTTGTATTATCAGATCCAGCGCTTCCACAGTTTCATCTGGGCGAGCGGCGGCTGCTTCAGCGACTTCTACATTCACATCATTGATCATCTCGGCTGGATGAAGGGCGCGTGGCCCGTCAAAGCCCAATCGCTCGGCGGCCGGCACTATAAGGACAGTCCCGAAGGCGTCCCTTACGTGGACCAGAACTTCGACACTTACTCGGTCGAATACTCCTACGCCGACGGAACGAAATTCTATTTCGACGGGCGCTGCATCACGGGCTGCACGGACATTTATTCGAGCTACATCCACGGGACGAAGGGCAGTGCGATTGCCTCCAAATCGGGCGACTGCGGATTGCCTTCGAGCATTTACAAAGGCCAGTCCCCGAAGAGCGCCGACCGCCTCTGGGAATCCAAGCTCGCGGAGGACGAAAAGGATCCCTACCTGAATGAGTGGGTGGATTTGCTGGACGCCATCCGCAATGACAAGCCTTACAGCGAGGTCAAGCGCGGCGTCGAGGCCAGCTTGGTCACCTCGATGGGCCGCATGGCCGCGCACACGGGCGTGGAAATCACGTTCGAGGACATGCTCAACTGCGAACACGAAATGGCGCCGGGTTTGGACCAGCTCACGACTGATTCGCCCGCGCCCCTGCTCGCCGACAAGAATGGCCGTTATCCCGTCCCCAAGCCGGGTATCGTGACCAACCGCGAGTATTGAGATTCAGTTTCGCCTCGTCCCCGCCACGTGCCGCCAAGTCCAATCGGCGGTAACGGGCGGGGAAAGACTGCACAGTACCACCAGAAGTCGCGGTCACGATTGGTTGGAGTTCACGCTTGAGCGTGTCGCAGCGCCGCGTGACCGGCGATGAACACGCTTAAACTTGCACTCCAACACGCCGCCCGTGGCAACTGGCCGGCACTGTCGCTCGCACCTCTGAGTGGCCGTGGCTTGACGCGCACCGGAATCAACTTCACTCTCGATTGCCATGAACAACGTCGCCGCCGGAACCAAATCCCACCGCATCAACCGCGCGCAGGCTGGACTGGTTGTCGTGGACATCCAGGAGAAATTCGTGCCGGTGATCCATGAATTGCCACGGCTGATTAAGAACTCGCTCCGGTTGATCAAGGGCGCTGCGATCCTGCGCGTGCCCGTCTTTGCCACAGAACAATACCGCAAAGGTCTGGGCGCAACCGTGCCAGAGGTTGCCGCGGCAATTCCAAATTTTGCGCCAATGGAAAAGAACTCGTTCAGTTGTTGCGGCGCACCGGGGTTCATCGAGGCCCTGCGCGGCAAAGGCGTGCAGGATGTCGTTCTCTGTGGCATCGAGGCGCACGTCTGCGTCACGCAGACGTGCCTGGGTTTGCTGGAAGCCGCGTTCCGACCGTTTGTAGTCGCCGATGCGATTTCGTCGCGCACGCCGGAAAATCACCGGTTGGGTGTCGAACGGATGCGGGCGGCGGGCGCGGTCATCGTTTCCACGGAGATGATCTTGTTCGAACTGCTCGAACGCGCCGGCACGGATGAATTCAAGCAGATGCTGACGTTGGTAAAGTAGCCGGTCAGCGTCGCGACCGGTCACGTTGCCGTAAAGACAAACGATTCTCCCGGCCCGGTGTCAAAAGCCTCCCCGGCTACTGCGGAATCAATTTGAGACTGTGGGTCACCGGAACGAACGCGGCCTTGATCGCCGCCACCAACTGCGCCCGCTCCTGCTCGGACCCGGCGGCTGTCCCTTCCATATCCGCCTTGGCTGCTGGGCTGCGGAAGAGCTGCTTGATCTGCCGCGTTTCGAACTCTTGCTTCGCTGCCACGGCCCGATCCACCTTGTCGAAAGCCTCTGAAAAGGGATTGCGCGGGAACTCGGCGGCGAGGTTGATGCCCCGCTGCAGTTGATCGGCTGTGAAAACCATTTCCTCTTCGCCCCACACCACTTGATAGCTCGCGGCCTGCGGGCGCTTGACCACGAGCGTGAAACGATTGAGTTGCTCGTTGAACGGCACGAGCGTGGTGCCGGAGAGAATGTTGTCGTCCCTGGTGGGATCGCCCGTGCCGAGCACGAACGGATAGCGCGAACTTCTGATTTCCAGTTCGCCGCCATGATGGGCCAGCAGTACATGCCCTTTGGAAACCTTCGCCTTGTTGGCTTTCAAATCCACCGTGATGGTGCCGATGTCGCCATCGAGGTTCAATGCGCGAAGAAAGGCGTAGGCCATAATCAGATGTCCCGCCCAACCGGGATGTACCGCGTCCTTGCCGGATACGGCGTAATCCGGGCCGTAACGCTTTTCCGCCTCGAACCCGGCGATCAACATCGGCCAGAACACGTCCGCGAACCCGACTCTTTCCTGTTCGGCAATCTCCACGTCAATGTTCCGCAGTTTGCACAAATTGAGATTCAACGCCTCCGCCGACCATTTGTTCTTTTTGCCGACACACCCCGGCGAACCGAGCACCACGCGCGCGCCGTGGGCCTTGAACGCCTCGACAATGCCCCTGGTTTTTTCCCGGTAGATCAGGCCGATGCGGTCTTCGTATGGCCGGTATTCATGATCATTCATCCCGTAACAAGTCGTCGCAATGGTTGGCTTGAAGCGCAGGCAATCATTGGTCATGCGGGCGAGAAACCCTGGCGCGCGTTCGCCACCCCAGCCAAACTGC
This sequence comes from uncultured Bifidobacteriaceae bacterium, assembly GCA_964458575.1. Taxonomy (GTDB): domain Bacteria; phylum Verrucomicrobiota; class Verrucomicrobiia; order Limisphaerales; family JADLHS01; genus CAYWMD01. Next base: position 43,624 of record CAYWMD010000038.1, on the reverse strand, counting down.
CGGACGGACACTTTCAACTCCGGGGCACAAACCGTCAGGTAGGTTTCCATGATGCGGGAATACATCTTCTGCTCGGTGATCGAATCCCCACAAATGGCCAGCCGGTCGTTCGGTTTCAACCGTTGCGCCGGGGCGGACGATTTCACGGGTTGATAATCCGCAAAGTAAGCGTCGGCCGGTTTGGGAAGCAGGGCCTCGGCACCGCCGGCGGCGGTGGCGACGATCAGGCCGAGCAAGATCAGGAGATTTTTTACGCGCATGGCTGGGAAAACAAATCGGTCAGTCAACATCAACATACTTCGGACGGGAGGCAGCTAAGCCGAATTCACCGGCCGGTTCAACCACAAAGCCCCCGCCGGTTTCACATCGCCCCGCACAAGTGTTGCGCTTTGGGCCCTGCTGGGGTACTAAAGTCGGCATGCGTTTTATCGGGACGGCCATCGAAAAATTGCAGCGCCACCCCAAACGGATTGTTTTTCCGGAGGGCGCCGAGCCGACCGTGCTCCAGGCTGCGCGGCAGTTTCAATCCCTCCGGCTCGGCGCGCCCATCCTTCTCGGCGATCGCGCCAAGGTGAAAAAGGCCGCCGACAAGCTGAACATCTCGCTGGATCACATCCGCGTCATCAACCCCGCCGAGAGCGAGGAGTTGGAAACTTTCACCCAGCGCTACGTGGCATTGCGACGCAGCAAGGGCCTGCGCAAAACAGAGGCCCGGGAGGCGCTGTTGCAGCCGAACTTTTTTGGCGCGATGATGGTGGCAACGCATCAGGCCGATGGCCTGGTGTCGGGCGCGTGTCACAGCACCGGCAGTGTCCTCCGGTCGCTGACGCAGATTTTCAAAGTCGCGCCCCAGGCCTCGGTCGCGTCCGGCTGCATGGTCCTCGAATTGGAGGATACGCGGTTTGGCGACAACGGGGTGTTGTTCATGGGTGACTGCGGCGTGATCACTGATCCCACGGTCGAGGAACTGGCCGAAGTCGCCCTGGACACGGCGCAATTCGCGCGTCACCTGTTGAATACGCGGCCGCGCGTGGCGTTTCTTTCCTTCACCACCAAGAGCCGGGACACGCATCCGTCCGTGGGCAAGGTCCAAGCCGCCGCGGCCCTGGCGCAAAAGCGCGCCGCGCAGAAATTTTTGCCGGCGGATTTCGACGGCGAGCTTCAGGCCGACGCCGCGCTCATTCCGGACATCGCGTCACGAAAAGGCGCGGGCACGAAAGTAGCCGGCCGCGCCAATGTCTTGATCTTCCCCGATCTCAACTCGGGCAACATCGCCAGCAAACTGGTGCGCCACCTCGCGCGCACGAACGCCTACGGCCATATTTTGCTCGGGCTTGACCGCCCCGCGGCCGACGTGGCGCGCGGTTCCAATTCCCACGATATCATGGGGGTCGCGGCCATCATCGGCGTCCAGGCCATCGCCTACAACCAACTCTATCCGGCGGCGGGTGCGACATTGCCGGCGGGCTGATGATGTGCGCGATCAATACCGATGATTCAAAGCGCCCGATTCCCGTCTCCAACCGCGATCGCAAGCGCACGAAACCCTTCCCGGCTGTAACATGTCCATCCCGTCGCCTGTAAACAAAGAGCTGAAGGACTTTCCTTCCTACCAACCCGGCCGGCCCATCGAGGAAGTCGCGCGCGAACTCGGCCTGCCCGCCGCCGACATCATCAAGGTCGCCTCGAACGAAAATCCGCTCGGCCCGTCACCGGCCGCGTTGGCCGCGATGCAGAAGGTTTTGGCCAACCTCCATCTCTACCCGGATGGAAATGCGTTCTATCTGAAGCAGCGCTTGGCGGAAAAGCTCGGCGTCCAGCCAGCCAATCTGCTTCTCGGCAACGGCTCGAATGAAATCATCGAGTTCGTCGGCCACGCCTACCTGGGGCCGGGCGTGGACGTCGTCGTGTCGCAATTCTGTTTCGCCGTGTACCCGCTGGTGGCCAAATTATTCGGCGCAAACCTGATCGTCGTGCCGGCGCAGAATTACGGTCACGATTTGTCGGCCATGCTCGAAGCCATCACGCCGCAGACGCGCGTGGTGTTCGTGGCCAACCCGAATAATCCCACCGGAACAGTGGCATCCCGGGACGAACTCGCCCGGTTCGTCGACCAAATCCCGCCGAACGTCCTGCTGGCGCTGGACGAGGCTTACATCGAGTTTCTCGACGAACCGGCGGATTTCGTGAAACCGATTGTGGCGGGTGCGCGGCCGAATCTGCTGTTGATGCGGACCTTCTCAAAAATCTTCGGCCTGGCCGGCTTGCGTCTCGGCTATGGCATCGGGCATCCCGACCTCGTGGGCCTGCTGGAAAAAGTCCGGCAGCCTTTCAACATCAATTCCATCGCCCAGGCGGGAGCGCTCGCGGCGCTGGATGACGCCGGGCACGTTCGTCGCACGCGCGAAAACAACGCGCGCGGACTAAAGTTTTTTGCCGACGCATTCCGACAGCTTAAACTCGAATTTATTCCCTCGGCGGCCAATTTCATTCTCGTTCACGTCGGCGCAGGCCAGCGCGTGTTTGAAGCGATGCAGAAGCAAGGCGTGATCGTCCGTCCGATGGGCGGCTACCAGCTCGGCGAGTGGGTGCGCATCACGGTCGGCACGCCCGCGGAAAACGAGCGGTGTTTGGGGGCGCTACAGCAGGCGCTGTCCCGTTGATCGGGTCGGACTCTGTCGCCACTAAAAAATCGAGGGCCCAGGGATGGGCGCGTCCTTGCCGTCTCCCTTCCTCTTCGGGCAATTATTTACGGCCACACATACGGCGTCTTGACGCGATAATAGCGTTCGAGCGCCGGCGCGTTGGTTTCCACGTAGGTGTTGGCCGGACCGATGAAGATCGGCCCGACGTCGTTCCACAGGAACGGCGGCGCGTTGCTGAAGGTCGCCACGGATTGCACCTGATATTGGAGACCAACCTGGGCGTTCCATTGCAGCAGGATGACGTTCGTACCGGCGATCAGATTGGTCACGACAATGTTGGTGATCACGATGTTCGTCGCCGGTACCGGCTGCCGGATGACGACCATGTAGTCCTCCACTTCACCATCCTGGGTCGCGCCAGCAGGCGTCAGCCCGCCCGCGCTGCTGAGACGGAAGCGGGCAAAGTTTGTCCCGAGCTCGGCGTTGGTCGGCACGCTGAAGCACAAGTTCGGGTTCAAGCCCGCCACGAGCGCCTGTGCGTTGAAGACTTGCTCCGCTGGATGATCCCAGACGCCATTCCGGTTGAAGTCCACCCAGGCATCCAGTCTGCCGCCGATTGGCCCCGTGAGAAAGACATCCACACACGCCTGCGTAGTTGTGACCAAAGGCTTCACAAACCGGACGCCGTCCTCGTCGTCCGCCGCCAAGGGCGGGTTGAGATCGTCGCCCAACGCGAGCGGGTCGGGCAGCCCATTGGCCTCGTTGTCAATGTTCGTGCCCAGCAGAAAACTCGGCACAATCAAATGGCGCGCGCCATTGGGCAACAGGGTTGGATACGAAGCGGGCGCATCACCAAAGTCGAACGTCTGCTCGTCCGCGTAGTCCGTGATGTAGTAATCCTCGGTCTCGCCGTAGAGGTAGCCGTTGATTGGGCCTTCGCCACCAAAAGGTGCGGCCCCGCCCGGCGGCGGCCAGGTTTGTTCCGCCAGCGTGATGCGCATCCAGACGGGTTGCTTGGCCAAAGCCGGATGCCACGCGCGAAACAGCGGCGAGGCCACGGCCACCGACATCGGATACGGGCCGGGCGGCACGGGCACGAGCTGGTTTTGCACCGCCCATTCGGGGGCCGTGCTGCCATCCGGACATTGGAGAACATCGCTCCAGTCGCCATCCCGATTCCAATCGAACCACACATTCACATACAGATTCGTCGTGGGCGGAGGCAACGTGGTGAACGTCACCGTGTAATTAAGCACCGTGTTCCGGCAATGTGGCAGTGTTAGCGGAAACACCACGCCATTATCGGCACCGTCCAGATTCGGTTGGTCCGTTGCTGGCACGATGTTGTTGACGAAATCCTGGTCCGACCCGATGTCCGCGTTCGACTCGAACGTCACGTTGGCTCCCAGAAACGCGATGTTCGTCGGCAACATGTGAATCGGGCCCACCGGCGCGAGCGGCCCGGGAAAGACCAAGGCGGTCGGAAAACTGGCAATCACTCCCGCCGGACCGCCGGCCGGATAAGCGGTCATTGGCCAACCGGCATTGTTTAGGCTGGCTGGCGCGTCGCCGAGGTCGTGCTGCGGCAACGGCTCCATGGTCATCAGGTAATCCTCGACCTCGCCATCCGGCGCGAGTCCGACGTAACCGAGGTTGTTGGTGGCCGTGGTGAACCGGAAGCGGGCGAACACATTCGTGCCCCAGATCGCGTTGTTCGGCACCGGAAATGTCAGCGGCGTCAGGCCGGCCGGCAGGGGCAGATTGTTGTAAATCTGATCCGTCGGCTGCGCCCAACTGCCGTCGGCGTTGAAATCCACCCAAGCGTTGAGGAAACCCGCCACGGACACGGTCACGTTGATTGTGTAAGGCTGACCCGGCACCAGTGTGCCGGCGAACGTGACTCCCTCTTCATCGTCCAAGGCCAGGGGCGGATTGTTGTCGTCGCCCGTCGCGGTGGGGTTCGGCTGCCCATCGGCTTCCGTGTCAATGATTGCCCCCAGCGTCACCCCCGGCATGAGCGTGTGCCGCGCGCCGTTGTGCGCGAGCAACGTGGGATACCCGGGCACTTGCAGGCTGTCCGGTGCGTCGCCGAAATCCTCGTTTGCGGGTTCTTCCTCGGCCTCCGTGGAGAGCGCGAAAGCCAGGTCCATTGACAATCCCGGCAACGGATGCGCGTAGGGATGACCATCGCCGTAACGCAATTCCTTCCAGATTGGCGGCAGCGCGTTGAAATCCCACCACACCGCGTCGTCGTTCCAATGGTTCGTGGGATCAGTGGTTTTCCAGCCATACCAATACGGCGCTTCCGGCTGCTTCGTGCATTGCACACTCAGCCAGTAGATGTTGCTCTTCACCTGCGGAAACGCGTTGGTCCGATCAATGTAGAAGTCAAACTGGTAACAATACCAATCCGCGCCCGGTTGCCACAGTTGCTGCGGCAGGCCCAGCCACCACTCGCCCGGCGGCGGGATGAACGCGCAACGCCCAGCCTGAAATGTGCCCGGCGCAAATGTCCGTTGCCACAAAACCGCACCCGGATGGCTGTAGGTATTCGTCGCCGACTTCGGCACGTCCGCGTAAATCTTGAGCACAAAGGCCATGTTGGTCAGAAGTGACACGGACACGCCGTCGTAATCATTGAGCAACGAACCCCAGACGTGGATGTCAGTGATCGGTCCGGTCAGCGTGCAAATAAAATCATCGGCGAGTTCCACGCCCCCATTGTAAACATCCACACCGTTGGTGGTCAGGTCAGGCGGTTGCAGCCATTTGAGCGCGTCGAAATTCAGCCGGTAATCCTCCACTTCGCCGGTTGATGCCGGGCCGGAGTCGCCCAGTCCTTGTTGTTGAGCCAGCCGGAATCGCGCGTAGCTGACCGCCCCCGTGCCGCCCACTTGGAACACGGGAACATTGTAGGGCACGATGTTCGGGCCGGGATTGACGAAGACGTTGTTGATGATCTGCTCCCCGGCATCCGCCCAATCGCCATCGGCGTTGAAATCCACCCAACCCTGCAAGAATCCTCCCAGCACCGACGGGTCCGTCACTACGACAGTAACGGTTCCGGGGACGCCGGAGATGAACGCCATATTAAAAAAAACGCCATCCTCGTCGTCGGGGGCTTGGGGCGGATTCAAATCATCACCGTCCGCTCCGGGAGTGGGTTGGCCGTCCGGTTCTGCATCCCACCGCGTGCCCAAGAGCAATGCGCTCAGGGAGTGCTTGGCTCCATTATTGATGAGCAGCGTCGGGTAGCCTGCCAGTCCGGGGCTGTCGGGCGCATCGCCGAAATCTTGATCGGTTTGAGCTCGGGTGACAGGCACGAGACTTGACCAAAACGAACAACCAGCCAAAACAACCACCGCATACCGATTCAGCCTTGTGACGGATGAAGCAATTCTGCCGACCATGGATTTCATAAACTTCTCCTTCCGGTTTTTCCGAAGACGCCCGGCCCGTTGAGAACCGCACGCCCCGGAGGAATCAAGTGCGCCAGCATGATACAATGTCCGGTGTGTCGCTGCATGGGATCTGGGTTTGAACCGAAACGACCCGCACAACACCAATATGGTTTATAGCCCGCCTTGGGAACGGGTGTCCAGTCGGCTGCCCAGCCGACACCGGCGCAGGGGATGGCGCTAAGAATTGGCGGATAAGAACCCGGTTCAACCCGCGGGTGCGAGCGGACAGACTCCGGCCTCCCGATTTGCACAGATGGGTGGCAACTTTGTGGCTGGCGTCAGCGTCAGGAGGAGAAACTCGTCCATCACGCGCAACACGAGTTGCACACGGTTCGCGACTCGTAGCTTGTGATGCAAACGCTCGACGTGCGTGTGCACAGTGTGAGGGGAAATGCCTAGTTCGCTGGCTATGCTGTATTCCGTCCGATCATCGAAGATGCCCTTGACGATTTCGCGTTCCCGGCCGGAAAAACTGAGGCTGCGACTGAGGGCTTCCCAGGCGTTTTCCGAAAATATCCCAGCGCCGGTCGCCGGTCTCCGTCGGCAACCGCCGCGGACTTTGGCCCGCCGCAAATGACGCCCGTTGCTCATGCCCGATCCATTTCCCCACCGACCCGCTGCTGCTCCAGCCGTACCCATGTCTTACGCCCGGCCCGGGATGCCTGTCAACCAGCTTTCACCCACCCGCAGCCGGACGCATTCGCCCGCCGGGCGCGCGAAATATTTATTTGAATCCCGCCGCAAACCTAATACTTATCTGGCTTGAACAACTGACCGACGAGCCAACGTGAAACCAACCGACCTGCGGGGCATCCTGCAATACATCCCGCGCTTCCGCGAGAAGACTTTCATCATCAGTATTGATGGCGCGATCGTCACCGACGAGAACTTCGCCAACATCCTCCTCGACGTCGCGGTGCTGCGTTCGCTGAACATCCGCGTCGTGCTCGTCCACGGCGCGTCCGCGCAAATCAAGGCGCTGGCTGCCGAACAAAAAATCAAGCCGTCCGACCTCGACGGCGCTGGCGTGACCGACGCCGCCACGCTCAAACTCGCGCTCACCGGCGCCAATCGCCTAACGCACGAAATCCTCGAGGGTCTTTCCGCCAACGACCTGCGCGCCGCCTCCACCAACGCCATCATCGCCCACCCCATGGGCATCATCCAGGGCGTGGACCATTTGTTCACCGGCAAGGTCGAGCGCGTGGATGTGGAACTCCTGCAAACCTTGCTCAATGAGGGCGTGATCCCGGTCATCCCGCCGCTCGGCTTTGATGGCGACGGCAAAACTTACCGCGTCAATTCCGACGGCGTCGCCCTGGCTGCGGCGGAAGCGTTGAAGGCGGTGAAGCTGATCTTCATCACCACGACGGACGGTTTGTACTGCCAGAGCAAACTCATCCGCCAGATGATCGTCGGCGAACTCGAAGCGTTGCTCGAGAAAAACAAGTGCGACTTTCCGAACGGCTCGCTTTCCAAAGCCGAACACGCGGCCGCCGCCTGCCGGGCCGGCGTGCAGCGGGTTCACGTCATCAACGGTCACGTGGACGAGGGTCTGCTGGCCGAGGTGTTCTCCAATGAGGGCATCGGCACGCTCATTTACGCCAACGAATACCAGCAAATCCGGCCGGCGAAGAAAAAGGACATCCGGGCGATCCAGGTGCTCACCCAAAACGCCGTGCAATCGGATGAACTCATCAGGCGCACCCGCGCGGGCATCGAAAAATCCCTCGGCGATTATTACATCTTCGAAATTGATAAAAACCCCGTGGCGTGTGTGGCGTTGCACAGCTACCCGGAGCAAAGCAAGGGGGAACTCGCCTGCCTTTACGTGAGCGCCTCGCACGAAAACCAGGGCATCGGCCGGAAGCTGATTCAATTCGTCGAAAACAAGGCCCGCGAATCCGGCCTGAACGAACTGCTCACACTTTCGACCCAGGCGTTCACCTACTTCCAATCCAAGGGCGGCTTCGTGGAAGGCTCGCCCAACGACCTGCCACCCGTCCGCCGCGAGAAATACGACCAAAGCGGACGCAACTCCAAGGTGCTGGTCAAGCCGTTGAAATAGCCCACAACCAATTCTTGACACCGCGCGGACAATTTCTGAGAGTCCTCGCGTGTTCCACCGTGTTGGCCATGTCCTGTTGATTGCCGCTTTGCTTGCGGCCGTGGGCGGACATTGGGCTGTGCTCCAGACGGTGGCGTGGACGAACATGTTCGCCACCAATCTCCGGACCGATTCGTTCACCGATGCCATCGCCAAGACCTTTGATGGCGAACATCCCTGCAAGATGTGCATACAAATTGACGCCGGCAAAAAGTCGGAAAAGAAATCCGAGTTTCCCGGCACAGCCAAGAAGATTGAATTCACGCACGCCCCGACGCGCCACGTGTTCGCCGCTCCCACCGATTTCTGGCTACAAAATGAGCCTTCCGTAAAATCCGATTTGTTGACCCACGCCCCGCCGGTCCCGCCTCCCCGCAACGCTTCGGTTTAGCTTCTGTTGATTCGTATCGTGGATACGCCGGATGGGTCCGGCGTAGATGCCATTTTTCCTTTATTTCGTAACGCTCCAAGCGGGCGTGTCTGGTTTGCATGAATTTGCAAAAAACATTTGAGCGACGTGCGTTCACGTTGATCGAGCTGCTGGTGGTCATTGCCATCATCGCCATCCTCGCGGCGATGTTGCTGCCGGCGTTGAGTCGCGCGAAAGCCCGGGCCAAATCAACCCAATGCCTGAACAACCTCAAGCAGTTGGGAATCGCCACCTGGATGTACTCCAACGACAATGATGATCGGCTGCCTGGCTCGGCTCACATGACGGGTTACGATTCCTGGGTGGCTTCCCTGCCCCCGTATCTGAGCTATAAAGTCACGGCCACCAGTCTCGGCGCTACCACCAACATTTACCTTTGTCCGGTTGAGAAGCCCGGTTCGGGGCGGCTTTACAGTTATTCCGCCAATGATTTTCTCCTGAACTATCCCACGCCGCCGGGCAACCCGACTCCGATTGCGCGCAGGACGCAGGTTTCCAGTTCATCGGAGACCATCTGGCTGGCGGAATCCTCGGAGAAGTTGCTCAACGAAGATCACTTTCATTTTGCGGGCCAGTTGGCAGATGGCGAGGGCTACACGCCGAACATGTTTGCCAAGCAAGTGATCGTGCGCCGCCATTTTGGCGGTGCGAACTATCTGTTTTTGGATGGTCACGTGCAGGGAATCAAATGGGAACTGGTCCACCCCAAACTCATCGCGTCAGGAGACCGGTTCGTGAACCCGAAAGGAAATCCGTGATGGAGCCAAACCCATGAATACATTCCCCAAACTGCGCACCGCCCGGCTGTGGCTGATGTTCTCGATGATCAGCACACCGGTGATCGCACAGGAACATGCCCACCTCTACGCTGGAGTGTTATGTCAAACGCCCTCTAATCCGGCACCCGGCGAACCGTTGTGGCTTGTGAACGGCAGCGATTGGGACACCAATTCCTATGGTGGCTACACGCAATCGCCCGCGTGCATTTATCTCGAAGCCAACATCCCTGACGTTTATCCGGGGCTTTATCAGTCAGCCACGACTTTCGCCTCGCTGCCGGCCACGATCAACAAAGGCGGGCCCAGTCCTTATGCGGCGTCGCTGGGAACTTACATCGAATTGAGGTTTGTCTCGTTGCAGGGACCAGCCGGCGGCGTGTTGACCCTTTGGAATGAGAAACCGGATCCGTTTCATCCCTCCGTCATACTCACGATTCCCGTCGGCACCAGCAGCGGCACGAACCGCTACAACCTCAGCGAAGGCAACCCGTTTGATCCGTCCGCCGACCCCTACGGTCACATTCATCAACGCCGCTTCACGTTGAACCGACCGGGACTTTACACCCTGGGCCTGCAACTCCTGGACACTTCCACCAATGGTCCGGGCGGCGGTCCAATCCATGTCCCCTCAGACACCAACTATTTTTATCTGCAAGCCGGTCTGAGTCTCAGCGATTTTTCCCGGAGCAACAACGTGGCCACAGCGAGGTTTGGTCTGCCAGGCTTCACCAACTTCGTCTTTGAGGCCAGCACCACGATTACCGGAACAAACTGGGAGACCATTGCCGACGTTTTTGGCACCGACCACAGCGAATTGCGTTGGGTGACGGATACCAACGCGACTTCGCCCAACCGCTTTTATCGCATCCGCAACACAAGTAACTGAAGGTTTCCAACAAGAAAAACCGTAGAAACGAGAATGATTTTTTCGGCCAACCGAAAACAAACCAAACCACAAACCAAAACAGATAAACAAATTGAAAGCCATGAAAACAAAACTGTTCGTCCGTTCTGCGAACAAACTCGCGAGCGGCGTCATCACACTGGCCGCCTGCTTGCTCACGGCGAACATCGCCCAAGCCCATCTGACTTACGGCAACGGTTCTCCGCAGCCGCGCGATTTCGGCGTTTACTCGGGCCTGACGAACGCGGTCCGGGCAATCACCAACCAAACCTGCACCGCTAACTACGGTTGGGCCGACGCCGCCGATGGCATTCTCGGCGACAGCCACAAAGGCCGGGCGTTTCGATTTCGGTTGGAAAACCCCGCTTTAATTGGCGTGACCCTCGCGGCAAATTCCAATGCCACGCCCACTTCACTTGCTGGCTTCACACCGGCATTTACCGTTTACGCCGGGCTGGCGGCCATCGCTCCGTTTCCGGGAACGCAAACCGATTCTGACCACGACGGAAGCGAAGCCTCCGTCGCCTGGCGCATTTATTGGGTGCAACAAAACCTCAATCCATCCGCCACCAACACCGTTCCCACCGAGGGATGCTGGAATTCCGTGGCGGACTTCAAAATCGGCGGCTTGGGCGATCCCACGAATGATTTCTCCCAACTGACCACACTTATCTACAAAGGTTCAGCCGCTTCCACCGTCAGCAATGGCATGGTCAGCGGCAGTTTCGCGCTGCCGGCCGGTGATTATACCATCTTGGTGGGTGGCAACGACATCACCAGCAAAGGCGTCGGTTTGGACAACGCCGGCTTCGGCATTTCCCTGACTCTTACCGTGACGCCGGCTGCTCTTGGCATCGCTAAAAAGGTCTTTGTCGCCTGTCCATTCGGCACCGCCACCAACTGGGTATTGCAATCCTCGGCTTCAGTCAACGGACCGACGTGGACAACCGTGACCAACGCCCCGGTGGTCGTGGACGGACAATCCGGTTTCGTGCTCGACGGCAACGCCGACCAACAATACTTCCGGTTGCATTACGTCCCGTGAGCCTGATTTGCCCACGGCTCTTGATTCGGGCCTTTTCTCTGTTCTTGGTTGGCTTGGGAGCCTGCGCGCTCCCAAGCCGCGCCGACACGCACATCTACGTCGGCGCGGTGGGCACAAACCAGAATGACAAACTCCAGTTCAGCAACGGCGTTGTTTATGACGCCACCCAGACCGACTACGCGTTTCCCCAGATTCTCCGCACCAACGGCTTCAATGCCGGCTACTATCGGGGTGAGTATTGGATGATCACGTTTGCCGCGCTCGCGGCAAAGTTTCCCCAAGGCCCCATTCCCGGGCACGCCGCCGTTGGCTCGCGAATCGCAGTCCAGGTGGTGAGCGTTCAGGGGCCGCCCGGCGGCAGCTTTGCCTTCTGGGAAGGGGACGGCGAGAATGACCTCCGGAACATCACGTTTAGCGTCCCGGTCGGCACGACCAACGGAACCAATTCCTGGATTATCAGCTTGAACAACGGTGCTCCCGGCACCGACCCATTTGGCCACATCCACGGTCGCGAGCTTACCTGTAGCGCGCCGGGGATTTACATCGTGGGCTTCCGCGCCATTGACATCTCCACCAACGGTGCGGGCGGCGGCCCCATCCATTCGCCTTCCGACATTCTGCCGGTCAGAATCCAGGCCGGGTTGCGGATCGAACAATTCCAAACCTTTACCAACCGGGTGACGGTTTCCTTTCGCAGTCCACCCGACATCATCAATGTGCTGGAAGCGTCCGAATCCCCTGCTTCCGGAATCTGGCAGCCCGTGACCGCGCCACTCTACGGCAACAATGATCTTCAGACCGTCACGGACACCAACGCGCCCGTGGGAAATCGCTTCTACCGGATTCACCAACTCAACAACACGCCTTAATGAAAACAAACTATTTGTCCGCGATTTGCCTTGCCCTGGCACTGTGGGCCGCCGGTTGCGGCCAACAGCCGCCCACCTCACATGAACACACGACAAATTCCGGCCAGCACGTGACGGAGTTCTCCACCAACGTCACCGCCTACCAGGTAAAAGGCGTACTCCGCGACATTCGCGCTAACGGCACTAAGGCGCTGATCGCCCACGAGGACATCCCCGGTTACATGGAAGCCATGACCATGTTGCTCGACGTGCGCGACACAAACGAACTGGCCGGCGTGCAACCCGGCGATCAAATTACCTTCCGCATGTTGGTCACGGACGACGACGGCTGGATTGACCGGGTGAAACGTACCGGCCTCAACGTCTCCCCAAGCCAACCGCTCGACTCCCCGCCCGCCGTGATACCCGAGGAATTGGAAGTCGGCGCTCCCCTGCCCGACTGCGTGCTCACCAATCAACTCGGACAGACCATCCGCTTGAGCGATTTTAAAGGGCGCGTGCTGGCGTTCACGTTCATCTTCACGCGCTGCCCGTTTCCCACGTATTGCCCGCGCATGAACAACAATCTGGCAACAGCGCAGAAACAACTGCTCGCCGCCAACACCGGGACGAACTGGCATCTGCTGTCCATCTCCTTCGACCCGGACTTCGACACACCGGCGCAATTGGCCCGCTACGCCACAGGTTATGGCTACAATCCCGCGCACTGGAGCTTCGCCACCGGCAGCACGGATGAAATTCGCAAGCTCGGCGTCAACTTCGGGTTGACCTTCGTGCGCGAAGGCGCGTCCATCAACCACAACGTCCGCACCGTGGTCGTGGACGCAGCAGGCCGTGTGCAAAAAGTTTTCGCGGGGAATGAATGGCAGCCCGCTGAACTCGTGGAAGAAATGAAAAGGGCGATGAAATCCAACCTTTGACCTCCGCCATGAAATGACTATGCTCGTTCCTTGTTCATACACTTTCCTGACGACCCGAAGTAACCGGATTACTTCGCAAGCCCAACCCGTCAGGCGAACCACAACCACAACCAAACCAACCCAATGAAAAGACCAAACAGAGTCGTAATCGCGGCATGCGTCGCGGGGTTAATAGCCGGCGGCGCGCTCACCTGGCAGTTACAGGCCGAGGGCGCAAACGATGACGCCATCAAGAAGGTCATGAAGACCTGCCACAAGGCGCCCAAAGGCGAAGACCCCATCTGCAAGAAGGCCATTGATGGCAAGGCCAGCGCGGAGGAAATCAAGAAGCTGGTCAACGGCTACAAAGAACTCGCCGCGGCAAAACCGCCCAAAGGGGACGACGCCAGTTGGAAAGAGAAGACCGGCAAACTGCTCGCCGCCGCAGAAGCGTTGCAAAAGAATGAAGCAGGTGCGGCGGCCAAATACAAAGACGCCGTGAACTGCAAGGCCTGCCACGAAGCGCACAAGCCAAATTAAGCTTGGCGAACATGTTGCCAAATCATTCGCGTGGAGCGGCAAACACCGCTCCGCCCGAGCGTCTCGATTTTACGATTGATTGACCACCAACCCAATCGCCCGAACCTAGAACCTGTGCGCACTGCCGTTCGTCTTACAACCGTGCTCGTGTTGGTCCTTTCTTTGGGCCTGCACTGGGCCGTGCTCCAGACGATTGCGTGGACAGGCATGATCATCACTTACTCGCGCGACGCTTCGTTTTCCGAGGCGGTGAGCAAGACGTTTGATGGCGAACATCCCTGTGCGATGTGCAAAGCGATCAAACAGGGGCGCGCCGAAGAAAAGCAGCAGCAGAAGCAACCGGTCAAGCCGGACTCAAAAATGGATCTGGGTCTCGTCTGGCAATCTGTGGCCTTCGGTTTCTCCTGCGACCGCGAACTCATTTCCTCGACTGATTCCCACGCGCCGTCATGGCGCGAAGCTCCTCCCAAGCCCCGGCCGCGGACGGCTTGATTCTTCTCCCGTTTCAGCATTCAAGACACCGGCGCTTTGCGTCTGTGTCCCTGTTTCATCGCGCTGTTGCGCTTTGATTCCCAAAACAATCGTCCTTTGGCTGGAGGCGCGTCGCCGACGGCCTGCATTAAACTGAATTGCTGTCACCCGTTTTGACGTTGTCTGTCTGGCAATGCGCAAGGGTGTCGGCACACGTAACCATTTAGAATTAGCCGTTATCAAATTTCGAATATGAAAAGAACCTTTCCAACCACCGCGCTTGCCTTCCTGGGAGGCATGTTTGCATTACACGTTTCGGCAGCGGTGCTGCCGGACACCACCGCCAACGGCGTCGTTTACCTCACGTATGATCGCGCGGCGTGGGCTACCATCGCGCCGAACGCAGAATACACGGACATCAGCGGAACGCCGTTGGGCGTTACTAACACCTGCGCTGACACCAATGGTCAGCGTTGGATGTTCCCCGACCGGATTGAGGGGACAAATTGGGTCGCGGCGGCGTATCCGAGCGATTACCTGACACCGCTGCCGGACTATCCGCTCGTGCAACCGTCCGGTGGCTTTGTTTTGCCGGTGAACACGTATGTCACGAATCGCTTCGCCGCGAACCACAAGATCACCTCCTACAACTCCACGACCAACGCGAATGGTTACATCGGGCTGGGCGGCTCGATTCGCTCCACGAGCGATTTCAATGAGCCGGGCGCCTCCGTTTGGTGGGAACACCTGGCCTTGAGACAAGACCCGGCGGATTCCATCTGGAAAATCTATGCCACGTCCGGCCCGGGCCAGGGCAGCATTTTTGAGTTGCGGAACGTTACGGCTGAAACGGTCAATAGTAATTTATACCTGTCGGCCGATTACGTTTTTGGCAACACCGACTGGCTGCAATTCTTCCAGGACGTGAACGGCCACCTGGACACCAACGCGATTCTCGGACACATCGAATTGATTCCCACGGGCGTGACCAAGGTTCTCGCCGGTAAGGCCGTCATCAATTACAGCCAAACCGCCTGGGAAGCGCTGGCCTCGAGCAACGGCCCGCCGCCGGTGCTAACGCTCTCGGCGTTCTTCAATCAGGCGCAGGCCAACGCGCTCTTCCAAAGCAACCTGCTGCACGACGTTCAAGCCGGCTATTCCTACTCCAATCAAATCTACGCGATGAACGGAGCGACCGTGTCGAATCTGCCTTCGCGCTACACGCAACCGACCACATTCCTGTATCCGCGTGGTGACTTGACGAATCATGTGGGCAAGATCGGTCTGGGCGGCGTGGCGCGATTCGCGGTGTTTGGTGGATTCGGTGGCAATTTGCTATTCGGCGATTACACCTTGCAATACGACACCAATCGCGTCGCCCTCGGCGGTACGGGCTGGTATTTGCGCGGCAACATTCCCCCTCCGACGAATGGCGTGGCAGCGTTCGACCTGCTGAACGTGTCCACCACGGAAACGACAAACTCCATTACCATTACCGGCGATCTCGGAGTTTCGTTTGAAGTGGCAAATTTTCTCTTCGCCACGCCGACCGACCAGCTCGCAAATGTGGGCACGTTCACCTTCACGGGTTATACGGTGCCGTTCACAACGCCGGTAATCCATCAGTTCGCGGTGAATGGCGGCAATGCGACATTGCAAACCACGAACGGCCTGCCGGGCAGCGGTTTCTCCGTGCTGTCCACCACGAACCTCACGCTCCCGCCGGAGTCATGGGAAGTCATCACCACCGGCAACTTCAGTGGCGATGGCCGAGCGACCAATTCCATCCCGGTCACGGCCGGAGAGCCTGTGCGTTTCTTCCGCCTGCAACAGCCGTGATTGCTGCGCCTCATCATTCAAGCCGGACTGCCGCTGCGCCAACACGCGGCGGCAGTCCGCGCCCTGCTTCAAGCGGTTTCACGCTGATCGAATTGCTCGTGGTCATCGCGATCATCGCCATCCTGGCCGCGTTGCTTCTGCCCGCACTCTCAAAGGCCAAGCATCGCGCCAAGCGCACCATCTGCATGAACAACCTCAAGCAATTCGCGCTCGCCGACACCATGTATTGCCAGGACAACGGGCAGTTGCCGGCGGTCAACGACTTCGTTCCCAGCACCATCACCGTGGACCGGCTAAAGGTCATGGCCCAAACCCTCGGCACGATGATCCCCAGCGGTCCCGCGGCGACCTGGCCGAAGCGTGCAGAGCAACCCCGCTGGATCAATTGTCCGATGGCCGCAGATTCCGGCTATGCGGAAGGCGTGACTCTGGGTGGCGGACTCTACACCGGCTACGCTTACTACGGCGGCATTGAAAACTCCAAGATGGTCACCATGGGCTTTGCGACTTTGGTGAACCCCAACCACACCGCCGACCTCAAGAACACCCGGCGCGGTGTCTTGTGGACGGACGTGCTCGACGAATTCCTGACGCCCGAACCGCGCCGCTTTGAATTCTTTCACGCCCGCAAACAGGTCAAGTATCCCGATTTCCGCTACCACGCCGAAGAACTCGATGGCATCCATCGCGCATGGTCGGACGGTTCGGTGGAATGGACCACGGGCAAACGCATCAACCTATCAGGGACCGGCAGCCCCGATCTGCAAATCAAACATCTCCTCGGCAATTTCTATTATTAACAACCCATAAAACCATGAACAACGATTCCCTCTCCCGCCGCGAAATGCTGCGCCTTCTGACCCTTGCCTCGGCAACGGGAACAATCGCCCCACAAATAATGACTGCGGCAGAAGCACCGGCGACCGCCAAGACCAACGCACCGCTCCACATTCATCCGCAACAACAACTCCGCATGGGCAGCGAACAGATTGCGATTCTCGTTTATCCCGATTTCACCGCGCTCGATGCCCTCGGACCGCACTATTTTCTCGCCGGCATGATGGGCGCGACCGTTCGGTTCGTCGCCAAGACGCTTGACCTGGTTCCCAGCGAAGGCGCGAGCAAAGGCGGCTTCTGCGTGAAGCCGCATCTCAGCTTCGCCGATTGCCCGGAGCAACTGGACCTGCTACTCGTGCCCGGCGGATTGACCGGCACGTTCGCCGCCATCGAAGACAAGGCGACGATCAAGTTCCTGCAAAGCCGCGCCGCGAAAACCAAACTCGTCGGCAGCGTTTGCACCGGTTCGCTCGTGCTCGGTGCGGCGGGCTTGCTCAAGGGTCGCAAGGCCACGAGCCATTGGCAGATGTTGGAAGTCTTGAAGGATGTCGGCGCAACACCCGTCGCGGAGCGCATTGTCTTCGACAGCAACGACCGCGTCACCGCCGCCGGTGTGAGCGCGGGGCTGGATTTGGGGCTGGAACTTGTCCGTCGCTATCGTGGTGATTTCTACGCCAAAGGAATGCAGCTCCTTGGCGAATACGATCCGCATCCGCCATTCCCCGGTGGCGGCAATCCCAAGACCGCCGACCCGACCGCCGTGAACATGCTCAACATGATGCACGCGCCGCTAGTTGAGAAGTTCAAGGAAGCCATTGCCCATGCCTCGACGAAATAGAACCAGCGCCACGATGAAAACAGCTCGCTTGATCGGCATCATACCGCTTGTGGTGAGTGTGCTGATTGTCTCCCAGTTGGCATGCCACAGTCAGAATGGGCTTAGTCTGAATACCACCCCAGCGCAGGAAGGAATTCCGCAGATCCTGTTGCAACCTCCCGTTGACGATGCCTTCATTCAAACAGAGTTGAGCAGACTTGGAGGGCTCATGGTGGATCGCGGTCAAGTGTTGACCCGGACCGAACTCTTGAAGCGCCGCTTGAGATTTCCGCTGGCGCTTCCCAGTCCTTCGATGGTTCAGTACGAAGCTGCCGATTTGGCGGCCAGATGCAGAGAGGCCGTGGTTGTCGTTGCCCGATTAACGCGGCAAAGCGAGTCCAACGCGTGGGTAGCGCTGCCCGCCACCGGATTCTTTATCTCCAGTTCCGGCGCGTTCGTGACGAGTTCACACGTCATCCATAATCCCGACTACGAAGGAATGATTGTTCTGACCGGTGACGGGCGCGTGCTCCCGGTGCGAGCCGTGCTCGCGGACGACGATGAGTGTGACGTCGCCATCTTGATGGCCGAAGGCGGACCGGTCTCGGAGCTGCCGCTGGAGGCGTCGGCTGATGCCGGCAGCCGCGTGGCGGTGATGAGTCATCCGGTGGGGAGATTCTTCACGTTCACCCAAGGGTCAGTAACTCGCCGCAGCCTCCAGCGCGATGGCTCGCACTCGCAGGAGTTGCTGGAAATCTCCGCCGATTTCGGCCCGGGCAGCAGCGGAGCGCCGGTGGTCAATCCGCGCGGCAATGTGGTGGGCTGGGTGGACACATTGCGCGTCTGGCCTGCCAATGCCAACCCAGCCACGCCCAGCAGTCCGAGGCTCACCTTTCGCGAGTGTGGGGTCACGGGCGACTTGCTGCGGTTGGTGCGGCAAATCCAAACCGCGCCTGCCCAGGCGGCCGTGCATTCTGCCAACCCATGAGAATCGGTCGGCGACCATCCAACCTGTGGCATCGAGCGCTGCTTTGCGCTTGCCGCTGGGGGTTTGTCCTGACGATGAGTCTTTCGCTTGGCACTCATTGGGTGTTTCTGCAAACCGTCGCCTGGACGGGCATGATTGTCAGCTACTCGCGCGATGCCTCGCTTTCCGAAGCCGTGAGCAAGACCTTCGACGGCCAGCACCCGTGTGGTTTGTGCAAGGTGATTCAGAAGGGCAAGGCGGAGCAAAAGCAGCAAGAGAAGCAACACGCCAAACCAGGCTCAAAACAAGAATTAGGGCTGGTATGGGAGTTCACTGACTTTGACTTCGCCTGCGAACACGAGCGCGTTGCCGCCGCTGATCGGAAGGCCGCCGCACGGCGCGAAGAGCCTCCCAAACCCCGCCCTCGAATCTCACGATACAGTTTCGTCTGAGGTTGAATCGCAACTGCGCATGGCTGAGGTGGCAAGCCTCAGTTCAGCGGGGTGCGACCCGCTTCGGCCAACTGTCCCAAACCCTGTCTGCCAAATCACTCCGGCTGGCCGCGTCGCTGGACGGCAAATCGTGCCGCGCCTGCGCGCCGGGCTTCCCGTTTGGGGAGATTCGCGGCCATCAACTTGAAACCTATTTGAACTGAAAACGGAAAGAAACGACAACGATCCATGAAGAATTACATCCCACGAAAATGTGTTACGACCGCCGGGCTGCTGACGCTCGCGGCGCAAATCCTCTGCGCCCAGACGCCCATCAAGGACGTACTCGCACAAATTGACCCGGCAACCGGCAAGGCCAAGGACACTGCCACGGAGTTTTCTGTGACGGGCATCGTCGCGGCCAGGCTTGTGTTGCCCGACCAGAAAGTCCTGGCTTACGTCCACAACCCGGGCGATCCCGCGCTCGCCGTGCTCACCGATGCCAAGGGCGGTGCGCAACTTGTTCCGCGAAACGTCGTCAAGCTCGCCGGAAAACTGGGCGAAGGTCCG
Organism: uncultured Bifidobacteriaceae bacterium; assembly: GCA_964458575.1. Lineage (GTDB taxonomy): Bacteria > Verrucomicrobiota > Verrucomicrobiia > Limisphaerales > JADLHS01 > CAYWMD01. The sequence continues at coordinate 24,013 of CAYWMD010000038.1, read as the reverse complement.
TTCGGGGCCGCACTCGTTCCCAATCCCGGCAGCGTGTCGGTGTCAGAAACCAACAAACCATTCACCTCGTCACCGGTTGCCGGAGCGTTATTCAAAGACGCTGGAACGATGGCCGGACGTTACGTGCAGTTGACCAACGTGATGTTCGCCGGACCCAAGTTCGATGGGTCGGGCACGGCCAAAGTCAAATGCTCCGACAGCACAGAAGTCACAGTGCTGGTCAGCAAAGCCATTGCGGATCGTGAAACGCCAACTGTCGCAACGGACGTGTTCGGCGTTGTGGTCAAGACGGGCAATGCCTGGCAATTGGCCGCGGCGCGTTTTCTGCCGGTCAACCGCAAGGAATGTCAGGACCTTGCAACACTTCGTACGTGCCTCACTTGCCACAATCCCGATGTGAAGAACGTGGGACCGGCGTACCGGGATGTGGCAGCAAAGTATCGCAACGATCCCAATGCCATTAACACGTTCATAGCGCAGATGGAAAACGGTGGATCGGGAAAATGGGGTACGAATGTCATGATACCGCTGAAGACAATTGTGCCACCCAATGACATGAAAACCCTTGCCAATTGGATCTACAGCTACCGTTGGGATGCCTTGTTGGCAGAGTGACGGCCATCCAGTCATATCAACCCGCCTGCACCCCGCAGCGGTGCAGGCGGGCCTGCCTCCCGGTCGACGGCCGTAGCGAATGCACTTGACCAGACCAGTATGCAATCGGCGACCATACATCGAATTATATACTTTGAAAACAAACGCGAATTCTAAACTCAACGGGCGTGAGTTCCTTTCCACGCTCGCGCTCGGGCTGGGAATCGCCGGGATTTGTGTGGCTATCGCCTTCATTCCCAAACCGCGAAGGGAAACCACCGCAGCTCCGGCCCAACCCGACCGACCGCGCCAGTTGATTCCCTTCACCCTCACCGACCGCACGGGCCGATCCATCACGGAAGCCGAGTTGGCGGGAAAGTTCGTGGTCGTGAATTTTGCCTTCACCAGTTGCTCGCTAAGTTGCCGTGCCGTGAACGACCGGATGGCGGATATTCAACGTTTGGTTGCCGACGTGCCCGATGTGAAACTGGTTTCGCTTTCGGTTGACCCGGCGACGGACACACCCGCCGTGCTGGCAAAGTTCGCGGACAGTTTGGGCGCGGACACCAACCGCTGGCTGTTCCTCACGGGCGAAAAGGACGGGTTGTATCGCCTGATTGAAACCAGCTTCATGTCGCGCTCGCCGGAATTGATCGGGCTGGTTCCCGGCGGCTTCGCCCACACCGACCGCATCATGCTCGTGGATCCGCGCGGCGACGTTTGCGCCTCGTTCAACGGATTGAGCCGGAGCGTCGCCACCAACGTTCTCGCGGAAATTGGAAAGCGGCGAAGAGCGATGTAAAACCGGGTTGCCACAGGGAAAAACCGGACTACGATCATGCGTCGCCATGCAAAAGCGCACACATCACCCGCCTCCATCCAACCGGACCAACAACCGCCGCGTGACGAGGGTTGTCCTGACCTTGGCCGTCATCGCCAGCCTGCCTTCGGGTTGCGCCCAACCCGGACCGGGGAAATCCAGTGAACCGCCAGCAAAGTTGTCCCGGACCTTCGTCCTTCCCGGTGTCCGCGTCACGCGCCCGAACGTCGGCGTCCCTGGCCGCATTGACCACATGGCGTATGATCAGGTCACCAAACGGCTGTTCGTGGCGGCGTTGGAAAACGGCTCGGTCGAAGTGCTCGATCTCGACGCGGGCCGGCGCGTTCAAAGTATTGCCGGACTGAGCCGCCCCCAGGGCGCCGCTGTGATTTCCAGCACCGGTTGCGCCGCTATCGCCTGCGGCGGCGATGGAACGCTGCACGTGTTTGACACGCGGAGCTTGAAGGAAACCAAGGTCATCGAGGTCGGCGCCGACGCTGACAACGTGCGATACGACCCAAAAGCGGACGTGGTTTTTGTCAGCTACGGAAGCACGAACGGCGGGGCCATTGCGATTTACGAGCCACACAACTGGCGCCGGCTTCGCGAAATTCGTTTTACCTCGCGTCCCGAATCGTTCCAGTTCGACCCAGCGGGTGAACGGGTGTTTGCCAACCTGCCTCGCGGCGTCCGCGCGGTGGAGGACGGCTCGGTGGCCGTGGCCAACCGGCGCGACGGAAGCATCGAAACTTTGATTGCGTTGCCAGGCCGGGCGCGGAATTTTCCCATGGCTTTTGACGCGGCAAACGAACGGTTGTTTATCGCCAGCCGCCGACCGGCGCGGTTGATCGTCATTGACACCCGCAGCCGCACCGTCGTCGCCGAAGCACCCTGCACGGATGATTCGGACGATTTGTTTTACGACGCCATGACCGGTCGCGTGCTGGTGATTGGCGGTGGTTTTCGCCCGGACCTCCAGGAACCGGGCACGGCCAGCCCGTGTTCTCCGGCTGGTGAAATGGGCGCACTTGATGTCTTTGCCGTCGCGGCAAGCGGCGCGTTGGCCCGGTTGGATACGATCCCCACCGCGCGTCACGCGCGCACCGGTTTGTTCGTGCCGTCGCGCCGGGCGATTTACATCGCGGTGTCCTTCCACGAGAACCGCGAGGCGGAAATCCTGGAATATCAAGTCCGGTGAGCTTTCGTTTCGGCGGCAAAGTTCGCGGCAGCGACTTCAAGGCGCGCAAACGATCGGTCCTTGGCCATCGGTCCCGCGCCACGCGCGCCACGCGGCTAAAATCTTCTGACCGGCAACGCTGCTGATCGGATGCCACTCGTCGTCATCCGTGGATTTGACCAGTGTGTTGGCCTGGAAGTAATCACTGTCACGCGAAGGAATCCGCCCGGCGAATGGCTTGCCGGAAGCTCGCGCGGCCCGGACCTGTTCGAGGAGCGCTTTCAACTCCGGCGTGTAGGTTTCGAGATAAGCGATACGCTGCTTCCGCGGGTCAGCTTGTTCACCGCGAAACGCGATGACCACTGCCCGCACGCCGTCATCACTTTTGCCACCGACGCCTTTGTTCGGCGGGACAACATCGCTCGCTGCGGCGTAAAGCCGCTTCTCGCTCTGATCGTAAAACCAAACCCGCGCGTTCTCCGGTCCCGCGTTGCGAAAGCTCCTGAATCGGGTGAGAGCGAAGCCAACTCCCACAACCATCAGCACCGTCACGAGGGCGAACTTGAGTCGCAATTTTGATAGCGGGCGCATGACGTCCACCGATCACTGTCCCGCCAGTCCCAACGTTGCACCGCGATGCGCGTCCAGTTGCAACGACCACCAGCACTCTTCCGGATCGCAGCGAAGGTCGTTGGCGTTGAAGCGCGCCGCGTGGCTATCGGCAAAAACGTAATTGGCCTTGCCAGCGTGGCGGCGGCAACCGTAATCGTCCTGAAGGATGCGGTTGAAACCCGGAGCGCCCTGGGCATAGCCCGGTGCGGCGGATTTGATCCACCAATTGTCATCGGCCCAAAGTGCCGCGGTGCCGCTGCCGCCGTCCCCAAACCAGATGAGCTTGGCCGGCGACGAGATTTGCGTCGTGCGACTCATTCCCTCGCGATAACCGGATTCAACCGGTCGTCCAAAGGCCAACGATTTCGGCCGCGTGGCCCAGTTCGGGTCGCTCTTGCGAATCCAATGTACCCCCGCGATGCCGATGCCGCTGGCGTTCCAGCGCTCGTAAGGATGAAGCACACCGTAAAGCCGCGTCCAGTCCGTGGCGGGATCGAGCGTCAGCCCGCCGTAACTCGCGTCGGTAGCGGAAAGCCCGTCGGCATAGATGGCTTTCAATTCGGCGGGGCAATCATAAATCTTCGGCGAGCGCCCGACATATTCCCAAAGCAAATAGCGGAACGTCGTTTCCACCGTCACCCCATCCGGGTAGCGATAATCCTCCAGCGCGTTCATCCACTCGCTGTTATCGAGCGCATAGGCCATGGCGGCGATGGCCAATTGCCGCTGATTCGAGGCGCACACCACCGTTTTCACCTTTTGCTTGGCGTTGGCCAGCGACGGCAGGAGCAGTCCGGCCAGAATGGCAATGATGGCAATGACCACCAGCAGTTCGATCAAGGTAAATCCCGGACGTGACCGTGCCGCCTTCCCGACGCAGCACGGTCTGAACGCCCCACAGGTTGAACTGATCGCTTCCATAGTTTTCCTCTGCATCTTTGACCACATGCCGCCGCGTCTGTCACGGAAAAAGTTTTCCACGCATGGGCCATGATGCCACGATCTAGCCATGTCCTCGCAACGCGCGCGTGAACGGCGCACGGCGTTCACTTTGATCGAACTGCTGGTGGTCATTGCCATCATCGCGATCCTCGCCGCGCTGCTGCTGCCGGCCCTGGCGCGCGCCCGGGAGAAGGCGCGTCAAACTTCGTGCCTGAACAACCTCAAGCAGGTCGCGGTCGCTTACACCATGTATCGCAGCGACAACAGCGATGTGAACGTGCCCTATCGCTACTGTCCCGACACCCCCAACGATCCCTACGGCCTGAGCGCGGGCGTGCCGTCCGGCAACGGGCCCAACAATCCGCCGCCTTCCGGACCGAACGAAATCTGGTGGTCCCCCTACGATCCGACGCAAGTTCCCGATGGACCGCCCGGCGCGGGGTTCAAGTCCGGACTGATGTTCGGCTATTTCGGCACAACCAACATATTCAAATGCGCGGTCGAGCCGCAGTGGCAATGCAGCTTTGCGATGAATTACAGCACGGGCTCGCCCATGATGCAGCGGGACTCGTTCGTCACGCAACCAAGCCTCCGCATCGTGGTTTGGGATCATCGCCGCAGCCCGGGCTGCTCGGACTCGCGGGTGAGCGCTCCCCCACGGCCACCGTGGGTGCCGTTTGACAACCCGAGTCATTATCCTACGCGCCACGGCAACCGGATGAACGCGATGTTCTACGACGCACATGTGGTGGCGCTCAAACCAACCGAATTACGCGTGGCGAACTTCCGCGAACCGGGCAGCGGACCCCCGGTGGCCGGGTATTCGGGCGAGTAGTTTTTTGCGCCACCCGCGAGCAGCCATGCGAGCGCGCCGGGGACCAAGGTCAATTTCGGTTAAACAATTGCCAATACCCGCGCAGAGGTGCGGGCGCTTTGAACAGTAACATTACGGTTGCGATTTTGATCGAACAACCGCCGGAAAGCCAGCATGACCATGCCACACAAAATGAAAACCAAATCAAATTCCGAAACTCGCCTCATCGCCAGCCTCAACCAGGTGCTCGCCGATTCCTACGCGCTCATGTCGCTCACGCATCTGGCGCATTGGAACGTGGAAGGCCCGGGTTTCTTCGCCCTGCATGCGGCGTTTCAAACGCAATATGAGGAATTGTTCACGGCCATTGACGAGATCGCCGAACGCGTCCGTGCCCGGGGCGCCTACGCCATCGGCGGCCTGGGCAAGTTTGCGCAGACCGCGAAGCTGAAGGAATTCGCGTCGCCGTTGGCGCAGGAGGAGTATGTCCGCGCGCTCATCAAGGCCAATGAAAAGCTGGTAGCGGATGCGGCCAGCGCCCGTGACCTGGCCGGCGAAGCCAACGATCCCGAGAGCCAGGACCTGATGATCGGGCGCATCACACTCCATCAAAAGACCATCTGGATGCTGAACAGTTTCCTGAAGGGTTGAGCCTTGGGCAGGACGCATCCGCCGGGCATCGGCCCGCGAACGGGTTGGCGGTTTTACTGCCGGAGCGAAAACGCCAGCACCAGCAGCGAAATGGCGATGATCCACGAGCCGATCACGCGGATGCCGATTTTCATCCATGGCGTGTTCGTGCAACGCGAGACGTAGAACGCCAGATCGAATACCACCACGACTAGGCAAAGCCACGTCCCCAACAGCGTCTTGATCACCGCCGCGACCGGTCCCCGTTCCGCAGCTGAATCAATTCCCATGGCGACTGCGGCGGCCGCCAGCAGCACCGCCGTCAACACCCGCGGGACGGCTTTTCCCAGCGCCACCAGACCTGCCGCACCCAAGGCGACGCCGGCGAGTAGGGGTTGGGGAACAACCAAGCCGGATGCCGTGGTGCTCAGAATCATTGCCACGGCTGACAACGGGGCAAACACCAAGAGGGGCATTTTGAGTTTCAACGGCGCGTGCTGGCCCAGCATCAGGCCCAGCGCCAGAAGAATCAAAACGTGCGACGGCGTTACAAGCGGATGGACCAACCCGCCCACGAATTCGCCCATGCCCTTGATGGTGGTGTGTGCGTGCGCCGGGGCGGGAAAAGCAAACAGCCAGACGGCCGGCGGCCAGAGCCGCTTCCATGACAACGTCCGCTCGCGCAATCTCACAGGAACTTGAAAAGAAATCCAAACCCCACCACGGCAATGGCCACTCCCGCCACCCGCACCGTGATCCGGCCCCAGGGCCAGCGAGTGAGCAAACCCAGCGTGATGCCGCTCAGATGCAGCAGACCCGTCGAGAGGACAAAACCCACGGCGTAGGTTACCGGGTTCGCGGCCTGCGGCAGTTCCCGTCCGTGCGCGACGCCATGGAAGATGGCAAAGACACCGACGATCACGGCCGCCACCCACAATGGCGGTTTCACGGCGCCGGCCACCATCAAGCCCAGCACCACGCCGGAAATGGCAGCGGCGGCAACCTTCGCCCGCGGAACTTTGATTTCATTTTGCGTCTGCGTAACCGAGAGTATTCAAGTGCAGCATCGGGTCAATGTGCATTTCAACCGCACATCCTTCCGGACCTGAAGCAGCGTGAAATCCAGTTTGGCTGCCCATCCACCGAAGCTCGTTCCATATAAACTTCCCCCATCAAGCCGGTGAAGATTTCTTCGCGGCCGGCGGATGACGTTGTATATTCGCTGGCCAGCACGCATGACGACTCCTCCGCGGAACTTGGGAAAGGTCGCGGTCAAACCGACCCGCCAGCGGATACGGCATCCATCCACAGCGCGGCAGAGCCGCAACCAAAACCGGAGCGCGAGTTGTCCCAACTCGCAGCGGCTGCTCCGCGTTGGATGTTGGTTGATGGATGTTGGTCATTCGATGCTGAAGCCCCGGGATTATGGCAAAATCATTGTAACGACTATGCTGCTGGCCTTTGCGATAAAACATTCATAGGCATGAAGAATTCAACGCCAAGACGTTTGCCTTCACTTTTGCTCGCTGCCGCCCTCAGTGGGGCCGTCTTTCAAACGGTGCGCGCCAGCGAACGTCAGGCTTCCACCGCGACGAACCGCGTCGCCGAAGCGCTGGAAATTCCCGGCATCCACAACGCCTTCCGCGCCACGCAGAACATTTACTCCGGTTCGCAACCGGAAGGCGAGGCGGGGTTTGCCTCGCTCCAAAAACTCGGCATAAAGACCATCGTGAGCGTGGACGGCAGCAAGCCGGACGTGAAGCTGGCGCACCAATACGGACTGCGCTACGTCCACTTGCCGTTTGGTTACGATGGCGTTCCAACCAACCGGGTCGCCGAGCTGGCGAAGCTCACCGCCGAATTCTCCGGCCCATTTTTCGTTCACTGTCATCATGGCAAACATCGCGGACCAACGGCCGTGGCTGTGATGTGTGAAGCCGCTCAAGGCTGGACGCCGCATCAGGGCGTGGCGTTCCTGCGCCAGGCCGGCACCGCGGACGATTATCCGGGTTTGTATCGGTCCGCGCGGGAGTTCAAAGCGCCGACGGTCGCGCAACTCGCGGCCGTTGGCAAGCCGCCGGAGATTGCGCGAACGCCGTCGCTCGTGGACGCGATGGTCGCGATTGATGTGCACTTTGACCATTTGAAGCAATCCCAGGCCGCCGGCTGGAAAATACCGGCCGGTCACGCGGACATTTCACCCGAACACGAGGCTACGATGCTCTGGGAACAACTCCGCGAGATCGCCCGCATGCCCGACACCGCCCAACGACCGCAGGATTTTCGCACGGAGTTACAGATGGCCGAAGACTCGGCGGACAAACTTCGCAAGCTGCTGAAGAAACGGGCTGGTGTTGCCGAACTCGAATCCGCGTTCAAGCAGGCCGGACAATCCTGCAGCGCGTGCCACAAGAAATACCGAAACGAATGACCGCGGCGAGTTGTCCCAAACTCGCGATGGGTGTTCAGGGAAATTCCTCGTCGAACTTCGGATTGACCTCACGCGCAAACCGGCGGGCCGGATGGTCCTTCGGCAATTCCTTCAATCGAAACGGCGTGCCGGCTTCATGTTCGTGCTGGAGTCGCTTCGCCAGGCCTTGCAGATAATCAATGAATTCCTTTTCCACCTTCGTGGTGCGGTCCCCTTTGAAAATCAGAATGTAGGCGTCTTCCTTGAAGGGCACTTCGTAACCGGTCGAGATGTTCGCCGCGAAGCGATAGAGCGAACCGGGTTTCATCAATTGCCGCCGGCCCTGGCTGCACAACACCCAACGGCCGCGCACTGTGTAAATGATGCTCTCGCTGCCGTGCGGGTGTTCGGCCAGAAACATCCCGCCCGGCATGTCAATGAAATGCGCCTGGCAACCTTCACCGAGCAGCAAGGGCCCGATCCGCCCTTCGAGGGTTTCGACGCCGGCGGTTTTGGTTTTGTCCGTGATCGCCTCAATGATCTCGATTCCGGGCGCAAGCTGAAGCCGTTCCGGGGTGGTGTCGGTTTTCGCGTCCACTTCCGGTGCGGCAATCGCGCGTTGATGGATTGGGAAATAATCGACCCCGGCGACCGCTCCAGGTGGAGCAGCGGCACTGGGCGCAACCTTGCGCAGCCACGCGAGCATGACCTGGTACACACCAGGAGCGTATGGCCGCTTGAAGCAATCGAAGGTGTAGCGTTCGCGAAACGCCAGGCCCGGGTCCGGTGGCGACAGTTGGAAGCTATGGTCCGCATTCGGAATCAAAAAGCTGACCGCGTTCGTGTTGCCCGCCTGGTTCACGATCTGCACGATGCGGCCGGCATGTTGCGGTGGAACGTTCAAGTCGTTCGCCCCCGCCAGAGCGAGAACCGGCGCGGAGATGTATCGGAACATTTCATCGGGCGGAAACTTCAGTTCCTCCCGCCGCCGCGCCAGACCCATCGTGGCTTTGAATTCGCCGTCCACCAGTTCGAATTGATCCCGGCCCTTTTCCGCCGCCTCGAACATCTCGAGGTAGTGGCGGCCCAGAGCGAGGTCTCGGCGGGCGTGTTCGTTCGCCCAGGCGAGGTTTTCCGGTTTCGCTTCCGCGAACTTTGCCAGCCGGCCAAAGTTATATTCGTACATCTCGATGGCCGGGCTGCCCAAACCGCCGAGGAAAATGTAACCGTCGGCTGGCACGCCGTCCTTGGCGGCCAGGCAGGCCATGTACGCCCCGGCACTTTCCGCCGCGACCATCACCTGGCTCAAACCCCGGCGCCCGCGCGCGAAGCGGATAGCCGCAGCTGCAGCTTCTGCCTCCTGGTGATACGAACCGGTCCATGTGGATTTGGGTTTGCTCGCGCCAAACCCGACCCGGTCGTAACGCAAACTGGCATAGCCACCCGTCACCAGCGCGTCCGCCAGCCGTTTCAACGCGTCCCGGGGCGGGCGACTGCGATTCACCAGTCCGCCGTCCCGCGTCTCCGATAGCGTGCCACCAACGATCACCACGCACGGGACGTCCGCCGACGATTCCGGCCGCAACAGGGTGCCGACAACCTCGGCGCTGGGAGTTGAAAACTTAACCTCTTCGATGTCGAAATCGTCGTGAGCAACGGCCGACGCCGCCGACAGGATGATTGCCAAAAACACGAGCAACCATGCGCTGGCCAATAAGCGGAGCGCGGGCGTCCCGCCCGCAGCGCTCGCGGGGCTCGACCCACGCGGGCCCGAGCGTTTGCCAAAATGACATTCGGTATGAAGGACGGAAAACCTCTCACCTGGCCTGCGGTCACCCTGCCCATGAGGCGGCCCCTCACCCCATCCCTCTCCCCATCGAATGGGGAGAGGGTGTCCGCAGGACGGGTGAGAGGCGTTCCGGATACTCTTCTCTGCAAACGGCGCAGTCCAACAGTCCATTCCCAATCGAGGCGCTGCGGCCAGAATGGCCGCGCTCCGGCGATTCGCGGGTTCACAGCGCCCGTTCATTTCGGTCGCGGAGTTCACCCAGGTCAATCCAATCGGGCGTCGTCCCGTCACAGTTCACAGGCTTGCGGGTTGCGATTTGCCCGGCAGGGGCGTGCCGGGATCAAAATACTTTTTCACGATCCACTCCGGCTGACAGATGTCCGGCTTGCGTTTGTGCCCGGTCAGATCCATCGGCTCGGGAGCTTTGCTCGTGGCCGGAAGCACGACATCGTCGCCCTCCTTCACCTGCCATTCTTTCATGAGCTTCAGGAGACGCTGGACGTGTTCGGCGCAATCGGCACGCTCGAAGAGATTCGTCTTCTCGTACGGGTCCGATTGCAGATCAAACAACTGCAGGTAACCGATCTTCGGATAACAAATGAGTTTCCAACGGTCATCGCGAACGGCGCGCTGGATTTGCATGAACGGCAGAAACACCGAATCGCGCACCCGCGCTTGCCTGCCCTCCCACAACGGACGTAGGCTCTCACCCTCCAAACCTGCCGGCGCGGGAATGCCCAGCACGTCGCACAACGTGGGATAGACATCCATCAAATAACTGAACGCCGTCGTGGTTTTGCCGCGCGGAATGCCCGGACCAACGAAGATCAGCGGCACCCGCATGCTCGGTTCAAACACGTTTTGTTTGCCCAGCAAGCCGTGGCTGCCCAGGGCGAGTCCGTTGTCGGCGGAGTAAATGATAATTGTGTTGTCGGCCTGGCCGGATTGCTTGAGCGCGCCGAGAATGCGCCCGATCTGGTCGTCGAGTTGTGTGATCAAGCCGTAGTATTCGGCGAGCTGGTCGCGAATGACGTCCTCGGTCCGCGGCCAGGCCGCCAGTACTTCATCGCGCAGGACCATCATCCCGTTGTCGAACGGAAGTTGGGGCAGGAAATTCTGCGGGAGCGGCGGCCGGTTGCGATAATACGGCTGGCGATATTTCATCGGCGGCATGCGCGGATCATGCGGCACCGTGAAGGAGACGTAGGCGAAGAACGGCGTTTTCCCGTCCTGATGCTTGAGGAACTCCACCGCCGCGTCCGCAAACAACTCGGTGGAAAATTTTTTGCCCGTGCGCTTCTCCGTCAGCTTGCCGTCCTTGCCAAGGTCGCGGACGGGCACTTTCAGATGGTTCGCCATCCCGCCGAAGAAGATGTTCTTTCCGCTCTGAAAGGAACGCAGCCACGATTCCTCGCCATTGTGCCACTTGCCGGTGGCGAACGTGACGTAGCCGTTTTCCCGCAGCAGTTCGGGCAAGGTTTTAACGCCTTTGAGCGTCTGCGTGTCCACATGAAACCACGTCTTGCCGCTCATCAACATCGCCCGGCTCGGCTGGCAGACAGCGCCACTGTTGCCGCCGAAAATGTAATTGCCTCGGAAGTTGAAACCGTCGGCCACCAGTTGGTCGAGGTTCGGGGTTTTGATGTGCGAATTGCCGTAGGCGGCAATCGTGTCCGCGCGCTGGTCGTCGGCGAACAGAAATAGAACGTTGGGCTGGCCGACGGCATCAGCCGCCACGCTGGATGCCATGAGCAGGGGCAAAAGACTTCCGACCAATCGGATTCGGAACTGCGATTTTTGGCGCATGGTCTCGGGGGTCGTTTTCATTGTTTCGCTTTTTCCCTTTTTCCGTTCGCCGGTTTTTTCCCCATGGCCTCCTCACTGAGTTGTTCAATGCGAGCGGGACGCGCGTCCTTGAACTGGTCCAGCGCGCCCTGCAACCGCTTGGCCGCCGCGGCGGCCTCGCCCGTGAGTGAAGCAACTTTGACCGGTTGTTTTTCATCCGGATCCTGTTTGAGATCAAAGAATTCGCCGGTCCGATAAAGCTTGAAGCGCTGGTCGTAAGCGAATTCGCGCACGGTCTTGTTCGGATTCTGGCGTGGCGAATACCACGCATAGAGCCAATCACGCGGATTTCCTTTCTTACCGCAGAGTTGCGGAAAGAAACTCCGGCCATCGAATTGAATATCCGACGGTGACTTTACCCCGGCGGCATCAAGCAGTGTCGGAAGAAAATCCGTCGTGTCCACCAAGTCGGGGCAGACCTTGCCGGCCACAACGCGGCCCGGCCAGTTCGCGATGAGCGGCACGTGCATGCCGGCATCGGTGGTGGCGCCTTTGCCACCGATAAAAACGCGATCACCCATCATCGAACGTGTGCCTTTGCCCGTGCCGTTGTCGCCGAGGAAAAGCACCAGCGTATTGTCACGGAGACCGAGCTGATCGAGCCTGTTGATGACCCTGCCCACCAGCTTGTCCGTGTATTCCACCATGTCGCCAAAGTGTTCCGGCGCATGGTTGACACCCTCGCCGATGGCCTTGGGATCCCAATCCTTGCTGTCGGGCGTCGGCTGATACGGGCCGTGGGTGAGCATCATCGGATAATACAGGAAGAACGGCTTGTCCTTCTGGCGCGTGATGAAGTCCAGCGCGTAAGCATTGACAAGGTCAGGGCCGTATTCGCCGTTCGTGTAATCCTTCTCGACCCCGTTGATTTCGAGGCCGGGATTGGCGTAGCGCGGCGGACGACGCGTGTGTTGCCAGAGACAGTATTCGTCGAACCCGAATTTCCGGGGCAGATCGAGATCGTGCCCGAGCTGCCACTTGCCGGCGACGCAGGTGATGTAACCGGCGGACTTGAGCAGGTTGGCAAACGTGACCGCCTGCCGATCCATGTTGCCGAACGTGATGTAATTTCTGACGTTGTATTGCCCGGTCATCAACTGCACACGCGTGGGCGTGCACAGCGGCTGCGCGTAACAGTGCGTGAAGCGCGCGCCGGTGGCGGTCAGCTTGTCGAGCGCCGGCGTCCGGTAACTCGTCCCGCCGTTCGCGCCGATGGTTTCGTAGCCAAGGTCGTCGGCCATGATAAGCACCAGGTTTGGTTTCGCTCGGGAGACAAGGGGCACGGCGCAGCCGAGGACGCAAAGGCTCGCAAATAAGACGATCGTTCGTTTCATGAGTTGATGACGCCCATCTTTCTAAAACGTGAAGGCGTAACTGCCAAGAAACTTCTTGGGCGAACAAATGACCGACCATTTCTGTCTTTCACGTATTCATTTTTACCTTACCTTTGTCCCATGAACTTGACGGAACAGATGACGCAACTGGCCAAACAGGCCAGGGCCGCGTCGCGCGAACTCGCCAAACTGACGACGGCGGAGAAGAACGCCTGTCTGTTCGCGATGGCCGATGCGCTGGAAAAGAACAGCGAGGCCCTAAAGCAGGCCAACGCGCTCGACATGGAGGTCGGCGCGAAATTGAATCTCTCGTCGGCCATGCTCGACCGGCTCAAGCTGGATGACAAACGCATCGCTTCAATGGCGAAAGGATTGCGCGAGGTGGCCGCCCTGCCCGATCCGGTGGGACGCATCCTGGACGAACGCACGCGACCCAACGGCCTGCGGCTGCAAAAAGTTTCCACCCCCATCGGCGTGGTGGTCATCATTTATGAGTCGCGTCCCAATGTGACGGCGGACACGGCGAGTCTTTGTTTCAAATCGGGCAACGCCACGATTCTGCGCGGCGGCAAGGAAGCGTTGAATTCGAATCAGCTCATCGCGAAGACGATGATCGAGGCGGGGAAACAAGCTTTGGTGGAGCGAGCGTCCTTGCGCGCCGGCTCGCCAGCAGCCTCGCCCCACCCACAATTTCCCGAACACGTCATCCAGGTCGTCCCGGTGCCCGACCGCGAGGCGATTCCGGCGTTGCTGTCGTTGACGCAATACGTGGATTTGTGCATGCCTCGCGGCGGAGAAGGTTTGATTCGGGCCGTAGCCGAGTGCAGCAAAGTGCCGGTCATCAAACATTACAAGGGCGTTTGCCACGTGTACGTGGACGCGGAGGCGGATTTGAAAATGGCCGAGGACATCGCGATGAACGCGAAAGTTCAACGGCCTGCCGTTTGCAATGCGATGGAGACGTTGCTCGTGGATAAGGCGGTGGCCGGGACATTTCTGCCGGTCATCGGAAAGCGACTGGCAGAGAAACACGTGGAGCTGCGTTGCGATGAATTGGCCTTGGAAACATTCAACATTCAACATTCAACATCGAACCCGCAACTGCGGCTCAAGCCCGCGCACGAGCAGGACTGGTTCACCGAGTACAACGACTACATCCTCAATGTCCGCGTGGTGGACGGCGTGAAGCAGGCGATTGACCATATCAACCACTACGGCTCAGCCCACTCGGACAGCATCGTGACGCGCAACGAAGCGCACGCGCAGCAATTCCTCGCGGAAGTGGATTCGGCCACGGTGTATTGGAACGCCTCCACGCGCTTCACCGACGGCGGCGAATTCGGCATGGGCGCGGAGATCGGCATCAGCACCGACAAGATCGGCGCGCGCGGGCCGATGGGTCTGGAGGAGTTGACGAGCTACAAGTGGCTCGGCATGGGCAACGGGCAGGTCCGCACTTGACGGCCCACCCCGGAGACTTGCCGCCGTTCCGAAAGCACGGGTCAATCCCACGCGGGGACAGCCCGATTACTTCTGGGCCAGGCTCTTGGACAAGTCGATGCGATAACCACCGTCGAGCTTGGTCACCGACGCGCTGTAACCGTTCTTACCGGCCCAGTCCTTGAGCAGATTCACGCGTTCCTGGCTGGGGGTCGAAACTTTGGTGTCGCCCTGGGCGACCTTTTTTTCGATGGCCGTCAGCCACTTTTGGTCCGCCTGGCTAGGTTCGCCGGCAAACGCCGCGGCGAGGGTCAGGACTCCGGCACAGGTGATGGCAATGATTCTTTTCATAGTTTTCATTTTCCTTCGTCGCTGCATGGCAGCCTTTGGCCATCTGACCGGCAGTTTTCGTGCCACGAGTCTTCCAGCCCCAGCCGCCTGCGCCCGTCAGTTCGCGAACAGGGAGTGGTGAGAAATGGAACACGGCTGACCAAAATGAACGGATTCGCCGGCACCGGGCGACCAAGATTCCGGCCGAATGGCCGCCGGCCGCAACTTCCTGCCTTGATTGGATTCAAGGGAAAACCTGCGTCAGTATGGTTTACCGTCTCGACGGCCGCGGGTAACCGTGAGAATCAATTTGCCACGCGTGGCGGGCTGCTCCAGATTCCGCCGGTGCCAAATTCCCGATTCAGGCCAGCGGCGATTCTGAAACAGGCGAGAATTCCCATCATTGGTCTGGCGTGTCTCCTGTTGCTTTACCTCCTGCTGGTGCTGGTCGGGGGGGGCTGGCGCCCGCGATTTGATGATACCTTTGCGTGGGACAGCGATTCAGTCCTGCTTTTCGCGCATCGGGGTGTGTGGCTGAATGTTCCGGAGAATTGCGAGGCAGCGCTGGCCGAGTCCAGGAAGTATGGCTTCCCAGCGGTGGAGATTGATGTGCGTGAGACCAAGGATGGCGAACTGGCGGTTTTCCATGATGACTCCGCGCGACGATTGCTGGGACTGGACGTGCCATTCAAGGACCTGACCCTGGCCCAGGCCCAGGAGCACAGGCTGTTATTTGCGGGCAAGGAAACCACGAACACCGTCCCCACGCTCCGGGAAGTCTTCCAGAAATTTGGCAAAACGCTCCGGTTCTACCTCGACATGAAGAACAAGGGTTTCAAGGACGCTGACAAGATCGTTGCCGTGATCGACGAGTTCGGCCTCCACGACCAGACGATCCTGGTATCGGTTAATCCGCTTTTTGTTGCCTACGTGGAGCACAAATATCCCAGGGTCAACACCGCCCTGGAAAGATTCGACGCTTACCAGGTTCTGCTTTACCGGCTGATTCCGCGGCGCTGGAAACCTGATTATTTGTCCGGGGCCGCCCGCAAAGTGACACCGAGCCACGTGGAATGGCTCAAGCAGGAGAACCTGCTCGCCAAAAGAATCGTTTACTCGGCGCAGGGAAAGGACTATGACCGGGTCCGGAATCTCGGAATAAAAAAAATTCTGGTGGATTTTGATCCCGCGATTCATTCACCGCTGTTGTCGCCACCGGCTTCGTTGACGCCGTAGCCCGGACCGCCGTCCGCAAACGGTGTCGCGGCAACACCGGCATTCCTTGTCCCGGCCACCGGCAACGCACCCGGGCTGTCCGTCCGCGAAATCACTTGCGATTCAATTCCGGCGAGTCCGGACCGCCATAGGGCTCGCCCCAAATGGTCCGCGGCCACGGTTTAAACGCCTCGGAAAAAATATCCCGCTCCGGTTCGTAGTAATCGCCAACGATCCCCATCATTCCCAGGAGCGTATGATCGAGAAAATCCAATTGATAGGGCCGCTGCCGCAGTTGGGCATCCTCGACCGCCAGCGGAGCGAACGAGGGCGAACGCCAGAACACCATCGGGACCTCGTATTGCGACAGCACGCGCGCATTGTGCCCACAGTAATTGGAGTAATGGGCGACATCCTCGCCGTGGTCCGGCACGTAAAGCCACGCCACGGGCTGGGCCGACGCACGACAAAGTTCGATGGACCGTTTCAGGACTTCGTCCATATAAAGAATCGCGTTGTCGTAGTAATTGCGATTGTTCACCGCCCAGAACGCCCGGCCGGCGGCTTTCAATTCCCGGGCGACCGCGTCGTCCGCCTCATTGAAGCGCGCGAACGGTTTGGGATAACGGAAGTAATAGGCGGGATGCGCATTCAGGAGATGCACCAGAATGAATTTGTGCGGACTGGGGTCTCGCAAGGCCTCCTCCAAAATCGGCAGCACCACCTCATCGTAGGACCCTTCACCCCGTGAATCTCCGCGGTTCGAGAGGACCTTTTTATCGGCGTTCTCCGCGAACAGCAACGCGATCCCGCGCCAATCCGTGCTGTGGTTGCTGATCCAGAAGGTCTTGTAACCCGCCTTCCGGGCCATCCGAAACACGTCGGGCTTGCTTTTCCAGAGGTCAGGTTCCGCCAGCGTGGAAGGCGTGAGGATTTTTTGGAGGGCCGGCACCGTGGACGGGTCGGAACTGACCACATCCGAGAACCAGACCAGTTCCGCCCCCATGGCGTCGAGTTGCGGCGTGGTCTTGCGTGCATACCCGGCGAAGGAAAAATTACGCCGGGTGACACTTTCGCCGAGGACGAAAACCACCGTGCGGGGGCGTTCGTCGGCCAGCCGCATGGAATTCAACCGGGTATCGGCATCAATGCCCGCCAGTTCGGACCGGAGTTGCCGCATATTCTCCACCTGCCGTGTCCATGAAGTATATCGGATGGGAAAATAGAGAACGGGGTTATGCCGGCGCAGGGACCCGTTCATGTGAAGCAACACAAAAACCAGGGTGAAGATGCCCGCGATCATTACCCCGCGCCACCAAGGCCGGGGGCCTGCGACGATCCGGGTTGCTGGAGGCTCGTACCGGAGGAACAAGGCGTAGGCCGCTATGAAAACGACGACGATCACCACTTCCTCGAGGATGGGAAGCGCATAGTGCTTGATGAACTCAACCGATTCCTCCCGGTCGGAGCTGAAGATCGCCGCGCAAACGGCGCCTTCATCCGCGCTGACCCCAAGAAACTCCCGGAGGAAAGCGTGAAAACCCAGGAAGACAATAAACGGAATCACCGCCAGCAGCACCCAAAGCCGGGCGCGGCTCGTTTCGCCGCCTCGAAGCCGTGTCCACGCCGTCACCATCATCACGGCGGAACACCCGAGCAGGGCGAGCATGCCGGATTGCTGCCAGTTGACCCAGCCCGACAGCCAATAAACGCACGCCATCAGGAGGAAAACGACGGCTCTTAAGAAGTAAATCATGGCCTGAGTTATCGCGTCCGGTCACCGAGGATGCGCCTCGGTTTCATTTCATTGGATCCGAACACACGCCCGCGTTGATGCTTTGCTGGTGTAATAAGACCACGACTTTAACACCCGGACGGGTTGCCGTCCATCCAAACAACCGAAGCGATCCATCCGAGGACAACGTGCGCTGGCCCGAACGCTCGGCCGTTTGTTTTCCAAACAGGCGAGTCGCGCGCCCTAGCCAACCACCACCTCGAAGCGCGTCGGGCCCTCCCGCCGCCAGTCAATTTCCGCAACCGAACGATGTCCTCCCGGCAATTCGACCGTAACCCGGTGTTGGCCATAAAAGGCCCGCAGCGGAAACACTCCAAGTGCATTTGGCTGGCCGGTGACGTTGGTCCACCACTCACCCTTGATCAGAGACTTGAGGCGTTGATAAACCGGTTTGGGGGACATGTCCTTGCGCAGCCAACCCGCCGCCGCGCGCTGCCACGCGCCGTGATCCGAGAAATCCCACCAAGTGATGGCCTGGACGGCCGGATGAGCGAAAAGCGCCGTGTAAAACCGGGCGGTCTGGTCGGCCTGCTTTGCCTCACCTTCGGGCGTCATCCCGCCCCAGTTCTCGCCCGGGCCGAGCCGCGGGCCGCTGACCAAGGTGGTTTCCGTAAAATGCAACGGCAGCCCGAGCCGCGCGTACGTGTCGCAAATGTCCCACACCCTTCCCAGCGGCCACGACCCGCCGTGCATGTGGCTCTGGATGCCGACCGCGTCGAAGGTCAGCCGGCCACCCTGTCGTTGCGCGTCCAGGATTTTGTAATAAGCGGGCTCGATCTTGTAATCGTTGACCAGCAGCGTGGCCGTCGGGTTCGCCGGGCGCGCGACGGCCAGATGTTTGGCAACATATTCCACCGGCCCCAAGGTTTCAGCCCACTTGCCCATCCGCGTCTGGTTGGGGTTGCCCGGCAAATGCGTGGCCTCGTTGACGACATCCCACACGTCAATCAGTCCTTTGAAGCGCATCACGATGTCACGCACCCGCCCGAAGGAAAGTCGCGCAATCGCCGCGTCGTCGTCCGGCAACCACGCGGGCGACCCGGCAGGATGATCCCACGCCAGCGGATGGCCCTTGCACCGGATGGCGTGGTCGCGGCACCACGTGGCGGCCTGCTCGCTCTGGCCGTAATTCGGTTTGTCCCGTTCCCTTTCGTAGCTGGCCCAATAAAATGCCAGCGTGGCGTAATTCAACAATGCGCTGAACTGGTTGCGATATTCTTCCTCCCGCTCCGCGTCACCCACATGACCGAACAGGTAGAAGTTGCAGCCGAACAGAAACTCATGCTGCAACTGTTCGACCGTGATTTTCGCGCGGGCAACCGGACGGCCGAACGCATCGCGCAGCACAATGGCCCCCCGGCCCTGGCGATGGCGCGCGATGCGTTCGCGGCATTGGGCCAGGATCTCCTCGTCGCCGGGTTTGTCGTTTGGCCGGCCGGCGCTGAACGAGTTTTGCGCCAAAAACAACGTCGAGGTTGCGGTGGTCTTGAGAAAGGTTCGACGATTCATCGTTTGCGTCCGGGTTTGCGCGGGGCTTGCAGCCGCCGGTTGGCTTCCGCCACCGCCGTCAGTTGATACGCACGGTCATTGGTCGGGGTGATGTTCCAATCCTTGTCCTGCGGCTGGTAATCGAACACCCACACCGCCGCCAGCGGCACGGCGTTCGTCTCGATGGCCGTGAGCAACCTGCGAAATTCCGTTTCGCTTTCCGCGCGCGGACCTTTGACACCGAATTCGCCGACAAACACTGGTTTGTGCAACGCCCGGGCGGCGGCCAGCACCGCGGTCAAGCGCGACGCGGCTTCGTCGTAAAGGTGGATGCTGACGAGATCAATCGGATCGGGGTTGCCGGCCGCCAGCATGGCGGCGAACTGTGCCGGGGTGTCCTGCTTCCAGTTGTTTTCCTGCCAATGATGCCAGGCGGAATCGCGCAAGATCGAGTCGCCGGTCAAAATCACCCGGTCCGGATCATGACCACGCACCGCGCGGGCGAATTCCACGTGCGCGGTGCGGATCATTTCATAGGTCAGCTCATCGCGCGCCGTCCGCTGCGATGGCGTTCCCAACTCCGGCACGACATGCGGACGATGGTCCGACGCGTTCGGCAGGTTTGCCACCAGATTGAATTCATTCCCAAACTCCCAGCCCCAGATGGCCGGCGAAGCCTTGTAGCGCGTGACCAGGTCGCGCACGTATTCGCGCATGAACGCGTGCGTGCGGCTCCGCGGATTGCCCCACTGGTCGCACGGTTCGCCCACCAGGTCGGGCACGCCGGCGTAATACCAGAACAGGGACGGAATCAATCCCACACCGTGCTTCTCCGCCGAACGCACGACACCGTCCAATCGCCGGAAATACTCCGCGCGATTCGTGACGAAAAGTTTCAGGTCGTTCGCCCAGAAGCCGCCGCCGATCCGGGCGAAGGGAATGCCGAGCTTCGCCAGGGTCTGAAAGCCCGCGTCATAGTTCGTCAGTGATCCGTCGCCCAAAGTCCGGTTGAACGCGCTGAAGAAATTCACCCCGATGCCCCGATAAGGTCTCCCGTCGCGCAGCAGCACGCCGTTTTCGACCTTCAATCCGGATTGCTTCGTTGTCGCCCGGTAGCTCGGATTGGGCTGCGGCACCAGGGCCTTCGTATCCTCAAGAAACCGGCCCATGAGTGCGTTTAGTTCCTGCACCGTGCGCGGTTTTGCTGCCGCAAGATTTCGCGTTTCGCCAACGTCGTCCTGCAGGTGGTAAAGCTCGAAGCGGTCAGTCTGATCGTCGTTGCCGCAATAGAACCGGATGAGCTTCCAATCACCGTGCCGGACCCAGGAGGCGGGTTGCGCGAGCGAGTTGGTCGCATTCGGTTGTCCGGTGTAATGCGGGAAATGACAAAACACGGTGTCGCGCGGCCGGCCTTTTCCCAAAAGTGCGCGCACCTGACTCACACCGTCAAACTGCTGCCCGGCCTGGGGCTTCAACGCGAGCATTTCCAAAATCGTCGGATAAAAATCCACGCTGGAAAGCAACGCCTCGCTCGTCGAGCCGGTTTTCACCCTACCCGGCCAAACGACGATGCACGGCTCGCGCGTGCCACCTTCGTAAAGCGTGGCCTTGCCGCCACGCAACGGCGCATTGCTGGTGATGGGAATGTCTTCGTAGTCGGCCTGCGTCGTTGCACCGCGCCGTTGCATCCCCGCCCAATGCACGCCGCCGTTGTCGGAGAAGAAAATGATGATCGTGCGCCGGGCGAGTCCGAGCGCGTCGAGGGTGTTGAGCAATTTGCCCACGTTTTCGTCCAGCGATTGAACCATCGCGCCATAAACGGGATTGCGTTGCGGCGCATTCGTCCCGGCGGCTTCGGCTTTGCGCCGATATTTCTCGATGAGTTCCGGCTTCGCGTCCCAAGGCGAATGGACGGAGAAGGCCCAGTAATTGAGATAAAAGGGCTGGTCCTTGTTGGCCTTGATGAACGCGATGGCTTCTTGCGCCATGCGATCCTCGATGTGCTCGCCGGCTTGGCCGGTGAATTTCAGTTCCGCCGGATATTTCCATGGCGCCACGTAGCTGCCTGCCGGGCCGGGGCCCGAAGTGTGCGGCACGTCCACGTCGAAACCTTGTTGCAACGGGCTAAAAGGTTCCGGGCCCAGATGCCACTTCCCGAAATGGCCAGTGGCGTAACCCGCCTTTTTCAACGCCTCAGCCAGCGTGAAATAATTCGTCGCAAGCCGGGTTGCGCTGGCGACTTCGAGCGCCTTGTAATCCGGCGTTGCCGCTCTTTTCAGCGTGGCTTGCAAGTGTTCCACCGGCAGATGACAAACCGGCACGGTGATTCCAATTCTCGCAGGATAGAGCCCGGTCAAAATGCTGGCACGCGTCGGCGAACAAAGCGGGCTCGCCGCGTAAGCATTCAGGAACATCATCCCGCGTCGCGCCAAACGTTCGAGGTTCGGTGTTTCGTAGAACGTGCTCCCGTAAAGCGACGTGTCCCGCCAGCCAAGGTCGTCGGCGAGGATGAAAACGAGATTGGGACGGTCGGCGATTTTCGCCGGCGCATCGCCTGCCGCTTCGCCGCGAGATGAAACAACGAGGAGGATAAAGACGCCTGCCACCCGCCCGGCCGTTTGGACAACACTCATAACGCCCACTTGTTATCCGCTTCGATGGCATTCGTCCAACGCTTTCCGGCATCGTCGCCAAGCAATGGCTGCTTGACTGGCAAAAGCGTCGAAATAGCATCGCGCCCATGAATTCTAACGCCGCTTCCGACCTGAATCCCAGTCATTCCGCCACCAAATCCCGCCGCCGCTTCCTGCGTGAAGTCGGCGTCGGCGCCATGGCGCTTTCCGCCGCACCCGCCATCATTCAGGCCCAGGGTTCCGCCAAACAGGTGCGCATCGGCGTTGTGGGCGGCGGTTTCGGCGCGGCGTTCCAATGGCATCTGCATCCGAACTGCAAGGTCGTGGCCGTCTGCGACGTGCGCGAGCAGCGGATCCAGAAGCTCAAGCGCGTTTATCAATGCGACACGGGCTACAAGCAATACAGTGAGTTTCTGAAGCATCCCGGCTTGGACGCCGTCGCGCTGTTCACACCCGCGCCGTTTCACGTGAAAATGGCCGTGGAAGCCCTGAACCTGGGCAAACACGTCTGCAGTGCCGTTCCGGCCGGCATGTCCGTGGAGGAACTTGAGGAGTTGCTGGCCGTTGTTATCAAGACCGGTTTGAAATACATGATGGCGGAAACCAGCCGTTACCGGCAGGAAGTGATGACGTGCGTGGATTGGGCGAAGGCAGGCCGGTTCGGCGAAATCTTCTATTCCGAATCCGAGTATCATCACACCGGCCTCGGCCCTTACGCCTACGGACCGAGCTTCGACTGCCAATCGTGCGCCAACATCCATTCGATTGATCAGGTGAACAAGGACGCGAAGGTGGAGAGCAATTTCGTGCCGACCTGGGCTTACGCTTATCCGCCGATGCTCTACCCGACGCATTGCACCGGCATCATCGTCCCGGTTACGGGCGAACGGATGACGGAAGTGACGGCGCACGGCTGGGGTAACGACCACGAGATGCTGAAGAAGAATTATTACGACAACAACCCGTTCATCCACACCGTGGCGCTGTTCAAGATGACCAATCCGGAACACTGCTGCCGCATCTCCATCGGCTGGAACATCGCGGCCCAGGGCACGGAACGCGGCATGTTTTACGGCGACAAAATGTCCTTCATCATGAGCCGCCCGGAAGGTTCGCCGAATACCATGGTCGAACAAAAATTCAAGCCGAACAATCCGTTCGGTCCTTTTGGCGGCGAAGCGGAGGGCAAGCCTTTTGAACAACCCGTCTATTTCGAGCGGCTCCCCGAACCGCTCCGGATCAAGGGCGGCCACGGCAACTCACATCCGTTCATCACGCACGAATTCATCAGCGCTATCATTGAAGACCGTCATCCCGAAGTGAATGTGTGGGAAGCCATCGCCTACACGATGCCCGGCGTGATCGCCCACAAATCCGCGCTGGCCGGCGGCGCGTGCATGAAGATCAAGGATTACGGCAAAGCGCCGGCGTGATGGAGCGCGGCTTGTCCCAGGCCGCAGCATACCCGGTCGCTTATCCGTCTCCGATTTTCCCGCCGAGCTTCCTCATGCCAGCCCGCTGCGAGTTGGGACAACTCGCGCTCCGGAGTGCACCTCGGCAAGGCGCAATCGCATTGCGGGAGCAATGGCGACTGGGGCTGGGGCGCGTGGTGCAGGGAAACCGGCTGGTCGCAATCGTGGATTACCTCGGTCTTGGCGATGCGGCAAATGAAAACGTCGCTGTGGGACGTGACTGGCGAAATCAAAATCAAGGATCAATTCGCGAAGCTTGAACCGGCGATGCTGCCGGAACAATAGCGACCCGCCTGCAAAACAGCGTGTGGATCACGCCCGATCCGCTGACGGAGGAACGGCAGATTCTCGGCGGCGGGAAGATCAATGTGGAATCGCTCCTCCTGCTGGAGGCGCGGCCGTGCGCGGGAGAATCGGACGCGGAAATCGTCGCGGGCGCGTGGGACTTCGAGCGCATCAACCGCCGCTATGCCCGGCATCTGAAAGTCCTGGCGGAGCGACCGGGCGGCGCGCTGCGGAGCGACGCGGCGGCGAAGGCGTTGCTGCGCTGGGCGGCGACGGAGCGCGAGGCGTGGCTGGAGGCGGTGACGAACGATCCGCTGCTGCCGGGCCGGATTCTGCCGTCCGATTACCTGGGGCAACAGGCGTGGCGGCGGCGGGTGGAAGTGCTCCG
>CAYWMD010000037.1:10098-63391 GCA_964458575.1 uncultured Bifidobacteriaceae bacterium | reverse complement strand
CCTCTCCCATCGGATGGGAGAGGGCCGGGGTGAGGGCGCTCCGGGTCGCGTTTTTGGTGTTTCTGGCGACATTCGTGTGCCTGGGCTTAGTCGGTTGTGCAACCAAGTCCCGTTCCATTTCTCAGTCCGGTTACCACGACACCTACAACTACGCCGGCCCGAATTCGCGTGAACTGGACGAGTTCGACGTGCTCGGCCTCGACCGCGACAAACCCGTGACCGAAGAAGACATTCAACGGGCGACGAGCCAAAGCAAACCCGTCCGGCTCACACCGGGCAGCACGATTCTGTTGATTCAATCCGGCGCGATTTATCCCGACGGCCCGATGGTCGCGGAACTGAGCAAGAGTCTGCGCGTCGTGCCGTTCACCGGCGTCGCCGTCGCGAAGCAGGCCGAGCCGGGGACAGCGTTGGCAAATCAAACCGTCCGCAACGCCGCCATCCTCACCGATCCTGACAAGCCAGTGACCATCATTCCGATGACGACGGCAAGTTACCCGACCTACCGCACCGCATCGCCAAAACCGGTGAGCGGCGATTACTCCCGGCGATTGCGCCTCGCTGCGGCTCAGGCAGGCGCAAGCGCGATCGTTTGTTATTGGGGCATCCTGGAATCCGGCACCGACCAAATCGCGACCCGAACCATCTCCTGGCTTCCCGTGATGAACTATTTCATGCCCGATGAACGCCAGCACATGCGCATCCGGCTCAAGGTGGCGGTCATTGATGTCGTGAGCGCCAACTGGTCGGTCTTTAGCGTCGAGCCGCCGGAGAACACCCGGTGGAGCGCGCGCAAGCACCGCGAGACGGCGGATCAAAGACAGGTCGAACGCCTGAAGCAACAAGCCTACGAAGCCGGCGCGAAGGAACTGATTCAGCGGTATTCAATGGTTGCGGTGAAGTAGAACCGGCGTCGCGCCTGTCCTATGTCGTCTGCATCGCCGCGCGGACGACGCGGCATTGGCCGTGCGTGTAACGGCCGGCGAGGGACGCGACGACCAGCCCCAAACTTTGCAATCCGTGGCGCTCGAAGGCGGCGGCAATGTCACGCTGCGCCTCGGCGCTGACCAGCGTGTTCACGTCAATGGCCTCGCCCGCAAGCATGGCTTCTTCGAGATGACCGTAGATCGTGCCTGCGGCGAGCCCACGAATGCGGGCAACCTCAGCCACCGATTTTCCCTGCCGGAAAAAATGCAGCGACTCGCGCACGGTGTCCGTGAGGCGCGAGCGGCGGCGCATCGGTGCGGCCGGTTCCGCGAAGGAATCGTCGGCGAACATCTGGCGCGGGTTGGTTTGCAAATGTGCCGCGATTTCACGCATGAACGTGGTGCCAAACTCGCGCTGCTTCTTCTCGCCGACACCGCTGATGCGCGAGAAATCCCGGTTGGCTAGCGGATAGAATCGCGCCATCTGCCGCAAGGCCACGTCCGAGAAGATGATGTACGGCGGGACTGCCCGTTCGTCGGCGAGTTGTTTGCGGAGCTGGCGGAGCTTCTCGAACAGTGCTTCATCGCACGCGATTTCGCCGGCACGATGCTTCTCCGGTGCCGGCGCGGTCACGGGTTTGGTGAGCGTGATTTTGCTGCGGGCCTTGAGCGCCGCCCGGCCCGCCTCGGTGAGTTCGAGGATGTTGAACTTTTCGGTGTTCTGGAACAACAGGCCGAGCCGGACGAGTTCGCGGCCAATCGCGCCCCACTCCGCGCGCGTGTGCTCCGTGCCGATGTTGTAGGTGGAAAGCGATTGGTGACCGAATTTGCGGACTTTTTCCGTGTCGGCACCGGTGAGCACTTCGACGATGTGGTTCATGCCCACGCCGAACCCGCTCTTCTCGCGGATGCGATAAACGCAGGAGAGTAATTTTTGGGCGGCGAGCGTGCCGTCCCATGTCTGGCGCGGCGCGAGACAGTTGTCACAGCCGCCACAGTTCAATGGTTCGCCGCCCTCCCTCACCCCTGACCCCTCTCCCGTCCGACGGGAGAGGGGGACAGCAATCTCCGTGTCACGAACATTCGACCCGTGACCGCCTCGCAGGCCAACTGACGATGATTCTCCCTCTCCCAGCGGGAGAGGGCCGGGGTGAGGGAGAGTTGGCCGAATAACATCACGCTCAGAGCCATCAGGCTGGCCCGAAAACTTCTCCCCAAAATACCCCAGCAAATATTCCCGCCGGCAAGTGGCGACCTCGGCGTAGTGAATCATCTGCTCCAGTTGCACGCGGGCGATTTCGCGTTCTTTCGGATCGGGTTTTTCGTCAATGAACCGCATCTGCTTCACGCGGTCGCCGGGGCTGAAGAGCAGCAGACATTCACTGGGCAAACCGTCGCGGCCCGCGCGGCCCGTTTCCTGGTAGTAACCCTCAACGTTCTTCGGGAGGTCGTAGTGAATCACGAACCGCACATTGGGTTTGTTGATGCCCATGCCGAACGCAATCGTGGCGCACACGACCCGCACCTCATCGCGCAGAAATTGCTCCTGATTCTTCGTGCGGTCGGCGGGCGTCATGCCGGCGTGATACGGCGCGGCCGAAACGCCGTCCGCGCTCAACTTGGCCGCCAGACTCTCCGCCGTCTTGCGCGCCTGGACATAAATGATGCCGCTCTCGCGTGATCGCTTTTGGGTGAAGCTCAAAATTTGCTCGTAAGCACCTGACTTCGCCCAGACGCGATACGTCAGATTGGGCCGGTCGAAACTGGCAACGTAACAGCGCGGCTCGCGCAGATGCAATTGCTTCACGATGTCGCCGCGCACGCGTTCGGTGGCCGTGGCGGTCAGCGCCATCATGGGCACGTCGGGAAACTGCGCGCGCAGCGCCGAGAGTTGGCGATATTCCGGGCGAAAGTCGTGTCCCCACTCGCTGATGCAATGCGCCTCGTCAATGGCGAACAGGTTGACCTTCCACTGCCTCAGGTCTTCGAGGAAGCCGGACAACATCAATCGTTCCGGCGCGACATACAGCAATCGGAACTCTCCGTTGTGCAACCCGCGCAGCCGCGGACGCGATTCACCCGCGGCCAGTGACGAATTGAGAAACGTCGCGGCCACGCCCGCGGCTTGCAGGGCATCAACCTGGTCTTTCATTAACGCGATGAGCGGCGAAACAACAATCGTGAGTCCGGACCGCGCCAGCGCCGGCAGTTGGAAGCAAAGCGATTTGCCGCCACCCGTCGGCAGCACGGCGAAGACGTCCCTGTCCGCGAGCGAGTCCCGGATGATTGCTTCCTGCAACGGGCGAAAGGAAGCGAACCCGAAGTACTGCTTCAACAACGAATGCAGTGATGGGGCGCGGGAACTCACGGCGGTATTAGTAGTGCACCGGGCCGCGAATGGAAACGCGAAAATCGTGATTTGCCGTATTAGCGGCAATCAAAACGTCCGGCGGCCCATTGGCAATGCTTCGCCAGAGGATTAAATTGCTTTGCGAGAGACGCGGCGGCGGAGCGGTTTCCGCCAGCGGACCTCTCGAGACAAATCCGAGGAATTGCTTATGAATACGGGAATCGGACTGGATCGTTGTCGGACGTTTATTGATTGTCAATTGCAGCCGGCCGAGCGGTCGGTGCGGTTCACGGGAAACGGCGCGCGCGGGCTGGCCGTGACCATTTCCCGGCAGGCGGGATGCGGCGCGCTGGTAGTCGCCGAAAAGCTCGCCAAATTACTGCAAGCGCAGTCGCCCAAGGACGCGCCGCCATGGACGGTGTTCGACCGCAACCTGATGGACAAGGTGCTGGAAGACCACAAGCTGCCCGCCCGCCTTGCACAATTTCTGCCGGAGGACCGGGCTTCACATCTGCAGGACATCATGGACGATCTGTTCGGTTGGCGGCCGGCTTCGGGAACGGTCGTCCAGCACACGACGGAAACCATTCTGCATCTGGCCGAGATGGGGCGCGTGATCCTGATCGGCCGCGGCGCGAATGTCATTACCGCGCAATTGCCGCACGTGCTGCACGTCCGCCTCATTGCCCCGCTCGAAAAGCGAATCGAACACGCGCATGAATTTTATGGCATGAGCAGGAAGGCGGCGCGCGCCTTCATTGTGCGTGAAGACGGCGGCCGGAAGCGTTACCTCAACAAGTATTTCAACGCGCGGATTGACGATCCCCTGCTCTACCATCTCATCATCAACACCGGCCTGGTTTCCTTCGACGCCGCAGCGCGAATCATCGCGGACGGCGTGGCACACCACATCGCCGCGGCGCGGTAATAACTTCGGCAGCCGTTTCAATAAAATCTTGGGCGCGGGTCGTCGGTGTGGCTTAATCCGCCCGTGCCTGGCCGCCACAAGCATGAGTTGCCCCGCCCACAACGAGGCGGGGGCAGTTTCTTTCTTCGGTTGCTGGTCGTCTTGCTTTTTGCGGTCGGCCTCTGGGTGTGGTGGCAGTCCCGCAAACCAATTGTGCCGGTGCCGCCGCCAAAACCCGCCGCACCGGTGACCAACCCCGTGGTCGTTCCGAAGCCGGTGCCGGTCCCGCCGCCGACCAACGTCATCGCCCCGATGAAAACCAGCACCCCGCCGGTGAAGCTTGTTTCACCACCGCCACAGCCGCAGCCATCGGACGGCGTCTTTCCGCGACCGGTGCAGGATGTGTTCGAAGCCCAGTTGGCCCTGGCGCGAATGGCCATCTCCGCCGGCTCGCTGGATGGCGTGATGGGTTCGCAAACGCGGGCCGCGCTTCTGGCGTTTCAGCGACAGGCCGGCCTGGGCGAGACCCTCGAACTGGATGCCGAAACGCGCGCACGGCTTGTGCTCGAAACCCCGCCGCTCCTGACCTACACCGTCACGTCGAACGACCTTGCCCGCCTGCAACCGTTGAGCGACACGTGGCTGGGCAAGTCGCAGCAAACGGCGCTGGACTACGAAACCATGCTCGAGCTGGTCGCCGAAAAAGGGCACGCGTCGCCGAATTTGATCCGGCGGCTCAATCCGGCGGTTGATTGGACAAACGTCGTGGCTGGAACGGAAGTGCGAATTCCGGACGTGACCTATCCGCCGCCGCGTGAGCGCGCGGGGTTCATTGTCATCAGCCTGGGCGAGAAAAAGCTGCAAGCGTTTGACGCGAACACGAACCTGCTGGCGCATTTTCCGTGCAGCATTGCCGCGCGGGTGGAAAAACGACCGGCGGGTGAATTGCACGTCGCCGCCATTGCGCCGAATCCAAACTACACCTTCGACCCGGCGGTGTTCCCCGAGTCGGCGGAGGCGCGGGAGTTGAAGCGCAAGTTGATATTGCCGCCGGGACCGAACAATCCGGTGGGCACGGCATGGATCAGCCTGGACAAACCGGGCTACGGCATGCACGGCACGCCGAGCCCGGAACAGGTGGGCCGGACCGAATCCCACGGTTGCTTCCGGCTGGCGAACTGGAACGCGGAGTATTTGATCAAGCTGGTCTGGGTGGGCATGCCGGTTTTCGTCGAGCCGTGAGCCGTTAAGCAATCGCATCTATGAAACTCAACACGGCTTTCCAGGCGATCACGCTGGCGTCGTTGGTTCTTGTCACCGCGGTCCAGAGCGCACCCGAGCCGAACGACCTGTCCCGCATACCCCGCAAACTCGAAGACATCGTATTATACCGGGACGATATGTTTTACAGTTCGTTCCCCTCGATTGTCCGGCGGCGCGATGGCGAGTTGCTGGTCGCGTTCCGCCGCGCGCCCGAACGGCGGAAACTGGGTGAAGAAGGAATCTCTCACACCGACCCGAACAGTCAGCTCGTGTTCGTGCGCTCCCGCGACCACGGCAAAACGTGGAGCCGGGATCCGGAATTGATCTATGCGAATCCATTCGGCGGCTCGCAGGACCCGTGCATGGTGCAGTTGCAGGACGGGACGATTGTCTGCACGAGCTACGGTTGGGCGCTGTTGTCGCCGGACTTTGCCAAAACGCTGCCCGACACGCATCGGCACGGGCCATCCGGATTTCTCGGCGGCTACGTCCTGCGCTCGCCCGACGGCGGAGATTCGTGGCAGCAACCGTTTCGGCCCCCGCATGTTCCTGCGGACGCGACGCTCGATGTTTTTGGCAAGCCCACCCCCGCGTACAATCGCGGAGCGATGTGCGAACTCCCAGATGGGCGGCTTTGTTGGGTCGTCGCAGCGAACGCCGAACTGTCACCGCGGCGCACGGAAACGCATCTGCTGATTTCATCCGACCAAGGAGAGACCTGGGAATATTCCTGCCCGGTGGCAACCGACCCGCAAGTCACGTTCAACGAAACGTCGCTCTACGAAACTCCCAAAGGCGATTTGGTGGCGTTTTTGCGCACGGCGAATTTTGACGACCACACCGTCGTGGCACGCTCGACCGATCACGGGAAGAGTTTTCAACCGTGGCAGGACGCAGGCTTCCAGGGTCATCCACACTACGCGTTGCGCCTGCCGGACAAGCGAGTGCTGCTAGTCTATGGTTATCGCCACAAACCTTTTGGCATCCGCGCGCGGGTGCTCGATCCGGAGTGTCTTAACTTTGCCACCGCACCGGAAATCATCCTGCGCGACGATGGGGGCAATAGCGACCTCGGCTATCCCTGGGCCACGCTGCTTTCGAAAAGGCGCGCGCTGGTGGTTTATTACTTCAACGTTGGTGACGGCACGCGGCACATTGCCGGGACGGTTCTGGAGATAGTCAACCGGTGAATGAGATTCTTGGCGGGGTTCGAACAGCGGCGTTTCTTCACCGGCCCAATTCATGTCGGTGGCAGAGTGGGATTTTCCGGCTCGTCAACGCAGTGAGACTGGCCTAGTCTTTTGCGTCATGAATTTCGCCTGCACTGCTTGGACTGTGACCGTGATTCTCGGTCTTGGGGCGGGATATTTGCTGAACGCCCAGGACACGTCGCAAGCGTCAAGCCCGGCACCGGGTGTAATCGCCCGGCGGCCGCCCCCGCCGCCGCCCATGCCACCAAAGCCGCCGACGCGGACCAATCTGCCGGTCGCTTCGGTTACACGCACCAAGCCCGCGGGGCCCGCACCCGTTACTCCCCCGGTACCCGCACCGCCACCCGCACCGAGTACACCGGCCATAACGCAGACAACCGCGCCCAAACCCGCGCCCGCACCGGCGCCGCCCCCCCAGTTGCCCGGCAGCGTCATCGCGTGGGACGCAGACACAAAGGAATACACCGCCAAGCCCGGCGAAATGACGGCGCCATTCACCTTCTACTTCACGAATGTTTCTTCCGAGGAAGTGATTTACACCGGCGTCCACACCTCGTGCGGTTGCACCGTGGCGCAATTGCCGACGCCACCTTGGAAGCTGCCACCGGGGACAAATGGCGCAGTGCCGGTGCTGATGAGCCTCGCCAATAAACACGGCATTGTTTTCAAAACTGTGACTTTCAACACGGACAAGGGCTACAAGACGCTCATGTTGAAAGTAACGATCCAACCACCCCCACCACCGACGTCGGGAATGCCACCGATCGCCCCAATGGAACGCTCGCGCAACCAGGAACTGGCCAAGGAGGACCGGCAGGCGGTGTTCAAGGGTGATTGCGCGAGTTGCCACGTTGAAAAGGCGAAAGGCAAGCTCGGCCAGGAGCTTTACGTCGCGGCGTGCGGCATTTGCCACGAGTCGCCAAATCGCGCGACGATGGTGCCCGACCTGCACGTGCTGACGCATGATACCAACGCCGATTTCTGGCGGACATGGATTGCCCGCGGCAAACCGGGTTCGCTCATGCCCGCGTTCGCGCAAAGTGAGGGTGGCCCGTTGAGCGACGGCGAAATTGATTCGATCGTGCAGTACCTCGTGACCGCAATTCCGAGTCGCGCCACCGCGCCCGCGGGTGGTAGCGGGGCCGCGAATTGATCAAGTTAATCTCCGAGCGGAGATGGCTTTCGCCTACTTGAGTTCGACGATCATCTGCATTTCCTGGCTCAGTTCCACGGGCAAGCCGTCCCGGAGTTCCGTGCCAGGATGCACGGTCGGCTTTGCCTCGCCAATCGTTTGAACCCGGCACCTGGCATCGGTGCGGACCACAAACCATTCGGGGAACTGGTTGATGCGCGTGTAATCCATCGGCAGGTGCATGAATTCCTTGTGGCGGGGCCGGTCAAAAATCAGCCGGCCCTGCCACGGTTTCTCGGCAGTCAGACTGATGAACAAACGCTTCCCTTCCCGCACCGCGCCGAACTTCACGTCCGCCCGCCAGGGTTCGACGGTGATTCCCTGCGTCTTCCAAAGCGCATACATGAGGGTGGTCCGGGCAAAATTGCCGTCGCCGTGCCAGCCTTCGATGACTCCACCGGCCTTCTGCTGCTGCCACATCAAACGGGTCTGGCTGTCAATCCAGTCGGCGGCGGACGAAATCGGTTCGCGGTTGAACAGGTTGAGCGCGCCTTCGATGGAATCGGCAAACCCATCCGCGCTTTTATCGCGCCAGCAAGCGCCGATGTATTTGCCTTTCAGACTGGACAAGGCTTTACGACCGGCCTCGCGATAGGCGCGGGTCCTGTCCAGCATCCACAGGGTGTAAACGCCGTCATAATCGTAGCCCCAAGTATCGCAAAGCTCCTTGTCGTGATCACCGGTTTGGGGATTAAACCACACATACAACATGCCGTCCGCGTTGCGCGCCTTCGCAAGGATGCAGTCGAAGATTTCATGCATCGGCTGGTGGTATTGCTGACGCTTGGACGGCAACACGCGGGAGACGGCGACGTAGAGTTCACTGAGCCCATTGATCACTTCACAACCATGATCGCCCAGGCGCAGTTGTTTCAGATCACGCGTCGGATGGTTTGTGCCCAGCAAAAAGTAATCGCCGAGCCGGACGGCCCAGTCGAGATACTTGCGATCGCCCGTAAACCAGTAGGTCCGCGAGCAGGCTTGCAGCAGATCGCCGTTGACCTCGATGTTCAAGGTCGGGATTTTGCCGAAGGGCGTTTCAACGGGCGCATTGGCCCAGATGTCATCCAAAATGCCGAGCATCCGCTCCGACCATGGGCTCGGACCGAGCCATTCGGTGACCGGCAGCAAGCCGTCCTTCACGTATTCCGCGCCGTCAAAAATTGTCGCGTCCAAATCAAATTTTTCGCGCCGCCAGCCCTGCTTCGAGAACGAGTAGTCATCCGGCAGGCGGCCCAGCCGGCCGGTGAGTTTTTGTTCGGTGCGCAGCATGTCGAGCATCCGCCCCGCGAACATTGCGCGATCCGTCATGGCCGCAGTCAGCACCATGAAAGGATAATTGTCCGCGCCGCAATCACGGCCATTCCAAAAATCGCGGCTCTCCCGGAAATTGCGCGGAATCAAGCCGGTGGCCGGGTCCGCTTGCGCGAGCCAGCCATCCACGTAACGCCGACACCGCTCAAAGGCCTCATTGGCCAGCCGCGCATTTTGACGAGCCTCAGCAAATCGGGATGCTTCGCGCGGCGGCGGCGCGGCGAGGCTGTCCGCAGCTGGGAATAGCAGCAAAAGCAAGAGCAGACCCGGAATGCATTTCATACCCGGTGCGATCTTGACCCGATCAAGCTGGAAAGTCCACGGGATAGTGAAAGGGGCGGAAGCGATCGTGCGACCGCTTCCGCCCTCTTAACCTCACTGTTTCGAAACTACACCCCCGTGAATTGAAAATCCAAGCAACCCGCCCGCCTTTGCGAGGCCTGAATCATGCCCCAACTTGCGACTCCTAAGGCGTCGTTTTGCAACGATGAAAGCCAGCGAAGCGGCAACCCAACATCGAACATCCATAGACTGCCGATCCGCTTTCTTTCATGGCTTTACCTTATAACGGGATTGTGGGAGGCCGTCTGTCGAGCAGCAGACAGATTCTTTTGTAGGTGAACTCACCTACACACAAGGATTGCTCGACTCCTTCGCCGCTTGAATCGCATTTCCATCAACCGGGAGTGCGCGCCCAACGAATCGCCGCTTGCAGCACTTCGTTGGCGTCCTTCAATCCCAGCTTCATTTTGATCCGGGTGCGATAGGTCTCAACCGTTTTCGCATCCAGGTGCATTTCATCCGCGATCTGACGCACGCCGTATCCCTGTCCAAGCAATTCAAAAATCCGCAGCTCGCGGTCGGTGAGTTGATCCAGCGCGGAGATCGGTTCGGGACGGATGCCCGCGATACGGGTGGCAATGTGCGACGTGGCCTTGTCGCTCAAGTAGATGTTGCCCGCCAGAATCTGGCGAATCGCCGCAAGAATGTTTCGCGTGGCCTCCTGTTTGGTGATGTAACCACGCGCGCCAGCCCGAATCACCCGCTCCGCATACAGCGACTCCTCGTGCATGGACACAACCAACGTGGCAAGTCTGGGATGACGCACGCGGATGTCCTTGATCAAATCGAGGCCATGCGATTTTTTGAGCGCCAGGTCAACGATGACGAGATCCGGCTGGCTGGCCGCGATCGCCTCCAACGCTCCCTGGTGATCCGCCGCTTCACCGCAAACATGCAGGTCGGCTTCGGGATTAATGATTTCGGCCAGTCGTTCCCTTACGACGGGATGATCGTCCACCAGCAAAATGCCGGCAACTTTGCTTGAACCGCCAATATCGTCACTGACGCAAGACATGGATTCTTCCGCTCAAGTCGGCGCGGCACAAGGCCACGCCTGGCGCCATTGCCCACCATGACAGCCATTTGAGCCGAGCCGAAGCCTGCCGCTTCAGGATGAAATAGCAAATAAAATTGACACGGACACGCCGTGACCCGATCCCTTTTTCGCCCGCTGGTCGGCGGGTCGGTTGATGCTTGACGCTGCACACTCCGTCCCTAAGCTCTGGCGCATCACGCTTGACGAAACTGTCCTTCGCCGCCGGCGGAGCGTCCGAGCGGCATCGTATCAGTTTGATAGGCCAGCATGATAAAATTCAAAAAGGGCAATCTTCGCATCCCTCGACTGCAACGTCCGGTTTACGTCGTGGCCGGCGGCATGACGGATTTCCGAAAAAAGTATCCGGAGAAGGCCACCGAGGAATTAGTCGTCGAGGCGGCGAAAATGGCGTTCGAGGAAAATGATCTGAAAATTTCCGCCGAGGAACTCCGCGGCAAGGTCAACTTCTGCGTCTATTCCCAATTCGCGGATCACTTCGGCGACCAGCTCCTCGCGGAAGCGCGGGTGCACGACGCGTTGGGTTTTGATCCGTTGGGAAATTTCGGAGTGAAAACCGGCGGGGCGACCGGCGGCTCCTCCGTGTTGGCCGGGGTCATGGCCGTGGCCTCCGGTTACGCTTCCTGCGTGCCGGTCGTCGGCTGGGAACGCATGGATGAGGTCGGCACGCGTGAAGGCAACGCCTACATCGCTTCGGCGGCGGACAAGAATTTTGAGAGCGAACTGGGCTGGATTTACACGTCCTATTACGCGCTGATGGCGCAACGCTACCTTTACGAAAACGAGGTGGCGCGCGATGTTTTGGCCAAAATCGCCGTGAAAAACCGCGGCTACGCCCGCTACTCGCCCTTCTCCCAGGCGCCGATGGACATCACCGAACAGGATGTGCTCGCAAGCAAGTTCGTTTCCGATCCGTTGTCGTTTCTGGACTGCTGCCTCATGAGTACCGGCGCGGCGTGTCTGGTGCTCGCCGACGAGGAAACGGCGTTTCAAATCACCGAAGACCCGATCAAAATCACGATGGGCGCGGGTTCGCACACGCTGCGCACTGCTGACCGGCGCGACATGGAAATTCCCTTGCTGCCCAACGAGACGCCGAAAACGTATAAGGATCACAACTGGGAATATCCGGGCTTCAGTTCCTTCCTCGCCGCGCGCATGGCGGCATACTACGCCTACCACGCCGCCGGCATTCACGATCCGGTCGAGGATTTCGACGTCCTGGAAACGCACGATGCCTTCACGATTTCCGACATCCAAACCTACGAGGACATCGGCCTGCGTCCCTACGGTCGCGGCCGTGAGTTCATCGAATCGGGTGAAGCGTATCTCGAAGGGCGGCTCCCGACGAACCTGAGCGGCG
Source organism: uncultured Bifidobacteriaceae bacterium (assembly GCA_964458575.1). GTDB lineage: Bacteria > Verrucomicrobiota > Verrucomicrobiia > Limisphaerales > JADLHS01 > CAYWMD01. The sequence goes on along the minus strand of CAYWMD010000037.1, from coordinate 51,469 downwards.
GGTTGTTGGGCACCATGCATTCCGTAGGCGCGACGGGCATTTTCCAGATCGTGGAGACGCTGTGGCAGTTGCAGGGCAAGTGGGCGAAATACCACGCCGATCCGAAAATGTGGAAGCGCTTCGGCAAAACCAAGCCCAAGGACTTCCGCAACCTGCAGGTCAAGCGGCCTCGCCGCGGATGCGCCGTTTCCCACGCCGGCACGGGCAGCCACGTCACGGTTTCCGTCCTCGAAAAAGTTTCCAAGAAGTATTATGAAAAAGCCTGAGCAAACCAAGCGAACCGGCCGGCCCGGCGTGAATCCCCTGCGTCCGACCCTCAACGGTATCGTCACGCTGGACGGCTCCGTGGCCCGGCTTGACAATTCCGACCCCATGGTGATTCAGAATCCCAAGGCGTTCGTGCATCACCATACCTACGGAAATTTGACGCCATTTTTCCAGGGGCTCGCGCGCGGCAAATTACTGGGCACGCGCAACCCGCGCCGCCAGGCACCCGACCGCCGCATCTGGCTGCCGCCGCGCGCTTACGATCCGGATACGTGGGAAAAGCTGGAGTGGGTGGAAGTCAAACCCGTCGGCAAAATTTATTCGCACACGACGGTACTCTATCCGGGCGCGCTGTTCCGCGCCTCGGTGCCCTGCCCGCTGATTTCGGTCGAGATTGATGGCGTCTGCACCAAGATGATGTCCTATCTCAGCGAAGGGACGCCTGAAATCGGGATGCCCGTCAAAGCGAAGTTCAACACCAAGACCCCCACGAACACGATTTTGGATTTGAGCTGGGTGCCGGCGTGAGCTTTTTGTTGGCGTTCAAGCCGGGGCTGGTTCGAGGCGCCCCCTGAAGCGCGAACGCCAACGGCGCCGCGCAAGCCTTGGGAACCGCGATCGGTGTTATGAGCGAGAAATTCAACGAACAGGAAACGCGCTGGAAAATTTCCCAGGCCCGGATGGTCAATGGCCGGCCTTACACGGATCCAATTCCGCGCGGCAAAAGCTTTGGCGACGTCTTCAGGTCCCATGCCAACCAGCGAGGCGGGCAGACGTGTCTCATTTACCGCGACGGTGACGAGCGGCACGAGTTTTCCTACGCCGATTTTTACGCCCGGTGCGCGCGCATCGGCAATTTCATGCGCAAGGATCTGGGCATCAAACCCGGTGATCGCGTTGCCACATTCAGTTACAACCATTACGAAACGGTTTCGATCAACTTCGCGACATGGATGATCGGCGCGTGTCTGATTCCCATCAGCGTGGGCGAGGCCGATGATCGCGTGCGATACATTCAGGAATATGGAGAGGCCAAAGCAATTTTCGTCATGCCCGACCTGATCGAACGTTACGAAAAACTTTGGGGCACTGAAAACACCATCCAGCACCGTGTGCAGATCAGCGGAACGCCGAAGACCGGCTACCGCCAATTACAGGACGCCGCCAATCAGCCGGCGACTTTGGACGACGAAAACCTGGCCACCATAAACAGCGAAGCGTTGATCGTTTTCACTTCGGGCACGACCGGAATGCCCAAGGGCGTGGTGCTGGAACATTACCAACTGCTTGCCGACGCTCACTCGATTTCCGAGTGGTACGGTTTCAAACCGAGCGACCGGATGCAGATTGTCCTGCCGATTCATCACGTGAATGGCTTGATCGTAACGTTGGTCACTCCGGTGTATTTCGGTGGCGGCGCGATTCTCAACCGCAAATTCAGTGCGTCACGCTATTGGGAAACCGCCGAGCGCGAGGGCGCAACGTGCGGCAGCGTGGTGCCGACGATTCTGGCGTTTCTCTGCGAGCACAATGAGGACATCGCCAAACGCAGCTTGAGCAAATTCGGTTTTGTCATTTGCGGCGCCGGGCCGCTGACGGTCGAAATGGGCAAACGATTCGAGGAGCAATTCAAGATCCCGATCATTCACGGCTACGGTCTTTCGGAAACCACGGCCTACAGTTGCTTCCTTCCGTTTGATCTGCCGGCCAACGAACATCAGCGTTGGATGCGCGATTACGGCTACCCATCCATCGGGGTAGCCATCAACGTCAACGAGATGGCCATCCACGATCTGAACGGCAAGGAACTACCCGCCGACCAGAAGGGCGAAATCGTCATCCGCGGCCAAAACGTGATGAAGCATTACCTCAAGCGGCCCGAAGCCAACGCGGAAACATTTCGATACGGTTGGTTCCGTTCCGGCGACGAGGGTTTCTTCAAACTTGACGACAAAGGCCGGAAATTCTTTTTCATCACCGGTCGCATCAAGGAACTCATCATTCGTGGCGGCATCAATTATTCACCGTTGGAAATTGACGAGGTCATCAACCGCGTCCCCGGTGTGAAAGCCGGCATGGCCGTGGGATTTGAAAATGATTTTTACGGCGAGGAAGTCGGCGCTTACTGTGTGCTCCAACCCGGCGCGAATCTCACCGCGGAACAATTCCTCGCCGCCTGTGCCGCAAAACTGCCGTACGAACGCCGTCCAAAAGTCGTTGTCTTCGGCGAGGAGTTTCCTGTCACCTCCACCGGCAAATACCAGCGCAACAAGCTCAAGCCGCTCTTCGCTAAGTGGCGCGGCGCCAGTTTCAGCCGATGACCGGCGCGTGGGCCGCGTTGAGTGATTGACGCTGCACCGGCCGGGCTTAAGCTTCCGCGCAAATGAAACTGCGTACCTTCCTCGCGTTGATTCTCTTGGGTATCGGAACTCCCGCCCAGGCTGATTTCTTCGTGTCACCGGCTGGTTCGGATGAAAATCCCGGCACCAAGGGCAAACCGTTCGCCACGTTGGAGCGGGCCCGGGACGCCGTGCGTGCGCTCAAGGCCGAAGGCCGATTACCAAAACGGGGGCTAACCGTCTGGCTGCGCGGCGGTGATTATGTTCGGACAAAGGCGTTTGAACTCACCGGGACCGACTCTGGCACCGCTCGCGCCCCGATTATCTGGTGCGCTTATCGGAATGAGCCGGCGCGCCTGCTCGGAGGACGCCGGTTGACCGGTTTTACGCCCGTCACCGATCCCGCCATCACCGCGCGGCTGGCTGAGCAAGCACGCAAGCACGTGGTGCAACTCGACCTTCGTACTTTGGGCATCACCGACTTTGGTGAAATGAAATCCCGTGGATTCGGCCGCGAAACCCAGACGGCACACTGCGAATTGTTTTTCGCCGGCCGGCCGATGACGCTCGCGCGCTGGCCAAACGAGGGTGCGTTCGAAAAAATCGCCGGTTACCCCGAGGCTTCCGGGCAGAAGGACGAGCACGGCGGGAAACGCGGCCAGTTGGAAGGCGGCTTTCTCTACGCCGGCGACCGCCCGCGCCAATGGCGTAACCTCAGCGAGCTGTGGGTTCATGGTTATTGGTCGTGGGATTGGGCAAATTCCTACGAGAAGGTCGCTTCGCTGGACCGCGATCAACGGCTGGTGAAGACGTCCCCACCCTACGGCTGCTACGGCTTCAGAAAAGACCAGCGCTTTTATTTTCTAAACGTGCTCGAAGAGCTCGACCAACCCGGCGAGTGGTTTCTCGATCGCAAGTCCGGCATGCTTTACTTCTGGCCGCCGAAGCCTCTGACGTCCGGGGAAGTCCTGCTGTCCCAACTCGATCAACCGTTCCTCAAACTCACAAACGTCTCCCGCGTGACCTTTCGCGGGCTGATCCTGGAGGCAACTCGCGCCAACGCCGTTGAAATCCACGGCGGCGACCGCAACCGCATCGTCGGTTGTTTGATCCGGAACATCGGTGACTCCGCCGTGGTGATCAACGGCGGGCATGACCATGGCGTGACCAGTTGTGACATCTTCGACACGGGCGACGGCGGCGTGTCGCTCACCGGTGGCGATCGGCAAACGCTCGCCCCCGGCGGACATTTTGTGGAGAACTGCCACTTCCAACGCCAGGGCCGCTGGTCGAAGTGTTACGTGGCCGCCATTTATCTTAGCGGGGTCGGCCAGCGCGCCACCCACAACCTGATTCACGACCATCCGCACTGCGCGATCCTGTTTTGGGGCAATGATCACCTCATCGAGTTCAACGAGATCCACCATATCGCGCTGGAAACGGGCGACGTGGGCGCCATTTACACCGGGCGCGATTACACGTTTCGTGGAAACAAGATCCGCTTCAACTACATCCACGAAACCGGCGGCGTGGGCATGGGTTCGATGGCGGTTTACATGGACGACTGTGTCAGCGGCACGGAGGTGTTCGGCAACGTGTTCTACCAATGCCATTGGGCCATGTTCATCGGCGGTGGCCGCGACCATCGCGTCGAGAACAACATCTTTGTGGACTGCGACCCCGCGGTGCGCATGGACGGGCGCGGCCTGGACAAATCTCCCGTCTGGCGCAACATGGTGGATGACACGATGCGCCAGCGGCTTGCCGCAGTTCCGCTGGCGCTCTATCGCGAACGTTATCCCGAATTGAAATCGCTGGATCAATACTACGGACCGCCGGGCGGGCCGGCGATTACCGGCGACGCGTTCAAAGGCGTGCCGCCCGAAGGCAACGTCGTCCGCCGCAATATCGCCGTCGGCAAATGGCTGCAAACGGGGTGGCACGCGAAACTTGAGTTCGTCGAGGCGCACGACAACCTCGTGGATGCCGACCCTGAATTCGTCGCCGCGGACAAACAGGACTTTCGTCTTCGACGGGATTCACCGGCCTTCAAACTCGGATTTCAAAGCATCCCATTTGAGAAAATCGGCTTACGTAAGGACACCGACCGGAAGCGGCTCGCGAAATATTCGAACTGACCGGTCGCGGGGGTGAATCCGTGCCTGGCGATCAGTTGGCCGCGCCGTCCAGACATTCGCGAACGAGTTTCGCCAGCGCCGGTGGACGGTAAGGTTTGGCGAGGAACAAGGCCTCGCGCGAATCCAGTTCCACCCCCGCCATCGGTGCGCTGTAACCGCTCGTGTAAATGACCTTGAGATCCGGACGACGCTGGCGGAGTTGGGTCGCCAGTTCGCAGCCGTTCATGCCTTCGGGCATCACCACATCCGTCAGCAACAAATCAATGCGCCCCTCGCTTTGATCCCATAATTTCAACGCTTCGACCCCGTTGGCAGCGGAGATGACCCGATAGCAATAACTTTGCAGGACTTCGCTGACCAATTCGCGCAGGTCCGGCTCATCCTCGACCAGGAGAATCGTTTCCTGCCCGCCGCGGACCTCACGCGTATGAATCGTGGTTTCCGGGGATGCCTCGACCGGGTTGCTCAGCGCCGGGAGAAAGATCTTGAAACAGGTCCCCGCGCCCACCTCGCTGGTGACCTCGATCCAACCGAGGTGTTGCTTGACGATGCCGTAAACCGTGGCGAGCCCCAGCCCGGTGCCCTTGCCGATCTCCTTGGTGGAAAAGAACGGCTCGAAAATCCGATCCAAGGTTTCGGGACTCATGCCGCAACCGGTGTCGGCCACTTCCAGACAAATGAACCAGCCCTGACGCGCGCCGACCTGGCGCAACGCGTGCGCCGCGTCCACTTCCACTTGCGAAGTCGCCAGCCGCAACTGGCCGCCCTTGGGCATCGAGTCGCGGGCGTTGACCGCCAAGTTCATGACCACCTGCTCGATCATGCCCGCGTCGGCCTGCGTGGCCGGCAGGTCTTCGGCGAGTTCGGTCTTGAGTTCGATGTCCTCTCCCAGCAGCCGCGGCAGGATGGCGCTGAGATTCTGCATGACCGAGTTCAGCGCGAGGGCCCGGGTTTGGATGACCTGTTTGCGGCTGAACGTCAGCAACTGGCGGGTGAGCGTGGCCGCGCGCCGGGCCGCATCGGAAATCGGTTTCAACTGGCCGACGACGCCTGGTTCGTCCTTGCACGTGATCAACAGCCGGTCGGCGTAGCCCTGAATGACGGTCAGGATGTTGTTGAAATCGTGCGCAATACCGGCGGCAAGCTGACCGACCGACTCGAGCTTCTGGGCGTGACGGAACTGGGCTTCCAGATTGACGACGTCGGTAACGTCCGTGCCATAACAATGCACCACCTGGCTGGTGACAACCGGGAAAAACGACCATGTGAGCGTGCGCCCCGCGACCAGGACTTCCTCGCGCAACCGGTTCTGGCCGGAGGCAAGACACTCCCGCACAATTTGCGCGGGATGGGGCGGCATGATGGCGGGCAGATTATCGTCGAGCTTGGCGGCAAGTTGCTTCGCGGCGTCGTTGAAATAGCTGATGCTCCCATCGGCGGCGAATTCCAGGACGGGGTTGGGATTCACGCGCGGAAACGCGGCCAGCTTTTGGATTTCGTTCTCGGCCTGCTTGCGCTCGGTGATGTCGTTCAGGCTGCCGGACAGACCCAGCAGGGTGCCGTCCGCGTTCTGTGTGGGTTGCATGAACACTTCCATCCAGCGGGTCTTGCCATCCTTGGTCAGGAAGCGTGTCTCGTAACGGCAATAATCCAGCTTGCGCTCGACCAGTTCCAGAAAGATGTGACGGTTCTGCGCCCGGTCATCATGATGCACATAATCCAGGAAGAACGTGCCGAGCGCTTCCTTGACGGAAAAACCCGTGGCCGAAGTCCATGCCGGGTTGAGAAAATTCCAGTAACCGAAATCGTTGATCTGGAAAACCACCTCCCGGATGTTCTCGACGACGAAGCGGTATTTGCCTTCACTCGCATTGAGCGCCACCTCGGAGCGTTTTCGCTCAATGCACAAAGCGATGCCATGGGCCACCGAGCTCATCTCCTGAAGGGTCACTTCCGTCAGCGGGGTCGTTGAAAATTGCGACATCAACCCGACCAGCCGGTTTTCGAGAAGCAGCGGACAAGCAGCGTAAGAAGCGATCTGCTCCCGCTCGACCCACGACCGGCCGCTTAGACGCGCGTCTTCGGCCACTTTCCGGATCAAGATTGGGCGGCCTTCACGCAATTCCGCAAGGTTCAACGCGACCACCGGCAGATCGGCCACGGAAGCCTTTTGATCGAAGAGTCCACCCGCGCCCGCTCGCGGGACCAACACCTCCTGCTCTTCATCGAAAATCCAGAGCTGGGCTAGGTCGGCGTTGAGGTATTGCGCCATCGCTCCGGCGCACCGCGCGAGAATGGCATCCAGCGAATCGCAGCGCGTGAGCGAAAGTCCCACGTCCGCGCCGAATGCCGCCAGGCGGGCCTGTTCGAATGCCGCCTGCGCCGCCGCCCGTTTCCGTTCGATCGCGTAGCGGATGGTCCGTTCGAGTTGATTGGCTTCCAGCCGGCCCTTGACAAGGTAGTCGGCGGCGCCGGCGTGCATCGCCGCCACATCCACCTCCGGCTGGCCCATGCCGGTCAACAAAATCATGGGCAACTGGCAGCCGCCCGCCAGCGCAGCGCGGACGAGTTCCACGCCATCCTGCGACCCGAGGCGGTAATCCACCAGACACACGTCGTGCCGGTTGGCGACCGCCGCCTGCAACCCGGCGTCGTAGGTGCGAATCCAGTCCAGTTCAAAACGCCAGGCCCGGGTGCTCTCGAGCAGGTCGCGCGTCAGGATGAAATCATCTTCATCATCCTCCACGAGCAATACTTTGATGACTTGCGGGTTACTCATGTGAAGTGAATCGGTTTTTCAGGTGAATTGATGCCGTGGCGACGGGTGTTTGACGATGCCGAACCAGTATTGCGCCAACTGACCCACGATTTTCACCAGGGCGTCGAACGCGACCGGTTTGACCACGAAGGAGTTGGCGCCCAGGTCGTAAACTGCTTCCACGTCCGCCTCGGCTTTTGACGTGGTAAACACCACCACCGGCAGCCGGCGCAGTTCCGGGTGGGCACGAATCTCCGCCAAGGCCTGGCGGCCGTCTTTCTTGGGCATGTTCAGGTCCAGGAGAATGAACGTCGGCCGCGGCGCCGATTCGGGCGTGAGGTACTTGCCGCGATGCAGCAGGTAATCCAGCAATTCCTCGCCATCGCCCACGAAACGGATGGCGCCGTCCAACGCGCAGGCCGCCAATGCGTCCGTCACGAGCAGCCGATCATCCGCGTCGTCCTCGGCCATCAGGATTATCTTTTGCTTGGGGGGATTCATTCGGGTTGGGGTGTTTGGGTCAATTGCTTCAGTGGCAGCCGAACGACAAAGGTGGCACCCGCGCCGGGTTTGCTGCGTGCGGTGATGTGCCCGCCGTGGCGGTCCGCAATGCGCTGGCACACGGCCAGCCCGATCCCGGTGCCTTCGTATTCCTGCCGCCCGTGCAGCCGGCTGAATACCGCAAAAATCTTGTCGAGATATTTTTCATCGAACCCGATGCCGTTGTCCTGCACGGTCAATTCGCAAAATTCCTCGCCCAACGAAACCTCGCCGCCGTCAGCGGCCTGCCGGGTGAAAATCGCCTGACGGCCCCGCCCGCTGGGCTGAACCAGAACCCGGCCTTCAATCTTCACGACCGGCACCGCCCCCGGCGGTTGGAATTTGAGCGCATTGCCGATCAAGTTTTGCAGCAACTGCCGGATTTGCATCGCGTCCGCCTCGATGGTCGGCAGACCGCCCACCTCGACCTTGGCGCCGGTTTTCTCGATGCGGACCTCAAGATCGCCCAGCACCTCCCGCACAACCACCGCGAGATCCACCAGCGTGAACGGTTCCGTGCGCCGGATGACGCGCGAGAACGTGAGCAGGTCGTTGATCAGGGTTTGCATGCGCGCGGCAGCGCTTTGCATCCGCTCGAGGTAATCGCGGCCGGTTTCGAGTTTGGCTTCGTCGAATTTGGCCTTGAGCCGGTCGCCGAACGCCTGGATTTTCCGCAACGGCTCCTGTAAGTCGTGCGACGCCACGAAGGCAAACTGCTCCAGCTCCGCATTGGATCGCGTCAGTTCCGCCATCCGTTGAGCCAGCATTTCCGCCGCCTGTTTGCGCTCGGTGACATCCTTGAACGTCAGCACTTCGCCCACCACGCGTTTGTCCTCGTGGAGGGGCGAGCGAATATACTCGGCGGCAAACGTGGACCCGTTGCTGCGCGTGGCCACCACTTCCACCGGATGAAACCCGTTGTTCGCGTGCGCCGTCGGCCCACTGTCCGACTTGAAGGCGGGAAAGAGGCTTTCCGCCGGTTTCCCGATCATGTCCTGCTCGCTCAAATCCAGGATGCGCGCCGCGGCCGGGTTGGCAAACGTAACCCGGCCCTGGAGATCGAAACCGCAAATTCCCTCCACGACCGAGTTAAGGATCAAATCCGAACGCAGCTGTAACTTCGCGACTTCCTGCTTGCGCGCCTGCACGTGGAGTTCGAGGACGTCCTTGGAGCGGGCCAGTTCCTGGCGTTGCTGCGCCAGGGATCGCTCGGTCCGGCGCCGACGCTCCAATTCGTCCGCCAAAACAGTCTTCTCGCGCGCCAGATTGGTGATCTCGGTGTGCAACTGTTCCATTTGTTTGCTCAGTTCGCTTCGAGCCGCTTCCTGCTGGTCCAATTCCGCACGTAGGTTACTCACCAACAATTTCCACTCCCCCTCGGTCTGCGACAATTGCCGGACGAAGGCCCGACGCCGCTGCCGGAAGCTGCCGACGGTCATGGCAATCAACAACCCGCCGCCCGCCACCATTACCAGCGTTGTTACCAGTTGCCACTGCCCCACCCGCGCCAGAAATTCCATCTCGCTCCGCCCCGCAATGCCCGGGGCATTGCTCTTCATTTCCTGATGGCATTTGCGAATCTGTGTTCCTTCGTACCAAACCCAACTGCCGCCGCACGATGTCAACGCCACGATCAGCGCCATGAACACGACCGCCAGGGAACGCGATGGATTCGGGGTGTGGGCGTCGCGCCACGGTTGGGCTTGCACCAAACCGATTCTCCCGCCCAGCGCGAGGGCTTGCTCGGCTTTCGTCATAAATACACTTCGCTGCCGCACTCGATTGATCCATCGGGATTCACATCGCTTCTCTACGCGCGGCGTGGAACATCCAACGTAGGGAAAGCACCTTGAAGACCAACCGAACGTTCCAAACTCAAAGTTCAAACCCCAACGAAGTCCCCGGAACCGACCCATAAAATGCAGGCGATTTCGCCACTGCCCGTGCTTTGGCTTTGAACTTTGCGCCGCTTTGTCCTTAAATGAACCATGCGTTGCACGAAGACCGGACACGTCCGATGAACACCACCGTAGAAGCCCTCGGCCTGATCGCCGGCAATCGGTCGTTACCCCTGGTTCTGGCGCGGGAAGCGCGGCGACAGGGCGTCCAGCGGCTGGTGGCCGTGGCCTTCGATGGCGAGACCGACCCGGCTCTGGCGCCGCTGGTGGATGACATCGTCTGGCTCAAGGTCGGCCAGCTCGGAAAACTGATCGCCGCCTTCACCGACCGCGGCGTCCACCAATGCGTGATGGCCGGCCAGATCGCGCCCAAGAATCTCTATGACGTGCGGCCCGATTTGCGGGCGATGGGTTTGCTGCTTCGCCTCAAGAAAAGAAACGCGCACACGATCTTCGGGGCGATTGCCGAAGAATTGAAAAAGGACGGCGTGGATTTGATCGCAGCCACGCCCTGGTTGTCGTCGTTGATGCCCAACGCGGGTTTCCTGCTCGGTCCAAAACTGTCGGCGAATCAGCGGGAGGACGTTGCGTTCGGTTTTGGCATGGCGAAGGAAGTTTCCCGCCTCGAAATCGGCCAGACCGTGGTGGTGAAGGACGGCACGGTGCTCGCCGTCGAGGGCTTTGAAGGCACCGACAAGTGCCTGGCGCGCGGTGGCGAACTGGCAGGTCGGGACGGCGGCGCCGTCGCCATCAAGGTGGCCAAGCCAGACCACGACATGCGCTTCGACATCCCCTGCCTCGGGCCGCGAACGCTGGAAACCTGCGCCGCGGCGAAGATTTCCGTGCTGGCGCTGGAAGCCGGCCGGTCGCTCCTGCTCGAACAAGAAACTTGCGCCCGGCTGGCCGAACAGCACAGAATCTCGGTCACGACCGTTGTGTAATGAAAGTTCAAAACTCAAAGTTCAAAGTCCGCGGGAAGTTCCGAGATTCCAGGTCCACGTCGTGGTGCTGCCACCCCGGGGCCGGGAATCGCGTCCCTGGAGCCTGGGTTGAAGTTTGAGTTTTGAACTTTGAACTTGTCACATGCTTGCTTCCCATGAATTGATCGGGTTCGTCTCGCCGGGATTGGCGAACGAAATTCTCACCTTCACGTTCGAATCGGACAAGCCGACCTACAAGGCCGCGCTTGCCTCCGTCGCCCAGGCCCGCCACCTGCGGCCGGTGTTCCTCGAACGGCAACCGCGCGCCCAACGCGAGGCCACGATGCTCGCCACACTCACCCGCCCCGCGCTGGATCAGATGGCCGCCACGCTGATCCGCGCGTGGCTCGTCAAAAAATACCAGGCCATGCTCGTGGACTTTCTCAACGCGCTCGGCATCGAACACAAGGAGGGCGTGGTGGACGATTTGCCCCCCGCAATGGATGACGCCAAATTGAAAACCGCCGTGGACGTGCTACTCGCAAAATATCCGCCCGAAGTCGTCGCGGTCTATTTGAACGCGTTCAATGACATGAACGAGGCAAACTGGGAAAACCTCAAAACCATGTTGCAGGCCGACTCGCGCTTGCAGCTTGGAGCGCAGGGTTGAAAGCTAACAATTCTGAAAGCGCGGCCGGATTTCAAGCGGCGCGTCAATCGTAAATCGTATATTGTAAATCCAACATGGAACCAAAAGGCGACATCGCACTCATCGGCTTGGCCGTCATGGGCCAGAACCTCATTCTCAACATGAACGACCGCGGCTTCACCGTCGTGGCGTTCAACCGCACCGTCTCCAAGGTGGACGATTTCCTCAATCACGAAGCCAGGGGCACGAAGGTCATCGGCGCCCACTCGCTTGCGGAAATGGTCGCGCTGCTCAAGAAACCCCGCCGCGTCATGCTCATGGTAAAGGCCGGCGCGGCCGTGGACGAATTCATTGAGCAACTGCTGCCACATCTCGAAGCCGGCGACATCATCATTGACGGCGGCAACTCGCTCTACGAGGACACGATGCGCCGCACCAAATACGTCGAGAGCAAGGGTCTGCTCTACATCGGTACGGGCGTAAGCGGCGGCGAAGAAGGCGCGCGCCACGGCCCGAGCATCATGCCCGGCGGTTCGCCCGCCGCGTGGCCGCACGTGAAACCGATTTTCCAAAGCATCGCCGCCAAGGTCGCCGACGGTTCGCCCTGCTGCGACTGGGTCGGCGAAAACGGCGCGGGCCATTACGTGAAGATGGTCCACAACGGCATCGAATACGGCGACATGCAACTTATCTGCGAAGCCTACCAGATCATGAAGGACGGCCTCGGAATGACGCCCGATGAAATGAGCGCCGCGTTTGCCGAATGGAATAAAGCGGAACTCGAATCCTACCTTATCGAAATCACCCGTGACATCCTCGCCAAGAAGGACGAGGACGGCGCGCCGCTCGTGGACAAGATTCTCGACACCGCCGGCCAGAAAGGCACGGGCAAGTGGACGGTGATTTCGTCTGCCGACCTCGGCATTCCCATCACGCTCATTGCCGAAGCGGTTTACTCCCGTTGCGTCTCGGCGATGAAGGAACAGCGCGTGCAAGCGGCGAAGGCGTTCAAGCCGGGCAAAACAAGATTTGCCGGCGACCGGCAGGAATGGGTCAATGCCATCCGCCAGGCCCTCTACGCCTCGAAAATCATCAGCTACACGCAGGGCTACATGCTCATGCGCGCGGCGGCCAAACAATACGGCTGGAATCTAAACAACGGCGGCATCGCGCTCATGTGGCGCGGCGGCTGCATCATCCGCAGCGCTTTTCTCGGCGACATCAAGAAAGCCTTCGACAAAAAGCCCGGACTGGAAAATCTCCTGTTCGACCCATTCTTCAAGAAAGCCATCAAGAGTTGCGCCCGAAGCTGGCGCAAGGTGGTCAGCATGGCTGTAAAGAAAGGCATCCCGGTGCCGGCCTTCAGCACCGCGCTGGCCTTCTTCGACGGCTTCCGCACTGAACGCCTGCCTGCGAACCTGCTCCAAGCCCAGCGTGATTACTTCGGTGCGCACACCTACGAACGCGTGGACAAACCGCGCGGCGAATTCTTCCACACCAACTGGACAGGCACCGGCGGTCGGGTTTCCAGTTCGACCTACACCGTGTAGCGGAGACTGGTGGGGACGCGTTCCACCCGCGTCCCAAGTTCATTTCCAGTGGTGGCGGGTCGTTGGCCTTTTGCCATTCCAAAGGCTTGCAAAGCTTCGTACAGGTGTGTTACACGAAGACGGGCAACGAGTTTAGCGCTTATGAAGACGATCCGTCAGTTAGTGCTTGGGGTTCTCACCTTTCTGGTGTTGCAAGGGTACGCCGCGCCGGTCCTCAACGTTACCCAAGGCGAGGAGGGTGATCTGGCGGCGAGTTACAGCTCGACGGACTTGATCCAGGGCCTGATCGCCACCGAGTTGCCGGGCGATCTCGGCTGGTATCCGGCCAACACCGATCCGGCAGACCAGTTGCCGGCGTTCACCGACAGCCTCGGGATGCGCGTGTCGGGCCTGACCGGTCTGCTGAGTGATTATCCCGGCACGGGCAATCCGGCCAAACGCATCCGTTACGCGCTGCCGGCCCCGGCAGACATCAAGGAGGTGCGCGTGTTCAGCGGGAACAACGGCCGCGACGGGCGGGTCTTTCACACCTATACCGTGCGGTTTTCCACGGACGGTGGCCAAAGCTTTACCGCGCCGATCTATGTGCAGTCGCACACTTCAGGCACGGTCAACAGCGCCTCGGTCAACAACTGGCGGGTCGTGCTCTCGCAATTGACCGACACGGGCGGGCGGTTGGCGGCGCGGGTGACGCACCTCGATCTGGACTTTTACGCCGTGGGCAACATTGACGGTGAGATGCGCGATCCCGACGACGGGTTGAACCCCTTCACGGGCTTCGATGACACCTATACGGTGGCCTATGTCTCGCCTCTGATTTGGGAGATTGATGTGCTCGGCCAATACAGCGCGCCGATTCTCACCGCAACCCGCACGGGCAACAGCCTGGCGATCATCTGGGTCGGACTGACGAATGGCGCGACGCTGGAAGTGGCGACGAATCTCACCGCGCCCGCCTGGCTGGACCTGTCTCCCCAACCCGCCATCACCTCCAACGGCAACACCAACACGGCGCAAATCGTGATCGGGTCGGGGGCAAAATATTTTCGGGTGAAATACTGAAATCTAGGGCCATCCAAGCGAGCGCTCGCACCCGACCCCACCGATGACTGCCCCAGGTTTTCAGGCGGTAATCTTCGACATGGACGGCGTGATCGTGGACAGCGAACCGCGCCACGAACGCGCGTTCCTCGAAGTCGTCCGCGAGCTTGGCTACGGCGAAACGCACGGGGTCCACTGGCCGGATTACATCGGCCGCTCGGATCACGAGCTGTGGGTGGATTTCGTCACGCGCCACAACCCGCCGCAGCCGCTGGCCGATCTTATGAAAATGAAAAGGGATCGCGTGCTGGAAATCATCCGGCGCGAAGAACCCATCTTCGACGGCCTGGCGCAACTGGTCGAGAAGCTTGCGCGCGTCTGCAAACTCGGCCTGGCTTCCGGCTCGGAACGGCCCGTAGTTGAAGCCGTACTTGCGCTGCAAGACCTGCGGCGTTTCTTTTCGGTCACCGTCACCGCCGGAGAGGTAAAGCGTGGCAAGCCCGCGCCCGACATTTTTCTGCGCGCGGCAGAGATGCTGGGCGTGCCGCCGGAAGCGTGTTGGGTGATCGAAGATTCCAAACCCGGCGTAGCTGCGGGATTGGCCGCCGGTATGAAAGTGATCGCCATCACCAATACCCATCCCGCCGCCGAACTGCGCGCGGCGACTCAGGTGGTATCGAGCTACGCCGAAATCGAGCGGTTGTTGCTGTCCCGATCTGCTTCCACCGTCTGAATCCCGCGGGGCGGCTATTCCTTTGGTGCTCTGACCAGCGAGATCACGTCGGCTGCGCGCGCGGCACAATGGAAAACGATCATCGAGGAATCCGCCCCGGAGCCTGGGTTCGATCCTCGCGCGCGACGGGTGCCGGTGGAGGAGATTTCCGAGACATGCCCGATGGCGTTGCCACACTCATCCAGGACCGCCGCACCGCTCGAGCCGGGCGCCCAATCCGTGGAGACTTCCATGCGGACAGACTCTTCGCGGTGTCGCCTCAGCACGTAAAAGCGGTTGACGATGCCTTTGCTGAAATAGCCTGACCGCCCGAGCGGGTCGCTGTAACACCAGGCCGAGTCGCCCGGATACACCTCGCTGTTCAAAGCCAGCGGCGTGACCGGTGCGCTGACCTTGGTGTGAAGAATGGCCGTGTCGGCCCACTCGTTGACGGCGAGCACCTCCGTCACCGGCAGCAATTCGCCGCTTTCGGTCGCAGCCACGAGGAAACCTTCCCGGAATTCTTCATCAGGTTGGATCACATGATAACACGTCGCGATGACGCCATTGGTGGTGATGAAGTAACCGCCCGCGAGGTTCTGATGCCAGTGCTCGCATTTTTTGCAGAGGTAGTGCCAGCCCAATCGGACGTGGGCCGCCTGGCTCAACCGCCAGATTTCGCGGTCAGCCAGTCGCGTCGTGGATGGCTTTGGGAGCTTGAGCGAGCAGGAGGTCCGCGACAATTGCCTCTTCACCTGGTCGAGTGAAAGCAGCGCGCCTTCCTCGCGGTATTTATTCGCCTTCCGCACCAGCGCGTCGAACTGGGCACTACGGTCCCTGACGATCTTGACCCCCGTCGCCTGCGCCAGAAGCGGGCCCGCCGAGAGCCACAGTGCCAATCCCGCGCACAGCGTCGGCAGGAAGCCAGGGAACCTCGGAACTCGGTGCGCTGGTTGCATGCTTCACCCGTTAATCGTTTGGGTCACAAAAGTCAACTTCGAGGCGGAAAAGCATTTGTTGAAGCAACACCGACCACCCACAGAACCAGTCCTGTCGTTCGGGCTGGTTACGGAAGTTCCTTGAGTCGGATTCGGCGGTATTCCATCTGTCCGCGGTCGGCTTCAAGGCCGATTGGCCCCGTCGCCGGCACCGGCACGGCTGCTTCCAAGACCTCGCCATTGCACGCGCAAAACGCGCTGCCATTGGTCACCGTTACTTCAATTTCATTCCAGTCCTGCGGTCGGTACTTTTTCAATTGTTTGTACTTGTCCGGACCAGCGACCGCGTAATCGCGACACTGGAGTTGAGGTTTGCGGATGAAGATGCCGCTGTCCGCGTTTACGGCCGCACGGAACTCCAGCTTGAGCTTGAAGTCCGTCGGAAACTCCCGGGTAGTCCAGAGTTGCCGGATGCGCGGCCCGGTCTCGGGATTGTGCGGATTCACCACCAACACACCATCCCTGGCGGTGTAACGGCCATCTTCACTGGTGGTCTTTCCATCAAATTGGTTCGTCCGGTATCCCCAACCGGTGAGGTCCTTGCCGTTGAACAGGATGATATAGCCGGACTCGGGTTTGAAGTCGTCGGCCGGAGCCGCACTCGACGCGACCAAACTTGACAACACGGTCACCAAGCCCCTGCCCACTTGGATTATTGATTTAAGGTTCATGCGCGAAGAATCTGCGCATCGTCTCGAGCCCGGGCAAGCAGGAATAATCCCGTCCCCGATCCCTCACTGCCCGGGAAAGCCGTAAACAATCAGTGTATTGGGAACGACCTCGGCCGTGTTGAAGAAGACGATCGGTGGCAGGAGTTCCACGGTGCGCGGTTCGCGCACGGGATACTGCGGCCGTTTGGTTTCGGACGCCCGGGTTTGTGGCGCAGGGACGAAGGTGCTGGTCGCTTCCAAGCTGCTTTGGGCGGCCAGTTGCAGCGTTTGTGTCACCGGAGGGGACACCGGGGCTGGCGGTTCGACCACAACCGGCGGCGATACCACGAGCGGTTTGACGGATTCCACCGCGATTGCGCCGGCGGAAACTGGCTTTGCTGGAAACACAGGTTCGTACGGTGGCTCGCTGACAATGGTGAGCAACCGCTCACCTGTAGCCAGTTCGCGGTCATGCTGCAGCATTGCGCCAACCACCGACGCCGAAATTCCGATGTCGTTCAGGTAAACAATCTGGTCGGCGCCGAGTTCAAACGATCCCGAATTGTCTATGAACGCCAGCATGACGGGCTCTTCAATGCCCGATTGCGCCAGCTTCACGATTTCCTTTGTCCAGGGAGATAATCTTGGGGTGGTCGCTATCGGCAAACCCTCGGTCGTAAGATTCTGGCTCGGGGCGACGGTGGGTTTGGCCGCATTGGGTATGGAATGCGGCGTGGTGACGGGAGGAGGATTTGCTTCGGCCACGGCCATCCCGCTCAGGCACAGCACCGCCAGAAATCGTCCCAGAATTCCCAGAATTGCCACCGGCGTTTTCATTTTTTCGCTCAGCCAGTTTCTCGCCTCGATCCGGTTACGAAGCTTCAATGGAAATAGACCGCCGTCAACCGCAAAGTATTCAAAAGCCCATTTTCCCTCGGTGGGTGTCCACGGGCGGCAACACTGGTTCGCACAAGACCTTTCAAGCTGAATTGGCTGCGGCCGCACGGCCGCGTCCAACCGTGACCTGATGCGGGTTGAGATCGGCTCGTTGTGGTTTTGGTGTCCCGCTACCGGCTTAACGCGAATGCTGCCCCGTCAAATCCCGGGGTGACGGAATCCGGACGGCTGCGTTCGTCACGCGAAACAATCGGCCGTCACCCGGCGCGAGCGTAATGCTCGTCGTTCGACTCTTCGGCAACTTCATCCGGGCGGACCATTTCCCGGTTTTGCGGTCCAGCTCCTGAAGCTCGCGTCCGGGAATTGTCACTTCGATTTCCGCCGTGGATTCCCGTGCGTAATCGCGGTTGACGATCATAAACGCCGCGGGCCGACCTTGCTCGCCGAACAGGCCCAGAACGAATTGCCCTTCGCTCCGGATACGAACCGGTGACGCCGCGGGAATTGCCTCGGTGCCATAAGGCAGCGGCGCGGTGTGATACACGGCGATGGATTCCAACTCCAAAAGGGCCGGCCCGAATTTTACAATTTCCGCGTTGAGTTCGGTCACCGGTTTAACCAGCGGTGACGGTTTGCTGTCGAAGTAAAATGCGCCGCGCGGTCCCCAGTAAGTGAAGTAGTTGATGCCCCGCCCGCCGTAGGCCAGAGTCGTGAAGTTCAACCACCGCATCTCCGCCGGCGTCGGGTCGCGCCAGCCGTCCAAGTGCCGCCCGCTTTGGATGGTGTTTACGAATGGGATGTTTGCCCCCAACGCGGCCTCGCGGATCAAAGCGAGGTTGAGGAAATACTGGTTGCCATCCACCGGCTTGCCGTTCTGGTCCGGCTGGAGCAAATGATAATGGTCGTAACTGATGAGCTCCGGCTTGACCGTTTCTACAAACCGTTTCAAGTGCTCGCGGTAAAGCAAAACGGTTTTGTCGTCGGTGCCAACGCCGGCGAAATTCATCGGGTAGCCGACGCGGGCGCGCTCCGTGGCGTCGGCGCTGACGCCGAGTTGTTGCTCGTTGGCGTAGGTGGGAAACAGATTGATATAAGCGAGATGCGCTGGGTCGCGCTCGCGCAGGTAGGCCACGAGCCTGCCAAAACCGGCAAACGCACCCGCTCCCGGTTCGTCCATCACGTAGTAGGCTTCCAACGCCGGATGCCGCTTCACCCGGTCAATCAGCGCCTCGAGTTGGGGGCGCTTGACCGGATCATCGAGCGTTTCGGGCACGATGAGTTCGCTGTAGAACATGGCGCACAACTTGTGTCGAGCGATGACATCCAGGTCGCTCTCCGACTTTGCCCAGGTCAGGTTGAAACCTTCCGCTGCCACGCGGGCAAGGTGTTCGTCGGTCGCAGGTGGTGGAAACCAGAAGGTGAGCATGAACTCTTTCTGCTTCCAACCTCCGCCCTTCGGCGCGGCCTGGCCAAAATCAGCCGTGCACATTCCCGCCAACAGAAGCGGAAGGAGCATCCAATGATGTTTCATAATTGATGTTGCAGCATCGAGGTTGTTCCTATTCCAAAGTTCGCCCGCTACGTGACGGGTCGGTTTTGGAAAACACCGTCGCCTTGCTGTTCTGCACGTTCAGCTACGACTCGTACGGAACTTCACCTTCACCGGCGGTGGCGTAATCGCGCGACCAAAGACAAGCCATTTGCCATTTATCCCGGATACATAACCGGTCGGACGCGCCGCGACCAGATTTCATTCCGGCACCTTCCAACTGTACAGATGCGAGCCGCTGGCGAAGTAAATGCGGCCATCGAGATAATCCCCGCCGCAGGCGACCGGCACGGGCGACTCGGCAACCATCGTGAGCTTGAACGTCGCCGGGTCGAGCCGCACAATGCCTTTGAGGAATAAAATGTAAATGGCATCGCCCGGCCCGCGCACAAACGCCCGCGGCCCTTGCGCCGACGTGCTCAGGCTGAATCTTTCGGACACGATTTCCTCATGCACAACTTTGCGTTTCGCCCAATCGAAGACAAAGAAGCGTTTCCGGTCCGCGAGACCAAAAACCAGCGTGCCCGGTCCGGGGCAGAGGTCGGTGTAATCCTGCACGCCGGGAAACACGGCTTTGTGCCACTTGATCTGCTTCGTTGCCATGTCCATGAGGTAGAGTTGTGCCTCCTTGGCCTTCTTTTCGCCGCCCGTGCCGGCGGCGGTGGTGGTGCCGCCGAGCAATTTTCCATCCGGCAGCGCCGCTAGACTCATGGTCGAATGCTGGGGCAAAATCTGCTCGTGCGTCAGCAATGCACCTTGGCGCGTCTGCCGATCCCAGAACAGCAATCCGCCGCCGGTCAAACCGTACCCCGGCGTGCCGCCCATGATGATGGTCTTGCCGTCCGGGTGCGCCAGCAGCTTGTGCGGACGGTTGATGGAGGGTTTGCAGTCAAGCAGGATGGCGGGATTGCCTTTGGTGTCGGCGTCATTCGCCGCAGCCCAGGGCTGGGACGGATCCCACTCCAGCAAATAGCCGCCCGTGTAAGCACCAATAAAGAACCGCTCCCCCTGCCGCGCCACGGTGTTCCACTGTTTGCCGAAAGCATCCCGGTTCACGAGCGTATCCGTGCGGGGATCATAACTGAACGACCGCATCGGGAACGCCACCCCGCCGCTGATCGTGCCGTCCGCCGCCGCCGCCACACCCATGAAGTGCGCCCCTTCGCTTTTGTAATCGAATGCAAACGACTTCGTTTCTTTCGTCTTCGGGTCTTCGATGGCGAACTGGCGCGTCACCAAATCGAAAGTCTTGATGCGCTTGCCGTCGGGGAAAGTGTCATGAAATAAGCCCTGGCTGCCGGCGATGTACGGCTTGGCCTGGACGGTGGGCGGTTGGTTGAGCGCCGTGGCTTTGCCCTGGTGAAACATGACCCACTTGTCCGGCTGCGTTTCGTCCGGTTGCGCGTACACCTTGCCATTTACGTCGCGCACCACCTGTGAATAACCGGGCGTGCGTTGCCCTGCTGGCAGCAACGCCCTGACCTTTGCTGTCTTTGGGTCGAACACGACTATTTGTCCGCGCGTAGAACCGATGCCGATGTAAATCCAACGGGCGTCGTCCGCCGCGATGCAACGTGGATACTGAAACCAATTCTCCTTGTTGAGCGAACCGTAATCCTTGCACTCGCGCGTCCGCGGGTTGAACGACACCAACCCGGAGTCGGGATACGTGGCCGACCAGATCACGCCGTTGTCATCCTCGGTCATGCTCATGGCCATGCGGGGCATTGTTTTCTGACAGAACGTGAACTCCCGTCTCGCCGGGTCAAACTCGACGAAGTGGCTGTTGAAGTGCGTGTAGTATTTGTTGCCGCGCGAGAGGATGTTGGCGAACGGATGATCGCCCGGGGTGAATGGCATGGGATATTCCGCCCACGTGCCCGTTGTGGCATCAATCAGCAGCAACTCGTAACCGCCGCGATGGTCATTGAGCCAGGCCAGCGCCACGTTGTGCCCCTGCCCGTCCACCGTCGCCACCGTCCCGCGATGATTGCTGATCGGCACCGCGATGCCGTGATGCAAAAAGCCACCGCCCAGGTCTTCCGACGCAGCGAATGCCGGCGGAAAAGTCACGACGAGCAGCCACAGTAAAACGCTGAACATCACATGTCGGAGACTGATGGGCGATGGCGGTTGGGACTTCAAGATGGATTGCGTCATAACGGCCTGGCAGGCGGACGATATGTGTCGGTTGAGTTCCGGTAGTTTCAATCAACGATGTCAGACGAGAGTTGCCGCCAATCGCTTCAACCGAAAAGTGCGCCGTTGTTGAACGCACGACGTTCGGATCGTTCCCGGTGCTTTGCGGGCGGGCGCTCCTTTGCGACCAACGCCGAGGTTGCTCGCGGCCTGGCCGCCCTCGCCGGGTGCGCCCGTCGGGTTTCAAATGAGATCGAACGTGATTCCGACCCGCTATCGAGCCGACACGGTCCGCGCACGAAATCCGGTCTCCAATCAGCGGCGAACATTGGCGGAACGAGCATGGTGCTTCTCGGCGGATGGCGTGCCGCATTGGCATGCTTTCAACATTGCATGAGAACATAGAGGGTCAGTCGGAAGCGGTCAAAGTTGAATCCGGGTTCGCCTGGTATTGGTGGTGTGTGGCTTTGCCAAGTCGCGCCTGCTGCGGCCCCGCGTGCCGTGCGCCATCCCGGGACATATTTCTGCTCGCCCGCGGAAGACATTGAATTCATCCTGCGCGTCGTGAGTCGGAAATTGCACACTCGTGAAGTCGCTCATCAACTATGAAACCGGTTCAATACACTCGTCGGTCATTTCTGCAACGCAGCCTCGCCGCCAGCGCCCTCGTCGCTGCGGGCGCACCCGCGCTAGAACTCTTCAGCGCCGATACCCCTTTGACTTCGGCGGTCGAAGCGGAATTGGCCGGTCCAGCGCGTGGACCGTGGCGGCGGTTGTTTCTGGATGCCTTCGTGGTGGAGGCGCAGAGCGGCCTGACGCGGACGTTTCATGCCGCTGAGAAATTCCCGGGCAATCCCATCCTCAAGCGCGACAAGCCGTGGGAAGGCGAATCCGCCATCACGGGACCGTACGTTTACGGCACGATTTTTCGCGAGGGCGAAAAATTCCGCATGTGGTATGAGGTCCACAACAAGGGCAATCATATCGGCTACGCCGAATCGCCCGACGGCATCGTGTGGACCAAACCCAATCTGGGCCTGATCGAGTTTGACGGTTCGAAAGCCAACAATCTCGTCATCTCCTCTTTTGATCGCGAGGCGACCGGCGGCCAATGCCACAATGCCAGCGTCATTCGTCGTCCCAACGAAAGCGATCCGGAGAAGCGCTATGCGCTCTACGGCTTCGACGGCAAGGTCGGCGCGCGCGTCGCCTTCTCGCCGGACGGACTGCGCTGGAAATACACCGCCGAAACGGAGAAGAAGGCGCTGTTCAGTTCCTCCGACGTGGTGAATTTCTTCTACGACCCGTACCAGCAAATCTATTTCACGACATGGAAAACCAAAAATCGCCGCGGTCGCGCCGCCGGGGTGGCCTGGTCCAAGGATGGCTTGAATTGGACGAAACCCTACGATGGGCCAACCTTCGTGGCCGATGATCTCGACCCGGATGCCACGCAAATTTACGGCATGCCGGTTTTTCCCTACCAGGGTTGTTACATTGGCACGCCGTGGATGTACAACGCGCGCTATTTCAAATACGGCGATTACAAGCCTGATCGCATGTACGAGGCGCAGGACGATTCGCCGCGGACGATGGAAGTTCAAGTTGCCTGGAGTTGGGACATGATCAGTTGGACGCGTCCGCCGGTGCGCGAACAATTCATTCCCCGGGGCAAGCCAGGGGAATGGGATTGCGACACGATCATCAGCGCACGGGCGCCGGTAGTTGTCGGCGACAAGCTTTATTTCTACTACGGCGGCGCGGTTGGCCTTCACGACGACCGGCGCGTGTATGCCAGCATTGGTCTGGCGACGTTGCGGCTCGACGGCTTCTGCTCCATGCATGCTGGGGAAAGCGAAGGCTGGCTGATTTCCCGTCGTGAGCCGGCCCGCGAACCGGTTGTGACCATCAACGCCAAGACTGCGAAGGACGGCTACGTGACCGCCGAAATTCTTGACCGCAAGAACCGCGTCGTTCCCGGCTTCTCGCGCAACGATTGCGTCGCGTTCACCGGTGATTCCGTTCGCAACGAATTGAAGTGGAAGACCGCAACCTTGCCAAAAAAGTCGGCCGACATGGCCAAACACGAGGCCAAATGGAAAACGACAACTTCATCGGATCAAATGACCGACTGGAAAATCCGCTTCTGGCTCAAGAACGCCGACCTGTATTCGTATCTGCCAAAAGGCCTTGATGCCAACCAGCCCGATCGCGTCCGTTCGCATCAAATCGGAACGTAGCGTCGGGCTCGTTCGGCGTGCTGCCGGTTGTAGCGGGCGAGCAATTGCAAGTCGGTGTCGCTCATGTCACCAGTATATCGCCGCCGGCAACCAAACCGGCCAAAGAAGTTTTAGGACTCGGCCATTGTTTGGTCCGTAATCCAATGCGAACGAGTCACTGATAAAGCTCGAGCGTTTCTCCCTCACCCCATCCCTCTCCCGCTGGGAGAGGGAGAACTGTCTTCGATCGGTTGGCGAATCGCACGTTGTTCGAAATTTCGAGAGTCGGACATCGCTGTTCCCTCTCCCAGCGGGAGAGGGTCAGGGTGAGGGAGAGCCGGAGCTACGGCGGTGTCGAACATCGAAAAGAAGTGACCCCGGCGAATCAAACAGAGAAACTCGGCGTCCGAGTATTTTGAAAATGAATCAGAACACATTTGGGATGACTTTCTTGCTGGGCGGCATTGCGCTCGCATTGGTTACGGAAATGAACGCGGTGGCAGCTTCTGCGCAACCGCCAGCGCGCACTGATATCCGAATCCGCAGTTTCCTCCCGGAGAAGCCCGTCAGCCGCGCACGGCGACCCACAGTCGTTGCTGCGGTGATCGAGAACGCGGGCACTAACGCCGTCAAGTTGAAGGCGAAACTTGTTCTCCCGTCGGGCGTACGGACTGCGGGCGCTAAGGCAAACTCCACCGTGCGTATTGCCGGCGGCGGAGAAGGACAGCTCGCTTGGAGAATTGAAGCGGATCAAGCGACGGAGTGCGAGTTGCGGCTTGTGGTCAGCATCGAAGATGAAGTTGTCGCGGTCGCATTGTTGCCGATGCAATTTCTTCCGCCGGTGAAAGTGCGAAAGCTGCCATATATTCCCGAGCCAAAACCAGTAACGACGCCGATTCTCATCGGCGCTCATCATTGCCCGTTGTGGGAGGCGGACAAGTTCGGCATGTGGGCGAATGTGCTCAAGCATCCCGAACGGACTCCGGCTCTGGGGTTCTACGCTCAGGAAAACCCGGAGGTTGCCGATTGGGAAACCAAATGGGCGGTTGAGCACGGCATCAACTTCTTCATCTATTGCTGGTATCGAACCAGCCAGGGCGGGCCGGTGACAACGATGTTCAGCAGCGCCATCCACGACGCCCTGTTCAAGTCGCGGTTTGTGAACAAGATGAAGTTTACCATCATGTGGGAAAACCAGCGACGCGGCTTTGCTGGTGTTGCGGACGAGAAAGACTTGATGACTAATCTGCTGCCGTTCTGGATGGAGAATTACTTCAAGCATCCCAGTTACTTGAAGGTTGATAACAAACCGGTGCTCTTCATTTATCGGCCGGAGTTTCTCGTCAACGACCTGGGTAGCATCGAAAACGTGCGAAAGGCGTTTGGTCTCATGCGGCAGGCGTGCCGGAATGCGGGATTCGATGGTTTGTATCTTTTTGGCGAGTATCGCGGCCTTGTCCCGAAACATCTGCAACTCATGCAACAACTCGGCCTCGACTACACCTTTGCCTATTGCTGGGGCATTCCGAACAACCCAACGCCGGAACAGGCCATCGCCACGCAAATGGATTATATCCGCCAGACGCAGACGCTGGGCATCTTGCCGCAAGTCGTCACCGTCTCGCAGGCGTGGAGCGGTTGGCGCGACGAAGGCAGCATTTGGAAAATTCCTCCGCGCGACTACGAGACGCTATTGCGCCAGGCGAAGGATTTCATCGGCACGCTTCCCGCCAACGAACTCGGCCGCAAGATGCTCCTGTTGGATAACTGGAACGAATGGGGTGAAGGCCATTATATCGCGCCCTACCGTGAGTATGGGTTCGGCTATTTGGATGCTGTGCGCAAGGTGTTTGCCGACGCGCCCGAACCGCATGTTGATCTGATTCCGGAGGACATTGGCTTCGGCCCGTATGACACGGCATTCAGGATCCATATGCAGCAGGATGAGCAGCTGCGTCGTTCAGCCAAACAACAAGGCGGCAAAAAATGATATCAGATTTCCAGAAAAAAACATGTGACCAGACTCCCACTGTCGGAGCGCGGTGTTTACGCCGCTTCACCATCCGCAGAGGTTTTGGCGTTCGTGAAGCACTGGCCCGGTGGACATTCAAGCGACCTGAGGATCTTGCTCCTCTCACGGTCGGCACAAGATTGGCAACCCTACTGGCCATCCTTCTTCTCACCAAATCCGCCATTGCGGGCTACTTGCCCGTCGAAGGCGGTTGGGCGATTCAAATCCGTGGCGAACGAAGCGTGTTAACGTCCGCCGCCAAATCGGGCATTGGCGACGTTGCGGGCAACCCCCGCCTCCATCGACGACCGTTATACCCACCGGCCGACAAGACAATGATTTGGAATCCAGAACAGCTTTCAAAACTGGAACGGTGCGCGTTCCGGCCTTTGATCGTAGCGTACAATGAACCGCGTTTCCTCTTCGACTTTCATACCGCGGGTGGATTGCTCGGTCACTTGCAAATCGGCCTGAGCACGGTGGGCGCGAGCAAATGGCTTCATCAATGTTCTCAACTCGACGTGCGGTACGCGGATGGCGGAATGGAATACACGATCCGCGACGAAAGTTTTCCGGGCGTGACGGTTTACTTGCACGCTCTACCGCTGGCCGATTCGGCGGGGTTGATTGTCAAAATCAAAGTCGATGGCTTGCGTGAACCCGGAACTCTAGTTTGGGTTTACGGCGGCGCATCGGCGTTTTTCACCAACTGGGCCATGGACGCACCGGAGTTTCGGTTTGCGCCATATCAATGCACGAACGACTTGGTCAGTTTAGGCGAGCATGGATTCAAACTGCGCCGCCCGTTTGCCAAATCAGACGGCGCCGCGAAGGAAATCTACGCCGCGCCCCACCAACTTAAACCTTGGGAGGCAGTAATTCACGGTGGCAGTGCTCCGGCGGGTGAAATTGGTTTCGGGACACCCGATGCGTTCACGAATTCGCCCGCCATTCTCGTGCAGAATACCGAGTGGCAATCCACAGATAATTCGCTGGAGAAGCGCGATCGCGTCGCAGTACAAAAGACTTCGATTGGGGGCAATCAACCCAACGAAGCTTTCATCGTCATTGGGATGGGGGGGAAGATCAAAGGCGACTTGCGCGCACCCGAAAATGCCTGGCTGGCCGCTCGCGCCCGCAATCAAAGCATTGCCACCCGCATTGTGACGCGCACGCCGGATCCGTATCTTGACGCCGCAGTACGCATGATGGCGTTTGCCACTGAAGGAACGTGGGGCGATTCATCCATTCTTCACGGCGCGTGGTCGTGGCGCTTTGCCTATCTCGGCTGGCGCGGCTGGTATGGTCCAACCTGTTACGGCTGGACGGATCGCGTGCGGAAATCCATCCAAAACCACACGCGGCTGGGTTTGATCGAAAAAGGGCCCGACGCTGGCGGCCTTGGCTCGCTGCTCGAATACGGGCCGAGTGTTTATTACAACATGAACGAGGTTTTTCTTGATCACGTCCGCCAATATTTCGATTACACGAATGACCTCGATTTGATGCGCGACATTTTTCCGGTGCTCGTCGGCATCGTGGACTGGGAGAACCGGCGGCTACAGCCCAAGCAGGAATTTCTTTACGAGAATGCCCTCAATACTTGGATCAGCGATTCGCACTGGTACACCCTGGGTCAATGCACGCAAGCCTCGGCCTACATGTTGCGCGCAAATCACCTTCTCGCCGACCTCGCGCGCCGCCTTGGCAAAGACGCCGCGCCGTTCGCGGAGCGTGCCCAACGCATCCGTGCCGCCATGCAGGAAAAGCTCTGGCTGCCGCGCGCGGGCGTTTTTGCGGAGTATCTCGACACGCGCGGCAACCAGTTGCTGCACACGGAACCGGAGTTGCCGACGATTTATCACTCAGCGGAATTCGGCGCAGCGGATCCGTTTCAGATTTACCAGATGCTTCACTGGGTGGACACGCATTTGCGAGCCGAGACTGCTCCCAACGGCGGCAAGCTCGTGTGGAGTTCCAATTGGTATCCGAACCACGGACGTTCCTACACGCACAGCACCTACGAAATCGTTTACGCCGAGGAACTGAATCTGGCGCTGACCGATTACCTGGCCGGACGCGCGGATGATGCTTACGCAATTCTGCACGCCACGATGTGCGGGATCTACAATGGCCCGACGCCGGGCGGCCTCGCCTGCCACGCCTACACGAACGGACTGCAACGCGCCAACGACGAATTCGCCGACGCCATCAGCATGTGGGGACGGACGGTCACAGAAGGGCTGTTCGGCATCGTGCCGAAACGGCCCGATGGCTTCGTCGCACTCACGCCGCAATTCCCGGGCGACTGGAACGACGCCGAAATCAAGACACCGCATTTTTCATATCACTGGGCGAGGACAGACGGAAAGGTTTCGATTGCATGGAATTCGCCGGTGAAGACAAGTGTTCACCTGCGACTGCCGCTGCAAGCACGAAGAGTCGAAACCGTTCGCGTGAATGGAAAAAAGACTGCGGTCAAAGCCGAGCCCGGCTTCGATGGGTTGAGCTGGGTGCAAGTCGAGACGCCGAACGGCGAGCGCGGAACAATTGAAATCCGCTTCGCACCGCGAACGATTCGCGTGCCGGCGGAGTTCGCAGTGAAACCGGGGCAAACCGTGAAGGCCGGACTGCCGGGTCTGCGTATCAGCGATTGGAAAGACCCGCAGGGAATTCTCACCCAGGCGCGCTTGGAAAACGGCGCGCTGCAAGGAATCGTTTCCGGCGAACCGGGCCACGGCCTCGTGCTTGTGCTGGCCGGCGACCCGCCATGCCGGACTTGGATTCCGATCAAGCTGCGCATCGAGCCAAAAACCAACACTCCTCCGCCGAAAGTATGGTCGGCCCCACAAGTCGCCAAAGGAGACTTGGCCACGTGGACGTTGGTTGATCTGGCTACCACCTTCAACGACTCAGTCACAAACGTGTTGCCGCGCGTGACGCGTGAGGCAAAACCACCGGCATTGCCGGCGAGCCAGGTGGGTTTTGGTTACTGGAAAGATCACCTGCTCCAATATCACGGCAGCCGCAACCAGCCGGTCAGCGACGCCGCCTGGCGAAAGAAAGTTGGCGACGATGGAGCCGCCTGGACGAGCGATGGAATTCCTTTCAAGACCTCGAAGGATGGCGCGAACATCGGCGTGGTGACGTTAGCCGGTGGTTTCCCAACGCAACTGGAATTTCCCGTCAACGCGCGCGGGCGGAAACTCTACCTGATGATCAGCGGCATGACGTTCCCGGTACAAAGCCACGTCGTCAACCTGCGCGTGACGTTGCATCATGCGAACGGGAAGGCGGAGGCCGTGGACTTGATAAACCCTTTCGGCATCGGCGATTGCTGGAGCACCTGGTGTGGTCGTTATCACGACACGGCCGCAAACGGATTCGAGAACATTGGTGGACGCACCGGGCCAGCCGGCTCATCTGAAGCCGACGACCTCACGAAACCCATCGCCCTCGACACCGAAGCGCACTTGATCGCGCTGGACTTGAACCCCGAGGTTGAACTCCGCCGCGTGTCGCTGGAAGCCATCGCTAACGATTGCATCTTCGGCATCATGGGCGCGACGGTTTTGAAGTGAGGGCGACGGTCAATTCGGACATGGGCTATTTCGGTGGTGGGCGGACTGGCTGGGCTTGAATGTCGTCACCTGATTCCAAGACTGGATTTTGCGCGCGCCCGCTCTGTATCTCACGAAGATTGTAAATGTTGCCTATTCCTTTGCCGCGATGAATGACCTCGACCCTGCCGTCGGCATACTCGGTCAGACCGCCAACCATGGAGATGGCGGCTGTTAAACTGAGCCCGTTGGTCCAAGGCCAGTGACTGGGCAGAACGACGGCTCCGCTCACATGAATTTCAGAAGCGGGATCCACATCCAGCGAACTCTCCGAACGAGGAACATGTACCCTGTCGCCAGGTTTCAGCGAGGGATTCTCTGCTTTGCCTCTGAGTAAGTCGTGCAAGTCGTAATCGTTGCGTGTCCCAGTTGAGTCCGTGACCGAGGCTTTCTTGTCTGCAACACTGGTCAGCATTTCTGACATCCTGATAGCGTCAGTTAGCTTCATCCCCTGTGTCCACACCTTTGGACCTGGCACGTGGACTTCCCCTCCGACGAAGACAACTGCATTCTGCGATTGGATTGGCGAAACCAAAGGAGAACTTTCGCTTGTCCGCTTGCTCGAAGCAGTTTGCGATTGCAATTCGCGCAGTTCCTTCTGGAGCCTCGCGGTTTCAGCGCGCAGCCTGAGCAAATCGCTCGTGTTGCGGTTCAAACGTTGGTTCTCCTCGCGTAGTGCCGCCAATTTGTTCGTGGCATCATCCCGCTCGCTGATCACGCTCTCCTGTTGGACAAATAGGTTCTGTTTTTCGCTTCGTAACCGATTGACTTCGCGTTGTTGTGCAAGGTATGTGCTTGTACCGGCGGTAAGAGCAGCGGCTACGATCGCGGTGATGGATTTTATGTTGAGCCAGTGCGTAGTCGTATGAGTTGCAATGGTGGCGGTTGTAATTGTCCCAGCCAGCGCGGCGGCGGCTGAAACGGTTATGGCCAAACCGACCGGCGCGGCTTGGACGGCGTTCGCGCCGAGCACAATGGCCAGGGCGCCGGAACTGGCGGTGACGCCGCGGCGCTTGAGCAGGGTTTCCAGCTTCTCCAAAGCCCGGGTCACTCTCATGCGCGCGGCGTCCTCGTTGCTCCCCAAGGCCTGACCGACCGTGCGGAAATCGTGCTGCTCAAAAAAGCGGAGCAGGATGGCCGTGCGATCCGCTTCACCCAGTTCATTGATGGCTTCGTCGAGCAACGGCGCGACCTGTGAGAAGTCCGCCCCGGAGTTGGTTTGCAGCGCATTCATTTCAACGGCCTGCCTTTCGCGGGATTGGCGACGACGTTCGCCGCGCAGGGTGTTGGCGGCCACAAAACAGGTGTGCCGATGAAACCAGCCGCCGGGCATGACCTCGTGGGAAAGCGTCCGCGCCCGGCGGGCCAGGTCCACAAACACGGTTTGCGCCACGTCTTCCGCCCGATGCGTGTCGCCCTCGACCAGCCGGAGCGCCGTCGAATAGACCAGGTCAACGTAGCGGGTGACCAATTCCCGAAAGGCGGCGTCCGAGCCGTTCCGGGCGTATTCAGCGAACAACTGTTGGCTGTCCGTCATTTTCAATCATCAGTAAAGACCCGCCGAAGGGGCAAACCGAACAAAAACGTTTGGGGATGTATGACAAACGCTCGCCCTCACCCCGGCCCTCTCCCATCCGATGGGAGAGGGAAAATCGCTCTCAGTCCAACCAAAAAGCACGCGGCTGGATTTGCCGAACGTTTCTCCACAGAAATGGGGATGCATCTTCGGCATCATAAGCGCGACCATCCTCGAATAGAACCACAAGGTATTCGTCTGTCTTGCTCCGGAAGAATCTGGGTCTCGTATGAAGCATGTAAAAATATTCTGGTGGTGCTGGTTGCTTGTCGGCACAGCGAGTCCGTCCGTGTGGGCGATCAACATCGCCAAAGACGGGGCAAGCCAGGCGACGATTGTGGTGACTGACGGTTCATCCGAAGCGGTCCGTCATGCGGCCAAGGAACTCCAGTTTTTCCTGAAGGAAGTCACCGGAGTGGAACTGCCCTTGACCAATGATTCAAAGGATGGATCGCCCCGAATCCTGGTGGGTCCGCAGGCGGCCAAATTGGCGGACGCGAAGCTGGCGACCGAGAAACTCGGCGCGGAAGAGCTGATCATTCGGACGGTTGGCCGGGATCTCATCCTGAGCGGCGGCGAGCCGCGCGGAACGTTGTATGCCGTTTATACGTTTCTGGAAGATCATGTTGGCTGCCATTGGTGGTCACCGGACGCCAGCACGATTCCGCGTCGGCGTAATCTGTCGTTCCGCAAGCTCGACGTGCGTTACGCCCCGCCGTTCGATTACCGCGAACCCAACTGGGAAACGGCGCTGAACCGCGACTGGGCCGTCCGCAACAAGGTTTTCGGGATGTTCATTCCGCTCGATGCGGAGACCGGCGGGCGGCCTGGGATCGCCGCACCGTCGCACAGCTTCTTCTACCAGATACCCGCGAAACGATATTTCGAGACGCATCCGGAATGGTTCAGCGAGGTGGATGGCAAGCGCATCGCGGATGGCGGCCAACTTTGTCTCGCCAACGAGGAACTGCAGCGGGAGATGACGCGCATCATCCTGGAAGGTCTGCGGAAGTCGCCAAAGCAAACGCACGTTTCCCTCGCCCAAAACGACGGCGGCCGAGCGTGCGCATGTAAGAAGTGCCGGGCGATAGATGCGGAGGAGGGCAGTCCCGCAGGCAGCCTGTTGCGGTTTGTGAACGGGGTCGCCGCCGAAGTCGGGAAGGAGTTTCCCAATGCGATCATTGGCACGTTTGCCTACACCTACTCCCAGCCCGCGCCGAAACTGACGCGACCACGGGATAACGTGGCGGTTTGGTTGTGCACGATGAACGCCTCCTACAACCTGCCGCTCAACACGCATCACCGGAACGCCGACTTTGCGCGCGACCTGCGGGCGTGGGGCAAAATCGCGCCGCGGCTTTACATCTGGGATTACACGACCAACTTCAAACACTACCTTTTCATCCATCCCAACCTGCGCGTGCTCGGACCCAACATCCGCTTCTTCCTGGAGAACCAGGTTGATGGTGTGTTTGAACAAGGCGCGACGGGCACGCCGGGTGCGGAGTTTGCCGAATTGCGGTCGTGGGTTCTGGCGAAGCTGCTTTGGAATCCGCATCTGAACGACCGGGAACTGATTGACCAGTTTCTGAATGGCTACTATGGGCCGGGCGGCAAACACATCGGGGCGTATATCAACCTCATTCATGACGAGATGCAGGCTCGCCGGCAACCGCTCGGTTGTTACGAAGAACCGGATCGGGCGTTTATGAAATTTGAAACGCTCGCCAAAGGATGGTCTTACTTGCAGGCCGCAGAGCGGGCTGTCTCCAATTCCCCCGAGTTGCTCAAGCGAGTGCGGTTCGCCCAGATGCCCGTGATGTATGCGTTCATGGTTCGCTGGGCGGACTTGCGCAAGCAGGCCGCGGCGCAAAACGCCGTCTGGCCGATGCCGGATGATCCGTATCAGGTGCTGGCCGATTTCAAGGCGCGCGCGGAATCCATCGGGGTCAAACGGGCGTCGGAACTGGAAACCTTCGACAAGCTGGAGGCGAAACTGAAATTGCCCGAGCGGAAGTGAGGTTTGTTCCTCTCCAATCTCACTGTCCGGACACGAAGCGCAGCCGGCAGTAGTCCTGGAGGCGGTGGAAGGAAAGTTGCCGCAATGGCGCGCAACTGGAAAGGTCAGGCTCGTTGAAGTTCTTCGAATGATCGTAACGGCAGAGCGCGAATCGCCACGTATCGCCGGATTTAGGCTGGGTGCTGGTGCGCGCGAAGTCAGACCACGGAATCCGGCCTTCAACGGACCAGCCTTTGTCGGTGTCCCGCCGACGATTCATCGTGCCCTGGCGTTTGACGGCGGTTCGCCATTGGAATGGAAGACCGGTCGCGAAACGTCCCGGGGCATTCGGACCGCGCGGCGGCAACAATTCATTGAAATGCGTGTTCCGCGCGTTCACTTGAAATTCGTAATAATTGGCGGCCGCTTCATCGGGTCGGAAAAACAGTTCAAACACGTCATCGTCCCACGTCCGGCCATTTTCCTTGCGTACGGTGGCGCAAAGGTCGGCGTCCTCCATTTCGGCGTGAAAATAGAGGTACTGGTCGTCCCAAAGCAGCCGCGCTTTGGTTTCGGTCACGGCCGGACGATTGGTCCAATAAGCAACGAACGATTCGATGACAACGGCATTGGTCCAGGCGGATTCATTGGCGCGGCCATCAAGGTGAATTGGACTTGTGGCCCGACGACATTCGAAGTCGGTCCGGATGTCGGGATGCATTGCCCCCTCACCCGCAGCGAGCGAGCAGGTAAACACCAACGACACCAGGCAAAACCCAAACCCGATGGCGCGCGCCCGGAAAATTGATTGCATGGTTTGCAAATTACCTGGGTAACGGCATGTTCATCACCCCGAATGCCCAGAGTTTATGGGCGAGTTTGTCGGCGCTTTTCCCGGCTTGAAGTTCCGCGCGGAGGCTGTGCGCATTTTCGCTGATCTTTTGCGCTTTCTCGGTTGCGTTCGTGACCGCGAGGTAGCGTCGGCCAACCAGGAAATCGTCAGACTCGGACAGCAATTCGTGACCGCGCGCGACGTAGGCTTTGTGGACCCAATCCTTGTTGGCGTCGTTGGCATGACATTCGGCGGCATTCATCAGCTGGCCATCTGCCGCTGGAAACACACAACCCCAACTCGCGTCCGCCATGTGCCACTTGCCGTCGGTGTAAAACTCCGTAATCACATGGCCGTCGTTGTCGGAGTAGAACAGGAAAATCAACCGCGCCGGAATGCCCGCGACCTGACACAAGCGGGCGAAGACGCGCGCCTGTTCGTTGCACCAGCCCAGTCCGCTGCGCAGCAAATCCTCCTCGCTCAACGCGCGGTCGGGAGGGCAGTCCGCGCTGTAAGGTGGAATGCAGGGATGCGCCATCAGCTCGGGCACGGCCCGTTTCAACAGCGCCAATGCCCGCTGTTGATCGTTGGTCAGGCCGGCGGTGTATCTTTCAACAATCTGCTCCAGCATAGGAAACGTGCCTTTGCGGTAGTTGACCTTGAGTGGCGTGTAGCTGCCGTATAGGAAACTCGCGGTCTCCGCGCGATAGCTGACAAAGTGATTCGCCTGCCACATGTCAATGCCCGCCGTGCAATTGCCGAGCGCGGCTTTCTGGTGTGGATACGGAGGCGGCAAGCCGTATTTGCCGAGATACGGCTGCACCCAAATCGGCGCGGTTTCCTTCGCCCACTCGGGACAGGCAATGACCGGCGCCGTGGGACAAATGTTTTGAACGGCGGCGTCCGCGGCAGCGACCAGCGCCGCTTTACCCACGGTATCCACCGGGCTGGTGTAACCTGGGCCGCCCGCGCCGACGTAACCGTGGCTTGCCCCCGACTCGTCCGGACTCACCCAAAACGAAAAAAATCTGCCGTGGTGCAGATGAAATCTAAACCGCACAACCTTGCCTGAAACCGCGGCCAGGTCAGCCGACTCTTTCCAGCGCACGCTTTGAATCGTGCTGTTCTTCGTGGCGGGGATGCAGTCCGCCTTGCTGAAGCCCGGAAGCACTTTGCCGTCGCGATCAAGGACTTCGACGTGCAATTCACCGTCGTTGATGTCGGCGTTCACGAACAGATGCCTGCCTTTGAACGTCACGGGCCGCGTCGTCAGCGTGCCCGGCTCCGAGCCGGTCTCCATGGACGCAAACCCGTCACGACGCAGGATGGCCAGGCCGGTGGAACACGGTTCCTTGGCGGCGACTTTGCCGCGTCCGCTTACGTAAAAGTAAAGATGATCGCCCACGATGAGACACGTGCCGCCGGCGGACTGCACATTGCCCCAGTTCCAAGCGCCGTCCGTCTCGTCATTGCCGGCAAACACGCGGCGATCCGGTCGCGACCAGTGAAAGCCATCGCGGCTGAAACCGGCCAGGATCTGCCGGCCCGTGTTGAATCCTTTGCTCTTGTCGTATTGTCCCTGCCAGATGCTGAACAGCCCCAGCGTGATGCTTTCGTAGGCGATCGCGTCGAGATTGTAGAGTTGCGGGATGGTATTCTTGATTTCCGAATTCGGATGACGCGGATCGAGATGATCGGAACTCGCCCAAGGCGTGCCGCGCTCCATGAACTCAAAGTAGTCTGCACCAAGCGTCTTGGTTTCCGCGTAATACCGGCACCGATAGATCGGCCAACTGATGTAATTCCGGATGCTGAAAACCCAAAGGTTGCGGAACGGATTGTAAAAAAACGTCGTCCGATCGCAGTCCGTCGGGTGGGTCGCCACGGGTTTGCCCCAATGAATTCCATCCTTGGAAAAATACAGCGCCGAACGCCAGGGATTCGTCTGGCGGTTGGGTTCGCCCTTCGGCGGCAGGAACGCGAGCATCTTGTAACGCTTCGCCGGGTCGCGCTCGTTTTGATCAATCCACACCGTGGTGGAATCGCGCTCCTCGTCCAGCACGATGTTCGTTCCGGGCACGACGTCGAGCGACGGTTTCTCCCAATAAATGCCATCCTTGCTGAACGCGTAGCACGTCGCACTGCACGCGCCGATCATGTACCACATCTTGAACAGCTTGTCCGCCGGGTCGTACCAGACGCCGTCGCTGAACACCATGGCGATGGCGCGGGGCGGGCCTTCCTTCTTGGTTGTGGTTTCCCATGGTCGGTCCGGCTTGAGCACCGGGTTGGCCGGATGGTACCGCGCCATGTGATAGTTGCGATGCAACGTGGTGTGTTCGACCAGAAAATCATCCACGAACAACTGGCGGCCCACGTCAATCGGCACCACCTCGGGCCGATTCGCGAGGTAAGGCACAGGCATCGGCTCGCGGGTGAGCCGCTCAATTTTTGGCGGCCACGCGTCCGGGAGAACGATGCCGTTGTAAAGCCTTTCGCCGGCGAAAGCCGGCAGCGCGATGGAAACACAGGTGAACCAAAGGCTCGTGAACAATGAACGCCGACAAAATCGCATCATACATTTTTGAACCCGAGCGATGGCGGGATTACAGGGTCGGAACTGATTCGGGTCAACGCCTGTAGTTACGACTCCATCCGGCCCGGCTCACGGCGTCGAGACTATTTTGCGGGCGGTGAGAGTCAAGCGTTGGTGACATGTGATTGAACCTGAAGCGTAGATTCGAGCCCGTCAGCACAAGCCAGCGCCCATGAGATTCAAGCAGGTGGACTCGCCACCATGCAAACAGAGTGACTATCGCTGAAGCGATTGCTGAAGCGATTTGCGATCGAGGTCGCCACGCTTCTCCAGATTCGGCGGAGGCTCGTCCACCAGCATCACGCATCGCAAGCCGGCGCGTTGAAAACCACGCCAGTCGCTGTCGCGGTTGCTGGAACGCAGACCTGGTGACGGGGCAGTCCACGCGCCGCCGCGAATCACACGCCAGGTGCCCGAGGCTGGACCTTCGGGATCCGTGACCGCTCCGTTGGGATAGGGCACAGAATACCAGTCAGCGCACCATTCGCAGACGTTCCCGAGCATGTCGTAGAGCCCCCACTGATTTGGACTCTTCTCACCCACCGGGTGGGTGCTGCCCTCCGAGTTGTCGGCAAACCAGCCGTATGCCCTCAGACTAGCATCGCTGTCGCCAAAGCTGTACGTGGTGGTGGTGCCCGCGCGGCAGGCGTATTCCCACTGCGCTTCCGTCGGCAGGGATAATTTCCGTCCCGTCTTTTGGCCCAACTTCGCCAGAAAAGTCTGCGCGTCATCCCAACTGACATTTTCGACCGGCAACCGTGGACCTTTGAATTTGCTGGGGTTGCTTTGCATGACCGCTTCCCATTGTTCCTGGGTGACCTCGAATTTGCCCAGGTGAAATGCTTTTGAGAGCGTGACTTGGTGGGCGGGCTTTTCGTCCTCGTAATCCTGGGGCGATCCGGTTCGCGTACCCATCGTGAACGTACCAGCGGGAATCAAGACGAATTCCATTTTGACGCCGCTACCCAGGTCAACGGACTCGGCCTTCCCCTCGATCACTGAACTGAACGTGATCCGCTTGCTCCCCTGCCCTGTACGATGAATGGATTGGATTTCGCCTTTGGTCAGTGCGCGATTGTAAACGGCCAGTTCGTCAATCAACCCGAAGAAACTGTGAGCGATGTCAGTTCCGCGCGCGCCAATGGCCACCGGCGTATCAAAAACGAAGCCGGGATCGTAGGGTTCAGCGGTTTCTCCCACGCCGTCCACGTAAAACGTCACCGAACTGCCGTCTTTGGTCACGGCCACGTGATGAAATTGGGTGTCGGTGATCCGCAGATCGGACGAGTAAACTCCCCCAACGCCTACTTTCGTAAGCAACAATGTGCCGTCGTTGCGAGGCCCAAACCCGTAACCCAGTTCGCCGTAGTGCAGAAACGCCGCGTTGTCAGAATCCAACGTCGCCGCGGCGCTCTCCGCACTGGCTCGTTTTACCCAGGCTTCGATGGTGAAATTTTGAAGTTGAAGGTTCCGGGGATTGCCCAACCGCACGCCGGAATTCACACCATCAAAGCTGAACGCTTGTCCGATCACGCCGGGTTCATAGATGACATCGCCAACAATCGTGCCATCGTTTTCACCCACCGAATCCAGGGCATTCTTTTCACCGCGCCACCGGCTGACCAAGCCCGACGGCGGCGGAGCCGGAGCGCGCGCCCGGGGAGCGCGTAGGGGTGCGATCCCGGACAGACTCTTCCCCCTTGAACCAGCCGCAAAAATGGATTTGACCTCGCCCGGCGCCAGAGCGCGGTTGTAAACGGACAGTTCGTCAATCACGCCAAGAAAACTGGAAGCCATGTCGCCGCCACGCGCACCAATGGCAACTGACGTGTCGAATTCAAAGTTCGGATCATACGACTCCGCCTCTTCACCCACGCCATCCACATAAAACGTCACCGTGCCGCCTTTCTTCGTCACCGCCACGTGATGGAAGCTAGTGTCCGTGATCCGAAGATCTGAAGAGTAAACCCCGCCGACGCCGACCTTGGTGAGCAGAAGCCTTCCCTCGTGGGTCGGCCCAAATCCATAACCCAATTCGCCGAAGCACAGGAAGGCGGAGTTGTCATACATCGTCGGGATCGTTGTGCGACTTGCGCTGGAGCGTTTCACCCAGGCTTCAACGGTGAAATCCTGGAGATGCAGGCTGGCGGCGTTTTCCAATTGGACGCCAGAATCCACACCATTGAATTCGAAAGCCCGCCCCACCTTGCCCGGCACGTATCGCACGCTCCCTTGAATTGTTCCATTGATGCCACCCAGCGCATCCAAGGCATCGTTTTCACCGCGCCACCAACCCACCAAGCCGGGTGGCGCTGGAATGCCTACGGTTTTCTGAACCAAGGATTCGGACGCCCGGTCAGACCCGCCCGCCAAGCCCGTTCGCCCTAACGACTGAATTTCTTTGGCGGAAAGCGCACGCCCATAGATTGCGACTTCATCCACCATCCCGAAAAACGTTCCACCACGTTCGTCCCCGCGCGAACCGATGGCAGCAGCGGTATCGAAGGTGTAAGGCGAAGGATGATCGTAAGCTTTTTCCGGCTCCGGTTCACCGTCAACGTAGAAGACCACCTTGTCACCACGTTTCGTCACCGCCACATGATGCCAATCCGTGTCCGCTATTGCGCGACGGGCGTAAACCACGTCTATGTCTATTCGGCTGAGCAGCAACCTTCCATTATTGAGAAGTCCGAGCCCGTAGCCGCCGCGTCCGTAGCCAAAAATGATCCCACCTTCACCGCACTCGGATCGGTCCGCACCCAGGATGTCAAAAGAAGTCTGTGTCGGACTGGACCGTTTGAGCCAGGCGGAGATCGTGAAATCCTGCAACTGCAGACTGGCAGGGTTGCCGACATCTACCCGGTCGCGATGCAGGCCATCGAACACAAACGCCTGACCTGAAACTCCGGGCTGATAACTCACCTCCCCCGTCCCGGTCAACGTGCCGGGATTCCGGCCCGTCGCATCCGCCGCCGAACCATCCCCTCGCCACCAACTGACCATCCCCGACGGCAATCGTGTTGCGTGCGTCCTTCGATTGATCACCGGCAGCAACATTGTCAGCAGCAGGGCGGCGACCGTAATCGCCAGCACGACGATTGATCCGACCGCAAGTTTCCATCGCGCGCTCAACCGCGGTGACTGCCGGCTCTGAACCGGCAGCAAATGTCCCTTGCCAAAGGCATCGCGAACCTCCCGCTGGCTCAGGACGAAGAGACACCACACACCAATCGGAAAACCCAAGAGGCAACTGACGGGCAGCAGCATGGCACAGAGCGTCGCGGTAATTGCCAGCCCGTAGCTGGCCAGTCGCTTCATCTGTATTGCCCCAACGACGGTGAGAATGTAACCCAAAAATAGAAACGCCAGTGGGACGAGCGCGACAATTACCCTCCGGGAGTGCTCCGCCAGGACAACGCCCAAGA
Source organism: uncultured Bifidobacteriaceae bacterium (assembly GCA_964458575.1). Lineage (GTDB taxonomy): Bacteria > Verrucomicrobiota > Verrucomicrobiia > Limisphaerales > JADLHS01 > CAYWMD01. The sequence continues at coordinate 12,146 of CAYWMD010000037.1, read as the reverse complement.
CCAGCCAGGCAATCACCACGCTCAAATTCAGCGCGCCAACCATCATTAACGCCAGGGCCGGTCCCTCGACTCGTCGTCGCGCGTCCTCGATCTTGGAGAGTTCCGCCGCGGTCTTCAAAGACGCCGCAGCGGACGGGACGTCGCTTTGCGTCTGCGCGATGGTTTCCACGTCGCTTCTCACCTGGCTGGCTTGTTGATAACGGCGCTCCACTTCCTTCTCCAACGCGCGCAACACCACCTCGTCCAGACGCACATCCACCTGAACTTTTCTCGAAGGCGGCTGGAATTTCCCCAGCGGCAGTTCGCCGGTGAGCATTTCATAAAACACCACACCCAGCGAATAAATGTCGGCGCGATGATCCACCAGTTGCGGTTTCTCCACCTGCTCCGGGGCCATGTAGTGCGGCGTGCCCAAGATGTGACCTTCCGTCAGCATCCCCTCGCCGGCTTTGGTGGGTTTCCCCCTCTCCCCAGACTCTGAGGAGAGGGGGTTCTCCGCCCCACCCACGATTTTGGCGATGCCAAAGTCGGCAATCTTCACGCGGCCCTGCTTGTCGAGCAACACGTTCTCCGGCTTGATGTCGCGATGCACCACGCCCTGTTCGTGCGCGAACTGCAGGGCCTCACAAATTTTGGGCACAATGGCCAGCGCCTCCTCCGGCGCAATCTTCCGCGTCTGCAGCAACTCGCGCAGGCTCACACCGTCCACAAATTCCATCAACAGGTAGTAAAGTCCGTCCACCTCGCCGAAATCGTAAACCGTGACGATGTTGGGATGGTTCAAGCGGGCAAGCGCCTGCGCTTCGCGCGCAAACCGTTCCGCGAATTTGGCGTCAGCCACCTTTTCCGGCGCGAGCACCTTCAAGGCGACGATCCGGTTTAGCTTGGGCTGGCGTGCCTTGTAAACCACGCCCATGCCGCCGCGCCCCAGACACTCGATGATTTCGAATTGGGGAAAGTGTCTGGCCATCTCAGCCGGCGCCGGCAACGGCTGAACCCTGGTCTCGTGGGGGCCGGATTCGCCGGGAATCTCCGTGGGGGCTGCCAGGTTCAGCGCCATAAGGCAGCGCGGGCAAAGCCCCTTGAGCGCGTCCGCGGACAGCGGCGCGCCGCAACGGGAACAGACCGGCGTTTGACTGGTTTCGGCCATTACCTGGTTCTTAAGCAAACCGGACTGGTTGTAACCAGGAATTGCATTTTAACCGGCCAGCGCCGCGAGCAAATGCCGGATTTCCTCCTCCATTTCTCCAGGTTGGGCCACGGTTTGGGCGATTTCTTCCCGGAAAACTTCGCGAAATCTTTTGCGCAGCCGATGCACCGCCATGCGTGCAGCCGGTTCGCTGAGACCCAGTTGCGTCGCCAGCGTGTCGTAGGGAATGTCGCCGCGCTCGGCGGTCAGGGCCGGACTTAACGCCGCAAACTCCGCCGCCCTGCCCGAACGTTGCTGCTCCGATTCCAGCCGGGTCAAAGCGCGTTCTAAAAGCGTCATAGCCCATTGACGGTCATACAGCCGGTCCGGCGCCAGGGCATTGTTTGCTTCAGCGTCATACCGACTCTCGGCCACCGTTGTGTCATACGGCACGACCACGACGCAACCGCCGCGTTTTTGAGCGCGCGCGCGGTCCCACTCGTTGTTCAGGAAACGGTTCAGAGCCGTAAGCAAAAACGTCCGGAAACGTCCCTTCGCGCGATCCGCGTCCCCCACCCAGTTGCCGGCCAGTAACCGGGCGAAGAATTCCTGCGTCGAATCCTGCGCGTCTTCTGGCGAATGCCCGCGCCGACGCGCGTAAGCGTAGAGCGGATACCAGTAGGTGTCGCACAAATGCGCCAGGGCCTCGTGTGCCCGGGTCGTGTCGGTACGGCCCGCGGCGAGCACAACGGACCAATGTGTGGTGACGAAGGCCGGCCGACCGCGAGCGGAAGTCCTGGGCTGCAGCGCTGTTGCATTTTCCGTCGAGGTTGTCTCTGGCGGAACCACATGCGTGGAAGTGCTCACCGAAGCCAGCGTAACTTTGCCCGCGGGAAAGGCAAGCCATCGTGGTTTGCCA
>CAYWMD010000037.1:0-9998 GCA_964458575.1 uncultured Bifidobacteriaceae bacterium | reverse complement strand
GCCATCGTGGTTTGCCACTGCGCCCAACGCCAAGGCGGGAACCCTGCCGCGCGCGTCAATACAACTGCGTGGATTCGTCCTCTTCCACCGGTCGCTCGAATTGATCGCCGCGGAGTTCGACTTTAAAGCGCGCGTCGGCGGCCTGTTTGGCTTTCGCCACGACCTGCCAAGTGACCGTGGCTTTTGTCGCCAACTCAGGCAAGGGCGCCAATGTCACGCTGCCGTTGTCATGACTGGCCGCGGTGGGACCGCTGCCGGAGACGAACTCCAGACTCGCGGGAAGGTTGCAAAGCAGCCTGAGATTGGCGACTGGCGAACTCCCCTGGTTGGTGACCTTGATCTCGTATGTCACTTCCTTTCCCACTTCAATGGGATCAGCCAAGTCCACGACCTCGAGCAGAATGGCGGGAATGCCAATCATCTCGGTTTGACAGCGACTCACCTCGGCCGGAAGCGCGGCCCGGCCCGCCGCCGTGCTGGTGAACGAAAGCGGGCCCGGACTGGCCGCGATGAGTTCAGCGCAAACCTGCTTTCCCTTGTTCGGCGCCAAATTTGGAATTTCCCACGTCAACGTGTTTCCGGTTTGCACCCCTTGATCAGTGCGGCTGAGGACCGTTGCGCCTTGGGGAAGGTGGAAGGTGAGCGTTGTGAGTGGTTCCAACGCATTTCCGACATTGGCCACCGTGAGACAAATCTTCGCCGGGCGGCCCAATGGCATTTTTTCCGGCGCCTCGCACTGAAGCGTGAGCACCGGCCGGGGCTCGGCTCCGAGGTCTTCGACGTAAAAATTGCTGCACGCCTTGGGCGTCACACACCGATAACGCTGTCCCTTGGAACTGAAATAAAAGGCGTAGGCGGGTGCGGGCTCTTTGCCGGCCCACGTGACATTTCGCAAGCAGATGGGTTTGCCATTTTCACGCGACGACATGAATGGCATGACCGTGCCGATGGGCAATTTGATGTCCGCGATCTCGGCGGTCGCGGCGGCGGCGAAGAGGTCATCCAGATTCCCGCGCCAACCCCATTGGTTCAGAATCTCGGCGAAGTCGGGCTTCAACTTTTCATCGCGAAACCGGGCGCGGAGATCCTCCGGCGTGGTCAGCGGCGGGGCGAAGCGCGTGGCGGGATTGCCCAGGTGAGTGGCGCGATGGCTCTCCGCCCGAACTGAAGCGCCGATTAACAGTACCGAGACGGCCAGCAGACCAGGAAGGACAATCATGCGTTTCATGCCGTCAGCCTCAAAAAAGGGGCGACCAAAAGCCAGACAAAAATTGCCCGCTCGCAACGGTCTGCCAGCTTGTCAGTAGTTTCCACAATGGCTTCACGGCGTCCCACGACTCCTGTTTCCCAGTGTGTGGCCCGTAAAAATCGGACCAAACGCGGGCTGCCCTCTTTGCGTCCAACCGGTTTGATTTGGTTTGACCCGGTTTGACTTGGGCCGGTCGCAAATGGGTTCGTTTGGCAAAATTGACCTGCCGAACCGGCAACGAGTCACCGCCAACCGCACCGGCAAGTGACCAGAGATGACAAAAGATGACAAAACGTGACCGCAAATTGATTTTTCGACCTTCAAACGGCAGTTGAGTAACCACGAAATACACGAAACACACAAAAGGAGCGCAACGAACATGCTCTGACGCCGCGCCGCAGTTGTTCACCCACCAAGGGGAACATGGCTCCAACGAGGCACCGCGTTTTTTGGTGTTATTTCGTGTGTTTCGTGGTTTGAACTGCTTTTCCCAGGTTCAAACTTCGCCCCCGGGAAACTTTACCGTTTCTTTACCTTTTCTTTACCAGATTCGCTTTTTCGTCCGGTTTCCGGTCGCGACGGGCTGCGGCCAGAGCGCCAAGCGGAGAGCGCATAGCGCATAGCGCAACGAGGCCGGCTCGAAGGCCACGGGTCAATCCCCAGTGGAGTAAACGCTGCACTCCACGGGTCAAGCAAACCGCTCGGGCGCGGAACGAGCGATTCTATGTCAATGAACAGTCAACGATGCACACTCGGGCACAGGCATGGCGCGGGAGATTAAGATTACGATTACGAGTAAGATTAAGATCCTGGTTCAAAATAAAACTCTGGTTGATTCTGGTTTTGCCTGTTTTGGTTGCCCACTGCGTGTACCACGCCGCGAACAGGGTGAAGATTACAAGCGTGCGGAATCGAGTCCAGAAAAAAGTGGGTGACAACGAAAAAAGACGATGATCTGGACGAAGAATTACGGCTGACCGCGGACCGAGCCCGATTTTGGATTGACCGCTTTGCGTTCATCCGGTTTGATCTGGTTTGACCTGGCCCTGTCGCAAATGGGTTCGTTTGGCAAAATTGCTTTCGCTGACCGAGGATAGTTTCCCGCCAACTCGTTAGCCGCAATGCCCCAGCAAACCATAGCCGCGCTTCACGGCAGCGGCGACCACCCGCCGGTGCTGTTCGATGAAGGGAATGCAGTCGGTGTCCACATGATCAGGCAGCTCTCCCGCGTCTGGCGGGCGGACCTCCTGCACCAACTGCCCCAACCGGTGGAGGTCCAGCCGGCTCAAATTCTCGTGGATGCTGCGGGTGGTTTCAGGCGACGCACTGATCCACCAACATCCCTCCGATGCCGGTCCCATTTTGAACTCATCCACTTGTTTCTCTTGCGAAATGAGCGGGAGCAGGCCCGCCTCCACTTGTTGGCGTTCGCCCGGCGGGAGATGATCGAGGATCCCTTCGATTGCCGCGGAAACCTCATTGTATTGCAGAAAACTGTCCGAGTCCCATCCAAGATCGTAACAACTCACGAGCCAGTCTGAATCGTCGTCCTCCTCATGGAAATAATCGAGAAAGGCCTTGGGCGTTCCGAACTTCACCAGTTCGTTCCAATCAACAATATCCAGTGTGACTTGCATGTGGTGTCGGATCGGTTCGGGGTTCGTTTGCGGCGTTCCATCACGTGGACATTCAGTCCGCTCGCGCCTGGCTCAGGTTTTCTCAAGCAGTTCCACCACCGCTTGGTGTCTGTTCGCTCTGGCCCAGTCCAGTGCCGTCTTATTGAAATTGTCCTTCGCGTGGAGGTCAGCCCCTTTCGAAATCAGCCATTGGCATACCTCCAGCAGCCCCTTCTGCCCGGCGATAATCAGCGATGTCATTTTATCTCGTCCTCGCTGGTTCACGTCCGCGCCCTTCTGCAACAAGAACTCCGCGCACTTGAGATTCCCGTATCGGTTTGCCTGGGTAAAGGGCGTTTCCCCAAAATTGTCTGTCACATCCAAACGTAGCCCCATCGTGCAAAGTCTCGCGAGGAGTTCGCTTTTGTCGTTCTTGCCAGCGGCCACCAAGTGCGCCAGTGTTGCTCCGTACTTGTCCCGGGCGTTGACATCGGCTCCAGCAGTGAGGAGAGATTCAAAGACGGGCGAAGCACTTGTGCCTCCCCGGTGCGACATTTCCTCAAGGGCTCGCATCAAGGCTGTTCGGAGGGACAACTGCGCAAGGGGTTGGTTGATCTCGTAACCCCGTTGGAGAAGCAACTGGACCAAAGCAACATTGTCTTTGTTGATAGCTGTGGCCATCGGTGACGGCATGTTCTCACTTTGGTAGTTAGCCGAAAAACCTTCGTCCAAGAACTGCGACACTCTGGCAATATCACCGCTGCTGAGTGCCTGATGAAAAGCCTTCTCACGCGCGTCGTCTGCATTGCTGCGTTTCATTCGGAAGTATGCTAGTCAAGGTGGGTAATCTCGTCAATCCGAACAGGGGGTACACGTGAGCCCAGCCAACGCTGGATCCTCGGTGGAATACTCGTGCCTGGCGGTACGGCATATCGCACCTTGTCGAAACCGACATGCTCGCCGCGAAGACCAAGATCCTTCAGCGCTTTCCACACCCAAGCTTTCGTTTTCTTCAGCCCGCTTTTGCCATAGCCGAGTGCCTCAGAACTTCGCTTGAACTGGTAATAAACAAGATCAGTGCCGTAAAGGGGTCAGTCCTGAGTATTTACACAAGCCCGAGTTGCGACTGGTTGTTCTCCCGCTCATTTTCGCGTTTCGCATTTTGCAGTCGGTTCGCCACGTGCGTCCATGTGCCCATGTGCAATTGCTCCGCAATCCATTTCAACGTCACGGCCGTCTCCGCCCGCAAACGCCGCGCGATCCGCACTTTCCTCGCGTCGCCTTTGGGTCGCCGCGCCAACTCTGCCTGCGTCCACCCTAGCGCCGTCAATTCCCCGGTCAAGAGTCGTTGCGCTTTCTCTTCCACTGTCTCCCGCCGCGTGTGCGCATGGTGACTTTCAGTCGCGCGCTTGCCGACGTTGTGCAACAATTCCTTCCGGAAGGTTTCATCGCCCAAACACCAGCCGCGGCGGATGGCTTTAAATGCATCGGCGTCCGCTTGCGCCCGGCGTGTTTCCAGATGCTCTTCCAATTGTTGACGACCTGCTGCGCTGTCCCGCGGAATGCCCAGTTCGCCGAGCAACCGGTCGACGCGCAACCACGCCGGACGGTGTTCCGGTCGCACGTACCCGGCCCAACTGCTCCAAGCGAAATCGGAAAGCTTTTGGTCCGCGCGCAACAGGTTTGCCCGCGCGGGGTTCAGGTGGACGTAATCGCAGACCGTTCGCAAGTAGCCGCTGCCGCTGCCGTCCACGATGAGGGCCTTGTAACGTCCGCTGAACAGGTGGCCGAAGAGTTTGTGGCGGCGATTGAACCGCGCCGTGTAGGTGCTCAAGAACCAGCGCATCCCGGCCACGAGATTGGCATTGGGCGTTTCGAGCACCAGATGGAAATGATTTTCCATGAGACAATACGCGTGAATCTGCCAATCGGTTTTGATGCAGGCCTCGCAGAGGGTGGCCAGAAATCGTTTGCGGTCGGCATCGTCGCGGAAGATCGGCTCGCGGCGATCACCGCGATTCATGACGTGGTAAATCGCTCCGGGATACTCGATGCGCAAGGCGCGCGGCATGGCGCGGTGTTTAGCGTCAGTTCGAATTTGTGGCAATACTGCGGACTGACCCCTTTACGACAAAGAAGAGCCCGTCAGCCGGATTCGAATTCGTCATTCGTTACTTGCGTAGAAGTCGGAAGAACTGCGCGGGTTGGGAGTCGCTCGGGGCGCGCAGGAGTTGGACGCTGTTGGTGAAAGTGACGGGCTGGGTTGGCAGCCAGGGTCCAGTCAAGTCGGACGCGCGCAGCAGTTGGCAGGAAATCCCGGGCGCGCCGTGACCCCACAATTCCAGACCGGATGCCCCTCGTGAAAATTCCAGGCCGGGGGCGGGAAACGTCGGATGTCGCGTCAGCGCCAGGCAGTGACCGCTGTAATCACCTCCTCCTGCAGCGATCGCTACGACATGGTTCAACCAAGCAGGCACATTCGTTTGGCCGTATTCATTGTCGCCCCACGCCACGACATGGCCATCAGCCGTCAGAGCCAGGCTGTTATAGCCTCCCGCGGCGATGGCCACCACGTTGCTTAACCCGCCGGGCACATCCGTCTGACCATACTCGTTGTCGCCCCACGCCACCACGCTGCCCTCGGCCGTCAGGGCCAGGCAGTGATAATCTCCTGCCGCGATCGCCACCGCATTGCTTACGCCCGTGGGCTCAGGGTCGTTGCCCAGACTCATCACGCTGCCCTCGGCCGTCAGCGCCAAGCCCGATGCAATCGCCACCACATTGCTCAACCCGGCGAAGACGTTTGTCCCGCTGCCCCATTCTACCACCCGGCCCTCGGCGGTCAGCGCCAGGCTGTCATCGACTCCCGCGGCAATGGCCACAACGTTGCTTAAGCTGCTGGGCACATCCGTCTGGGGAAGGCTTGCTCCCGGGCGACCCCGGCCCCACGCCACCACGCGACCCTCGGCCGTCAGCGCCAGACTGTGGCAATTTCCGCTCGCAATCGCAACCACGTTGCTCAACCCGACAGGCACGAAAGCCGGATACACGACGTGTCCGCCCATGAGACTGGAATAGAAATACAAATAGTAGCCGTAGGCCAGCACCTTGCCTTCGGCGGTCAGAACCAGACTGTGAAGCTCACCCGCCGCAATGGCCACTACGTTGCTCAATCCGCTGGGGACGTAAGCTTCACTTACTATTGGCCCATGATAGGTGTTGTAGCGGAGGTGAACACCCCACGCTTTGAGTTCCGGGGGGCCGACCTTGACCAGGAGTTGCACATTGCCTGAATCGCCATCGTAGCCATCCACGGCGATCTGGTAGGTCTGATTGGAAACAGCGCTAAAGATGACCCTGCTCTCGTAGTCGGCGCTCGGGTCGTCATCGTTGCTGGCAATCTCTGTCAAGGCGGACACCGAGGAGCCGATGTAAACGCCCAGCAGAGTGTCAAAGCTGCTTCCGGCAGTGCTGATCGTGAACGTGTCACTGGACGGCGCGGTCCACTCCCACCAGACCGAAGCGCCGCCAGCATTGCCGGCATGGTGGGGCTCGCCGGGTTCTTTCGTCGCGCCGACGTTGCTGGCGGTGGTAAGGATATTCGTGCCGGTAAGGATAATGCGATTGGCGAACATATCGTTCGCTGGTTGAGCCTGGCTGGAGGACATTCCCAGGCTCAGAATCATGGTAGCTACCAGGACTGGACTCGCGGTCGGACGGTCTTGCACTTTGCTTGGCGCCGGCGTGCGAGCTTCGGTTTTCAAGCGAGTTTTCATTGGTTTGATTCTTTCGTTTGCGGCTTCTTGCCGAAGCAAGATGCCTTCATGTAGTAATGGCGATTTCTTCGGGTGGTTTGCTTCAAAACTCTGCGGGAAATCTTTGACTGCGGATGGCGCGGATCGAGCGCAGCGAGGCCGGCGCCACAACCACGGTAGCGCAGACTGGCAGTCTGCTGACTTGAGCCGCGGGGGCAGCGACGACGGCGAGCACTGCCAGCCAGGTTGTTTTGGTTTTCATAGTTTTTCCTTTCTCTTTTTTGTGCGGGCGGATTGGGCCCACGGTTTTCTTCATTCGTATTCATTCGTCTATGAAGCCCGCTCCTCCCCTGCCGGCAGGTCATCCATTGATGGCCGGTCGGTCAAGCTTCGGGCCCTAAATTGTCTTCAGGTCTTTCCCATTTGTGGTCATGAGTTTTTACGGTACCACTCCGACGCGGTAGAACAGCGGCGTCAGGGACGCGGCGTTGGTGTCGGTGTAAGTGGTCGCGCCGGCCTGACCGGGTAGGCCGGTGGCCAGACGTCTGAAGCTCGGGTTGGACGCCAGGTTTGTAGCCCGTTCCAGGAAATAGTTCACCCGGGCAACGCTCTGCCAAGTTACAGTCAAGTTTGTGCCAGCAGGGGCTGCCGGGAGCAGACGCAGTGACGACATCGCGTTGGTGGGACAGGTCTGGCAACGCCATTCCTGCCAGGTGGTGTGGCCGTCACCGTCCAAGTCTGCGGCATCCGCAGAACCGTCAGTGGGCAGGCCAAACTGCTGGAGCCAGGCGTAGGAAATCGCCGAGCCAGCCCCTGGAAATTCGTAAGCCCCGATGTCCACCGTGCCGCCAACGATGCGCGGATTTCCGTCAAGGTCGGTCGCGCTCGTAACGTATGCGTTGTTGCCGGCGTTGATGCAAGGGGAGTTGGATTGCAGGCGCAGGTTACCGCCCGCGTAATTCACGAACATCGGCGCGTTGGTGATGTTGCCGAAACCGTTGGTGGGTTGGGGCGTGGTGCAACAATAGTTCAGGGCACTGTTGGTGTAGTAATTCGCACCGCTTGAAGCCGTGTTGAAATAGGCGATGCAGTTGTAAAGCGCGCTCCTATCGGCCCCGCCGCCGTAGTCAGTGGCCGAATTGCCGGTCAGCGTACAGTTGTAGAGAGTACTGCCGTACACCCCGCTGCCTGTGCCTGGCACATAAACGCGCTTGGTGCCATTCTTACGCCAACCGCCACGCGCCGTGTTTCCGCGCAACAGGCAATTGTGGAGCGTGCTGGAAGCTGCCCCGCCGCCGTAGTCAGTTGATGAATTGCCGGTCAGCGCGCAGTTGTTCAGCGTGCAATTACCCGCTCCGCCGCCTGTGCCGGACGCGTAAGCAGGTGGGAGGCCCAGAGAAATCCACTGGCCGCTAACACTATTCCCGGTGAGAAGACAGTTGTAGAGGGTGCTGCCAAACGCGCCGCCCCCCGAGCGTGAAGCCGAATTGCTGGCCAGCGTGCAGTTGTAGAGTGTGCCTTCGTACGCTCCACCGCCGAAGTTTAAGGGAGTCGAGTTGCCAGCAATCACACAATTCGTGAGAAACACGTTCGAGGATGCGCACGAGACTCCCCCTCCTCTAAAACTGGCCCTTCCGTTAGTCAGGGTGAACCCGGACAGGCTTGCGCCATCTGTCAGCCAGGCACATCGGACCATTCCTTGTCCATCGATGATAGTGAACTGCGGACCGTTAATGCTCCGTAAGGAGATGGCGTTGGTGATTACCACGCGGGTTGGTCCTGACCAGTTACCGTTACTGTCAATCGCCTGACCTTCACCCTCCGCATACACTCCGTTGGTCACGAGTACCGAATCTCCGACCTTGGAGACGTCCACTGCCTGCTGGATGGTGATGGCGGCGGTGGCCCAGTTGGTGTAGGGCGGGGTAGGTGATGAGTTGTTCCCATCCACATAGTGCACGGTTCCAGCAGGGACAGTCGAAATGGCTGCAAGCAGAGCCATGACGTTAGCCATCACGACCGGCTTCAAGGCGCGAAGGGTAAATCCGAAAGCTTTGGTTGGGTTTTGTGTTTTCATTTGTGCGTCTCCTTTGAGTTCAGGTCATCGCGGTTGGGGGGATTGCTCGGACTTGGAAGCGGGTCGCGCGACAACACTTTTTCGATGCACCAGTCCGAGGACTGGCGCGCAAAGAAGCGACCGTCGATTCATAAGCAAAGCCTTGAGCGTTGCAGGAATGCCAACGGGGGCGAGAGCAGTGGCCGAAAACAACCGCCGCAGGATCGGCAGCCGCCTTCGTCTCCAGTTGATAAGAGTAAGAAAGTCACAGCAAATTGCAAGCAAATTCTTCTAATCTGTCGGCGACGGTACAAAAGTGGAATTGTTGGCGGAACAAAAGTGGAGGGATTTAGAGGGAGTAACTGGCGAGGATTTCGGGCCAGCGATAGTCGGGTGGTTGTGGCGGATGAGGCAGAACCCAGAAGTGTTTTTGCGGATGATGGATGAGGGTGACGGTTTGTTTTGCGGTTGGGGCGATTGACCAGGCGCGACCGAGGAAGTCGATGGTGTGGTCGGCATTGACGCGGCGTCGGAGTTGGAGCGCCAGATGAAGGTCCAGGGTATCGCCGGATTGCGGTGTTGCTGCGCCGGGAAGGTTGGCGCGTGGGCAAGCGGCATATCCAACGGCTGCGCCGTGCGGAGGGATTACGTGTGCCGCCCACCAAACGAAAGCTCGTCCGGCGTGGAGTTTCGACGGGATTGCCGACGAGTGCGACGCATCGGAATCATGTGTGGACGTGGGACTTCATCGCGGACGCAACGGTGCGCGGGGGCGCGCTGCGGCTGCTGACCATCCTGGATGAACACACGCGGGAGTGTCATGTGTTGTGGGCGGAGCGGGCCTTGAAGTCGGAGGATGTGCTGCACTGGCTGCAAAAAGCCGTGGAGCAACACGGTGCGCCGGAATATCTGCGAAGCGACAATGGGTCGGAGTTCATCGCCAAGATCGTGCAGCGGTGGCTGGCAGAGAATCGGATCAAGACGATCTACATTGAGCCGGGCAGTCCCTGGCAGAACGGTTTTGTGGAAAGTTTCCACGGACGATTCCGGGACGAATGTTTGAACCGGGAACAACTGTGGACGCTGACGGAAGCGAGAGTGGTGGTAGGCGACTTCCGGCAGAAGTATAATCAGGTGAGGCCGCACAGCCAGTTGGGCTATGAGAGCCCGTCGGCCTTTGCGGCGCGGAGTTGTCCATCCCCAGCTCCGTTCGGGCTTCGCCCTCACTCCGCTGGGGATGGACAAAGAACCAAAGAAAACATAACCTCAACCATGTCCCAGGACTAACTCATGGACTGGACCAGAAAAGTGAACCCGGTCAC
>CAYWMD010000036.1:0-64090 GCA_964458575.1 uncultured Bifidobacteriaceae bacterium | reverse complement strand
CTCCAGCGCGTGTTGCCAGCTCATGCCGCCGTAGTTCATGCAATTCTCGTGAACCGGTTGAAGTCCCTCGTCGCGAAACATCTTCGTCACTTCACGGACGCGCTCAAACACGGCGGTGGGAATCTTGAACTCGTCCTCGCCGGGTTTGAAGCTCATCACGCGGATGAATTTCGCGCCGGTGCGTTTCATGCGCGGGATGGCGCGTTTGACTTCAGCCAGCGTCACGTCGAACGGCGTCGCCACGGTCTTGGCCCAGTTCATGATTGTCGAGCCAAAGCAATAGACGCCCACGCCCGCCGCTTCCAATTTCTTCACGGCGAGATCGAACGCCGCGTCGGGGATGTCGTGGAAATTCGCCTTGGCGAAGCCCGGTACTTCCATGCCGCGCGGTTCGAGATGTTTCCAGCCGAGTTCTTTCGTGGCTTGAATCTGCCCGTCCACGCTGTTGGCGGCTTCGTCGCCGATGCCCATTAATTTCATATGCCGAATTCTTTCCTTTGCGGTGCGATAACTCAAGCCGTAGTTCGCGGTATCGCTTCCCGCGCACCTGGATCGTTCAGCGACCCGAAACAGTGGTTGTCATTGGCTTTGCAGGCGGAAATAGCCGGCTGCATTGGTCGCGTTGACCACTACGCGGTTCATGCCATTGGTGACGCCCATGCTCAGGATCGGCACGTTTGTGCTCCAACTGCCAGGCGACGGCGTCGCCGCTGTGGCGGGCCGAAGGTTCGCGGCGTTGGTGCTCCAGTCCAGAGCGAACTGGGAATTCCCGAGCGGGCGAATGAACAGTGCGGGCGGCAGGCTGCCGGGGGGGAATAATTGCGACTGGGGAATGATTTCGCGGTTTTGATGCGCGCTTTCCCAAAACAATTTCATTTTTGCTCCGCAGCAAACGCTGTCGAAATATTCCACCATGATGGGGTACGGCTTGCCAGCTTCCAGGGCAATTTGATTTGTATGCGCGCCCACCTGTGCGTGCCAAGCGTCAATGATCTTTTGCCCGGCTATCCAAACTCGCACCCCATCGTCGTTCGCTGTGCTGATGCTGCAAGCTTCTGTGAATCGTGGCACCATGAGGCCTGTCCAGCGCGAGGAAAACGCTCCGCTGCCCACTCCCGGAATCGGCGATGCGTCACCCCAGTTGAAATTGATGCCGGCATCTCTCCGAATCGTGGGCGTGCCAGTCAGGTTGGCGTTGTTGAAGTATTCGGCCTTCAGGCCGTTGACTGACACAGCGGCAACCGTGTCCTTCCACAACCCGCCTGCCGAGTAGGCGCGCGCCCGCAGCGAGTGCATTCCTGCTGGCAGATTTGTCCATTCAAAGAAATAGGGCTCATTCGTCCATACCCGGAGCAGTGTTTGGTCGCCGTAAAGTTCCACCCGACCAAGCGGTTCGTCCCCTGGTGCAGCGTTGACCAGGATGGTGACCGTCGCGGGTGACGAAAACGCGGCGTTGTCCATCGGGCCAACTAAGCTCACCGTCGGGAGATCGCCCACCACGACCATGAAATTGTCCAGGCCCCAGGATTCGTCAGCCGTGCCTTCAAGCGAAGTGGAAAAGGCCAACGTCAGCGAGTTCGACGAATGCGCAAACGTGCGTTGAATAGGATACACCGCGTTCGCTGCCTGCAAGCCGTTTCCGTAATCAAAGTTGTAGCCCAACGTGTCAATCTCTGCGGCGCCGGTCTGGCGGTGATAATCCCCGCTTCCATAGCTGCCGGGGAACGCCTGTCGGCTTAGATTATCGCTGAAACTCGTTCGCATAATCGCCATGGGACTTCCCTTTTCCCGCATGTCCCAGATGTCCGGCCCTTGGTTGCCATCCCAGGACTTCGCAACAAACAGATCAAACATAACTGTCAGTGCGGTGTGTGGCGGCAGATTGGTCAACGTCAGCAGGTTTGTAGCTCCGTGTCCAAATCCGCCCAGAAATTGCCGGTAACCAATCGGGGTCAAGGAGGTCTTTCGCTCCGACCATTCCGGCCCGGCTCCCAGTTCGAAGTTGCTTGAGTAAATCACGGTGGCCGCTTGGAGCGATATTCGAGGCGAAGTGAGGAACGCAAACAGGAGCGCTGCGAGCACGGCGGCCGGCCGAGACAGTTGGAGGAGGCAAGGGAGAGACCGAGTTGTTTTCATAGGTTTTCAGTTCGTGGCCGGTCACCATGACCGGCGCTTCAACTGGTCATGCGGAATCCAATTGAAAACTGGCTCATTTTTTTTCGGAAAACATTTCTTCGACCTGGTGATCCCTTTTTCGATTCAGTTCCGCATGTATGAGCAGACGGCCGAACACCCAACATTCAAAAGTTATGAAAACATCACTCAGAATCGCCTGCGCCCTCTGCCTGCTCCTCAATCATCACGCAGCAGTCGGGCAAACCAACCTACAAGCTAGCGCCATCGTAACCGAAGATCTCGGTTGCGACTTTTCCGACGGCAAAACCAACAAGATCGCCAAGGTTTATTCCGTTACTCCCACGTATGTTTACGTGCTGTATGAGGGGGGTAGCAGCGGACGAAAGATTCCGCGACCAGAACTGCCTCCCCAACTCGCCGCCAAATATCCTTACGACTCTGCCAAGGTGGCTGAGTATCAGCGGCGGCAGGCGGAGTCTGCAGCGACGCAATTCGCCGCCCAGCAAGCGGCCGCCCGCCTTGTCGCGGAACGCCGCGAGTCCGAGATCAAGAATGAAATCGCCAAGCTGCAAGAACAGGACGGCAAACTCCAGGGGCAGATCAGCATTTATGCGAATATGGCCGCAGGCAACGGCCGCAAACGGCAATTGGGGGAACTTCGAAACGAGCGGCAGTCGTTGCGTGAGCGCAAACTCAAGCTCAATGAGCAGTTGAAAATCCTGCAATCGCGACGCGATGCCACGCCATGATCCGGACTATCAATCAGTGAGTGAGCGACGATCGACAACTGAATTGGAAAAGCCAGCCATGAACAACTACCTGAAATTCTCCTGCATTTACTGTGGCCAACGATTGGAATGCGGTTCGACTCTCGCCGGCCGGCAGATACTCTGCCCGACCTGCCTGCACCGGATCACGATCCCTTTGCCGGGCGGTTGCCAATCCAACCGCTGGAAATCATTGGTAGGCGACACCTGGGATTCCCATATCCCGCTTCCGCAAATTGAAATCCCCGCACGCTACCGCACTCCGGTGTTGGCACACTCGGTTTGATTGGCTACAAATCCACCGCCCGACTGAGCCATGAATGGTCCTCCGACATCCGAGGCGAGAATCTTCGACGAGGCCTTCGCATTGACCGATGCCGCGGAACGCGCGGCTTATCTCGAGCGCGCTTGCGGCGGCGATACCCTTGTGCGTGCGCGCGTCGAGAAACTCCTCGCCGCCAGCGAGAACGCCGGCTCATTCTTGGAACCTCTGCCGAATCCTAATCCCACCCTCCGGCTCAACGCGGATTTCATGGCCAGTGGCGAAAAACCCGGCGACGTGATCGGGAATTACAAGTTGCGCGAGAAAATCGGCGAAGGCGGTTGCGGCGAAGTCTATGTGGCCGACCAGGAAAAGCCTGTGCGGCGACGAGTGGCACTCAAGATCATCAAGCTAGGGATGGCCACCAAGGAAGTCGTCGCCCGCTTCGAGGCCGAGCGTCAGGCGCTGGCGCTCATGGACCATCCCAACATCGCCAAGGTGCTTGACGCCGGCGCGACCAGTACCGGGCGGCCATTCTTCGTGATGGAACTCGTACGCGGCATCAAAATCACCGACTACTGCGACCAGAACAAACTCTCCACCGAGGAACGTCTCAAACTGTTCATCCAGGTCTGTCATGCCGTTCAACACGCCCACCAGAAGGGCATCATCCACCGCGACATCAAACCTTCGAACATCCTTGTCACGCTCCACGACGGCGTGCCCGTGCCCAAGGTGATTGACTTTGGAATCGCCAAGGCGATCAGCAACCAGCGCCTGACCGATAAGACCATTTACACCGCCTTCGAGCAATTTATCGGCACGCCCGCCTACATGAGCCCCGAGCAGGCCGAGATGAGCGGCCTGGACATTGATACGCGCAGCGACATCTACTCGCTCGGCGTGCTGCTCTACGAACTGCTTACCGGACGGACCCCTTTCGATGCCGCCACACTTCTGAAAGCAGGCCTCGATCAGATGCGGCGCATTATCCGCGAACAAGAACCGCAACGCCCGAGCACCCGCCTGAGCACCTTGGACGACGCCGACCTCACCGCTGTGGCCGAATATCGCCGCGCTGAAGCCCCGAAACTACTCAACCTCATCCGCGGCGACTTGGATTGGATCGTGATGAAGTCGTTGGAGAAAGACCGCACCCGGCGCTACGAAACAGCGAACGGTCTCGCCACCGAAATACAACGCCACCTCAGTAACGAGCCCATCATCGCTAGACCGCCGAGCACGCTTTACCGCACGCAAAAGCTCGTTCAGAGAAATAAACTAGCTGTAGCCATTGCGTTCGTGATAGTCATCGCGCTCGTATGTGCAATTGCTATCGTGACCGGATTGCTGGTCCGCGAGCGGAAAGCGCGAGTGCATGCTATTGATGCAGAAAAGGCACAAGAGCAACTCAAGCAGGAAGCGGAACTCAACAAACTTCGAAAAGTGGCACACGATTTGGAGCAGCGAGGGCAGTTCTCGGATGCAGCCAGCGTCTACCGTAAAATAGTGGCTAAAGAATCGTCAACTGATGCGCTCTACAACTTGGGTCGTTTGATCAATTGGTCGGCTTGGAATGGTCCCCGTGGCCCAGGCGGAATACGGCGCACTAACGAGTTGCCAGACGCGGAACAGGCATTGCGCCAGGTGTTGGCGCGACTCAGGAAACTACCCAATGGCAAATCAAAATTTCTGGCAGACGTGCTGCATTGCATTGGGGATTCGCTGGAGTTGCAAGGAAGGCTGGCCGAGGCTGAAGCTTTCCAGAGGGAGTCGTTTGAGTTGCAGGTGAAGTTCAGCGGCTGGGGGGATCCCGAGGTTTTCTACACTCTTTACGGGCTTGAGCGCGCATTGCGGTACACTGGCAAGATAGTCGAAGCCGACAAACTCCTCGCGCAGAATCTCGAAATTATTCGCAAGAGCGCTGACACCAAGAATACCGAAGCTGAGAGAATGCTCGTAAGAATGTTCACCCGTGGCCAGGGAGTGGCACGGGATGAAAAAGAAGCCGCCGTCTGGCTCAAGCGAATCGCTGAGAGGTACCGCCCAGAAGCAGAACGCGGGAATCCGCAATCGCTCAATGCGCTCGCGTGGACACTGGCGACTTGCAAGAATGCTCAAGTGCGAGATGGGAGCAACGCCGTTCGTTACGCGGAGAAGGCCGTAGAGATAACCAAGCGAGAGGATCCAAGAATACTCGATACTCTGGCTGCCGCCCTTGCCGAGATCGGCCAGTTTGAGCAAGCTGTCCACATTCAGCAAGAGGCGATCAAATTGGTGAATTCAGAGGGCGAACAGGAAAGCAACGGATACCTTTCACGATTGAAACTCTACGAGGCGAATTTACCCTTTCACGACCTCGAATGAAGTTGGACTCGGGCGCTTCGATGTTTGAACCGCGACGGTCCTTTCTTTAGGCTGGCCCGTAGCAAACCACTGTCATGAATCCTAGCGATGCGAATCAGGGGCGAATCTCCCAAACGGACGCTCAGCGCTTCATCCCCGTCGCTGAAAAGGCAGGCGACAGGATCGGAGGTTACCATCTGCTACAGCAAATCGGCGAGGGCGGTTGCGGAGTAGTTTACGTGGCAGAACAAGTCGAGCCAGTGCGACGTCGAGTCGCGCTCAAAATCGTCAAACTTGGGATGGACACCAAGATGGTCATCGCCCGCTTCGAAGCCGAACGTCAGGCGCTGGCACTTATGGATCACCCCAACATTTGCAAAGTGTTGGACGCCGGTGCCACTGAAACCGGCCGCCCGTTCTTTGTGATGGAGTTGGTGCGTGGCATCTCGATTACTGGTTATTGCGATCAGAACAAATTGTCCACCGATAACCGGCTGAAGTTGTTCCTCCAAGTGTGTCGGGGGATTCAACACGCCCACGAGAGGCACATAATCCACCGCGACATCAAGCCTTCAAATATCCTGGTGACGATGCAAGACGGCGAACCGGTGCCCAAGATCATTGACTTCGGCATCGCCAAAGCCACGACTGGCCAGCCGCTGACCGACAAAACGATCTATACCGCGTTCGAACAATTCATCGGCACGCCGGCCTACATGAGCCCGGAGCAGGCCGAATTGAGCGGTTTGGAGCTTGATGTCCGTAGTGATATCTACAGTCTCGGCGTCTTGCTTTACGAACTTCTGACCGACGAACCCCCATTCGAATCTCGTTTGTTGTTGCAAGCTGGTTTGGAACAAATGCGGCGAATTATCCGCGAGCAGGAGCCAGTGCGACCAAGCACGCGATTAACATCGCTAGAGGCGAACATCCTGACAGGAGTGTCAAGTCGTCGGTCCACCGAACCTCCGCGATTGGTCACCCAGATCCGTGGCGACTTGGACTGGATTGTGATGCGGTGTCTGGAGAAGAACCGGCAACGTCGTTACGAGTCAGCCGATGTATTGGCTTCCGACATAAGACGGCATTTGGAAGCACAACCAGTATCGGCTCGTCCACCAAGCATCGCTTACCGGCTGGAGAAGACACTTAAGAAACACAAGCTGCTGGCCGGCGCTTCGCTCGCGTTGAGCTTTATCGTCCTCGTCTGCCTCGCCGTAACTTTTCATCTTTGGAAGAGCCAGAATAATTTCCAACGGCGCCAGATTATCGCGGAAACCACGCGGGAGCAGTTGCAGCTGGAAGCTGAATATGAAGGACTGAACGAAGAGAGCCGAGCGTTGAGGAATCAAGGCAAGCAAGCCGAGGCTTTGAAGAAACTTGAACAGGTGCTTGCCGTCAGCATCAAAGTTTACGGAGCGACCAATCCGAGGACTTTGGACGTCTTGTACACGCTGGCCGATACCAGCTTGGCGGTCAACAATTCCACAAATGCGCTTCTGTACGCGGAAAAATGCTTGGCGGCACGCTCGGTCGCGCTTCCGGGAGAAGACCGCAACTTGCTCCGAACGAGGCATATGCTTGGTCGGTGTTACTCCGCTGTCAACCGCAAGCCAGCCGCGATTAAAATACTGGAAGACGTGTTGCGCACTCAGTCCTTAGTCTTTGGAACCAACGACATGGATGCGCACTGGACCATGGGCGATCTGGCAAGTGTTTGTTTGGATGAAGGCAAAGTCCGGGAAGCCATAGCGCTTTTTGAATCCGATCTCGCATTCAAGAAGATCAAACTGGGTCGAGGGGCTGGACATACCCAATGGTTGGCACGCCGGTTGATTGATGCTTACGCCCGGGATGATCGTCTGAATGACGCATTCTCGATCTACAAGGAGCTTGCAGCACCCCTTGATGTGCAAGCCTATGACAACACGCCACTCGAGGCATTGATAAGCAGACCGATTGGAGCCGCATTCCGGACGATAGCGCGTGCGGGACGACAAGAGGCAGCCTTGAAATTGAGTGAGAAAGCATTGGCGCAATCCAAGAAAGCCTTCGGTGCATCGCATCCAGAAACGATAGCGATGATGTCTGAACTCGTAGCGGTCGAAGCGGCAATTGGCGCGTCGCGACAAGCCTCAAAACATGCCTGGGAATTATCATCGCTGGACCAGAAAGACGCTTCTGAGAATTCCTACAACGATTTTGTGATCGGGCTGACCGCCAAGCCTCACTTCTTGCCGCTAGTACTTGATTCTGAAGCCGGAACACAGCTGTGGTATTTTCGAAACGATCAGCCCGCTACAAATTGGAAAGAGATGGGGTTTTCAACTATCGGGTGGTCTGATGGAGCGGCTCCGTTTGGCAACGGTCAATATGCAAAGCGAACAACCTGGATTGGTAAGAAGCTCTGGCTGCGGAAGTCTTTCCTGCTGGATTCTGTTCCCGAAGCACCATTAGTCTTTCGCGTCAAATTGGACGATAAAGTCATAATCTGGTTGAACGACGTGAAAGCCGCCGAGTTCTCAGCGTGGGGGCCAATGTATCGCCTGCACGCCTGCCAGCCAACTGCGCAAAAATCGTTGCGAATTGGGACAAATGTTCTGTGCGTTGTGGCAATTAATACGCTCGGTCCCGGCGTCGCTGACGTAGGGTTATATGCTGATGTGGCACCGGAAAAATACCGCGCGGATCTTAATGAACTGTTTGCTGGTTCGAATTCGACACAAGGAGGCGACGCGCGCGTCTGGAAGACTCTCTTTCAACTGGGCGTTCTCTTCCGGGACGGCCAGCGTTTCGCGGAAGCTGAGAGTGTTTTTCGCGAGCGACTGAATTATGTACGCAGTGTCAATAACACCAATGAAATCGGCAATGCGCTTGGCTCATTGGCCCGTACGCTCCTAACCGAGCAGAAGTTTGCCGAGGCCGAGTCAAATCTCTACGAATTGATTGCATTGAATGAGCGAAGCCATCCAAAGGCCTATGCCTTCAGCGCTCGAGGGATGCTGGCGGAGAGTTTTGTTGGACAGAAAAAATTTGAGGAGGCTGAACCGCTCCTTTTGGCAATTATTGCGGCGGGCCGGAAACAGGCCAAAGAAACATTACCGCCGGACTTGCCGAACCACTTTGTAGCGGACAAAAACCGAATGAGGCAAATGATTGCGTTGCTGGTCCAGCTTTACGAAACAACCGGGCGAAGCGAGTTGGCGTTGTCTTGGAAGGGCGACTTGAAAGCATTGGACGCTTTAGATCAGAAAAAGCTCCTGCCAGGTGTTTCCAAATGACCAACGTCACCCAAATCCTTGACCGCGTGCAACAGGGCGATCCGCTGGCGGCGAGTGAATTGTTGCCGCTGGTCTATCAAGAGTTACGCCGCATCGCTGCGCACAAGATGGCGGGGGAATCGCCGGGGCACACGTTGCAACCCACCGCGCTCGTTCATGAGGCGTGGCTGCGGTTGGTGGGGGCGGACGGGCAGGCGCAGTTTCAGAATCGCGCACACTTTTTCGGCGCGGCGGCGGAGGCCATGAGGCGCATCCTGATTGATCGCGCCCGCCGAAAGCAGGCGCAGAAACACGGCGGCGGCAAGGAGCATGTGGACGTGGATGAAGTGGATATCCCCGCGCCCGCCGATGACGAGGAATTGCTGGCCGTGAACGACGCGCTGGACCGTTTCGCCAAAGTGGATGCGCAAAAGGCCGAACTGGTGAAGCTGCGTTACTTCGTGGGCATGACCATTGAAGAAGCGGCGGCGGTGTTGGATATTTCCGAACCGACGGCGAAGCGCTGGTGGGCTTATGCCCGTGCCTGGCTTTATGCGGAGATCAAGCCATCCAGCGTGTCATGAAGCAATTGACGCTCACGCCGGGGTTACGGCCGGCTGGCTGCGACCGCTCGACCGGCGACCGTTTGCGGCATCGTCAGTTTTCTTCCTCGGCGATCCGGCCGGCTTGAGCCAGCAGCGGTAAATGTAGGCGGGCGGCAGGTTGCGCCAGACGATGGGCGTCGTCTCCACGCGCGCGAAATTCTGATTCAACAACCGCCGAAAACGCAGCGAAGTCGGCAGGCAAAACGCGTGGGCGTAGGCGAACGCGACAAACTGGCCGTGACTGGCCAGCGATTTCCAGATCGCCTCCAGCATGCGGTCCTGGACTTTGGGTGGCATGTTGGCCCACGCCAAGCCGCTGACGATGCAATCCGCGCGCTCACGGCCCAGGTGGTACGGGAGGTTTTCGGCTGTGTCGTGAATCACGCGGCACGGTGGAAACCGTCGGCGCAGCACCTGGATGTTCGTTGGACTGATTTCGATGGCGATCAACCGACCCTGCCCGCGCAGTCGTTTCAACAGCCACTCGGTGAAGGCGCCGGTGCCCGGCCCGAGTTCCACCACCGTGTCGCCGGGTTGAAAATCGCAACTATTCGCCACCGCGCGCGCCAACACCGTCGAACTGGGCCACAACGAGCCGACGGCCAGCGGCTCGCGCAGAAACGATTCGACGAACCGGAACGGCGCGTTCTGCGTCAGGGCCCGCATCACGGTGCTGGATTGGTTTTGGGTTGTCATTATTTCAAGCGGGTCAGGTGTCCGTGGTGGCTGTTGGGTTTAGCGCCGGAACGAGCCGACGAAGTCAGCGGTTTCCACTTTCATGACTTTCTTTTCGATCCGGGATTCGGCGATCAACTGGTTCAGTTTCTTTTCCCAGGCCGCGCCGTCCATCGGCATTTCGACCGTCTCACCGATCAAGGAAGAATAAACCATCACGTTGGCCAGTTCCACCGAATGAATGCCGTCCGCGCCCGGCGCAATCAACGGCTCGCCGTCGAGAATCGCATTTACGAAGTTCTGCACCATGATCGCGTGCGGGACGACGGCGTTGTCGAACGGGATTTCGATGTTCCAGACCTCCGGCTTCACAAACCCCTGCTTCGCCGTCTGGCTGAATTTGATCATGTCCGTCTCGTTGCGCGTGAAGGTCAGTCGGTTGTTTTCCAGCACCAGCTTGCCCATCGTGCCGACGATTTCGAAGCGATTCGTGCCGGGGGACTCGCCCGTCGAACTGGCAAACACGCCGGTTGCGCCGTTGGCCCATTCCATGTAAGCCGTGACGTTGTCTTCCACTTCGATCTGGTGAAAGCGCCCGAGCTGGCAGAAGCCGCGCATGCGTTTGGGCATGCCCACGAGCCATTGCATCACGTCCAGGTTGTGCAGGCATTGGTTGAGTAACACCCCGCCGCCTTCGCCTTTCCACGTCGCGCGCCAGCCGCCGCTCGCATAGTAAGCCTCGGTGCGATACCAATCCGTATTGATCCAGTTGATGCGGATGATCTCGCCGAGTTCGCCGTTTTGAATGAGCTTCTGGACCTTGAGATAGCGCGGTTCGGTGCGGAGCTGGAACATGCCGGCAAAAACCACCTTGGGATGCCTCCGGCTCGCCGCGATCAATCGTTCGGCATCGGCTTTGTGGGAGGAAATGGGTTTCTCCACCATCACGTGAACCCCCGCAGCGAGCGCCGCGATGCCCAGGGTGGTGTGCTGAAAATGCGGCGTGGCGATGATGACCGCGTCCACGTCACCGGATTTGATCAGCGCCTCACCGTCGGTGAAGGTCTTGAGCGGCTGGTATTTTTCCAGGGGTGCGACCGGGTCGCACACGGCGACCAGTTCGCACCGGGAGACTTTTTTGTTGCCCAGGTAATCGGCGTGGTACTTCCCGATGTTGCCCATGCCGATGATGCCAATACGCACTTTGTCCATGCGCGAAGTGTAATCAGCCGTTTCGTTCTGCCCAGACGAAATTTATTGTGCGCGGGAAAAGATTTGAAGGCTACTTGGCGGGCTTGAGCCTGGCCGCGGCTTCCTTCATTTCGTTCAAATGCGTCTCGGCCTGCGGCGCGTCCGTCACGTGCGCAATCTTCCCGTCCAGCCCGATGAGGAAGCTGACGCGGCGGGCGACGTTGCGGCCCGGAATCCGCACCCCGTAGGCTTCGGCGATTTTTCCATCCGTGTCGGCCAGCAACATGAAGTTGAGCTTGTGCTTTTCGACGAATTTCTGGTGGCTCTCCTCCGAGTCGAAGCTGACGCCGATGATTTCAACGTTGTCCTTCTTCAACGCCTCCATGCTGTCGCGGAAGCCGCAAGCTTCCTTGGTGCAACCCGGCGTGTCGTCCTTCGGATAAAAATAGAGGATGACGAGCCGTTTGCCGATGGACTTTTCGAGTTTCCAGGTTTTGCCGTCCTGGTTTTTGCCGGTGACGGGCGGGGCTTTGTCGCCGACTTTTGGCATGGCATTTTGGGCCAGACCCAGGGAGGCGGCGGTGAAAAAGCCCAGCGTGGCGATCAGGAGTTTTTTCAGGTTCAGTTTCATGGTCGTGTTGGGGTTGCGGTTGGCGGTTGGCGAAAGGGTTTGTGATCAAAGCGCCCCACGCAGCTTCGCGTTTTGCAGGCGTTCGACAAAACCGACGAAGCCCTCGGCCTGTTTCTTCAATCGGCCGAGCAATTCGGCGTCCTTCAATTGGCCGTTCGCGTCGAGTAGGTTGTTGATCTGCGGGAGGAAGACGCGTTCGGGAAACAAATACGCGTTGCGGTAACCGAAGATGGCCTGCAACTGCTCAACGGGCCGCAGCGCACCCCAAATGCCCGCCGCCAGCCCGGTAAAACACACCGGCCGCCGCTCGAAACTCTCCGGAAATTTCAACATGTCTATGAAATACTTGAGCACGCCGGGCAGGCTGCCATTGTATTCGGGGGAAACGATGTGCAAACCAGACGATTGCAGCACCGCGTCAGAAAAGGGCTGGAAGGATTTGGGCTTCTCGGCATAGGCGGTCGGCGAAAAAATCTCCGCGGGCATCTCCGCGAGATCGAGCACCCGGCACGGCACTTTCAACTCGGCATAGATTTCCTCAAGGTGCCGGACGATTTTGCGCGTGTTGCTGCCAGGCCGGTTCGTGCCGGCGACCAGGGTGATCATGCCGCCAATCTAGCGACGCTCCGCCCGTTTGGCAAACTATTGGGTGGCGACCGGGTGGTCGGTTTTCGATTCGACGCGCGGCGCGGCCGGCGGTGGTGTGCGTTGGTTCGCCAGGCGGGGTGACCGGCGCAGGCCGTTATGCAACCACAACCGCCACACCATGAAAAAGGCTTCGCGCACGATGTGCCCGGACATTTTCGAGTGACCCTTGGCCCGCTCGGTGAAAATGATGGGCACTTCGACGATCCGCTTTCCCTGCCGCCAGAGTTTGTTGGTAAGTTCGATCTGAAAGCTGTAACCGTTGCTGTGCACGGCATCGAGGTCCAGCGCTTCGAGCGCGGTCCGCCGGAAACACTTGTAGCCGCCCGTCGGGTCGGTGTACGGCATCCCGGTCACGATCCAGACGAAGGTGGCTGCGCCCTTGCTCAGCATCAGCCGGCTCAGCGGCCAGTTGATGATGCGGATGCCGCCAATGTAACGCGAGCCGATGATGAGGTCGGCATCTTGGGCAGCTTGCAGCAGGACCGGAATATCATCCGGGTTGTGCGAAAAATCGCCGTCCATCTCGAAAACAAATTCGTAATTGCGTTGGAGCGCCCATTTGAAGCCGGCAATGTAGGCGCGGCCGAGACCGTTTTTCTCCGTGCGATGCAGGACGTGGATCGAGGGATGTTTGGCTGCGAGTTCGTCCGCCAATTGGCCCGTGCCGTCGGGGGAGTTATCGTCCACCACGAGCAGGTCCACCGCGACCGGCAACGCCAGGAGGCGTTGCGCCATGCGCGGAAGGTTTTCCCGCTCATTGTACGTCGGGACAACGATGAGGGTCTGGTTCATGCGTGTGCAGCCGGCAGATAATTACGCCACGGCTCCGGCGAAAACAAGTTGAGATTTCCGCCGGCCACAGTGAGAGGGATCGCCTCGGGGCTTGTTCCCGGCCGGGCTGCCCTCGAGAAAGACCCGCCGCGCACTTGCCGCACGAGATAATCCGAATTGCCAGCCGCCTCCGGTTGGTTTATACGAAGCGTATGAAGGGCCGCCCGCCATCGGTGCGCTGTTCGGGGGATGTTTCCCGCCGTGGCCGATGTGCCACAACAACTCCCGTCGCCGGTTTCTCAATGCTCGAACTTTTGATCGTGGTGGCAATTCTCCTTGTGCTCACCACGATGTATTGGGGCGGCACCACCCAAAGCGCCCAGAAACGCCAACAGTTGAATTGCCGGAACAATCTCCAGAAGATTTTCATCGCCATGCAAATCTATTCCAACGAACAGGGCGGAAAGTTTCCGTATGTGTCCAACGCCACCACGTCGGCGGAGGCGTTGAACGTGTTGGTGCCGCGTTATACGGCGGACACGACCATCTTCGTTTGTCCCGGGATCAAAGAGCCGCCGGGCGCAAGCACCGGCTCGTTGCTCCAACAAAAAATCAGTTACGCCTACTACATGGGCCGGCGCAACACGGACACGGCGCAGGCCCTGATGAGCGACCAACAGGTGGATACGCTCGCGAAAACGCCGGGGCAGCTTGCCTTTTCGCCCGACGGCAAACCGCCAGGGAACAACCATCGCCAGAACGGCGGAAACTTTTTGTTTGGCGACGGCCACACCGAACCCAGCCCGGCGCGCGCGCCGTTTTCGCTGGGATTGACCCCGGGCGTGGAATTGCTTAATCCGTAACCAAAGTTCGCATGAAAATCCAATGCTCGTGCGGTGCGAAGTACGCCTTCGACGTGACACCGGAACAGGCGCGGCAACCGATCCAGTTCGTCTGTCCCGCCTGCGGACTCGACGCGTCGGCCTACGTCACGCAACTGGTTCGCCAGCAATTCGAGCAATCTGACTATCCGAGTGCAGCGCCGGTGGCGCCCGCGATTGAGGTGGCCCCGCTGCCCGCCGCGGCGACAACCATTCCGGTTGCGCCGACGCTGCCCGTTCCGCCGGCCCCGGTTCCGGCTGGAATCACGACCTCACCGGCTGCCCCATCGCCACCGGTGCCGACCGCCGCACCGCGCGTGCGACTTCATCGCGGTGGCGAAAAAGCCGCGGACGCCGCCCCGCCGCAGACGGACGCGCGGTTTTGTCCGAAACATCCGGGGGAACGGCCGGTGGACACGTGTGTTGTGTGCGGGAAGCCGATTTGCCCGAAGTGCATGTATCTGTTCGGCTACTTGTGTTCGGCGGCGTGCAAGGGCAAAGCCGACTTGCAAGGCATGATCGTGCCGGTCTTCGCGGGGCAAAAGGCGGTCATGGAGCGGCGGCATTGGCGAAAGATCGGACTTGTCACGGGCACGGTGGGTGTGGTGGTGGCGGCGTTCCTGGGGCTGTGGATCTGGTATGAGTGGTTCGGTTCACGACCGTCCAAGACCTATTTTGTCCGGTTCGAGAAGCCGGTGTACGGCGGGTCGGTGCGGCTGTGCGGCACGAATCAAATCGTTTTTCTCCACGGCGGCCTGCTGGCGCGGCATGACCTCAAGGCGAAGCAGGAAATCTGGTCGCGCCAGTTGATTGACAAAAAGGAACTCGAGCGTGAAGCCGCCGAGGAGGTCAAGGCCCTGCGCGAGCACAAGTTGAAGGTGGAACTCGACAATCCGGACGCGGACATCAAGATCCCGGCGGAGGACCGGCTGGTCGAGTGGGCGGAGAAGGCTGCGATGGCGTCGTTCGACTTGCGCGTCGCCGGCCAGAACATCTGGGTGGCGTCGCCGAAAAAACTCGTGCGTTACGACTGGAACACGGGCGAGCCGAAGCAGGAAATTCCCCTGACGAACCATTTTGGCGGGTTGATTTCACGCGGCGATGAGTGGCTGCTGATGAATGAGCGGCCCGGCAAACAAATCGTCACGCACCTCAATCTCGCCGACGGCACGACCCGCGACGAGGAAGTCGCCCTGCCGCCGCGGCCGGTCGCCAGCCGAACCATCGCGAAGGCCAGTGGCGCATCGTCGCGTGCTGGTGGCAAACCGATGGCCGGGCTGCCCACCGGCCCCGCGGGCAGCAACAGCGGCAAGCCGATGGACCCGGCGCGGGTCGCGGAGGACGCCTCGCGCCTGTCCGGCCCCGCCAAACTTGCCCTGCCGGCGGTGTTGTCCATCAACCGCACCCAGGAACGCACGCTCGCCGAGCTGAAGGACGCGCCGGAAAAGTTAGCCAAGCAACCGGCGGAAACTGTGCCCGTGGAAAATTTCACGCTGATCCCGGCCCGCAGCGGTTGCGTGCAGTTCGGGGTGCGATTGATCGAATCGCGCATGGTCGAGCGTGTGGCCATGAAGGAAGCACCCAAGAAATCCACTCTGGAAAAAGCCCCGTCCGTCGCGAACACCTTCGAGATCGCCAACGAAATTCTGAGTGAAATCCAGCGCGACCGCGGCGGCGACAAGGTCGTCGAGGACGAGAGCCGTTATCGCGTCACCATCCGGATTCCGGGCGCGAAGGACGTGACGGATTGGTCGGCCGAGGTAGTCGGTTCGCCGGCGTTGCATCCCCTGGCAACCGTGAACGTGGTCACGGCGGGCAAGACCCTGATCGTGCTCGACAAGCAGAACAAAAAACTCTGGGAAGGCACCTTGAGCTACCCCGTCAGCGGCGGCGGGTGGGACGAGGACAACGCCACCTCCGGCCTCGGACCGTGCGTGGAGCGCGGCGACCGGCTTTACGTTTTCGATCAGGGCGTCTTGACCGCGTTCGACCTCAAGACCGGCAACGCGCACTGGCGTCTGCCGTCGGTGGGCATCTCGGGCCTGTATTTTGATGACGACGGCAAGATGTATGTGAACACGACCACGGCGAGCCCCGAGAGCCTGAAGTATTCGCGCCAGATAGACGTGACGGACAAAACCATGTCCAGCGTGATGAAGGTGGACCCGCAAACCGGCAAGACGCTTTGGGCCACGCAGACCGCCGGCATGATCTCCTACATTTCGGGCAAATACATCTACTCGGTCCAGTCCTACTGCCCGATTGATTACGATGACGACAATCCCTACAAGGTGGAGACGGGCTTCGAGCGAAAACCGTTTTTGCAGATCAAGCGGATCAATCCGAAGAACGGCCAGCAAATGTGGGAACACTACGAAGAACGCGCGCCGCTGGATTTACAATTCGACCAGAACTCCATCGAGATCGTGTTCCGAAAGGAAGTTGAAGTGTTGAGGTTTTTGTCATTTTGAGGAAGTCCGCGCGTCAGCCTTCGATGGCCAACGCATGTGAATGAACCGGGTATGATGCGGAAATTAGCGACTATCTTTATCTCGACGCTCATCGGCGCTCTTGCGGTCTTAATCGTGTGTGGCGTTCTTATTTGCCGGGATGACCGAATGAAAGTCCGGACGAGGAACAGTCGATCTCTGATTCGGTTTGCCGCGGAAAGTGTAAGAGTGCATTACTCCGTCCGAGGAAGACTGCCGGAAACACTTGACGAGATTACCACGAGCCCACCGTTGTTGGATTCATTCGCCAAGCCACTTGAATATCTGGCCGATTCAAACAATCCCACGCGGTTTTCCATTCACTCGGTCGGAATCACTTCAAACAGCAATCTCTTCACCTTTGAAATCCAAGGCACGAATCTTGTCCTGCTACGTGTAGAGTAGGTGAAGTCTATTATGGGCGGTAACACTCAAACACATTGAAGTATCTTAGGTTTTGTGAATTCCTGGCGAACTCGATCACTTTGGCTGGGAGTAGTCATCGTTGTCCTGGTGGGAGCAGCGACGTTGCGGCTACTTGTGGACGGAAAACGAGACATTCGTCAGATCGCAACGAAGCATCTATTGCTTCCGAGCCCTTACACGATAAATCATTATGAGTGGCTTTCCGGGGAAAGGATACTGATGTCAACGCGATCAACTGATCAGTACGAGATCGCGGAAGTGGACCTTTCAGTTGGACGGCGCGAGCGACAGGAATTGCTTTCAAGAACTGTCACGGAACTGGCAAGCTCGAATAAACTCATGATTCCCCAGTGGAGGGCATCTCCAGACCGGAGGCGCGTTGGAATCATTGATCTGCGAGAGCGCGAAAGCACGGTTACAATTATTGATATACAGCTCCAGGCGATTTTATCGCGCTATTTGATACAGGAGATTCCTCATGTCTCAGATTTTGCTTGGTCTGCGGACAGCGACCAGTGGCTTGTCTGGGGGGTCTCAAACAGAACCACGGTGCTGGGTTTCCACAAAGGCTCTGAGGATTTTCGAGTATGGCCGCTGCCCGCGAAAGGAGAAGTTGCAATCTGCATCACACCTGAGTTTCATCTATTGGCCTTGGATTTCGGAATGATTGGTGATCGAGAGTTAAATGCCTGCGAGTTTCGGATGGGTTCAACTCTGGAATTGAATCGGAAGTGGCGCATACGGTTACCAATTCATTGTGAATGTTATGGGGCTGCGTTCTCGCCCTCTGCCAACCGAATCCTCTGGCGGTTGAAGCGGATTCCAAGACTCCCGATGATAGATCGAACTTCGAGTTTTCCGTTTTTCGCTGTAAGGACAAGATTGGGCAGCCAGCCTGAGCAGCTTTGGATCAGCAAGCTCGATGGAACTGGATTCGCCTACTTGGGCTATATTCCGACCGCTGAAGGGTCAGGCGATGTCATGAACTGGATGCCTGACGAACGGGCAATCAGCGTTGTTATGAGAAACACTTTGTTCGCCATCCCGATACTAGCGCCGTTCGACGATTAGGATTTAAACTCTGCCGGTAGAATTGGTGTGCTACTGTTTTGAACTTCGCTTCCCGTCAATCCTCTTGCGTTACCGTGTCGTAGAAATCAAGCACGTCGCCCTTCTGCCCTTTCAGCTCGGCTTCCTTGAACTTGATGGCGGTGCGCGGGTGCTGGTTCAACATGCCGGTGAGCAGATAGGGCAGGTCGTAACCCCACAACAGCTTTGAGCGCATCGGCTCGATGTGGTTTTGCACGCACTCGAGCACGGGGCGGAGATTGTATTTCGGGTTGTGCAGAAAGCTGATGAGCAGTTCCATCGGGCAATTGCCCGCGCCGCGGCCCAGACCAGCCATCGTGGCGTCGAGATAATTTGCGCCCAGGATGATGCCCTCGATGGTATTGGCGAAGGCGAGTTGAAGGTTGTTGTGCATGTGCACGCCGACTTCTTTGCCGGAAGCCTTGCAATACTGCATGTATTTCTTGACCAGGTGCTGCACCTTCTCGCTGTAAAACGCGCCGAAGCTGTCCACGACGTAGATCGCCTCCGCCTCAGAGCGGGCAAACATTTCCAAGCCTTCGTCCAGTTCGCTCTCGGGCACGGCTGACGCCGCCATCAGGTTGATGGTCGTCTCGTAGCCCTTGTCGTGGGCGTCCTTGACCATGTCGAGGGCGGTGGGAATCTGGTTGATGTACGTGGCCACGCGGATCAGGTCCACGACGGATTCCTTTTTCGGCGGAATGTCCTCGTGGTAGTCGCAACGCTCGGCGTCGGCCATGATGGAGAGTTTCAAATCCGTTTTGTTCTCGCCGACGATGCGGCGGAGGTCTTCCTCCAGGCAATATTTCCAGCAACCGTGTTCGCCGACCTTGATGCCCTTGCGCGACGCCTTGTAGCCGAGCTCCATGTAATCAATACCCGCCGCGACGCAGGTGTCATAGACCACCTTTACAATCTTGTCGTCGAAATGGTGGTTGTTCATCAGGCCGCCATCGCGGATGGTGCAATCGAGCACCTTGATTTCGGGGCGGTAGGAGAGCCAGCGGCTCGTGGCGGAATCTTTTGGTTTGGCGGTCTTCATAATGTCAGCGGGAACGGTTTATTCACGCAGTTCGCAGCGGGATACTGCCTGAACCCGGCTCGAAAAGAACAGCAGAAAGTGACGGTTTGGCCTGCGAGCGACCGGTTGGCTTCGTTTGCAGGTTGGAGACGTTGGAGTTCATGCTTTAGCATTTCCGCGGTCCCGAACAGCCTAAAGGCTGAACTCCAACGCGACGGGCGGCACGGATGCCGCCCTCACCGGCACGCTGGGAAGCGCGCCGCCACTTTAGCGGCGGGCATCCTGCCTGCCGGTGACCGCGGCTTCCCAGCCGCGTGTTTCGAAAGCGCTGAGCGTGGCGTGAAGCCGGGACCATCTGCATCCGGGTTTCTGGTCGGCATCGAGGTGGAGTTGTAAATTCCTTGTAAAACCTGGAAACCAAACCGGTTTCCCTGTGTTAACTTTGGGAGCCGGCATAGGGTTGCCGGCGCCCGGAATCCGTTGAAAACACTGGCGAAGTGGGACGTGCTGTGGTGTCATCCGGGCGGCGGGAGCAGAAAAGTTCGTGGGACGGGAACAATTTCGCAGCAACGTTGTCAAAGCTAACAGTTGGGCAAAAAATCGAGCCATTGTTCGTCAGCGCGGCAAATTTGCGCCGTTGGTTTGTTACTTTCGGCCGGTTTTTCCTAAGAATACAGGTGTAACCGGTGTCCAAGACTAAACATGAACGACATATCACCCAAGGAGGTCGGTGAGCTTTACGCCCGAATCACCGCGGAACTCAACAAAGTCATCGTCGGCCAGGAGCAAATCGTGCGGCTGCTGCTCGCCAGCCTGTTTGCCCGCGGACATTGCCTGCTGATCGGCGTGCCGGGGCTGGCCAAGACGCTCATCGTGCGAACGCTCGCCGAAATTCTGCACCTGAGCTTCAAGCGCATCCAGTTCACCCCCGACCTGATGCCCAGCGACATCATCGGTTCGGAGGTGTTACAGGAGCACGAACGCCGGCTGGAATACGATTACAAGCCCGGCCCCGTCTTCGCGAACCTGATTCTGGCGGACGAAATCAACCGCACGCCGCCCAAGACACAGGCCGCCCTGCTCGAAGCCATGCAGGAACACAAGGTCACGGTCGGCGGCAAGTCGCGCGCGTTGCCGGATCCGTTCCTGGTGGTGGCCACGCAGAATCCCATCGAGCAGGAAGGCACCTATCCCTTGCCGGAGGCGCAACTGGACCGTTTCATGTTTTCACTGAACCTGGATTATCCGGCCAAGGCCGAGGAAGTTGAAATCGTGAAGCGCACAACGCTGCGCGAATTACCCACCCTGGCGCCGACCGTAACCGTGGAGGAATTGCTGCGGGTGCAGCAACTGGTCCTCGCCGCCCCGGTCTCGGACCACGTCATTGACTACGCGGTCTCCCTGGCGACCGCCACCCGGCCGGGCCTCAATGGCGCGCCGCAGGTGTCGCGCGATTTTGTCGAGTGGGGCGCCGGCCCGCGGGCCTCGCAGTATTTGATTCTCGGCGCCAAGGCGCTGGCATTGCTCAAAGGCCGGATCAGCCCTGAGACTTCGGACGTGCGCGAAGTGGCCTTGCCCGTTCTGCAACATCGCGTGATCGCCAACTACCGCGCGACCGGCGCCGGGAAGAAGTCGCGCGATATCGTGCAGGGCGTATTGGCCGAGGTGAAGGAACAAACTTACTGAGAGCGGCACGCCCTCCAACGACGGAATCAATCATGCCCGACGAAATTCGCATTCCCCCGGTGATTGGCCGTGACTCTCCGCCGCTGGCGCCCAAAATACCCGCGCCGCCGCGGATTCCCGTTCCGCCGCGCGTCCCGGGGCCGATTCGCGTTCCGCTTGCCTCACGGATTCCTCCGCCGATCACGCGCGTTTTCAAACCGCTTGAACCGGTCTCACGCAAACCTTCCCTGCTCACCCCGGCTGAACTGGAGCGTTTCAAAAACCTGCTCGTGTTCGCCCGCTCGACCGTCGAGGGCTATTTCGTCGGAAAACATAAATCCCCGTTCCGCGGTTCATCGGTGGAGTTCACGGATTACAAGGAATACGTTCCGGGCGACGAGGTGAACCGGATTGACTGGCGGGCCTACGGCCGTTCGCGCCGGTTGTTCGTCCGGCAATACGAGGCGGAAACGGACATGGTGATTTATCTGCTCGTGGATGTGAGCGCTTCGATGAGCTACGCCGGCACGGGGAAGCAATCGAAGTACATCCTCGCCGCCAAAATCGCCGCCGCGCTTGCCTACCTCATGATTCATCAAGGTGACAAGGCTGCGCTGGTGTTGTTTGCGGACACGTTGAATCGTTTCCTCGCGCCGGGCGGCACCCGGCGGCACATGCACAATCTTGTCACCGAGCTTGAGCGCGTCGAGCCGGCTTCCACCACCGGCATCGCGCACGCGTTGCAGGAATGCAACACCCTTTTCAAAAAGCGCGGGCGCATCGTGGTGTTGTCCGATTTCTGGGACGACACGGATGCCTGCTTCGATGCCTTGAGCCAGTTTTTGCATCGCAAGTTTGAAATTCTTCTGCTCCACGTCGTGCATCCCGATGAGTTGAACCTGCCCGCCGTGCAGGCCGCGCGGTTCGAGGACATGGAAACGCACGAACAGGTCGAGGTGGAGCCGGAGGAAATTCGCATCGCCTATCGCGACACAGTGCGGCAACGCATCGCGACCATCGCGCAGGAGGCTAACAACCGCCGCATCAATCATGCGCTGGTGAACACCGAGCGGCCGTACCTCGACGCCATTGAAGCCTACATGGGCTTCCGCGGAAAGAACGCGCTGTTTGGACGATAACCATCCCGCACCACGCATCACGTCGCATGTCCTTCCTGAGCCCAGCCTTGTTCGCCGCATTGATTCCGCTGGCTGCGTTGCCGTTGGTGATTCATCTGCTGAACAAGGGATTCCCCCGGCACTTCCGCTTTCCGTCCATCGAGTTGATCAAACAGACGATGGCGCAGCGTTCGAAGTTGCATCGCTGGCGGCATTGGATCCTGCTGTTCCTGCGCACGGCGTTCCTGCTGCTGCTCCTGCTCGCGTTTCTTCAGCCCATCTGGAAAAAGTTCGGCGCCGATCCGACGGCCAAGGGCGCGCGGCATGTCTTGATCGTTCTCGACCATTCGCTCAGCATGGAGCACAAGGGCGACGGGCCGACTTCCCGCGAGCGCGCCACGCACGAAGCGGCCAAGCTGATTGATTCGCTTAGCGCGGATGACTTCATCAACATCCTGCTGCTCGAATCCACGCCGTCCACGTGTTTCGTGGAGTTCTCAAAGGACCACGGCGAAGCCAAACGCTTTTTGGGCCGGCTAAAACCCGGCCTCGGCCGTGGCGACGTGAACCTCGCCACGGGTCTGGCCGCGCGCTTGATTTCCAAAACGGCGTCCCGACCGGAGGTGTATTTCCTTTCGGACTTCCAGCGGAAAAACTGGGCCAACGCCAACTTCACCGCGATCCCACCGGCGGCCAAGTTGTACTTTGTGGATGTGGGCCCGAAGCGCCGCGACAACCGCGCGATCCTCGACGCGCGGCTGGCCCAGACCCAGATTCTCGCCGGCGACACCGTGGCGTTGCAGGTGACGGTGGGAAATTTCAGCAGCGAAACTTTCGATGGCCGCGTTTCGGTGACGGTGGACAAGCGGTTCAGTTTCGATCAGGAGATTTCCGTCGCGCCCTGGTCGGAAGGCAAGGTGACCGTGCCGGTTTCCGCCGGCGGCCCGGGCGTGCACCTGTGCGACGTGCGCCTGCCCGCCGACGCGTTGGAGGCCGACAACCATTTTTGCCTCACGCTCGCCGTGCAGGAGAAGGAGGAGGTGCTGATCGTCACCGACGGGCCGAACGACCAGAAGAGCGGCGCTTACTTTCTCAAGACGGCGTTGAATCCCTTTGAGAAGGAAGCCGGCTCGTTGCTGCCGCGGGTCATCGCGTCCGGCGAACTTTCACCCAGCCGGGTCGCGGGCGTTCGCAAAATGTTCATCACCCAGGTCCACCGGCTGGGCGACGAAGCGTGTGCGGCCACGGCGAAGTTTCTCTTTAACGGCGGCGGGCTGATTTATTTCCTCGACGGGCCGGCCGACCCGGAAAATCTGGTGGCGCTGGAGAAGGCCATCGGGCCGGACACGATGCCGATCCGGCTCACGCAGCGTCGCACCGCCACCAACGTGACCAGCGGCGCGCAACAGGTCGTGCGCGGCGACTTCAAATCGCGTTACCTAAAACTGTTCCAGGGCGCGACGCGGCAGAACCTCGCGTTGCTGGAGTTTTACGACTATTACCAGGCCAGCACGACCAAGGCGGGCGGCGTGTTGCTCGCCTACGGTGACGAATCGCCGGCGATGGCGGTGTTGCATCACGGGCTCGGCACGATGCTGCTGTTGAATTTCTCCGCGAGCGAGTTTTCCAGCAACCTGGCGCGTCAACGGATTTTCCCGGCCTGGATGCAGGAACTGGTCAAGGCCATCTCGTCCGACGAGCCGCCGCCCGCCGCGTTCACGATCGGCGAGACGTTGCACACGGAAGTCTGGCGCAACGAAATGCGCACGGAAGATTTCAAAGGCCCGAGCGGTGAAGCGGTCACGGTCAAGCGTGAGCCGGTCGGTGAACGTTACAGCATCACGTTCACGCCGGAGCAGGTCGGATTCTACACGCTGGGTTCGCCGCGGCCGCTTTACGCGTTCGGCATCAATCCGAGCGCCGAAGAGGCGGATTTGCGTCCGATTGACAAGGATGTGTTGCCCAAGGAATTCGCGTCGGATCGCGACGCGCATTTCGTCGCCGGGGCGGAAGAATTCGAGGAACTGGCCAAGGGCCGGCCGTTGTTCCACTGGTTCATCATGTGCGGACTGGGATTTCTGATGCTGGAAAGCGGGTTTCAGTTTTTGCTGAGGAGGGTGACGGCATGAAAACCACAAGGCAAACAGAGCCCCGTAGGGGCGCCATCTTTGTAGTTGCCAGCCGGGAAAAATGCAAGCTCCGTAGGAGCGGCATCTTCAGTTCTATGTCGCCCCTACGGGGCTCTGTCCCTAGGTTGTCTGCTCGCTACAAAGATGCCGCTCCTACGGAGCTGGGGAAAGGAGTCGTCGGGGTATGAACCCCACCACCAGCATCGTGCTCGATCCGATTCTCCCGATTCCGGTCGTGGCGTTGATCGCGGCGGTCATGCTCTTTTTCACCATCAACATCTATCTCCGCGTCGGCAAGGTGATTGAGCGTTGGCGGAACATCACCCTGCTCGGGTTTCGCGTGGCCGGCATTGCGCTCGTGGTGGCGCTTTTGCTCCAGCCGTCGCGGCAGGAGTCCCTGCCGCCGCCTTCGAAGGAGCGCGTCACGCTCATGGCCTTGGATTCGTCGCTGAGCATGAAGCAACGCGACATGGAGCGCGCTTCACGGTTCGACACCGCCAAGAATCTTTTGCTGGATGCGGGGGCCGTGGGTCGCAACGGCCTGCCCGAAAGCGCCCGCATTCGAATGTTTGAGTTCAGCACCGACGCCCAGCCGCTCGGAAAATCCGTTCTCGAACTCGCGCCGAAGGGCGCCTCGACGCGCTTCCACAAATCCGTCACCACGATGCTCAACGCGCCGGTGGCTGGCGAAGCGGTCAACGCGCTGATTCTGTTGAGCGACGGCCACGACTTCGAGTTGATCAATCCCGTGAAGACCGGGGCGGCGGCGCGCGCCCGGCATACGCCGATTTACGCCGTGGCCTTCGGCAAGCAGGGCAAGGTGCGCGACGTGGCCACGCGCATCACCGGCTTTCAACCTTATTGCTACGTGAAACAAAAGGCGCGCGTCGCGGCGGCGTTGCGCCTGATTGGTTGCGAATTCGAAACGGTGAACATTCAACTGCTGCGCCAGGGCCAGGTGGTGCAAACCAAGCGGGTCAATGCGGACGAGTTTCAGGAGTTGCCGGTCGAGTTCGAAGTCATCGAGCCGCAAGTCGGCCAATACGAATACGAGGTGCGCGCGCAGCCACTCGAGAACGAAGTGGATTCGGCGAACAACAGCGCCATCACCTACCTCAACGTGATTGACCAGCAAATCCGCGTGCTGCTGCTGGAGGGCGATCCGTACTGGGACACGACGTTTCTGCAACGTTCGCTGATGCGGAATGACAAGTTCGAGGTGGATGCGCTCGTCCGTTACAGCAAGGACCGCGTGCGGGCCATTCGCAAGACACCGGGCCAGGGCGAATTGCGCGTGCCACGGACGCTGGAGCAATTGAGCGCCTACGACGTGGTCATCCTGGGCCGGTCGGTCGAGCGGTTGCTGGATGCGTCGCAAATCGCCTCGCTCGATCAATTCGTCAAGGACCGCAGCGGCACGGTGATTTTCAGCCGGGGACCGGCGTTCGAAGATTCGACGGCCGTGAGCGAACTTCAACCCGTGCTTTGGAGCGAGCAGGGCCGCGACCGGGTGCGGGTGGATGTAACCTCCGAAGGCCGGGGTCTGGCCGCGTTTCAAGCGTTGAGCGATGGCGGCGGCGTGGAGGCCTTGCCCGATTTGCTCAACGGACGGAAAGCCGAGGACACCAAACCCCTGACCTCCACGCTGGCGCAGGCCGCGGGTCGTGACGATCCGACGCCGGCGCCGGCCATTGTGCATCGGCGTTACGGCAGCGGACAGGTCATCAGCGTCGGCGTCGAGGGTTTGTGGCGCTGGGGTTTGAATGCGAAGGTCGAGGGCATCAACTCGCCGTTCGACCGTTTCTGGGATCAGATGATTTTGTGGCTGCTCGCGGGGCGCGATTTCATCCCGAACGCGAAATTCTCCTTCCGGCCCAATTCCGCGAACATCATGCTCGGCGAAAAGGTTTATTTCCGCCTCACCATGCGGCAACTCGATCCCACCGTCAGGTCGGTGCCGGTCACGCTGTTTTTGGGCGACAAGGAAGTGGGTCGGGCCAACATGGCATCGTCCGGACCGGACTCCGGGCGGTTGGTGGCGGAGTTTTTGCCGGAGCGCATCGGGCGTTATCGCGCGGTGGCCAGGTTTCCGGATGGCACGTCGCAGGAGTCCCGCTTCATCGTTTACACCGAGAATCTGGAGGAGACGGAAGTCGCGACGGATGTGGTGGGGCTGCGCCGCTTGTGCGAAGCCAGCGGAGGACGCCTGATTGAGCCGGCCGACTTGAAGCGGCTGTTGCAGGAACTGAACAGCGAGAAGGCCGACACGACGCCCAAGACGAAGCTCTGTCCGGTCTGGAATGTCGCTTGGGTTTTCTACCTGACGGGACTATTGTTCGGTGTGGATTGGTTTTTACGGCGGCGATGGGGACTTTGCTGAGGATATGAGAGAACATTCAACATTTAACATTCAACGTCCAAGGCTCAACGATTTGAAACTTCCGATATTGGGAGTTGATTTTTGAATGTTGGACGTTGGCGAAGCCCAATGAACGAAAACCAAAAGATCCTCACTCGCCTCGCGACGGCGGATCGCGCGCACCAAAAAGAGGCGGGCGGCCGTTTCCTGCTGCGGAGCGTGAAATACGTTTGCTTGCTGGTGCTGGCGGTGTTCGTGCTCGATGTGATTTTCCATCTCCACGCGGGCTGGCGGCTCGGGCTGTTGCTTGGCCTGATCGGCGCCGTTCTCGTCCTGCTTGCCGTGGCCTGGTATCTGGCGTTCGTCCGGCACAATCGGTTGGAGCACATCGCCCGCTTCCTCGAAGGCCGCGATCCCGCGCTGGGTTCGCAGCTCATCAACCTGCTGCAATTGCAGGAACAAACGACCGACACGTCGCTCGCCCCGCTCACCCGCGATCTCGCGCGGCAGGCCGTGGAAAATTACGCGGTCGAATTGCGCGGCACACCGCTGGAACGGCTGGCCTGGACCGGTGAACTGCGCCGGCACGTGCTGCGCGCCGCGTGGGCGTTGCTGGGTTTTGCCGCCGTGCTGGCAATTTTCTTCCGCGTATCGGCGGTTGAGATTGCGCGGTTTGCCGATCCCTTCGGTGATCATCCGCCGTATTCTTTCACGCGGCTGGAAATCGTGGAGCCGGGCCCGCAAGGCACGAACGTTCTCTACGGCAAGGGCCTCGTCATCAGAGTGAAAACCGCCGGCCATCAGCCGAAGGAAGTTTTTCTGACCGCGCATCCGCCCGGGCATCCCGAGCAGGCCACGACGGTGGCGATGTTCGACAAGGGCCGCTCCGGGTTTGATCAACTGGTGGACGACATCCGCAGCGAGTTGGTGGTCTATGCGCACACGAAGGATCGTGTGAGTCTCTCGAAGCAAACCCGCATCGGCGTGGTGCTGACGCCGCAATTGGAAAAGGCCTTTGTGCGCGTCGCGCCGCCGGCTTACACGGACCTCAAGCCGGAGGAAAAACCGTTCGCATTCAAAGGCGTGCAGGCCTTGCGCGGCAGCGAAGTGCGCTTTCGACTTCAGTCCAATCGTCCATTGCGCGAAGGGACAATCGAGATCACTTCGGGCGACCAACCGAAGCAACTGGTGAAGATGACCAAATCAGCAGAAAACGAAGTGGCCGGGTCGTTTGAGGCGACGGCTTCCGGCCGCTTGCACTTCACCGTGACGGATATTGCGGAGATCAAGTCCCAGGGCGAATGCGAGGGCGCCTTGACCGTGACCTACGATCTGCCGCCCGAGGTGAGCATTACCGAGCCGGAAAGCGACGCGTTCGTGGCGATGGACTTCAAGCTGAAGGCGCGCGCCGAGGCGAACGATGATTACGGGCTGCGGGCGGTTCGTTTCCATCGCGGACTGAATGGCGCTTATTCCGGCCCGCGCGTTTCGACCTATCAGGAAGTCATCCGCAACAGCGTTGAGACGGCCGATTTGAACATCGGCGAACTCGGCGTGGCGCCGGGCGACATCATCTCGCTGTTTGCCGAGGCCGTGGATACCGCGCCCGAGCCGCACTTGGCGCGCAGCCAGACAGTGCGTTTGATGGTCATCAGCGTGGAGGATTACAACAATTTCCTGCGCGAGCAAACGGACCTCGCCGATACGGCGGCGAAATACGAGTCGCTCATGGATGACCTGGACCAGTTGATCGAGGAGCAAAAGAAACTCGGCGAGGTGGCGGAGAAACAGCAGGCGCAACTGGCCAAGGCGGACGAGAAACAGAAAGAAAATGCGGCCCGCGACCTCGACGCGTTGCTGGCCCGACAAAACGAGTTGAACCAGAAACTGAACCAGCACGCAGAGCGCATGGATCATTTCGTGCGCGAGAATCCGCTTTACGACGTCGAGAAGGATTTGCAAAAGACCTTGCGCGAACAGGCGGAAAAAATCCGCGACAGCGCCAACACGAACAACGCGGTGGCGAAGGACATCGCCCAGCGCAGTTCCCCGTCCGAAGGCGGGCGGCAGTTGTCGCCGGACATGTTGCGAGATTTCAAAAAGGAATCCGACGAACAGGTCAAGCGTCTCGGCGGCGCGCAAAAGGAGACGGAGGAACAGGTCGCGCAAACGCTTGAGGACATGAGCAAGCTCCAGGAGTTGATGAAGGACTTCAACGTGATGGAGACCCTTTACCGCGTGCAGCAGGAACTGGCGGCGCAGGCGCAGGCCTACAATCGCGCCAGCGAATTGAGCCGGGAGGACCAGCTCGCGCTCAAGGAACTGGCCGCCACGGAAAAGCAGGTGGACGAGGCGCTGGCGATGCTGGGGAAGAAACTGCGCGAGGATGCCGACGCGGCGGAAGAAAAATTCCCCAAGGCGGCGCAAAGCGGGC
Source organism: uncultured Bifidobacteriaceae bacterium (assembly GCA_964458575.1). GTDB lineage: Bacteria > Verrucomicrobiota > Verrucomicrobiia > Limisphaerales > JADLHS01 > CAYWMD01. The sequence continues at coordinate 35,187 of CAYWMD010000036.1, read as the reverse complement.
GCGACCTCGCGGACAAGATGGAGGAATTGCGCCTCCAACCGCTGGCCCAGCAAACCACCGGGCAGATGCTCGCGGGCAACGGCGAGCGATCCTTCCGCCTGGCAGAGCGGCTGCGCAGCGAGATGGAAAAACTCTTCGGCGATTGCCAGGCGTGCAACGGCGAAGCATGCAACAGCCTGGACAGCTACTTGCGATTGTTGCGCATGAATCCGGGGAACAATTTCGCGCAGATGGCGCGCAGTCGGAAGTTTGGCCTGGGCCAGATGCCGGGTCTCGGCCAGGGCCAGGGCGAGGCGGGCAGTTCCGGCTACGCGGTGGCCGATGGCTCGAAGATGTCGGTGATGGGCAATGAATTCATGCCCAGCCGCAGCAGCGCGACCGGCAAACAGCCCAGCCGGGTCGGCAAGGGCGCGGGCACGCTGGCGGGCAACCCGGGCGGATTGGACACGGACAAGGCGGATTCGATCAAGGGCTTGAATCCGGTGAACCGCCAGTCCGGCGCGGTCGCCTCGGAAACGGTCATCGAAGAATACAACGACGTCGTGGAAAGTTATTTCAAGGCCATCACAACGAGGAAGAAGCCATGAGCCGAAAATTCAACACTTCGTGGATCATCGCTCGGCCGGGCGTGGCTGGCGCGCTTTGTTGCCTCGTCTCGGCAATTTTCGTGAGCGATGCTTTCGGGCAGGTAAACAAACCCAAACCGGTTGCCAAAGCCGTCACCAAACCCTCGCCGACCCAGATCATCACGCCGACGAGCAAGCCGGAATACGCCGCGGCCTCCGACCTGCGGCAATTGCAATGCGGCAACCTGATTTATGGCGGCAACCAGAGTTCCGTGTGTTTTGCCGATCGTTTTCTCACGGACGTGAGCCAGCAGACCAATCTGCGTGTGAACAAGAAGTTTTGCGCGGTGCGGCTCGATGCCGAGGCGGTGTTCGATTATCCGTTTTGCGTCATGTCCGGCAACGAGAACTTCACGTTGTCCGAAAAGGAACGGAAGCAATTGCGAAAATACCTGACGCAGGGCGGATTCCTGCTGGTCAGCCCCGGATGCTCGGATGAAAAGTGGGACAAATGCTTCCGGCAGGAGATCAAGCTTTGCTTTCCGGATAACGGGCTCAAACCGATCCCGCTCACCCACCCGATCTTTTCGCTCGTGCACCAGATTCCGCGCGTGACGGACAAGCACGGCAAGGCGGCGGTGCTGGAAGGTCTGGAACTCAACGGCCGGCTGGTGTTGATCCACTCGAAGGAAGGCTTGAACGATGTGGAACACGCGAAAGGCTGTTGCTGCTGCGGCGGCAACGAACTTCGCGACCCGGCGAAGGTGAACGTGAACGTGTTTGCCTACGCGGTGCTGTATTGAACGCTGCCACTCCCGTGAAAATTGGAAGTCTTAATCTTAATCTTCCTCTTAATCTTAATCCCCCCGAGATCAAGAGTAAGATTACGATTAAGGTTAAGAGGTGCCTGACTACGGTCTTTCTGCTTGTGTTGGTTGCTGGCTGCGGCGGACCGAAGGAACGCGCTGACTTTGACCTCCCGATCTACTTCACCTGCGACACGCGCGGCCGGCTGGAGCCGTGCGGCTGCTTCGAGGGCCAGTTCGGCGGATTGACCCGCCTGAAAACGGTCCTGGACGCCGAGCCGTCGGCTGACGCGCTGCGCGTTGACGTGGGCGACGCGATTGGCGGGCACGAGGATTTTGATCTGATCGAGTATCGTTATTTGCTCCGCGCTTTTGCAGCGATGAAGTTCGACGCGCTGAACCTCGGCCAGCGCGAGGCGCGACTCACCGCCTCCCAATTGCAAGAAATCAAAAAGACGTCACCGGTGACGATGGTGAGCGCGAACCTGCTCGACCAGGCGACCGGGAAGCCGATTTTTGATTCCTTCAAGGTCGTCGAACGCGGCGGGTTTCGCGTCGCATTGATTGGCGTGGTGGATCCGCACGGGTTGAGCGACGACCTGGGCGCCGGGTTGATCGTCGGCGACATGAATTCGGCCATCACGCGTTGCCTGGTCGAATTACGGGGAAAGGCGGACGTCATCGTTTTGCTCGCATTCGCCGATGAAGAGACGCTGGCGCGGTTGGCGCAACAATTTTACGAAGCCCACGTCATCCTCGGCGGAAAAGTCCGCCAGCCGGCGCAGGAACTGCGGAAGGAAAATCGCAGCCTGATTTATTTCGTCACCAACGAATCACGCGCCCTGGGCCTCCTTCGCTTGCGACTGGCCGATGGCGCCGCGCCCCGGCCGCTGCGCAACGAGATTCGCCTGCTGCACGACAAGATTCCGCAGGACAAATCGTTCCGGCAGCTCGCGCAGGCGTATCGCGATGAGGTCCGCCGCACCAAACTGACCGTGGATGATCCCACGAAAGCGGGCGAGGACACCGTGCCGGGCGTGCGGACGGCCGCGAGTTACGTGGGCAGTCAACGTTGTGTGGAATGTCACAAGACTGCCGGCGCCATCTGGGCCAAGTCCGGCCACGCCTCGGCGTTCGACACGCTGGTGGCGCGCAAGGCGGACGCCGATCCGAAGTGCATCGCGTGTCACAGCATCGGGTTTGGCAGTGAATCGGGCTACCGTCGTGAGTTCGGCGCGGACAAAATGGTTCACGTCGGCTGCGAGAGTTGTCACGGGCCGGGCAGCCTGCATGTGCGCCGCTATGAGGGCGACAAATCCATTGAGTTTACCTACCGCCCGCTCGCGGCCGGCGATTGCCAGAAATGTCACTACGGCGAATTCAGCCGTCCGTTCTACTGGTATGAATTCTGGCCGCCGATCAAACACGGCAAAGAACCGAAGCAAACCGCGGCCGTAAACACAAAATGAAAAACTTTCTCGGAGATTGCGCTTTGAAGAGATCGTTCATTAGGGTGCGATCCGACTCAGACTCTAAACGTCTCGTATCATCGCAAGGTTTTGGAGTGCGGCAGTCCTCTGCCGCTTTGGAAGGCACGGGTCGTCGAAAGCGGCAGAGGACTGCCGCACTCCAAGACGCTGCTGCGCCAAAGCGTGTGGTTCGGGAAATGGCGATGTTCGCTCTTTTCATCGCCAGCATCGCGAGTTGCACTGCCGATGCTCCCGCCGGGTGGGAAACCGATTTCACCAACGCGCTCGCGCAGGCGAAGAGCACGCAACAGCCCGTGCTCGCGTATTTCACGGCGAGCTGGTGCGGCCCGTGCAAAATGATGGCCCGCACGACCCTCACGAACCAGGCCGTGCTGGAAGCGCTGGGCAATTACCGCCACGTCGCCATTGATATTGATGAGCATCAGGACCTCGCCGGGAAATACGGCGTGCGCGCCGTGCCGACCTTTCGCGTGCTCACCGCGGCCGGGGACGCAGTATCCACCACCACCGGCTATCAGGACGCCGCCAGTTTTCTGCGGTGGCTGACCAACGGTGTCAGTGAAGTGAAGGCCGCCGCGGTGCAGCAAAAGGAGTTTGACGCGAAACTGACCCGCGCCGACCAGTTGATCCAGCAGGCGGATGCCGAATCACTGCGCCAGGCCGCGTCGGAACTGATGGACCTCTGCGCTGAGCGGGGCGGAGCCATCGTTGAAGCGGCAAAAGAGCGATTGACGGCGCTGGCCAAACGGGATGCCACGCTGCTGCTCGACGGGCTGAACCATCCGCGTCTCGCCGCGCGCATTTGTGTGGCCAACGTGTTGCGTTCCCAGATTGGTGACGCGTTTGCTGTGGATCCGTGGAGCGAAACCAAAACGCGCCAGCAGGACATCGCCCGCTGGCGCGCAAAGCTTTCCTCTTCCCAGACTACTTCCGGAAAAAGTCTTTGATGACCGATACGACGCGCTGGATTTGGGCTTCGGTCAGTTCCGGATAAATCGGCAGGCTCAGACACTCGCGGGCCGCCTTTTCGGAAACCGGGAAAGAGCCTTCCTTGTAACCCAGATGCGCGTAGCATTTCTGCATGTGCAAGGCGAGCGGGTAGTGCAAGGCGCAACCGACGCCGTTGGCTTCCAGGTGCTTCTTCAAATCATCGCGCTTCGGGTGACGCACGACGTAGAGATGGTAGGCGCTTTCCGCATAGGCGGCTTCGCGCGGCAGTTGCAGCGGCGTGTCAGCGAGCAATTCGTGATAACGATGCGCCACGCGGCGACGTTCGCTCGTCCAGTTCGCGAGATGTTTCAGCTTCACTCCGAGCACCGCGCCCTGGAAACCTTCCATGCGGTAGTTGAAACCGATTTCATCGTGATAGTAACGAACCGTCGAGCCGTGTTCGCGCAAAGCCCGGGCGCGGGCCGCGTGGGCGGCGTTGTTCGTCACCAGCGCGCCGCCTTCGCCCGCGGCGCCGAGGTTTTTGCCCGGATAAAAGCTGAAGCCGGCCGACTCGCCGAACGTGCCCACGGTCTTGCCCTTGTATTTCGCCCCGTGCGCTTGGCACGCGTCTTCCACGAGTTTCAGATTGTGCTTCTTGCAGATGGCCAGGATCGGATCCACGTCGAACGGATGACCGTAAAGGTGAACGGGCATGACGACCTTGGTGCGCGGGGTGATGGCGCGCTCGATGTTCTTGGGATCGAGATTGAACGTGGCGTCCTCAATGTCCACATAAACCGGTTTGGCGCCGACGTAGGAAATCGCCCAGCTCGTGGCCACAAACGTATGCGGCGTGGTGATGACTTCATCGCCCGGACCAACGCCGGCCAGCATCATGGCGACGTGCAGCGCCGAAGTGCCGCTGTTAAAGGCGATGCCATGTTCGGCGCCGCAGAATTTCGCGAAGTCCTTTTCGAATTGCACCACGTCCGGCCCGAGGCAGAACGAGCAGTTGTCCAGCGTGCGCGCGAGCGCGGCGTCAATTTCCTTGCGAATGCCGCGAAACTGCGCGGGCAGGTCGAGATACGGTACTTTATCAGTCATGTTTTTGTGTGTTGTGTAGTTCCAAAATCGTGGGCGGAACATACACGCAGCGCAACGATTTGAACAACGCGGAAAGTGCGGATTCGTTTCCCGCAAAAATACGCACCCCACCACCAGTTGGAGTTCAACCTTCAGCTTGTCCACCAACCGCGCACTGCTTCCGAACACGCTGAAGCGTGAACTCCAACCGCAAACTGGTTGACTCCCGGCGCAAAGTCAGAACCATAGGCCCGAGCGATGAATCACATTCTCACCGTGCTGCGCTTTGGCGCCGGTTACATGCGGCCGTACTGGGTGCGGCTGGCGCTGGGGGTGTTGTTCGGTCTGGTGTTCGCGTTGAGCAACGGCAGCTTCGTCTGGGCCACGCGCACCTTGAGCGAACGCTTTTCCGGCGAGCCGCCCGCGGTCGTCGCGCCGCAGGCATCTCCGAAAGCTTCCGCCTGGTCGCAGCCGCTCACGGAACTCAACCTGGCCATCCAGCGGACGATTGACCCGTGGCTGCCGCGCATGGGTCAGCCGATTACCGGCCGGCAAATGGCGGGGCTGCTGCTGTTTCTGCCGCTGCTCGTGTTTGCCCGCAGCGGGGCGGACTACCTCAACAATTATTGCATGGGCTGGGCCAGCGAGCGGATTGTCCGCGACATGCGGCTCGACTTGATGCAGAAGTTGAGCACGCTCTCCCTCGATTTCTTCTCGCGTTCGACCACCGGCGACCTGCTCACGCGCATCAACGTGGACACGGCGAATCTGTTGCGCGCGATGAAGCAGGGCCTCGGCGACCTGATCAAGGAAACCTCGACCGTCCTGGTCGTGCTCGTCGTGCTGCTGCGGTTGGACTGGAAACTGACCCTGACGGTCATGGTGCTCCTGCCCGCCTGCATGCTGCCGCTCATCATCCTCGGCAAGAAGGCGCGGCGCGCGATGGCGGCGACCTTGCGGGCGAGCATCTCGCAATCGAGCCAGTTGGTGGAACTGATCAGCGGCATCCGCGTCATCAAGGCCTACAACCTCGAAAGCGAGGAGCTGGAGCGCTTCCGGAAAACCTCCGGCCAGTTGGTCCACGCCGGCATGAAGGGCATCCAGGCCAAGGAACTCGTGAATCCCATCATCGAGATCGTCGCGATGATCGGCTTGGGCGGGTTGCTGCTCTACGTTTTCTACGCGAATTACAGCGGGCCCAAGCTCGCGACCTTCATCATGGGCATTCTGACCTTTTTCATGCCCATCCGGAAGCTGGCGGGCGTCCACATCCTGTTCGAACAGGCCAGTGTCGGCGCGCAACGGCTCCGGGAGATCATGACGGAAAATCCGAAAGTGGTTGAACCGGCCAGCCCCAAGCCGTTCCCGTCGTTCCAGTCCGCCATCACGTTCGAGAACGTTTCGTTCGCCTATGTGGACAAGCCGGTCCTGAGCGATTTCAGCCTCACCATTCCGCGCGGCTTCAAGCTGGGCATCGCCGGCGAAAGCGGTTCGGGCAAGACCACGCTCGTGAACCTGCTGTTCCGCTTTTACGACCCGACCTCCGGCGCGGTCAAGATTGACGGCCTCGATCTGCGCGACGTTTCGCTGCGGGATTTGCGGCAGCAACTGGCGCTGGTCAGCCAGGACGTGACCATTTTCGACCAGACCGTGGCCGAGAACATTGCGTGCGGCAAAATCGGTGCGACCCGGGCGGAGGTCGAAATCGCCGCGGAAGCGGCCGTCGCGCACGACTTCATCTCGCAATTGCCCAGCGGCTACAACACGCGCGTGGGCGAACGGGGCGTCACGCTTTCGGGCGGACAAAAGCAGCGGGTGGCCATCGCGCGGGCCTTCATCCGCAATGCGCCCATTCTGGTGCTGGACGAGGCGACGGGCGCGCTGGATTCCAAGACCGAGGCGGAAGTTCAAGCGACGATTGATCAACTGGCGGAGAACCGGACCGTGATTTGCGTGGCGCACCGGCTGTCCACGCTGGCCTCGATGGATCGCATCATCGTTTTGTCCGAGGGCCGGATGGTGGAGGCGGGAAGTTTTGATGAACTGCTCCGCAAGGAAGGCGTGTTCGCGGCCATGGCGGCACGGCAGGGGATTTCAGCCAAAGAGATTTCGCGATAACGTGCAACTCATGCCGTGAACCATTTTAATCCATACACCGGCTGAAGGTCCCCGGGGTATGTGGACGTGTTGGGTGAGGCGACAAACACCACCGACAAGAGCCGTGAACACGACGAAGGAATGCGGGAAGAATAAGCTATTTTCCATCACTCTTGGACTTTTAGTACAAGCTGGTTGCTCGCGTTCACCAGATGGACTGCCGTTGAGCGAACAGCCTGGAATTGCGCCCCCTGCTCCGAGCAATGTGATAGCGATGCCAACCAACCATGTTAAGACTCAAGTGTTGCGTCCCACAAACACAATCCCGTTCCAGCTCGATGTCGTCAAAGGGGATGATCCGATGTATAGATTCATGGCGTTCGAGCTCATTAGGGCTAATTCCAAGGCATCTGCTGCTCTTTCAGAAGCGGAAGGTACGATAGGCAATTGGGACATCACCAGCGATGATATTAAAGCGATCTCGTCGGAGGTTGCGAAGATAGATGGGTTCGCGACATCGCGTCACGGCGGCACGGCCGTCAGGTTTGATCGCTTTGTTATTGCGATCATCGGCGGATACATCGGAGATGACTATTTCAACGCGTATCTGCTCAGGGTTCCGGCTCATGGATGGATATTTTTAGAGACGAGGCAGGTTCCAGCTCCATTGACGACACGAACTCCATGAAGGAAGCAAACTTCTCCCTTTCGGGTTTTAATCCGGATTTTCCTTCAACCATTTCTCCATTTCCGTCGCCCACTTTTGCCAGTCGTCGCCGTAGTCTTCTTCGAGGTAAAGCGCCAGCATTTCCCTGGCTTCGGTGGCTTTCGCATTGGCGGGATTGCGCGCGGTTTCGAGCAGCAGCGGCAGCTTGATCTGGTTGGGCCGGTTCAAGACATCGGCCAGGACGATGTCCTGCACGTTGATCGAGGTCGTGGTGTTGGTGAGGTACGCGCCGAACTTTGCGTAATCCTCGTCCGCCAGCAAATTGGCGACGTGCTGGGCGGTTTCCACCTGGCCGGCTTCGGGTAGATGCGGCAGCAGTTCCAGCATCTGCTTCGCCTTTTCGTTCACTTCCGAGGGCGAGTCGAGGATCGCGTCCACGCGGTCCTCCCAGTTCGTCGTTGGGTTGGTTGCGGCGGCCGGAACTTCGATTGCCACAATGTTCGTCGCAGCGAGCGGGGCGGCAGCTTGGGTGACAGCAGGCGGGGGACTGGTTTTCACCGGCTCGATCTGCGTGTTCGACGACGGTGGCGGCGCGGGTGGCGGTCTGACGCCGGTGTCTCGAATCGCGACCCACCAGATGACACCCACGGCCAGAAAAATGAAGGCCAGCGTTGCCAGAATTCTTGTTGTCCAACTCATGAAACTCTCAGCATTAAAAACGTTCGTGCGTCAAAAGTTGCGGCATTTCCGGAAGCCGCACAACTCTTTGAGCAACTTCGGTTCCGATTGACGGCAACGGAATGCGGCTGTAGCGGCAACCATCCTGGCTGCCGTAGAGTGCGCGCGTCCCGCCGCACGGAAGGAGCATGAAACATTTCGATATCACTCAAAGACTCAGCGACCGCGTGTGTTCAAGGTTCTATCCGCCGGGCTGGAAGCACGGCTCTCCGGCAGGCCCGGAGGCCCGCCACTACTTCGGTGGTCTCACTTGCGCACGAGGAAATCCCCCAACGCCAGATTCCGGAGGTCGCTGCCGTAAAACATGTTCAACGCATCGTCCGGCGAGCACACCATCGGTTCGCCGCGGCGGTTGAGCGAGGTGTTCAGCAACACGCCGATGCTGGTGCGGGCCTCGAACTTTTTCAGCAGCTCATAATAACGCGGGTTGCTTTGCGAAGTCACGATTTGCGGTCGCGCCGTGCCGTCCTCGTGGACCACTTCGGGGATGCGCTTTTTCCAGCTTTCCGCCACGTCAAAGGTGAAGGTCATGTATGGCGTGGGATGCGTCGTCTGCAAAACTTCGGGCGCAATCGTATCGAGCAGTGATGGACAGAATGGGCGCCAGCGTTCGCGGTATTTGATCTGGGCATTGATGAGGTCGGCCACGCCGCGCGACGCCGGATTTCCGAGGATGCTGCGGTTGCCCAATGCGCGCGGGCCGAATTCCATCCGGCCCTGAAACCACGCCACGACTTCACCTTTCGCCAAAAGGTCGCTCGCGGTGTCGGTGATGGAGGCGCATCGCTCGAAACGGATGTCGCGCTTTTTCAAGACCGCTTCGATTTCATCCGGTGTGTACTCCGGGCCGAGATAAGCGTGCTGCATGGGCTTGATGCTGTCGCCAAGCTGGTGTGCCGCGTAGGTCGCCGCGCCAAGGGCGGTACCGGCGTCGCTGGCGGCGGGTTGCACGAACAACTCATGGCCCGGCCCCATCATTTGGATGAGACGCTGGTTGGCTTTCACGTTCAACGCCACGCCGCCGGCGTAACACAAGCGTTTCGTCCGCGCGATGTGCCCACTGAGAAAATGTTTCGTGAGCGCGAGCAAGATGTCTTCGAGTTGCTTTTGCACGGCGGCGGCGATGTGGACGTAGGGATCGTCAATTTCATCGCCTTCGCGCGCCGGCCCCCACATTTCGATCAGCTTCGGTGAGAAGTAAGTGCCCACGCCTTCCGACCCGCCCTGGAGCGGTCGTTTGTAACGCCGCCACCCGATGCAATTGACGAGCCGCGTATTGACCCGGAAACCGTGTTCGTTCCATTCGATCAGCTTTGAGACATCAGTCCGCTTCGCGTCGCCGTAGGGCGCCATGCCCATCACCTTGAATTCGCCATCGAGCATCTCGAAGCCGAGGAATTCAGTGATGGCGCCGTAGCAACCGCCTAGCGAATCCGGGGCAAAGAATTCCTTGAGCTTGTGGATTTCGCCGCCTTCACCGTAACCAAACCAGGTTGTGCAATACTCGCCCACCCCATCCACGCTCATGATGGCGGCGTCCTGGTATCCCGAAAGGTGGTAGGCACTGGAAGCGTGCGCGAGGTGATGTTCCACGGGGACGAACTTGATGCGCTGCCGGTCAATGCCCAGCCGATCCAACGCGGCGAAGACGTTGCGAACATTGCGGCGGAAACGGCGATTGCCATTGAAAAACGCCGTGAACGCGCGGTCCGGCGCGTACCAATGCCGCGCCGCGAAATGCCAGCGCGCCGGACCGAAGATGCTGACCGGGGCAAACGGAATGGCGACCACCTGCACATCGGCGGGTTTCAGTCCCGCGAACTTCAGGCAAAACTGCGCGGCCTGTTCGGCTTGTTTGCCTTTCGCGTGCTTGTCGCGCAGGAAACGCTCCTCCTCCGCCGCCGCGACGGCGTGTCCGTCCACCACCAGCGCCGCCGCCGGGTCGTGTCCCACCATGCCACCCAGGCCGAGAACAATCATGGCCGGGTTTCGCCTTCGCGTTCGAACAACGCGAGGTGCAGGGTGTGAACCAACGGTAGCCGGGCAAAATCCCTGACCAGCTTGAAGCCGGCCGCCGCGAAATACTTTTTCACCTCGCGCAGGGACGTGTCGTGCTTCTGGGATTTTCGGCCGCCCAGCGCGACGCGCAGCCGCCGTTTCGCGGACGTCGCGGACGCCGGGCTGAAGTAGGAAAGCGCCACGTATTTACGGGCCACGCGGCAGAGTTCGGTAACCGCGCGTTGGCGGATGTCGGCATCCGGAAAGTGGTGGAACAGGCGAAAACTGATCACGGTGTCAAATGCCCGGTCGGCGAATGTGAGTTTTTCCACGTCCTGCTTCTCGACCGGACAATCGAGCTTCTCCTGCGCAATGTTTTCACGCGCGATTGCGATCATGGCGTCGGACAGATCCGCGGAGGCCAGCCGGTAGCCTTGTTTCGCCAGATGAATCGTCACGCGCCCGCCGCCGCACGGCACATCGAGCACGCGATGAGACTTGGGGACGAGGGCGAAAGCCCGGGCCACAAGGCGCATCTCGGCGCGGTGCTTGCCGGTTTTGACCGATTGGTATTGGCGCGCGGTCGGTTCGTCGTATTTGATCCGGCCACGGTAGGTTATGGACGCCTGTTTCATGCGTGCGGTTCAGCGCGAGAATAAAAAGGTTGGCGGGTCGGCGGCAATCTTAATTAGCGCCGGAGGATTGCACGAGACGTCCTTCGGGCCGGCATCAGCGCCTGGGGAACACGCGGCTGGAAGCCGCGATCACCGGCAGGCAGGATGCCTGCCTCCACGGTGGAGGCGCGCTTCCCGCGGGCCGGCGCGCAGAGTTCAACTTGTCAGTTGCGCTCCATTCCGGTTCACTCTGGCGGCGTTGAAACGCCCATTGCCCGGATGCAAAGTCGAATTTCCGTCCTGATTAGCACATTCAACAACCGGCGTTACGTCGAGAAGAAACTCGATGAAATCCGCCGGCAGACGATTTTTGACCAGGCCGAGTTTCTGTTCGTGGAAACCGCGTCGCCGGAACGCGAGCGGGAATTGTTGGCGCCCTTCTGCGCCAAGCATCCCAACTGCCGGCTGCTGACCGTGGATGAACGGAAAACACTTTATGAAGCGTGGAACCTCGGTTGGGAGGCCGCCTCCTCGCCGTTGCTGTGCAATTCGAACATGGATGACGCGATGCACCCGTGCTTGCTGGAGTATGTGGCCGAGGCGATGGAGCGAAAGCGATGGGACGCGTGTTCGGTGCTGATCGCGCGGCAATTCATGGACGAACATTGGAACGACTGGTCACCGGCGCGATTGCGCGGCTTGTCGTTGGGCCGGCGTCCGGGACCGTTCACGGCGTGGCGGACCGCGCTGAAGGACACGATCGGAAAATTTGACGAGCGCTTTTTCATCGCCGGTGATCTGGATTTCTGGTCGCGGATCGTGGCGCAGAAACTCGCCATTGGCTTGGTCCGCAAAGTCCTTTATTTCTATACGCGCAATCCGGAACAGATATCCAAGTCGGCGGCCTACCGCAGCCGCAAAGAAAATGACCGCAAATTGATGAGCGAAAAACCGTATCCGATCACCTGGCCGCCGACGATCCGCCGGCAGGTCCTGTTTCTGCGCGGCTGGCTGAAACTGGCGCCCGGAACGTTGTGTGTTCCGGCCCCCAAAGCTTCGACATGAAAACGCTCGCGGAACATTACCAACGCACTTTGAAGTCCGTCGTGCGGCGGACCTTTCCCCTCTGGCAGAAGCTGGGCATCAACGTCACGCTGAAGCATTTTTATTCGCCGATTCCTGACACGGCCGGACTCTCGGAAGACCTGTGGCGACGCCACTCGGAACTGCCGGGCGTCAACATGCGGGAGGCGGAACAGCTCGCGCTGCTTTCGGACTTCGCGACCCGTTACCAGCCGGAATACGACGCGTTTCCGCAAACCAAGTCCGGCGGCGCGCCGCAATTTTACATCACCAACAAAAGCTTCACGCGGGTGGACGCGGAGATTCATTACTGCCTCATCCGGCATTTCAAACCCGCGCGCATTTTTGAAGTCGGCTCGGGCCACTCAACGCTTTTGGCCGCCCAGGCGGCGTTGAAGAACAAGGCAGAATCCGGGCGCAATTGCGAACTGACCGCGTGCGAACCGTATCCGGTTGACTGGTTGCGCCGCGGGTTTCCCGGCCTGACGCGATTGGTGGAAAAGAAAATTCAGGACGTACCGCTGGAAGAATTCACACGGCTGGAAGCCGGCGACATTTTGTTCATTGATTCCAGCCACGTGGTGAAAATTGGCAGCGACGTGCAGTATGAGTTCCTCGAAATTCTGCCGCGGTTGAAACCCGGGGTGCTGATCCACATTCACGACGTTTTTCTGCCGGCAGAATATCCGCGTGAATGGATCTTTCGAAAACATCGCTTCTGGAACGAACAATACCTGTTGCAGGCGTTTTTATGTTTCAACAGCGCATTCGAAGTGCTTTGGGCCGGTAGCTACATGCATTTCCGGCATCCGGAGGCGCTGGCGCGGGCGTTTGCCTCGTATCGGCGGGATCAAACGCCGCCCGGCAGTTTCTGGCTGCGGAAGGTGGCTTAGCCCGCTGGCCACCAAAAGGATTTTGAATCGAAAACGGAAGACCCCTCGCCCGGCCTGAACCGGCGCGCGGCCCGCTGGGCCGCAGCATGCAGCCTGCGGAACCGCATTGGAGATTTCTCCGTCTTCTTCACTTTCCCCTGCTGCGGCCCGGAGGGCCGCGCGCCGGTGAACGGGAAGTCGTCTTTCGAAGGTTAAATCTGGCAACCGTCTTAGCAGCGGACAAAAAGCACGTTGCCCGAGTCCGGCCAGGGCAAGCCTTCCCATTCGACAGCGAATCCCTGTCCCGCCAGCCATTCACGCAACTCCGGATACAGCGGAACTCCCTGGTAGGATTCCTTCAGATAAACCTCGCTGTAAATCGCGCGAACCTTCGGCAGCACTTCCCGCCCGGCTTTCAAGGCGAAGAGTTCGTAACCTTGCAGGTCCAGCCAGAGGAAATCCACGCGCTGGATCTGACGTTGACGCGCCCAGTCGTCAAGCGTGACCGAATCCACGCGAAGTCGTTTGTCAAACTTCACCTCGGGATGCTGTTCCAGGTGTTGCTTCGGGGAGAGCACGGAACTCGAGGCGTTTGACTTCCCGCTGCTGACGTTGAACTCCAACGTTCCGGTCTTGTCCCCGAGGGCCGATTCGTAGCAAACCACGTTGGAACAATCAGCCGTGGCCGCTTGCAAGCGCGCAAACAAATCGGGGATCGGTTCGAAGGCGTGGATCAAGCCCCGGGGCCACAGCCGGCTCATCTCGACCGTGTCGCGGCCCACGTGCGCGCCGGCTTCCACGACCACGGGGTCGTCCCGAAGCAGGGAGCGCAGCAGGTCTTTTGAAACGCGGCCCAGTTCCTTGGCCGCGTCCTTCTTCCTGCCGCCAAAGAGCCGCGAGATTTTCTGGAGAAAGGGAGTCTGGTTCATGGTTGCGAGGTCATGGTTGATTCAATAGCCGATTTGTCTGAGGACGCGCTTCAACAATTGCGCGAAAAAGCGTTCTGCCAGACTGCTCGGGCTGGACAGAAAACGATGAACCCGTTTCTGAAATGGCGTCCGCGGGTCGGCGTAAAGGGATGGATCAACGCCGAGCTTTTTCGCCACCGGCGGCCACTCCTCCCAGATGTTTTCCCTGGCGAAGAACGCCGTGCCATGGTGCGCCATCATGTCCGCCAGCAGCGGATCCCACCAGTAGAGGCCGTCGGCGGGTTTGTGCACCGACAGCATATCAATGCCCTGCTCCTGATAACTGCGCAGCCACTCCGGTTTGATCGCTACAAACTCCTCTGCCTTGACGCGGTCAACGTGATGGTACTTGTCGAAAATCTTGACGGCGCTCACGTCGGGTCGCCGGACGCGCTCGAAGCATTGATACCAGCGATGTTTGCTCTGCATTCGTCCCGGATCCGTGAATTGATAATGCAACGCCCTGATTTCTTCGCACACGACTTGCGGCGACCCGTCGGGCACCGGGACGCGAACGCTGTGAATGTCCTTGCCCGAGTGCGGCGCGCCATTGTCCATGAACCCCCACGCGAAGCTCGGCCGGCTCAGCCACGCCCGGCGCAGATCGGGACACAAATTCACCCAGCGGAAACGGAACACGGTGCCGGGCGGCGACTGGAGCATTTTCGTCCACTCGGCGCTGGCTGCGTAGTTTGCCGTGAAAACTTCGTCCGCATCGAGGGCCAGGAGCAGCCGCGGTCCGGGCACCAGTTCGCGCGCGGTGCGAATGAGCAGTTCCTGGCGCGCAAACTCGTCGTAGTTCTGGCCGGAATTGGCGATGACCCGGACCTTGGGGAAAGTGCGGGCGATTGCCACCGAATCATCCGTCGAGCCCTGATCGGCGAGGATGATTAAATCGGCCCAGCAGCTCGCGCACCGGAGAAAGCGATCCAGTATCCAGGCCTCGTTCCGGATCGGAGTGAGGCAGATGATGGTCGGCTGGTCCATGACGCGCGACGGGCTATTTGCGGCGAAACACGATCAGCGAAACCCAGCGGCCCACGAGTGTCCACGCGTCCGAATGCTTGAGCCGGTTTTCCACCACCCAGGTCGGTCCGAGTTCGGGCCGGCGTGGGTCGTAATCGTGAAATCCCAGCAGCCCGCCTTTTTTGACCTTGGGCGCGAACATCTGAAAATCGTGATCGCACCCTTCCGGCGAGTGGTCGCCATCAATGAAAATAAAATCCGCCTCGTCAACCACGTCGGCAAACTCCCTGGAATAACCCTGCTGGACGACAATCTTGTCGAGCAAGCCATGTTGCTGGAGGTTGCGCTTGAATTGTTCCACCAATGGCAGGTTGCCTTTTTCGTGGGCGTAAAGCTCGCGACTGCCCTGCTCGCCGGATGCGTCAAAAGGATCAATCGCGTAAATCCGGCCGTCCTTCAGCCCTTTGGCGATGCAGTAGGTCGAGCGGCCTTTCCAACTGCCGATTTCGACGACGCGCGCGCCGGGCGGCAGTTTCTTCGCAATCTGGTAGAGCGCCAGCGCCTCGTTCTTGGCGAGCCAGCCTTCGATGTTTCGAAAATGGCGGATGGGAAACAGGCACACATCGCGCCACATGCGTTGGAACGGATTCATTCGATGAGGGCGCGAATCTGGGCCGCGAGTGGGGGACTCTCGGCCGGTGTCAAACACAGCATGTCACAATGCAACTCCGACCGATAACCACCCGCCCGCCCTTGCTCGGTCAGCTCCGCGACGGTGGGGTAGTCCTGAACCTTGCCAAACAGCCGGGCGTCATCCATCAGAATCACGTGTCGCTTCACCGGATGCGACAGGATACAGGCGAGTTCCCGCAACAGGGGACAGTTCACATCGCCTTTGGCCGTGGGCCCGCCGGAGTAATGCCCGTCCAGCCAGAACAGGCAAGGCTCGTTGATTTCCTTGAGCACGCGCGGAAGAATCGCGGTGCTGTCGCCTTCGAGGGGGGTGATGTTGCCCGCGGTTTCCAAGCGCGCCCGCGCCCGTTCGTACAGCTCGTGGCTCAGCTCGATCGTGTACAGTTTGCGAAACTCGTTGCGCAGCGCGTAAACGGTGTCGCCCTGGTAGGTGCCGGTCTCGACAAAAATGCCGGGCTTGAAGTTTTGCGCGTAGCAGCGCAGCACGCTCAACTTGATCGTGGCCGGCGCGGGCACCGGCCGGCCGCGGCGGATCCACCTTTGCACCTCGGGCGGATCCCCGCGTTGGCGCGAGCGGATGAACGCGGGGCTGAGCGTCCCGAGCATCTCTCTGAATTGGCCGGCCAGTTTCATCGCGAGTTTGTGTCAACGATTTTGGCTAGGTTGAACACAGCCATTCTCCAATGCAAGCGCGGCGAGGGAGCGCTATTCGGCACCGGGCACCGTCGCCCGCTTGAGCCGGGGCGCGAGTTGTCCTCAACTCGCAGCACCAGCGCAGATCGGGGCGGCGGCGGATTGGAACAATCCGCGCTCCCGTGCGGGCGGCGCGGGAGAATAACCTCGACTTTCGCAGGTGGCCGGGGATAGTGGCCTCCCGTTGAAAACCAGCGGCGGGGCGGGCCCGGTCGAGTTGGCATGACACGTTTTCAAAAATTGGCGCGATGCTGGCGCATCACCGCGTTGATTGTTTTCAACGCGCTCATTCTTTTTGTCCTCATCAACCTCGTCCTGTTCGCCGAACAACGAATCCGTTGGCGGATCCAAGGCAGGAGCCACAATCCGCTGATTGATCGCTACGGAATGAAGACCCTGCAAGCCGTGTATCCCGGCCTGTCGGAGGCGGAACTGCGTCGGCTGCTGGATGAGTCGTGGCAACGGAGCTTCGTGTTTGAGCCGTTCGTCATGTTTCAGGAGGCACCCTTTCACGGCCGGTATGTGAACGTGGGCACCAACGGATTTCGTCGGGTGCCGCCTCAGGGGCCGTGGCCGCCGGCGCCGGAGAATTTCAACATCTTCGTCTTTGGCGGCTCGACCATGTTCGGTTACGGCGTGGCGGACGACCAAACCGTGCCGGCGCGGCTCCAGGAAAAGTTGCAGGCCGCCGGATCATCACGGCCCATCTGTGTTTACAACCTGGGATGCGCTTACTATTACTCCACGCAGGAGCGCATTCTTTTCGCGCAATTGCTCCTGCGCCACATCAAACCCGACGTGGCCGTGTTTGTAGATGGACTGAACGATTCGTTTTGGGAGTTGCCCGGCTTTTCGGACCGCTTTGCGATGGTGATGCAGAGCGAAGAGACACCCGGCCGGCCGCTGGGCGTGTTGAGCGATCTGCCGTTGATCAAGAAAGCCGCCCGGCTTCAACAGAGCTTGGCGAAACGTCTCGGACCGCATCCGAAAGATCGTTCCGGTGCGAATCCGGACGTGCCGGCGGCGGAACTCGCCCGGCAGCATCTGGAAAGATACCTGGGCAACCGCGCCATGATTCAAACGCTGGCGGATGCCGCGCAGGTCAAAACGCTTTTCGTTTGGCAGCCCGTTCCTCACTACCACTACGATTTATCCCGGCATCCGTTTATCAAGGACCCCGCCAGCGGGGAGGTGACGAAATTGAGCTACGAGCGGTTTGCGGAGCTTTTGAAAACCAATCCACTGCCGGAAAATTTTGTCTGGGCCGCCGAATTGCACACGCCGCTGACGGGCCGGGCGTACATTGACTACACGCACTACGGGCCGGAGATGAGCGATGTGCTCGCCGGGCTTGTCGCGCAAAGCCTCCGCCAGCGCGGCTTTGTTCCGTGAATGGCGACGGCCGGCGGGACACGCACGGCCACGCTGACGGCTTGCCATTCCACGTTGGACTCCTATCCTCTGCGCCGGCTCGCTGACATGGCTTGAACCCATCGCGCAAACACTTGGCCAATCGAACCAATGCCAAATGACGGAACCATGATGCCCGACCGCGGTGAAGCGCGAGTCAGCCTGCGGCGATTGCTTCAGCCATGAAATTGGGGTTTCTCCTGTTCGACTATTTTCCGTTTGGCGGGTTGCAGCGGGACTGCCTCAAAACCGCCCGGCTCTGCGTCGCGCGGGGTCATCACGCGACCATTTTCACTCGCACCTGGCAGGGCCCGCCGCCGGACGGAATCGCCGTGGAATTGTTCGGTCGCCACGGCTGGGGCAACGTCGGGCGCAACCGCCACTGGGTTGCCCAGTTGAATGCCACGCTCCCGCAGCGCGGCCTGGATGCCGTGGTCGGTTTCGACAAGCTCCCGGGCCTCGATGTTTACTACGGCGCGGCGCCGTGCTACGTCGCGCGCATGGCCCGGCGCAAACCGGCCTGGTACCGCTGGTTGCCGCGTTACCGGCATTTCCGACATTTGGAGGAATCCGTCTTTCAGCGCGGCGGCAAAACCGAACTGTTGCTCCTCACCCCGCATGAGATTCCGACCTATCAAAAACTTTACGGAACGGAGGCTGACCGCTTCCACGTCCTGCCGCCGGGGATCGAACGGCGAAACTTCTCGGCGGAAGCGCAGCGGGCCGCGCGGCAGCGTCTGCGCGCCGAACACGGCTGGTCGGATTCAGAACGCTTGTTGTTATTCGTCGGTTCGGGCTTTCGCGTGAAAGGCCTGGATCGTGCCATCAATGCCCTGGCGGCCTTGCCGGAGGCCTTGCGCTCGCAAACCCGTTTGGTCGTCATCGGCCAGAACCGGAAGATCGAGTTTGCGCTGCTCGCGTCCCGATTGGGCGTGCGCGACCGCGTTCATTTCCTGGGCGGGCGGCACGACGTGCCGGACTGGCTGCTGGCGGCGGACCTTTCCTTTCATCCCGCGTATAGCGAGTCCGCCGGCATGATTCTACTGGAGGCGATGACGGCCGGCCTGCCGGTGCTGACCACGGACACGTGCGGCTACGCGTCCCATGTGCAACGAGCGGACGCGGGCATCGTTTTGTCTTCGCCATTCGGCCAGGCCGGATGCAATGCCGCGTTGGTGGAAATGCTGACCTCGTCCCGGCGGCCCGAGTGGCGCGCCCGAGGCCTTGCGTACGCCGCGAAGGAAGATTTGTATGGCTGCCACGAACGCGCCGTGGACCTCATCGAACAGACCATTCGCCGCCGATCAACGCGATGACCCTCCTCGCACTCAGCCCGGATCTGAAAAAGCATCTGCCCGCCGACAATGCTTTTGATTGGTTGCTGAATTGCGACGGCCACGTGCATCGTCGCGTGAAACACCGGCGCACGGTGGAATTCACCCTGGGCGGCCGGCGTTACTTCATCAAAATTCATCACGGCTGCGGCTGGGGCGAAATCTTCAAGGACCTGCTCCAGTTCCGGGCCCCGACCATCAGCGCCCGGACCGAATGGGAGGCGCTGGAACGCCTGCACCAGTTGAAAATCCCGGCGCCGACCGTCGCCGCCAAAGGTCTGCGCGGCCGAAATCCGGCCGCGACGGAGTCGTTCGTCGTCATGGACGCCTTGGAAGGAATGATTTCCTTCGAACATCTCCTGCCGGACTGGGGCGGTTTGGCCGGGGTGAAACAGCAGCAACTGAAGCGCGTGCTCATCGAACAGGTCGGTCGCATCGCGCGCGTGCTGCACGAGCACGGCATCAATCATCGCGATTTTTACATTCCCCACTTCCTCGTCAAAAACCGCCTCTGGGCCGATTGGCAGCCAGAGCAACCAGTGGAAGTTTTCCTGATTGACCTGCATCGCGCCCAACTACGCTCCCGCGTGCCCTTGCGTTGGAAGGTCAAGGACCTGTCGTCGCTGCTCTTCTCTTCGCTCGATTTCGGACTGACGCGACGCGACCTCGTGCGCTTCGTGACGCACTATCACGGGCGGCCCTGGCGGCAGCTCGCTGCCGGGGAAAAGCGCATGTGGCGTCGCGTCTGGCGTCAGGCGCAAAAGCTGTATCTGGATTTTTACCACCGCACTCCGCCACGCGTTCCATGAATCACGACCAAAAGCGGCGCTCAACCGTGGCGCAGATTGGTAATCTGCCGTGGCGCCGAATGGCATTCGGCGAAGCGCGGAAAGTTCCCAATGCTGTGAACATTCTCCAGTTCCGCGGATTAACAATCCGCGATACGGCCGAGTGCCACTCTGCGCTACTTCCGCCGGTTTGACTGCCGTTGGTAGCGGAGTCAGTTGACAATGCAAAGCGCCGCTCCCTAACGTGACGTGTGATTTGTTTGCGCAAAGACGGCATACGCTGGGAGGTGACCCCCGGTTTTGAGCACGCGCTCGCCGCGGTCCTGGCCGCCGAGGGCAGCGTCGTCAAGCAATCACCCGTCAAGCTCGTCACTTCCTGCTCCCACGACGGGAAGACGTTTTACCTCAAGCGGTATCGTCATCACGTCGTGCCGTGGCGCGGGTTGAAGTTTTTGTTCAAGCCCTCCCAAGCGCGGCGCGAATGGAACACGGCCCATGCCCTCGAACCGCTCGGCATTCCCAGTGTCCGCCACCTCGCGCTCGGTGAACGCTGGGGTGCTCGTGGACTTGAAGAAAGCATCCTCATTACGGAAGGCTTTGCCGGGCAATCGCTCGATACCGTCGCCGCGCCGGACCCGCAGGTGGTGCTGCAATTCGTGAAACGGATGCACGAGCGCGGCGTCCTGCAACGCGATTTGCATGCCGGCAATTTGCTCGTCGGCGCCAACGGCGAGCTGCGGCTCGTGGACCTTCACGGCATCGTCATCAAACCCCGTCTCACCGAGGCGGAACGCGAGCACAATCTGGCCACCCTGACCCTGTCGGTCGCCCTGCCCGTGTCGCCGGCCGTCCGCGCGCTGGCGGTGCGCCTCCGCCGGGAATTGTATGCCTACCGGTCGAAGCGCTGCTTGAAACACAACCGGGACTTTGCGCCGCTGAAGTTCGGCGGGCTTCGCTGGCACGTCCGGCTGCAACTCGCCACCCCGGCGGTGAAGGCCATTCTCAACGACCCGGATGCGCATCTCGCGGGAGAAATGAAAATCCTCAAGGCGGGCCGTTGTGCGACGGTTGGCGTGCGCGATGGCCTCGTGCTCAAGCGGCACAACTTTCGCGACCTGGCCAACCTGGCCAAGGATTCCTTCCGGCCTTCACGCGCGGAGCGCGCGTTCCGCAAGGCGTATCATCTGGAACTGGTGGGCATCCCGACTGCCCGGCCCATCGCCGCCGCGAACCAGCGGGTCGGCGGCTTGCCGTGGCACAGTTACTTTCTGATGGAGGAAATTCCCAACGTGGTGGAATTGCCGGATTGGAAAGGCGACCTGCGTCGCGTGGTCCGCGACATGGCCGAGCTGGTTGCCCGATTGCACAACGAAGGTTTTCGCCATCGCGACCTCAAGGCGACGAACATTCTGGTCGGTCCGGCAGGCCAGCTCTACCTGATTGACCTCGAAGGTTTGCGGTACATGAAAACCGTTCCGCGCGCCCGGGTGCTGTTTGATCTGGGACGCCTGGCCCGCGGTGTGGCGGCGCTGCCCTATGCGTCGAGGTCGCACCGCGTGGCGTTTTTGCGCGCCTACTGCAAGGCACGCGGGCTGCGGGCGCGCGAATTCTTTGGTGTCGCCGACTGATGGGTCAACGGCCGCCTTACGCCCGGCCTTTTTTCGTCGCCACAAATGCGTAGCGCGCGTGGGTGAATCCATTGACCAGCTTGTCAAAGTAGTATTTGAAACCCGCGGCCAGATTCACCCGTTTGACCTCCAGTTTGAAACCGGCGCGTTCGAACAGCTCGCCAAATTCCGCCAGCGTGCGGACCGGTGCGCGCGGATCCGGCACGGCCCGTTTTTGCCGGCGTTGCGAACTCATCAGCGGCCGCACGGGCTCGCGGATCAGCACGAACTGCCCGCCCGGCTTGAGCACGCGCCGCGCCTCGCGCAGCACCATTCCGATGTTCAACGCGTGATGCAACACGGCCGAGCCCACGACGAAATCGAAGTGGTTGTCGGGAAAATCCAGTTTATGAAAGTCCGCCGGCATCCGCGTTATCTTGCCTTCCCGGGCCTTGAGCAGCTTGAAAATCTTCGGGGCGTCCTCCTTCAGCCGTCGCGGTGAAAGGTCGGTGGTCACAATTTCCACGACGCCCGGCAGCTTGGACAACTCGGCGCTGAACCACGCCGCGCCCGCGCCGATCTCCAGCACCCGCCCGCGGAAATTCAATCCGGCCCGCCGCAAAAAAGGAACGAACTTGGGGAAATCCTCCCGCACACAACGCATCCACTCGCCTTCACTGTCGAAGCCGTGCTCGAGGCGCCGGGTCTCTGCCGCCGGCGCCGGTTCGCGATCATGCGCCAGGCGCAAGGTGGCCTGGCGGCTTTCAACATATCTGGACTCGGTCGCGTTCAAATCGCAAAAAGGTTAGGAGGCAACTTTGTCCGAGGCAACGGATTTTCGCGCCGGACGGGCATTGAGTTTCGCATCCGGGTTTGCGACCCTGTTGGCCGGTTCCTCTATGAAATCATTTCAGAAACTGGCCGGGGCCTACAAAACCGCGGCGCTCATCACGTTCAACACCCTCCTCCTGTTTGTGGCCGCGAACCTCCTGCTGTTCGTCGGCAACCTGGTTTGGCGCGCCGTCACGCCCGGCCCGGGCCCGCGCATCGTTGCCAAATACGGCCTTGAGCTGTTGAAGCAGGTTTATCCGGGAATGAGCCGGGACGACGTGATGCAGTTGTTGACGGAAACCTGGACGCGGCCGTTTGCCTTTGAGCCGTACACGCAGTTCAAGGACGCTCCGTTCGCGGGCCGATTTGTCAATGTGGACCCGAACGGATTCCGGCATGGCCAAACTGCGCCGCCGTGGCCGCCGGCGCCGCAGAACTTCAACGTGTTCGTATTCGGGGGTTCGACCGTTTTCGGTTATGGGGTGGCCGACAATCAAACGGTCGTGGCGCGCTTGCAGGAACAATTTCCCGCCACCATCGGCGGTCGCAAGGTGTGCTGCTATAATTTTGGCCGGGGCTTTTATTATTCGAGCCAGGAGCGGGTTTTGTTCGAGCAGCTTCTGGCGGCGGGAAGCAAACCGGACCAGGCCATTTTCATTGACGGCTTGAACGAATTCTTTTTCACCAGTGACCAGCCCAAGTTCTCGTCGGACCTTGCCGAGTTCGTGAATGGCGATTATGTCCGGCAGCATCCGCTGGGGATTTTTGCCGAGCTGCCCGTCCTGCGCAAACTCGCCAAGGTCGGCCGGTTTTTCTCCCGCAACGCCCGGTCCGACTCCGGCCCGGCGGATGCGATGGCGGCCGACTCCGGGAGTTTGAGTGAAGCCGCCGCGCGCGCGATTTGCCAGCGTTACCTGCGCAACCAGCAGCTCATTGAAGGCGCGGCCCGGCAGTTTGGTGTGCCGGTGTGCTTCGTGTGGCAGCCGGTGCCGACCTACAAATACGATGCAACCCGTCATCCCTTCATGAACCGGGGCTTCCGCCAGCACAGCGGGTCGGGCCAGGGCTATGTTGCGATGGCGGCCCTGCTGGGTGCGAGTCCGCCGGCGAAGAATTTCCTCTGGTGCGCCGACATGCAGCAGTCGCTCCAGGAACCGCTCTACGTGGACATCGTCCATTACTCGGGCCGGATGAACGAACTGTTCGCGGCGGAAATTGTCCGGCAGATGCAGGAACGCGGGTTGTTGCCAATGGCCAATTGAACGGGGCGATTCGCCGCTACGCGGATCGGTTTTTCTCTGGACGCGACCGCGATCTTCCTTGCACAGTTTCGTGCGTGAACATTTTCCCCGATGACGGAAATAAGACCATCAGCCCCGGTGACATTCAGCGTGCGGAAGTCGCCGCCGCGGCCGCCGCGCTGCGCCAGACCGCGTGCCGCCTTTGGTTTCGCCGCGCGCACTTCGCCGTCAACGGCGTCCTCAAATGGCGCTGGCGCATCAAGTGGAACAAGCTCTGGGAATATTCGCGCGGCCTGGCCTACGGCGATTTCCAATCCGGCCAGCGCGTGCTGGATTTCGGCGGCGGGGCGACCATCCCGCTGTTTCACCTCGCGCAGAACGGTGGCGAGGTGTTGAGCCTGGACATTGACGCGAAGCTCACTAACCACACGAATGTGATTGCCGAACGCTTCGGCTGGAAGCTTAAAGGCTCAACCTTCGACCTCACGCAAAAGGATGCCCCGGCGGACTGGGGCAAATTCGACCGCGTCATTTCCTTTTGCGTCATCGAACACATTCCCAAGGAGTTTCAGTTGAAGGCGCTCGCGCGGCTGGCCGGTTTGCTCAAACCTGGCGGGCTGTTCGAACTCACTTTTGACTTTGGCGACAACGCCCCGGTCACGGGCGCCATCCGCTCAGCCGCCGAGGTGAACGAAATGATCGCGGCCACCGGACTAACGCCGTTGGGCGACGGGAAATTTCACGATACCGCCGAACGGTTCGCGATAGACAAGAAATACCCGAACAATCAATTCACCTTCGGCTCGCTGTTTTTGAAGAAGACGTGAAAAGTCGCGTAGGACAGGCGTCGCGCCTGTCTCCATCTCTGCCGAATCCCGCCCCAAACGGTGTGTCGAATCGCACCCGACCAAACACCGCTCAAGCGGCAGTAATTTGAAGTTAGAGACAGGCGCGACGCCTGTCCTACGGAATCGGTCCGGCAAGCCGCTCCAAAACGTAAATGCGGGGTCGTACTTCGTTTGCCTCCGCACTCCGAAAGCGTCAACCCGCCGGGTTTTTGAAGAACGCCCGGAGGCTGCGCCGTTCGAGCAGGTGCGCCATGCGTTTCGCGATGAGCCGCGCCAGTGGCTTGTCCAATCGCCCCGCGTAAACCTTCAAAAACCGCACCCGCTCGCTTGCCGACACCAACCACAGCGGCGCGCTGACGTTCAACGCCGCCAGATCCCGCGCCCGCCGACGCGCGGACAAACTCCCCATCTGATCCAGCCGCGCCATGTCAATGAGGCAGAACTCCGGTCCGCCGCGCGCGATGTCCACGAAGAGGTGGCGCAGGAACAAATCCGGCGTGGCCAGCCCGGCTTCGTGCAACCGGCGGATTTCACGGGCGAGCGCATCCAGCACGCGACGCCGCTCCGCGCGGTCCCGACATTCGCGCAGGAATTGTTCGACCGTCTGGCCGGGGGCGGCCTCGGTGATGATGAACGAGAAAGTTTCCCAGAGCGGTTTCAGTTCCTCGCCGTAAGCCACCAAGCCCGCGACGCGGAAACCGGCGGCTTCCAGGGCGCGGGAATTTTCCCACTCGCGCCGCGCGATGGACCAGACCTTGCCCCGCCGCAGACACGAGGTCAGGCCGTCCTTTTTGTATGGACGCCAGTTGCGCTTGAGAAACAAAACCAGTGGCCGGCCTTCGGCGTCCGTGGCTTTGATGCGGAAAATGTCGCGCCGCCCGCGGTGGTCCTTGACCAGATCACCGCGATAGGCTTTGACCTGTTCCATCGTGGCGAGGCCAAGCTGCCGGAGGACGTTCTCGTGTTTGGCGATTGTTACCATGCGTGCGCCGGAGAGGCTTACGCCATTGTGCGCAGAACGTAAAGCGTCGAGCAGTGGACCTCACGCCTAACGACTCCCCGGTCGCCGACAATTGAAGAAACACTTGGAAACGCGCCCGCCCGCTTGACGAAAGGAAGAGCGCAGCGGTTCTTGATCCAGGAATCCTAGCTGCTAGATTAAACTCATCGAGCTTATAAATATGTCCCAGAATAAGCCCAAGAAGCCAATCTTGATACGTGAGGAATCTGGCATTCGGACGTTTAGAGATCCCGAAACCGGCGAAGAATTCTCGGGCGCGGTTAGTCCGCTTATTGAAGGAATGGAAAGAGACAGCGGGTTTGTGTCGGTCAAGTGCGTCATCCGGTCGGACAGAGAGCTTGCGAAGCAGTTAGCTGATCTCCGATGTGCCATTGGCTCTGACGTTGCCTTCAATAATCGGCAAATGCTTTCAGAAGCCCGTGCAAAAGGAGCAGTCAAGATTGCTGGATTTAGAATATGGAGAGCGGAACAGATAGTGGCAGAGTTGAAACGCCTCGGCTTTTCCGCTCAGGTAACTATGAAGTAAAACAGGTCTGTTCCGCAACCGATTGGCCGGTTTAGCCCAGCTTTCCCCGCACCGCCTCCGCGATTTTCAAGAACGCCTGGCCTGCCGGTTTGTCCGGTGACGAAACCACAATCGGTACGCCGCGGTCGCCACCTTCGCGGATTTCGGTGAAGATGGGCACTTCGCCGAGGAAAGTCATTTTCTGCCGCTCGGCTTCCGCGCGTCCGCCGCCGTGGCCGAAAATTTCCACGCGTTGCCCGCCCGGCGCGGTGAAGTAACTCATGTTCTCGACAATGCCGAGAATGGGCACGTTGACCTTCTCGAACATCGCAATGCCTTTGCGCACCACGCCCAGCGACGCTTCCTGCGGTGTCGTCACCACCACGCCGCCGTCCAGCGGCACGGTCTGGCACAGCGTGAGTTGCGCGTCGCCCGTGCCCGGCGGCAAATCCACGAGCAGAAAATCCAGTTCGCCCCAGTCCGTGACGGTGATGAATTGCTGGATGGTGCGCTGAATCATCGGCCCGCGCCAGATGACCGGCTGGTCGCCGTCGAGCAGGAAGCCGATGCTCATCAACTTCACGCCGTGACTTGACGGCGGGATCATTTTCTCGTCGTCGCTCAAGCCGGGTTTTTGCTGGATGCCCATCATCAGCGGAATGCTCGGCCCGTAGATGTCGCAATCGAGCAGGCCGACGCGCGCGCCGAGATGGTTGAGCGCGCAGGCGAGGTTGACGGACACGGTGGATTTGCCCACGCCACCCTTGCCGCTGGCCACGGCGACCACGCGCTTGATGCCGGGCACGCGATTCTGATTCGCCCACGGGCTCGATGCAGCCGCACCCGGAGCGCCCGGCGCGGTGGCGGGTTGTTTGACTTCGACGTGAACGTGTTTCACGTCGGGCAATGCTTTCAAAACCCGCTCGCTTTCGGCTTTGATTTGTTGCGCGGCCTGCGGATTCGCCGAAGTCAATTGCATCGTCACGCTGACCGCGCCGTTGGCGGCGTTGACTTCCTTGATGAGGCCGAAGGAAACGATGTCGCGCGAGTAGCCGGGATATTTCACGGCCTTGAGCGCGTTTTTGATGTCATCTTGCGAGAGTGTGCTCATGGACAACCTCAAGTTGCCAGCGGTACGGGCGAAGGCAAGCGCCGTTCGCGGTGCAATGAACCGTGGATGGTAGCAGCCGACGTGAGTCGGCTCTGACTTGTCCCCCAGTTTAAATGGAGCGGACTTACGTCCGCTGCTACGAAGTTGTGGCGCGGGATTTTGTCTGTTGTTCCAAGGGCGTGACCGGGTCCATGGCCAGCCAGAAGAAAAAGCCGAGTACGTACATCGCGGCGGTGACGTAGAAAACCAATCCCCAGCTATTCGTCAGTTGGACGATGTAGCCGCACACGATGGACGAAAGGAACCCCCCGATGTTGCCCATCATGTTCATCGTGCCGGACAGCGTGCCCACCGCCTTGCCGCCAACGTCCATGCACGCCGTCCACGCGCCGGGCATCTGGATGTCGTTGCAGAAAGCCACAAGCGCTATTGCCGTCACGGCGAGATACGGTTGGGTGAGTTGCGCGGCGGCGATCAGCAGGCCGACCGCGCCCGCGCTGCCCGCGGCGCCCACGAGCCGGCGCGCAAGGCCCACGTTGTTCAGGGCGCGGCCCAGTTGCGGCAGGATCCAACCGGCGAACAACGAGCCGAACGCGCCGACCATCAGCGGCGTTCCCGCCAGCAACGCGCTTTGTTTCATGTCGAACCCATGTTGCTTGAGCAGGTAGGTGGGAAACCACGTGATGAAAAAGTAAAAGCAATAGCTGCACGCGAAGTATTGCCCGCACAAACACCAGACGGTGCGGGATGAAAAAAGCGTGCGCCACGGAATTTTGACATGGCCGCTCGGAGCATCTTCATTCGGCAGCAAGGCTGCTTCAGCGGCGTTGACGCTCGGATGAGTCTTCGGGTCATCGCGATACCACCAGAAGAAGATCACGGCCCAGACCACGCCGAGCAGACCAAAAAGCATGAATGCCGTGCGCCACGTGACAAACTGCAAACACGCGACCACCAGCAACGGTGTGAACGCGCCGCCCAATCGCGCACTCATCCACATGATGCCCTGGGCGCGGGTGCGCTCGCGCTGCGGCAGCCAGCGGTTGAAGGCCTTGGTGAGATTGGGAAAACAACCCGCCTCGCCCGCGCCGAACAGGAATCGGGTCACGATCAGCGACCAGAGATTTCGCATCCAGCCGGTCGCTGCGGTGAAGAACGACCACCACAGCACGATGCGCAACAGCACCCGACGCGGCCCGATGCGGTCGCCGAGATAGCCGGCGGGGATTTCAAACAGGGCATACGCCAGCGTGAAGGCCGCGAACACCCAGCCCATTTGCTGGTCGTTCAGGTTGAGGTCGTGTGAAATCAGCGGCTTGGCCTGCGCGATGCAGACGCGGTCAATGTATTGAATGATCGCCAACGTGACTGCAAACACGACAACCCAGTAACGGGCATGGCTGGCGCGAAGAGTTGCGGGCGTTGACAGTTTCACGGGCAAGAGGACTAACCGAACTGCCGCGGTTGGACGAGTCATTTGTTCGAATCGGGCCGGAGCGCGACCGTCCCGGTCGCAGCACTTGTGATCACTCGCGACCCTTGCCGTTATTCGGGCCGATCAGCTTGCCTCAACTGCTGCGGACGGGACGCCCGCGCGCCGCCAACTTTTTCGTGTCTTTCGTGTCTTTCGTGGTTAAAACATTCCCATGCGAACACTTCTCATCGGCATTGATAGCGGCACGCAATCCACCAAAGCCCTCGTCGTGGAGGCCAAATCCGGCAAAGTCCTCGGCGCGGCGTCCTTCGGTTACGATTTGATCCCCAACCTGCCGCCCGGCGCGAAGGAACAACATCCGCGCACGTGGCTTGATGCCACGGCCAAGGCCATCAAGGGCGCGCTGAAGCAGGCCAAAGCGAAGGCTGGCGAGGTCGTCGCCATCGGCGTGAGCGGGCAGCAGCACGGCTTCGTGCCGCTGGACAAGAAGGGCGAAGTCATCCGCCCGGCCAAACTTTGGTGCGACACCGCCACTGCCGCCGAGTGCGATGAAATCATGACCGCGCATGGCGGACTCAACGCCACGATCAAAGCGCAGGGCATCGGCGTGCTGCCCGGTTTCACGGCGTCAAAGATTCTCTGGCTGAAAAACCACGAGCCGAAGAATTTCGCCAAGCTCGCCACGGTGTTGCTGCCGCACGACTACCTGAATTTCTGGTTCACCGGCGAGCGCGTGATGGAATACGGCGACGCCAGCGGCACGGCGTTGCTCGACGTTCGCAAGCGTCGTTGGTGCGCTGGCACGCTGAAGGCGATTGACCGCAGTCTGGCAGACAAACTTCCGCCATTGATTTCCAGCGACCAACCCGCCGGACGTTTGCAGGTCTCGACCGCCAAGCAGCTCGGGTTAAATCCCGGCGTGCTTGTCAGCGCGGGCGGTGGCGACAACATGATGGGCGCGATTGGCACGGGCAACACGCGGCAGGGCATCGTCACGGCTAGCTTCGGCACGAGCGGGACGATTTATGCCTGCGCCAACAAACCAGTGGTTGATCCCGTAGGCGAGATCGCGGCGTTCTGCGATTCCACCAACCGTTGGCTGCCGTTGCTGTGCACGATGAACGTCACCGTGGCCACGGAGATGGTGCGGAACGATTTCGGCATGAGCCACGCGGAGTTTGAGGCCACCGCGCGCAAAGCGCCGCCCGGCTGCGAGGGATTGGTGTTGTTGCCCTACCTCGAAGGCGAACGCACGCCCAACGTGCCGGACGGCACGGGGGTTTATTTTGGCGTGAACACGCGCACGTTTACGGCCGGTCACTTTGCCCGCGCGACGATGGAGGGCGTGACGCTCGGCATGAATTACGGCCTGCGCCGGCTCGCCCAACTCGGCGTGAAGGCAAAACAAATCCGCGCCACCGGCGGCGGGGCGAACTCCAAACAATGGCGGCAGATCATGGCGGACGTTTTCAATGCGGAGGTCGTGACGTTGAAGGTCGGCGAAGGCGCGGCGTACGGCGCGGCGTTGCAGGCGCTCTGGTGTTGGCGATTGCAAAAAGGCGACCGCGTCGATATCGGCGACATCACCGACCAATTCGTCACGCTCAACCACGCCGAAACTGCAACACCGAAGAAGGCCGCGGTTGCGGCATATCGCGAGTTGCAGGAACTGCAGGATGAATTATCAAAATCGCTGCGCGGTGTTTTCGTCAGGCATCGCGAAATCGTCTTGAAGTGAACCCGCTCTTTTTCCCGACACTCCTGCTGGCTGTGCTGTTTTTCATGGCAGGGTTGACACTGTGTCGGCGGGGCAAGTCACGCACAGTCGCATGGGTTGGCGTTTTGGTCGGAATGCCGGCGTTCCTGTTCGCCGCGCACTATGCGAAGGTCCTCGGTGAGGCCAGATGGTTCTACACGTTTCGATCCTGGCCGTTCACCGAATTGAGCGCGGCGGGCGTCGGGTTGTTCTTCGGCTGGCTTGAGTATCGGCGCGAGCAAACGCCGCGTTTGAAAAAGGTCATCGGCCGGTTCTTCGTGCCTTTCCTGCTGCTGCTCTGTGTCGCCGTGCCGTATTTGAAGCAGATTTTTTTGCGGCCGGATTGGAATGCGTTTCAGGATCGCTGGTCCGCAGGCGTCTGTCTGCAAACTTCCGAGGCGTCCTGCGGTCCGGCGGCGGCGGCCACACTGTTGCGGCACTTTGGCGGGGAAGCCACGGAACGGATGCTGGCCGTCGAGTCATTCACCACGCGGCGCGGCACGGAGAACTGGTATCTAGTGCGGGCGCTGCGGAAGCGTGGGCTCGACCTGAAATACGTGATGGTCGCGCCGGGTGTGGAACGTGTATTGTTCCCGTCCATTGCCGGCGTCCGTTTGAATGAAGCCGGCGGCGCCGGACATTTCATCACCGTTTTCGAGCGCCGGCAGGAGAAATTTGTGATTGGCGACCCGCTCATCGGACGCGAAGAATTGAGCCCGGCGGAATTGAACGAACGTTATGCGTTCACCGGGTTCTATTTGATAAAGAATTCTGCCAACGGGCCAACATGAGTTCCACGCACGAAACCATTCAACGCATCGAGCGCCTGGAGGCGCACGTTGCGCATCTGGAGCATCAGGTGGATCAGTTGAACGAAGTGCTGGTGGAACAGGGCCGCACGATGGATCAATTGAAAAAACAGGTCCAACGGCAGGCCGTCACCCTGGAATCCATCGAGCTCGAACGCATCAAAGCCACCAATCCCAAACCGCCGCATTCGCGGGTTTGATTCGGCAGTTGCCATGAAATTGCTCATCTTTGCGGTCGCAACTTTGTGGGCGGTCACCGCTTGCGCCGGGACGGTGCTTCCAAGCAGTCCATTGCGACAAGCGCCGCGACTGGTGAAGCTGGCGGGGGAAGAGTTGCCTGAGGCAGAGTTGATCGCCACGCCGGAAGTCCGGGTCTTGCTGGGTTACACACGGCGCGTTCTGCAGTTGCCCGACGGCCATACGCTGGCGGTCTTCTCCTTCAGCAGTTCGGCGCCGGCGAACTGGCTGTTCCTGATTGATGGTCGCGATCTGTCCGTCCAGCGCTACGCCATTCCGAACAACGACGTCGCCTCGCATGGCGCGGCGCTGGGTCGTGATGGCAACATCTACCTCATGCCCTACAATTCCGGAAGGGCCTACCGGTTCGAGGTGCCGTCCCGCAGCTTCGAACCCATTCAGGTTGACCTGCCCGCGGGCGAATACACTTGGGACGCGATCGGTGCCTCGAATGGCTGCATCTACTTTGGCACGTATCCCAACGCGATATTCGGTGAGTTCAATCCGGCGACCGGCAAGACCACGCTGTGGAAACAGGTCGCGCCGGAGTCCACCTACATTTCTGACTTGAGCGAGGACAACAGCGGCCGCGTCCGTTTGCGGGCGTGGGGACCGGGTTCAACCTGGATGACGTTCGACCTGCGGGATCGGGAATTAAAGCCCGCCGGGCCTCCCGAACCGGACGGGACATCCGCGGAGCCGATGCCGCCCGCCGGCCCCCCGCGCGGAGATGAGCGATTCCAGAGCGAGATCGTGATTGGCGACCAGCGTTTTGGTTTGAGTTTTCCCAGCGGCCGGTTTTGGGAAATTGATTCCGACGGGACGTCCCGGTTCTGCGGTGATCCGAAAGATCCGGCCACGGGATGGTGGTTGCAGACGGTTCGGGGCAGAGTCGTGGGCATCAGTCACTTTGGTGCTTTGTTTCGTTTTGACGCGGCCACCGGCCGATTCATCCGTCGGGATTTGCCGAATCGCGTGCCCGGCGGCAACGCCATCATGTTTATTGAGGCCATCGCGCCCGGATGCGTGATCGGCGCGAACTACAGCCAGCAAAACCTGTTCAAAATTGACCCTGTTACCGGGCAGATTGAACAGAGCCGTTGCGCGGTGGCGCGCGTTCCCGGCGAACCGATGTGTGCCGTGGGCTTGGGCGGCAGGGCGTACCTTGGCATCTATATCAGTTCCATCCTGTCGGTCTATGATCCCGGCCAGCCTTTCGCCTACGGCATCAATCCGCAGGAGTTGATCCAGTTGGAGCCGGCTTATCAGCAGACCCGTCCGCGCGACGCGGTGACCGATGGCCAGTTGGTCTTCATCAGTTCTGACAGCAGTTACAGTCACCTTGGGGGCGCCCTGGCGGTGATTGATCCGCAAACCGGGAAGGTTGCGGTCTATCACCATCTGATCCGGGACCAGAACCTGCCCACGCTGGCTTATGATCCTTCCACCGGGCTGTTGTGGGGCGGCACGGATCGTTGGGGGCAGATGCGGAGTCATCCCCCAACGCAGTCGGACTCGCTGCTTTACGCCTTCGATATCGCACACCGCCAGGTCGTGGCCCGCCTGACACCGTGGAAAGGGACAGACGTCACATCGGTTCTGGGGATTTCGACCAATGGCATCCTGATCGCTTCCTCCGGTGACCAGATCGCGTTGATTGACACATCCAGTCGCGAGATGCTGTACCAGGGAGTGTCGCCGATTGGAATTCCGGGAAAGCTCCGCCGCGGCAGCGATGGCTGCGGCTATTGTCTCGCGGGCCGAAAACTGTTTCGCTGGGATTTCACCGGCAACGTCCTCTCGCCCGTGGCGAATGCGTCCGACTGCCACCTGCTCACGGAGTCCGCGCCCGGCACGTGGGTGCTGGCCAACCGCACGTCCCTCTACCGTCTCCAGCTTCCACGCGTGACACCCGGCGACCGCCTCCCTAATCATTCCACGAATGATCCACCAAAATGATGGCATGAAGAAACTCGTCAGTTGGTTCGCATTGTTCAGCGTGTGCGTTGCTTGTCACGCGGCCGCTCCCAGGCCCAACATTGTCTTCATCCTCGCTGACGACCTCGGCTACGGCGATCTGAGTTGTTACGGTCAACAGAAGTTTAAGACACCGAACATTGACCGGCTGGCGGCGGAGGGCATGAAGTTCACCGCGCATTATTCCGGCAACAACGTTTGCGCGCCGTCGCGTTGCGTGCTCATGTCCGGCAAACATCCGGGGCACGCTTACATTCGGGACAATCGCGGCGGTTTCGGGCCGAACGGCGAAGGCCAGGAGCCTGTCCCGCTCGGGGAACTCACGTTGCCGCTCACGCTGAAGAAGCTTGGCTACACCATCGGCGGCTTCGGCAAATGGGGGCTCGGCCCGGTGGGCAGCACCGGCGACCCGAACCAGCAAGGGCTCGATCTGTTCTTCGGCTACAACTGCCAGGCGGTGGCGCACAATTATTACCCGACGCACCTGTGGTCCAACCGCACCCATATCGCGCTTGGCAATCCGGACTTCTCGCCGCGACAGAAGCTCCCGCCGAACGCGGACAAGGACTCGCCGGCCATGTATGCGAAATTCACGGCCAAGGATTACGCGCCGGATCTGATCGGCGAGGCCGCCCTGAACTTTGTCCGCGCCAACAAGGATCGTCCGTTCTTCCTGTATTATCCAACCACCGTGCCGCATCTCGCGCTGCAAGTGCCGGAGGATTCATTGAAGGAGTTTGCAGGGAAATTTCCCGAGAAACCTTACGATGGTTCGCGTGGCTATCTCCCGCACCGCACGCCGCGCGCCGCCTACGCCGCGATGGTCACGCGCATGGACCGCGAGGTGGGCCGCGTGCTGGATCTCGTCAAACAACTTGGCCTCGACGACAACACGATCTTCGTTTTCACCAGCGACAATGGCCCGCTCTACGACGAGTTGGGCGGCACGGATACCGAGTTCTTCAACAGTGCCTCGGGTTTTCGCGGCCGCAAAGGTTCGTTTTACGAGGGCGGCTTCCGCGAACCCTGCCTCGTCCGTTGGCAGGGAAAGATCAAGCCCGGCGCTTTGAGCAATCGCGTGACGGGCTTCGAGGACTGGCTGCCCACGCTGTTGGAACTCATCGGCGCGAAAGACCAGACCCCCGCGGGCATTGACGGCATCAGCTTCGCACCGACGTTGCGCGGTCAGAAGCAGGAGGCGCGGCCGTTTCTGTATCGTGAGGCTGTCGGTTACGGCGGCCAGCAATGCGTGCGCGTGGGCGACTGGAAGCTCGTGCGGCAGAACCTGAACGCCAAACCCAACGCCCCGAAGCAGCCAACCACCGAGCTTTACAATCTGGCCGACGATCCGCACGAAACCACGAATGTGGCGGCGCAGCATCCGGAGACGGTCGCGAAACTCAGCGCCGTCGCCCGCGAACAACGCGTCCCGGCGAAGCTCTGGCCGATTCCCGCCCTCGACCAAAACCGGTAGCATCAGGGCTGGCGAAACTTCAAACTCGCCTAGTCACCTCGGAATCAGCTAATCTCCCCCGTCGGATTTTGGTAGGGACGCGTTCCACCCGCGTCCCCAACTTTTCTCCAACTGGGGAATGATTGGGACGAGGTGGAACGCGTCCCTGCCAGTTTCACGAATTAACGTTTTAACGATTCAACGCTTTTAACGAATGACGTCGTCACAAATCCGCCAGTCGTTCCTCGACTTCTTCAAGTCGAAGT
The DNA here is from genome assembly GCA_964458575.1 of uncultured Bifidobacteriaceae bacterium. Lineage (GTDB taxonomy): Bacteria > Verrucomicrobiota > Verrucomicrobiia > Limisphaerales > JADLHS01 > CAYWMD01. Next base: position 294 of record CAYWMD010000036.1, on the reverse strand, counting down.
CGCACACCATCGTGCCGTCTTCGAGCCTCATGCCCGATTCGCCGGGCCTGCTGTTCACCAACGCCGGGATGAACCAGTTCGTCCCCATCTTCCTGAACCAGAAGAAGGCCGACGTCAGCAAATGGGCCGGCGCCATCCCCGCCATGAACACCCGCGCCGCCGACACGCAAAAGTGCATCCGCGCCGGCGGCAAACACAACGACCTCGAAGACGTCGGCCTTGACACCTATCACCACACATTCTTCGAGATGCTCGGCAACTGGAGCTTCGGCGATTACTTCAAAAAGGAAGCCA
>CAYWMD010000035.1:0-64970 GCA_964458575.1 uncultured Bifidobacteriaceae bacterium | reverse complement strand
TTGTAACGCTGATGCTCGGTACATTATTTGGTAAAAGTTAAGTACAGGCTCTAAGCTCCTTAAACCAGCGGGGCGTCCGCGACCGAATGGCCGTAAGTTCTATTCCCGCAACTACGTCCTCGAACTTTCCAAGGACAATGCCTGGCTACATCGTGCGGCGATCTGCATCGTCAGATTCAACGCGTCCCGCAATTCGCGTGCAAACGGCAAAGCTGATGACGGTGGAGAACTTTTGCAGGGATCGTCGGCGCGGACGGACTCTGTCGAAGGCGAAATCCACAATGATGCGGCCCCGGGCTGCATTGTGGACTGATTCTTCTTCGCCGGATCATTCTTGACCTTTCGAACTACGCGCTGGACTCGTCATAGATTTGCCCGACCTTCCTTAGTTAGTTTGCGCCCCACATGTTCGGTTGAACGTGGAGCTTGAACGGCCCGCGCAGGAGATCGGGGAACCGCTCGTAGAATTGGAGCGCCACCGCTTCATATAGCTGATGCACCGTGGCGATGCCCAAACCGGGCCAGTTCCATTCGCGCGACGCACCGGCTAGGGCGAGCAGACGCTCGATCACCTGCTTTTCCGGCAGACTCCGATCTTCAAACAAGGAACGGATCGAGAACCTTCGCTTTGTCCCCCTTCCACCGAATCATCTCTGAGCGGAACTTCGGCAGTACCATGAAGGTGCTGAACCGCGAAAGAATGAACGGGCGAAAGAGAATGCGATTGCGGCGGTAAAGTTCCGGCCCGAACAACCAAGTGAATCCAGCGAAGGAAATCTCGGTGGTGGCAAGCTTCTCGAGCTGCTCGCGCAGCTCGGCATCCGACATCGGCCGCTGTAACAGCCCCCGGATGGTTTGCTCCAGTTCCTTTGGAGTCATGCTTAGATTGGTTTACCCGGGAGCTGGGTTCGCCGCAAGCATCGTGCACCGTCAAGAGCTCTTCTCCACGTAGCCTTTCTTCACCTTTTCCGTAATCAACTTATCCGCCTCATGTTGTGCCCTGGCGTCATCTGCAAACGACTTGGTTTGCGACAAACCCGCCGTTCCGATTCGACCGAACCGAACGGTGAAGGAATTACCCGACGCTGAAATCTCCCAAAACTTGCGCGATGAGCCGCCAATAAATTCGAAACGGCGAACCGAAGTCGCACCCTTATCACTCTTGGGTGTTGTCTCCAACATTGGCGGTGGGGCGGCTTCGCTCGTCAAGGGCGGCGGTGGTGGCACGACAGCGACTGGTTGTGCCGGTTCGGGAACAATGGGCTCAGAAACTTCCTCAGGCTCGTCAACCTCCGGGGCCGCCTCTTCGGCAGCTTCCTGTCCTTGCAGCAGTTTTTCAATTCGGCCAAGCACATCGTCCGGGTTTTGATACCAATCCTTCGTTAGCACCAGCGCAAAGCGCCAGCCAAACGCCCGCAGGATGGATGGCTGCATGAGGTAACGATCCAGAAGGTTGGGGTTCGCGTAGTGACCATCCGTGTCCACGAGAATGCCGAGCTGATACAGACTGTCTGAACTGCTCCGCACGGCGAGGTCGCACCGGAACTTTGACTGTCCGACGCTTAAGTCAACGGCATGACCCCGCTTCCGCAGTGCCGCCGCCAGTTGCTCCACCACGGCATCGCCCTTGCTCAATGGCGCAAGCGCCTTGCGGCTGAGCGGATTCAGATTTTCCAGCACCCGGCGCGCGGTGGCGGCATCGCCCTTGGATATCGCCTCCGCGTAGTGCAGGAAGTTCTTCAGGCTGTTCGCGCCGTCATTGTAGTCGTTGGTGATGTCGTGGTGGCGGATGGAACTCACGATCGCCATGTGATGCTTGGCGCGGGAGAAGATGACGTTCAGCCGTTTCTCGCCGCCGCGTTGGTTGATCGGCCCAAAATTCATCAGCATCCGGTCGTTGGCATCGTGACCATAGCAAACGCTCATGATGATGATGTCGCGCTCGTCGCCTTGCACGTTCTCCAGATTCTTTACGAACAAACCGCAGAACACGTCATTTTCTTCGCGCACATATTCGGTCTCCAGTTGCGCGGCAAAAGCGGCGTCATCCTCAGCCAGCCGGCTCAACGCGCTTTCAAGCTCACCCTGCTGCGCCTCGGAGAAGGCGACGAGACCAATGCTCAATTTCGTGTCGCCTTGGAGAATGCTCCGCACGAGCTGCGCGATGTAGGCCGCTTCGTTCGGATTGCGGCGATCTTCATAAAGGCCGTTCTCCATGAAGTGAAAACTGATGCTGCGCGCGAGCAGTGCGTCCACATTCGTTGCGCCCTGCTCATTGGCGGTGACGATCAGCTCCGGCCGGTCGGCAATGGCGCGCTGGCGGTCGGGAATGGTGTAGAGATTGCCACTGTAGAACGCGGCGTTGGAATAGCTGATGAGCGATTCGTAGCGGCTGCGGTAATGCCACGCCAGCAGCGTGGAGGGAAGATTCTGCGCCGACTGCGTCAGGAAGCTGTCCGAGTCAAGGTCCACCTCGATGCGCTCCCCCTCTTCCTCGACAATCACACTTTCGTCCTCGGTGCGCGCGCTGGCGAAAAAAGTGGTCGGCGGCAATTGCATCTCGTCGCCCACCACGATGACCTGATGCGAGCGATAGATCGCGGGAATCGCCTCCTCCAACGGAATCTGGCTCGCCTCGTCGAAGATGACGACGTCGAACAGATCCGGGTCGAGCGGCAGCGTGTCCGAAACACTGAGCGGGCTCATCAACCAGATCGGTTTCAAATCCTGGATAACTTGTCCGGTATCGTCCGCGGCGAGATCGCGAATGGATCGGTAGCGCATCGTCTTGCCGAACTCGTGTTCCAGGTCGCGACGTCCGGCGGCGTAGGACTTCTTGAAGGCCTTCTGCTCCGGTTGCAGTTGTGAAGCGGGCAGCGACGAAATGTTGACGTGTTCTAAAAACTTCTGCCTCACCGCCATCCGGATGCAACGGGCGTTTAATCCCAGCCATTCACCGTAATGTTTCTCCAGTTGCTCCATTTTTCGCGCCAGCGTGCGGCCTTCGAACCGGTTCACCGCGCGGTCTTCGCGGTAAACACAGTTCACGCTCTTGTGGCCGACGGCGGCCTCGAACTCACTCAACAACACAGGCGCATGCCGCAGCGCGTGCGTAAACGAATCCGGCAGATCGGCCAGGTCAGCCAGGATGGGCGACAACTCAGCGAGTGTGCCGGTCTGCTCGCGCAGTTTACCCAGCACCTCGGTCAATTCCGGAAACTCAAACTGCTCATGCTCGGCGAGCGTGTCACGCAGAGTGGTGTCGAGTTCGCTGAACCGTTGTTGAATGCCAACAAGGTTTTCAATCAATGACATCGCCTCGTCGGATTTGCCCAGCACGCCGAGTAGCGCTTTGACTGATGGATGCGACAGACCCCGGTCATTCTTCAAATCCGCCACGAGTGTCCGGAAGGCGTCCACGTCTTCTACGCGCCAATCCGCTACGGCTTGGCGGCGCAATGCTTCTAATGCTGCCTGTGCAGCATGACACGCGGACAAATCGCCGAGAATCTTGCTCCACGCCGGCACCACTGCGTGTTGTGAAAAGTCGTAGCGCGCGTGCAGCGTTTTTTTAAGCCGCCAGAACGCGGGCTGAAGAAAGCGGAAGATGGATTTCTCAAAGGATTGTGCCTGAGCGAGGGCATTCTCCGTGTCATCCGGCGACAAAGGTTCGCGCCACCCAGCGATTTTCTCCTGGGTCTTTTGAAATGCCTTGGCTTTCTTGTCGAGCTCGGCCGCGAGCGCGTCGAAAGCCTGTTCCGCCGGACCGTGCGTCAGCACGCCAAGTAGGTCGCGTTCAGCCAGCGGACGAACCCGGACGGCAAATTCCAGGATCGTCTGGATTTCCTCAAACGTGTCCCAGAGTTCACCGGGCAGGCCGGACAACTCCAGCGCGCTCTCGATGGCGTCCAGTAACTCCTCGGCTTGATCGAGGTGCTTGGACAAAGATTCCAACGGACGATCCGCCTGCAAGACGCCTTTGCCGAGCCAGCGAAGCGGATGCTTGGCGAAGCAAAGCTCTTCCCCAAGATCTTGGAGCGCCGATTTCAGGCGGCCGACTACGTCGCCGTATTGCAACCAGAGTGGATACTCCGGCAGAAGGTCCTCGACTTCCGGCGGCAGCTCGGACGCGCGGCCTCGCAACTCCACCAACCGGTGCAGCAATGACCGAACGGCAACGCCGGTGTGCGCGTGTGTTGCTCGCATCACTTCTGAGAAACGCCGCAGGCCGACGAGGTCTTGTTCCATCGCTTTCAAGGTCGCCGCGCGGGACTTTTCGGCGTCAGGATCGAGGTCGGCTTGGCCTAGGAACTTTTCGTAGGTTTGCTTGAGGTTCAGGATGAACGCCTTCTTGTCCGTCTGCGAATCGTGAATCAAGCAGCACAGTTCATCGAGCCCCTGCTGACGCAACCGGTGAAATACGACGTCAATCGCCGCGCGCTTCTCGCACACGAAGAGCACCCGCTTCCCGCGCGCAACGTAGTCGGCAATGAGGTTGGTGATCGTCTGCGATTTGCCCGTGCCGGGCGGACCTTGAATGATGTAGCTCGCTCCGGTGCGAGACCGCGCAATGGCCGTGGCCTGGGTGGCGTCACAAGAAATGACAAGCTGCTGGTCGGCGAGATCGAGCGGGGGCGGCGGCGCTTCCTCGGGCGGTTTTGGGGTAAGCGAGAAGACGGTGTCGAACGCGCCGCTGGCCATGTCCGTTTCGATGAGCTTCGCATAGTCGCGCACGAGCGTCATCTTGCGGTAGTTGAAATTGCCGAGTGTCAGGCTGCACAAATCGAAGTCCCACGAATACGGATTCTGGTTGTCGCCCTCGCGCAGTGCGAACATCTGCCGTTCGGTCTCCAGCACTTTGCCCGGTTCGGCCGGGGCGCCTGGGTCAACGATGTGTGGCAGGCGCGGTTGGGGCGCTGCACCAGCGACATCACGCAGCGGCAGTGGTGTGGGACGCACCTTCTCCAGGAACAGTTGCAGTCCCAGCGGCCGGAGATTCTCCCGATCATAGCTGTATTCCGGCTTCGCAACGCTTCGCGCCCGCCGGGCTTGAAGCTTCATCCGTCGCCGGTATTGATCCACGCGCTGACGGGCTTTCTCGTGGATGAGTTCGATCTGCGGACGGTCAATCTTGTTGAACGTGACGCCCGGTTCGCTCGCCTGAATCTGCGCCTTGAGCGCCGCGTAAAACTGATCGATTGAAGTTTCCTTCAAATCCACGAACTCCGGCAGGTTCAGGTTGTAGAGTTCCTTCAGGTGGTGGCGCAGCGCGGGGTTTACTTCGGCTTCGCTGGTGGTCGGATTGAGGACGTAGTTGTCGCGCACACCCTTCTTTTTGGTGAGTTCAACGGGCAGCAGCAGGAGTGGTGAATGGATGCGCTCGTGCTTGTCTTCCTTGAGATTGTGCCAGCGGAGGAAACAGAGCACGAGTCGAAGCTGGGCGAAGCCATACTCGGCACGATCGCGCCGGGCCTCGCTGATAATCTTGTCGAGCACGCCGGGGATGTAAGGCGCATCCTCAAACCGCAAATACTTGCCGAGCGACATGGGCGCACCCTCCGTCACGGTGGCGGCGAGTTCCGGATGCCAGACGAAAAGCTGCTCCAGCCTGATGTTGCGATAATCCAGCAACAACGGGACGGAAGCGACAGTGAGGTTCAGTGTTTGCAGCGTCGGTTTGAAATAGATGAGCCGGTTGCGCCGCGAGATTTCAAAGAGCCGGTCGCGCAGATGCGACTGAATCAAACGACGCTTGCCAGAGAGCGGTGACTCTTTGAATTCTTTCCGACTGAAAACATTCGTGTCAAAATCGGCCGTCTGCTCGCGGTAATTCTCCAGCCGCGAAATCATCTGCGCGAGATCGGGTGCGCGCTTGTGGCGGTTCAACTCGGTCATTTGCACGATGACCGAGGCGAGGACCGGGTTGAGCCGGCGATTGACGCCGAAGAGGTTGGCTCGATTAACCGTGAAGATCTCCAGTTCGCCAGCGTCGTTGAAATCCAGCCCGCAGGCGACACTGGCCAACAGCATCCCTAGCGAGAAGATGTCGGTCAGTTCGTCGTGATGGCCGATCGCGTGTTCCCACGAGCGGTAGTGCGGCAGGAATACGGGCTTGGTGATTGCGCTCTCGGCGCTCGCCACATCGAGATCCGAAACCGTGAGTGAACCTTGGTCAATGTCTGCGGTGCGTCGCGATTCGGCAACCACCTCCACCGCATGGCTTACGGGCGATTGAAGTTCTTCGACCCTACCGGTGTTCTTCTCCGGTGAATTGACCTTCGCCGGAGCGAACAATAGATGGCCGGCGTCGGTGACGCTCAAGTCTTGGATGCCGTTAAGCGGAGCAACCAATCCCGCTTCATGCGCCGCGAGCACCTGCTTCATCAACGGCAGCAGTGTCGCGAGCACGTCGTCAGTCTCGAAGCCTCCTTTGGCGACGCCCGCCTCAAGGAGCTTCAGAAACGGGGGCTGGTTCGGATCACTCAACGCTCACCTCCGCTTTGGCCAGCAGTTCGGCCGCCTGTTCCTTAAGCTTCCGCACGTCGCGGACCTTTCGCTTAAGTTCCTTGGCCGCGAGCTTCTCAAACGGCGCATCCAGTTCCAGTTGGCGACTCAACTCCAGCGCTGCCACCAGCGGCATGTCGTCCAGATCCGGATCGGCCGTGACAAAATCAAGGAGCAGGTAGCAAAGGTACTCCCGCAGTTTCGGATCAGTGAATTTGAGACTGTCGAACACGGACGCATCACGCGTCGCTGATGGCTGGAAGTCATCAAAGAACAGCTTCGCATGACCGAGCACAGCGGTCGTCCGAAACCACTTCGGCTGGAGGAAGTATTCCAACAATCTGCGCGTATCCCGGCGCAGGCGGGTCTGCCCGATCAAATCCAGTTCGTCGAGCGCCGTGGTTCCTTCAATCATGTCCGCGATGGGTATCGCCGCACCGTCCCGCTGTTCCTGCCACAAAGCCAGGGCCCGCGCCCGGATAAAGGCCTCGGGATGTGACATGCCCTCAGTGGCGACGTTTCCCTTGGCAAAGATCTCTTCGGCTTGCTTCAAGTAACCCGATGCGCTCACCTGCGAAAGTCCGGTTTGGATCTTGACCAGTCCGGCGACAACCGGATTCACGTCGCCCGTGACCTTGAGCGAACCGCGGTCGGCAAAGATTTCGGTGTAGAGTTGAAAACGTCGGGCCGTCTGCTCGTGGCTGGCCGCCGCCCGCGGATCGTTCGCCACCGCTTGAATCAACCGGTCGGCGATGTGGAATTCGCCGTTATCCCATCCCCATAGATGATAGTGCGCGAGTTCATGGCCGATGACGGACTTGAGTTCCTCCGCATTCAGCAGCGTGAGCACCGGCCCGGAGAACACGACATGACCTTCGCCCGGAATGAAGTAGAGAGCGGCGTTGAGCTGGGGGCTGTTCTGCGCCTGATACAGCGTGACGGGAATATCGAGTTGCAGGCGGGTTTTGGCTTCTTCAGCGCTCTGGAAAAGGTCCGGATGCCCGTCGGCATCGAGCCGGTAGGTGGATTTGAGCAGTTCCATCCGCAGGTTCTCGGTGTAATCCGCCTGCGCCCGGGCCGAAGCAAACCAATTCCATAAATCACGCTCCTGCGACTTGAGGTAATCCCTCAACTCGACGTGGTAGGGCAACGGCTCAAGTGTATGGTCAGATGTTTCCACGTTTGCTTGCTGCGACCAAGTTGCTGGCTATTAAACCGAAGCGCGAGCCCCACGTCAAAGAAACAGGCGGATAGTTTGAAAATCAACCGCGCAACCTTTCCGCGGAAGCCCGGAGGTTGATCCGCGCTTGGGCTTCCAAGGGGTGGAAGAAGAAATCAGTGTTGTAGATTCTTTTCCGGGCCAAGAACGATTGCAGAATCTCGGCGCGCTTCGTTACGAACACATTCTCCGCCACCCAGGCATATTCCTCACGAATCTGCCGCTCATATTCCCAGAACCGATCTGGCGGCTGACCTAAAATGCTCAAGTCCACATCCACCAACAGGGGCGCATCCGCATGCAGCGAAGCATCGTGGTTCTTGGTGGCCAGCACCAAACCTCGAACGGAACCGGCCAGCGCCTCGCTCGCATGAGCTTTCTTCAGCCAATCCTCCGCCAATTGTGCGCTGCGCTCTTCGTTATCCGCAGCGTGAGGGTCGTAAACTGCATCGTGAAACCAAATTGCCAGTTCGACGGCCACCGGGTCAGCTGCGAGATGCCGGGCTCGGTCGAACTGAGACAGGCAGTCGGAGATGTGGCGCAGGTTATGGTAGTGCCGGTGCGGCTCGGAATACATCGCCAGCAACTGCTGAAAGGATTGCGCCGGAGGCGCGGCATTCACGGCTGCGCGCCACGCTTGCGACCATCGCTCTGAGTCCAGACCGCTCACTTGTGAAGCTCCAGCAGCCGGCGATACACCGGCGCGGGCACATACTTGCGCACGATCTTCCGCCAACCCGCCGGTCCGATCAATCCCTTCACCATGCTGGAACTGACTTCCGCAATGTCACGCGGCGGCATTAGAAACACGGTGCAAATCCTCGGATTGAGATCGCTGTTGATGTTCCGCATCGTCCGCTCAAATTCATAGTCACCCGCTGACCGAATGCCGCGCAGGATGTGGGTCGCGCCGACCGATTTGGCGTAATCAATCAGGTACGAGTTGGAGAACGACGCAACAGAAACATTTGGAAACGCGCGGCAGGATTCGCGCAGCATGGCGAGTCGTTCTGCCACGGCGAACTGATATTTCTTATCCGGGTTGATGCCGATGGCCACGATGAGTTTCTCAAACAGCCGCGCGCCCTCTTGAATCATCCACATATGCCCAATCGTGAGCGGGTCGAAGCTCCCGGCATACACTCCCAACCTCTGCTGCTTCCTGATTCGCATGGCTGAGAATCTACCACGTCCAATTCAAGTGTCAGCCTCGCAGATGACCCACAGGTTTCGGCGTTGATTCAATAGGGTGGCGCAAGGCGACGAAAGCCGTGCAACAGGACAACCACGAGAAAAAGAATATTGCGCGGAATGAGGCCGGGCCAAAAGTAACCGACTGGTCCGGCGGGATTTGTCCTGCCTTTTTGCTCGGCCAGGCGTTGAGCCACGCGCTGCATTAAAAAGCTCGAGCGAGGCCATTCCGCCAAACCTCCGATCCAGTCACGCGGGATGCATTCAGTTCCACCGCCAGCTCCCAAGAGCGCGCCCAGGATTGCCCCGACTGTATCGGTATCTCCACCGCACTCAATCACAGCAATGAGTGCGCTGCGAAAGTCGCCCTTCCGTGTGGTGCTGAACATGGGCTCGTAGGCGGGAGACCGCTTTGCTTGAAGGTATCGAGCAGGCCCGCGCGGAAATCCTTCGGCGTCACAAACCCGATGGCTTCAACATCGGCATAAACGTCAACGAAGCAGCGGGCCAAACCGTTTTCCATCTTCACATTCACGTCATTCCGCGCTACACCGGCGACGTACCTGATCCGCGCGGCGGTGACCTTCCTGTTTTGAAATTTGAAGCCGGCCGGGATGACAAGTGATTCTAAAGAGAATTATCAAAAAGCGCAGAATGCCGAGATGCTTTCAGCGAATAAAGTTGCGTAAGCCATAGGAGAAGGAAACAGTTGTAAAGCTATCAAAGAAAATTATTGACACCAGCGGCAGGGATATTTAGGATTTGCGCAAACGTTTGCGTTGAATTGACGAATTCTCAACTTTGAACAATCAGAGATTATGAAAAGAATCGCCCTGCTAATTCCTGCCTGTTTTGCAATCACATCGGCGTTTGGCCAACTGACGGGAGATCAAAGCGATTACGAGCCATTCTCAGACTCGAGCGGCTCCGGTGGAACCAGCTATACGGTGGGGCAGCCGCTTGCCCCCAACAGTCCAACGCTTTCTGCGAGCACCTTGGCAACGGAAACGGTAGGCGGCTCGGTTGGTGTGGGAGTACCTTCGTGGTGGCATTATACGAATGCTACAACAATGAGTACCACGCCTTCGCCCACGATTGTATCCGGCGACGTGAGTTATGCCGGGTTGCTGTCGTCCGGCGGCGGCAGGAGTGCGCAGTTTCACGGTACCGGTGCCAGTGCGCTGATGAATCTGACAACGGATGCTGGTGCGGCTGGATATACCTCCGGCACTGTTTTCTATTCGTTCGCGTTAAAGTTGACCGATGTCGGTTCTTTGCCAACGGACCAAACAGCTGCCAACATCATCGCAGGATTCACCAAGGTCGAGAGTTACAAGAACGCCACCGCAACGCCCACTTCCGTCGGCGCGCAACTGTGGATTCGCAGCGACGGTGTGTCGGGATATCAACTGGGTATTGAAGCAGGCGCCAACGCCAATAACGTTGCGGCAACTCCGACCTACGCGGCAGGCTCATTCTCGGCAGGCGACACGCTGTTCATCGTTGGGGAATACGATTTCAGCACCAAGACAGCATCGCTTTTTGTTAACGCGACTCCCGGCGGCGCGCAACCGACAGCAAATGCAACAGACACACAAGGTGGAACGGGGATCGCCAGAGCCGCGAGTATTACGCTTTTCGGTGACAACCCTACAATTGGAAGCAGCAACAATTCGATCACTGGTCAAATTGATGATTTGCGATTCGGCCTTACTTGGGTCGCTGTCACACCAGTGCCCGAGCCTGCCATCTTTGCGTTTGGTGTTTTGGGACTGGTGGCATTTTGCGGGAGGCGCTTTTTGCGGAAGTAGTTTTGAACACGCGTCGTTTTTCAAAAGGCTCAATCCATTTGCAGCGGATTGAGCCTTGCTTTTTTCATCGAAGGAGGCTGGGGATCAAGTTGAACTCGGCCGAGCGGGGTCGCCAACATTTCGTTGCTAGTGCCTGGAATTATCGTTAAGCCGCAATATGAATTGCCTCAACGCCAGTTCGACGAAGATGTTGCTCGCTTTAACGGCGGTCCTTTTGGAAATCGCACCCTCATTTGCCCAGATTGCGGTCGGCAATCCCGATTATGAGCCATTCGCGAATGCGACCAGTTCCGGCGGCACCGATTACACGCCGGGAGCGAATCTAGCCGGCCAAGCGAGCGCCGCTTACGCGGTTTATTCGGGAACGCAACAATGGTACGAGCGAACGGCATCCGGCGTCATAGAGCCGACCATTGTCGCCGGCGATCAGGCATATCCCAGTTTGAATTCCGCCGGCGGCGGTGGAAGCGCGCGCTTCGGCGGCAATGGCAGCAGCGCGCTCATGAATCTATCGGTCGCCTCAGGTGGCATAGGAAACGGAACTTCCATTAGCGGCATCGCCATCACTGCGAACACCGTTTATTTTTCCTTTGTGTTGAAATTGACCGACCTCACCGGCATGAGTGCTTCGGGAGTCGGCCTTACCGCGGTCACCCAAGTCCAAAGTCAAAATCCAGACCCGAGTGTTCCAAGTGCGCAGGGGGCCGTGGTGATGCTCCGAAGCACCGCAGGAGGATTCAACGTGGGCATTGATGGAGGCGGCAAGGGAAGCACGCACGCCGCGATTCAATGGCACAATACGGTTTACACGACGAATGGTACTTTGTTTCTCGTGGGGAGCTATGATTTTAATTCGCCCGCCAGCCAGAGTGACGCCGGGGGACGGCTTTGGATAAATCCGGCGCCATCCACCTTTGGGGCAGCGTCGGTGCCCACGGCGGATTTGACTTCCACAGGTAACAGCACCGACCTGGCGAGAGTTGCGGGTTTTATGCTTATGGAAAACGCCGGGGCACCAACCGGGCTGATTGATGATTTACGGGTCGGACTCGACTGGGCCTCCGTCACCGGCGGGCCGGCGGTTGACGAATTGACTATCGAAGACGAGCCGGCGGATCAGACGCAAAACGCCGGAGCGAAGGCGACGTTTTCCGTGAGCGTCACCGGCAGCACACCGCCGGTCAGCTATCAATGGCGCAAGGACGACCTTGATTTATCCGACGGTGGAAAAATTTTTGGCGTAACCAACGCGACATTGTCCATCAGCAACCTGGATCGCACCTTCGGAGGTGGTTATTCGGTGAAGGTGACAGACGCGGAAGGTTCCGTCACGAGTCGCATGGCAGTATTGACCGTGAACGATCCGTTCATCACGAACCAACCCGTCAATCAAGTATTGCACGCGGGCACAAATGCCATGTTCCAGGTCGGCGCGGCGGGTGCGGGACCATTGACTTTCCGTTGGTTAAAAGCCGGCGTGGCTCTCAATGACGGTGGGACCATAGCCGGGGCGAGTTCGGCGAATCTGACAATCAGCAATGCTTCGTTCGGCGACGCCGGAACGTATGCTGTTCGGGTAACAAACAGCTTCGGCGACGTGGTGACCAGCAGCAACGCGGAGTTGCGCATCATTGATCCTTCCCTCAACGGCAGCCGCCCAAACATCGTCTTCATTCTGTGCGACGATTTGGGTTATGGCGATGTGGGTGTGCTGTATCAAAATGGCCGGGCGGCGGGTTTACCGAAGCAAACCACGCCCAATCTGGATACTCTGGCGTCCGAGGGGATGCAATTTCGCAGGCACTATTGTCCGGCGCCGATTTGCGTTCCGTCCCGGGCGTCGCTGCTTTTGGGAGTCCACCAAGGCCATTCGAACGTCCGCAATCAACAGTGGGACAAGGCGATATCCGACAACCATACGCTGGCCAACGTTCTTCAAAAAGCGGGTTACGCGACCGCCGCGTTTGGCAAATGGGGAGTGGGCGGCGACGACGTGGGCGGCACCGGGCCGGCGGATTGGGCGGCGTTTCCCACCAAGCGCGGGTTTGATTATTTCTTCGGCTACCAGCGGCACGCGGACGGGCACGAGCATTATCCGAAGGAGGCGCTTAATACCAGCGGCAGCAAACAGTGTTGGGACGGCACCAACAACGTCACCTCCACGCTGGACAAATGTTACACCGCCGACCTGTTCACCGCGCGGGCGAAAAAATGGCTGGCGGACCAGCATACCGCGCAACCAAACCGGCCGGTGTTCCTTTATGTCGCCTTCGACACGCCGCACTTTCATTATGAATTACCCACCCAGGCGTATCCAGCGGGCGGTGGCCTCGGCGGCGGTTTGCAATGGCTTGGAACGCCCGGCCACATGATCAACACGGCCAGCGGGACGGTGGATTCCTACCTGCCACCCGATTACGCGACGGCAACCTACGACCATGACAACAATCCAGGCACGCCTGAAGCAGCCTGGCCCAACCTTTACAAACGCTACGCCACGGGCGTGCGCCGGATTGATGAAGCAGTGGCGGACATCATCCAGTTGTTGAAAGACCTGAACATGGACACCAACACGCTGGTGGTGTTCACTTCCGACAACGGCCCCACGACCGATCAAGGAATTGCGGCAAACTTCTTCGACACGTTCGGCCCGATGGACGGCGTCAAACGGGACACATTCGAAGGCGGGATTCGCGTGCCCACTTTCGCACGTTGGCCCGGGACGATAACAGCAGGCACCACCAACGTGACACCTTCACAGTTTCACGACTGGTTGCCGACGTTCACCGATCTGGCGGGACTGCCGTCTCCGGCGTGCAGCGACGGTGTGTCGCTGGTGCCGACCTTGACGGGCATCGGCACTCAGCGACCAAGCACCGTTTATGTGGAGTTTGACGATCCTTATTCCATACCGAGTTATACCGAATTCGAGCCCAATCGCCGCGGCCGGGTGCGCAACCAGATGCAAGCGATCGGACTGGAAGGTTTTCAAGGCGTCCGCTACGACATCACTTCCCACTCCAATGATTTTGAAATTTACGATGTGGCCGGCGATCCAAAGGAGACGAATAATCTGGCCGAGAATCCTGCTTTTGCCAGCTTGCAGCAGAAGATGAAGGATCGCGTGCTCCAGTTGCGCCGACCGAATACCACTGCGCCACGGCCCTACGATAACGAATTGGTTCCGCCGGTTACCGTTTCCCCAGTCACGCCCGGCGTCGAGTGGAAAGCCTACGCCGAAGCATTTCCCTGGGTGCCGGAATTGACAACTTTGATGAGCACATCGAGCGGCACGACCAACGTGCCTACGCTGGCCGTCCGTCCGCGAGACGACAACATCGGTTTGTTGTTCACCGGCTATGTTCTCGCGCCGGCGGATGGGAATTACGTGTTTTATCTGTCCGCAGACACGGGCACATTGTTGCGCATTCACGACGCGACGGTTATTGACGAGGACTACGGTTACGTCAGCGGCGCTGAACTGGCCGGGTTGATCAAACTCAAGGCCGGACTGCATCCGTTCCGGCTTTATTATGCGCGCGCGACCGCTGGAACTCCGGCCCTCAACTTCTCGTGGAGTGGCCCGGGCATCGGGAAACAGCCAATCCCGGCCAGCGCGTTCCGTCGTGACGGCTTTGGTGCGCCTACTCCGCCGACGGCGCACGATGACGGCGCGGCCACATCCCAAGGAACGCCAGTGTTCATTAACGCGCTGGCGAATGATTCCGATGACGGCACACCATCGCCGCTCTCCATCATCAGTGTCGGTCAGCCGCAGGCTGGAACGGCGGTGACGAACGCCGGACAAATCGTTTACTCCCCCGCCAGCAATTTTCTCGGCGAGGATTGGTTTGCCTACACGATTAGCGACGGGCAATCCACGAATTCGGCGACCGTGCGGGTAACGGTTTTCTTTACCGATGGCTCTTATTGGTTTCCGTTTAACCAAACCTCCGGACTGACGACGTACGAAGCAGGTGGCGGTGCAAGCGCGACGTTGGCGGGTTTCTCGAATGATCCCGCCCAATGGGTCGCAGGCAAGTTCAACCGCGCGCTAGAGTTCGACGGAATTGCGAATGAAGCCGTCATAAATGGATTCAAAGGAATAACGGGCAACGCGCCGCGCACCGTTTCGGCCTGGATCAAGACGGGCGAAACCAATAATTCAATCGGAATCGTGTCGTGGGGCGACCTCCCGTCCGGCAACAAGTGGTCGCTTCTGATTCAAAACTCCACCGACCCGAAAGGCACGCTCCGGCTCGAACTCGGCTTTGGAAATACGATCGCCGCCACCCCGGTCAACGACGGTCAATGGCATCATGTCGCGTGTGTGCTCAGCAACCTGCCCTCACCCACTTCGACCAATGTCCAATTCTATGTTGACGGCCACCCCGATGCGGTCGTCGGTGGCGCGTTCGTTGCGATCAATACTGTTGCCTCAAACGATGTTCTGATCGGTTCTGATATACAGGGTCGCTTCTTCAATGGCACGATTGACGAAGTCCGCATTTTCAACCGGGCATTGAGCGGTCAGGAAATTGCCGGGCAGTCTGATGCCACCAATGATTCCGCTCTTGCCTGGCATCGCCGTTATTTTGGAAACGCAGCGATGGATTGGAACGCGGACGACGACGGTGACGGAGTGACGCGACTGGGCGAGTACGCATTCGGCGGTCAGCCTGGCATTCCCGATGGACAACTCGCCCGGATCACTGCCGAAATTATCGCCGATCACTTGCAAATCCATTATCATCGGCGGTTGATCGGGAGTCACGAGCTGATTTACCAGATTGAATCTTCGAACGGTCTGAACGACTGGTCCGAACCAGCCGGTTCGGAGGTTTCGGCTTTACCCTCTGCGATACTGCCGGGTTTTGAGGATGTGGTTTTTCGCGCCGATGCCGGCGTCCCGGGACAATCACCGATGTTTGTGCGCGTGCGGGTGCGGTCGCCCTGATTCGTCCCATAAGAAAATGATTGACATGCTGTGTGCGCAGGAATTACAGTGCGCAAACGATTGCGTTACATAACCTAACTCCACATGAATGGCAGCTTATGTGATTCCCATGGGAAGCGACAATGGTCGAGCGAGTCGGCTGTTTGGCCTCCAGTGCAAACGAACCGGGTCGCAAAATAAGTTAGCTGCTACTCAAGAACAACCGAAACCAAACCCAAACCCGTATGAAAAAGCTAGTGATTCTACTCTCAAGCTGTCTGGTGAGCGTGCCGGCATTAGCCCAAACGACAGTCGGCCATCCCACCTACGAACCGTTCAGCGATTCGACTGGAACTCCGCCCGGCACGAGTTATACACTAGGCAGCAGCGTTGTCGGCCAAATCAGCGCGTCCTTTGCGGCTTGGGATAATTCGACCTCCCAATCGAAGCCGCAATGGGTGCTGCGGCCCGGCCCGGGGACAGGTGGTTCGCAGCCGACCATTGCTTCGGGAGACCTGACGTATAGTAGCTTGGATGCCACTGGTGGCGGTCGAAGTGTTTCATTTGGTCCGAATGGCGACAGCGCTCTCATGGAACTGGAAGTTGGCGCTGGTGGCTTTACACCGGGGTCGTACAGCACGGTTTATTGGTCTTGTATCTTGAAATTGACGGATCTCACCGGTTTGAGCACCAACGGTGTCGGTCTTTTGGGAGGCGTCCAGGTCCAAGGCACGCAGGGCAACAATCCTCCCGCGCTTTCGTGGGCGAGTATTCTGATGGTTCGGACAGATGGAGCAGGCGGATATAACAT
Organism: uncultured Bifidobacteriaceae bacterium; assembly: GCA_964458575.1. GTDB lineage: Bacteria > Verrucomicrobiota > Verrucomicrobiia > Limisphaerales > JADLHS01 > CAYWMD01. The sequence continues at coordinate 48,498 of CAYWMD010000035.1, read as the reverse complement.
CGGCATTGATGGAGGCGGCAAGGGAACCGTTAATGCCACGGTCGCATGGGATAGTACAAGTCACACGGTTGGCGAGACGGTCTTCCTCGTGTTCGCGTACATGTTCAGCGATTCAGGAAGCGGTTATGCGAATGGCGATGGGCGGATCTGGATTAATCCGAACGCTTCGACTTTCGGCGCCGGGTCAGCTCCGGCGGAGACTTTGCTCTCGGGTGGCAACAATACGGCCTTGGCGAGAATCGCGAGTGTGGTGCTCGAGCAACCCGCAAACGGACCGTACGGTCAGATGGATGAAATTCGCGTCGGCCTGGCGTGGGCTGATGTGACACCCAGCAGCGATTACGTGCAGTTCCTGGCACAACCCGGCGATCTGGCGTTGGCGAATGGAGACGACGCCACATTTAGCGTCACGGCGAAAGGCGCGCCGCCCCTGACTTATCGTTGGTTCAAAGGGGCAACGCCGCTTTCCGATAGCGCCCACATTTCCGGCGCCAATTCCAACGTGCTGACCATTCACAACATCACCGGCGGCGATGCCGGCAGCTATGCCGTGTATGTCACCAATTATTTCGGCACGGTTGGGGTCAGCAGCAATGCCGTTTTGGACATCCACGATCCAGCCGTGGTCGTTCAGCCGCAGAATCAGACGAATGATTACGGCACGACCGCGTTGTTCCAAATCACGGCGTCGGGCACGGGACCGTTTAAATACCAATGGCACAAAATGGGATTTGGTGATTTGAGCGACGGTGGAAACATCTCGGGCAGCCACAGCAACGTGCTGGCACTGGCGAACGTCGCGTATGCAGATGAAGCCACCTTCTACGTAACCGTGACCAACAACCTAGGGTCAACCATTGACAGCTCGAATGCGAACCTCGTGGTCAATGATCCGGCCATCGTGACGCAACCCGCTTCCGTCACGAATCCGCCAGGTGCGACTGTGATGTTTCACGTCGTGGCCGACGGAACAGGCGGAGGCGGCTCCTTCACCTATTGGTGGCACAAAAACGGCGTTCCACTCAACGAAACCGCCCCGTACTCGGGCGTTTTTTCGGACACGTTGACCATCACCGGCATTTCCGGCGCGGAAGAAGGGAGCTATACCGTGATTGTGATTGGAGCCAAAACGACCACGAGCGCCGCAGCGACGCTGACCATCTCGGCCCCCGCTAATGTGGCAATTCAGCCCCGATCGCGCACGGTGGTCGCGGGTGTGCGGGCGGCGTTTTCGGTTGTAGCGGGCGGCTCCGGACCATTTACGTACCAGTGGCGACGTTACGGAACCAACCTCGCCAGTGCCACGTCATCCACCTACGTGGTGAGCAATGCGCAGGCGAACGTCATGGGCGACTACCGGGTGGTGATTTCCAACAGCTTTAGTTCGGTGACCAGTTCGGTGGCGGCGCTGACGGTTTCCAACAGCCTTTCGCTGGTCGAAAGCAACCTCGTCATTGTTCGCGTGGGTGATGGCGCGCAAACCTTGACCCTCAACGGAAGCTCCCTGTTCCTGGACCAGTTTACGACAGACGGCACCTACATAAACACAATCACCATACCGGATGATGGCCCCACTGGCATGGTGGCCTTGGGTTGGGACAACATCAACGGCGTGAACAACGGCACCACGACCGGCACGAGCCTGACCCGCTCACTGGACGGCCGCTTTATGGTGGTGGCGGGTTACAATACCAATCTCAACAACAGCGTGAACCTGGCTAGTCTGGCGGCTACGGAAGTTCCCCGAGGGATTGGTCGGATTGATTCGTTCGGCCAATACACACTGGCGGTGGCCAGCACGGACTCGGCGTTTGACAACACCTACTGGCGTGCGGCCATCTCGGATGGCACGAATAACTACTGGGGTGCGGGCGGGAAGTCCGGGGTCTATTATTTTGGCTTTGACCATCCGGCCGCTCAGGTGCAAGACATCCTTCCCAACCTCCGCTCGATGGGTCTGTTCAATGGCGACATCTACGGCACCAGCGCGGCCGGCTCGTCGCCCGGTGTTGTAAAAGTCAACGGGTTGGCGACCACAGCCGGGTCGCAGTCGCAATTGTTCACCAATAGTTCCTCCGGCAGTTACGATGTCGCCGTCAACCCAACTGGAAACCTGATCTATGTGACCGATCAGCGCAACGTTGCCAGCGGAGGCGGCATTCAGCGGTGGGAATTCAACGGCTCAACCTGGAGTCTCGCTTACACGCTGAACACCGGGTTCGGCAGCTTGGGACCGCGCTACATCACCGGCGATTTCAGCGGCGCCAACCCCGTCCTCTACGTAACGAGCAACGACGATACGTTTGACAACAATCACCTCATCAAAGTGGTTGACACGGGTGCAGGTTCGGCCGGCACGACGCTGGCGAACGCCGGCGCGAATCAAACCTTCCGCGGCCTGCATTTCGGACCCGTGGTGAACACGGTGCTGCCGCGGCCGACGCTCTCCTATTCCCGTATCGGCAACGATCTGATTCTAAGCTGGACCGGATCGTACACACTGGTCACCGCGACGAATGTCGTTGGACCGTATGTGAACGTTTCGGGCGCGATGAGTCCTTACACCAACAACGTCAGCACTCCGGCCCAACGCTTCTTCGGCTTGCGATAACAGCCGGATTGTCCATTAACGCACTGCCTGCCGTGAGTTTGCAGAGCAAAGCGCTCTTCTGTGCGATGGGCTTGCTGGCTACGGCAGCCGCCTTTTGGTCGCGTGCCGATGGGCTGAATATCAACCGCACCATTCCGCGGACGTTGCCTGCTCATCCCGGCAACGTCTTCCTTGCGGGGGAGGATGTTGTTGTTGCTGCACCGCCGGGACCGGTTGAAACGTGGCGACTTGTGGATTACGAGAACAAACTGGTCAAAAGTGGTGAGATCAAGGACGGCAAGGCTGACGTTGGCCGGCTGCCGGTTGGCTGGTACAAAATCGTCCGAGGAAAAGGACACATCACGAACCGGACGTTCGCCTGCGTCATCGAACCGCTGAGCGCGCGGACACCGCTCACCTCGCCCATTTGCCTTGACGTCGGCATGGCGTGGTTCTGGCCGAAGGAAAAAATGGGCGACGTGGCGAATCTCTGCCAGTTGGCGGGGATCAACCGTGTTCGCGACCGTCTCAACTGGCAGCAAATGGAGCCGAAACGCGGCGAGTTTGCCGGACACAATCAATACGACGATTCCGCCCAAATCCAGCACGAAGCCGGATTGCAGATTTTGCAGGTCAATCACCTCTCTCCCGGTTGGGCCAACCCCAAGGGCAATCGTTTCCCGCCGGATTTGCGCGACGTTTACAACTTCTATCGCGAAGTGGCGCGACGTTGGACGGGAGAGATTGGCGCGTTCGAACCTTGGAATGAAGCCGACCTAGCTGTGTTCGGCGGCCATACCGGCAGCGAGATGGCCACGTTTCAGAAAGCAGCGTATCTCGGACTCAAAGCTGGCAACCCCGACGTGACTGCATGCCTGAATGTTTTCGGCATCCGGCGCGCCGCAACGCTGAAGGATTTTCAGAACAACGAAGCGTGGCCCTACTTCGACACGTACAACCTACACACTTACGAACCGCTTGAAAATTATCCGGGTGTTTACGCGGACCAGCGCGCGGTTTCCGCCGGCAGGCCCATGTGGGTCACCGAAACGAGCATTCACGTCAAATGGCGCGGTGATGAAGCGCTCAAAGAGCTTGGCGACGAAGACCTGCGATTGCAGAGCGAACGCTTGGTCAAGACCTACGCGCTCGCCATTCACGAAGGTGCCAGGGCGATTTTCTACTTCGTGCTGCCACATTACTCGGAACACAGATTGCAATACGGATTGCTGCGGCCTGACCTGACACCGCGTCCGGGCTACGTCTCACTCACGGTAGTTGGCCGATGGCTGGCTGACGCCAAACCCGTCGGACGGGTTAAAGCGGACGACGCAAGCACCCAAGGTTATGTGTTCGACGCCAAACCGGATGGCAAACCGGCCGATGTGCTCATCATCTGGTCCGACAACGGTGGTCGCTTCCAGCTTGCGAAGCAGCCGCGGGAATGTTTCGATCATTTAGGGCGCACTGTTTCGGCGACCAACGGCGTATTGAATCTCTCCCGCACGCCGCTGTTTGTGGCGCTGGCCAAACATTCCCTGCCCAAATTGATTCCTCCGCCCAAACCGGCGAAGTGGTTGAATGGCAAACCGGGAGCAGTGGTGATTCAAGCGGTCATTCCCGAAGAAAGCGCGGTTCTCAACAAATCTGCCTATACGATTGCGAACGGCGAAACCAAAAATATTTCAATCTTCATATACAACTTCAGCGACAAGGCGGCGTCCGGACAATTGCGCGTCGAAGTGCCCGAACACTGGAGCGCGGACATGCCGTCCCGGGTGGAGTTGTTGCCCGGAGAGCGCAAAGAACTGAAATTAAATCTGACCTGCGCTGACGCCATCGCATGGGATCGGGCTGTAATCCGTATCAATGGCGATTATGGTCGAGCTGGCAAACCGTTGCTGGCAATTCAATTCACGCCGCCAAAAAGTTGAAGTGGCGACCTCTAAATCCCGTCAAGGTTCGTTCATTGCTTCACCTGCAGGCCAGTGGGCTTTTGGATCGAAATTCGGATTCGGAGTTGGCATGTCGGCCTTCACGTCTTTTCTCCAGGCGTGAAGCATGGCTCGCAATTCCTGGACCTTTCCCGGTTCGGATTGTGCGAGATCATGTTGTTCGCCCGGATCGGTTTTGAGGTTGAACAATTGGGCGGTGTTGTTTTCGTAATACTCGATCAGTTTGTAATCTCCGTAACGAATGGCGCCGCCCGGACTTTGCGCGCCGTGATTACTGTAATGCGGCCAATGCCAGTAGAGCGCGCGCTTGGCAATCTGATCCGCTCCTTCTTTCGCGCCTTTCAGTAGCGGAACGAGACTCATTCCATCCACGCCGTTTTCGCCGCGCTTTTCGCGGCGTGCGCCCACCATGTCGAGAATCGTGGCGTAAAAATCAGTGCCGATCACCGGAACGTCGCAGACGGTTCCGTGCCCGCTTTGCTGTGGCCAATAAACAATGAGCGGCTCGCGAATTCCTCCTTCGTACAGCCAGCCTTTGCCTCCTCTCAGCGGCAGATTGGATGTGGAATAGGCTTTGTTCAACGCGTTCTTTCCGATGATTTTTTCGGGATTGCCGAAGTTGGCGGCGGACATTCCCCCGTTGTCCGAAAAGAAAATCACGATGGTGTTGTCGTCCAGCTTCAACTCTTTCAACTTCTCCAGGACGCGCCCAAGACTTTCATCCATGCTTTCGACCATGGCGGCAAACTCAGGATTATCCTGGTGTTGCTTGATCTTTACCGTCCGGTCGGAAAGCAGACTGAATCCCTGGTAACGCTTGTCGCGCAGCAAACCTTTCAATGCGTCCGGCGACAATGGATCGGGATCAACTGGGTTGCTTTCCAGAATATATGGCGCTCCAGTAGCGCGAGGCCGCTGATATAATTCCTTTTCATATTTTTCGACGAGATCTCCGCGCCCTTGGATCGGATCGTGGACGGCAAAATGCGCGAGGTACAGAAAGAAGGGATGATCCTTGTTCTGCTCGACCCACTTCAACGCCTCCGTGGTCAAACGGTCGGTCAGGTATTCGCCCTTCGGACCGTCCTCCAGCCCTTTCATCCCGAAAGGGGAAAAATACGTCCCGTTTGGCCAGCCCTTGTTCCAGTCCGGAACGTGCAGATCAAATCCCTGCCGTTTTGTCGAGCCGGGTTCTTCACCAAGATGCCACTTGCCGAAAATGGCGGTGCGGTAACCGTTTGCCTTGAGCACGGCCGGCAAAGTTGGTTGATCATACGGAAGCCGCTGGACCGTCTCGGCGTTCTTCAGCTTTTGAAACGGATGCTCTTTTCGTCCCGGAAGCCAGTCCGTCAAATGCAGTCGGGCCGGATACTCTCCCGTCAAAATGCTGGCGCGACTCGGAGAACAAACGGGACAAGTCGCGTAAGCTTGCGTGAATCGCATCCCTCGCCTGGCAAACACGTCAATGTTCGGCGTGGCATATAGAGAACTGCCTTCGTAGCCGACATCGGCCCAGCCCAGATCGTCAACGAGAAAGAAAATTACGTTCGGCCTTTCTTGCCCGTTCGATGCAGTATTCGGAGTTTGAGCCGAACCGGACTGACTCACGCTGATGAGAAGCGTTAGAAAACAACGATAAAGGTTCTTCATATTCATTTGCGATGGCTCAATCGTTTGCGCATGCTATCATTTTCCCGCCGTGGCATCAATGCTTGATATCAACGTTAGGGAACGACTGGTTTCCGAGCGCATGACCAGCAGCGCTTCTGCTCGGGCGATCTTCAGAAACGCGATCGAACAATGGTGGGTTGGGTTTAAAACCCTGCGGTCTGAGTTTGTCCGCGGAGTTTCAGTTGTTCCCACCAACGTCCTCTCCGAAAAGGGAGTAGCGCGACGAGGCTGCCGACTGCTAACATGGAAGGCCAGCATACGAGATAAAATGAAACAGAACGAAGACTTCAAGATGAACGTTTCTTCCACTGGCGCGCAATGGCACAGACGGAGCATTTGGGCGTTGCTTCTGGTGATGGCGGCAGTGACATCGCAGGCGGCGATTACACTCGTCCGGGAGAAGGTGACGCCGATGATTCCCGATCGGCAGGATTTCCAAACACCGGATGCGGTGCGCTTGAAGGGTTGGATTGGCACGCGCATCGAAGCGAATGAGGGGAATCGTCTGGTGAAACTCGATCCGGCAAGATTGCTTGAAGGCTACCGCAAGCGACCGGGAAGGCAGATTTGGGAAGGCGAGCACGTCGGCAAATGGCTGCACGCGGCGACGCTCGCCTGGGCAAACACGGGCGATCCCGAACTGCGCAAAAAACTGGATTACGTCGCGGCTGAACTGATCAAGTGCCAGCTCGACGACGGTTACCTGGGAACTTACGTGGAGAAAGACCGATGGACTCTGTGGGACGTGTGGGCGCACAAATACAATCTCATCGGACTGATCACGTACATGCGCTTCACCGGGAACATGGAGCCGTTGCCCGCGTGTCGGCGCATGGCGGATTTGCTTTGCAACACGTTCGGCGATGAACCGGGCAAGCGGGACATCAACCTCGCGGGCCAGCACAAAGGCATGGCGCCGACGAGCGTGATGGAGCCGATGGTGTTGCTTTACCGGCTGACGGGCGAGAAGCGTTATCTTGATTTCTGCAAATACATCACGCGCGCCTGGGAGAAAGCGAACGGGGCAAAGATCCCCTCGGTGCTGCTCACCGAGAAGCGCGTGGACAAGGTTGGCAACGGCAAAGCGTACGAAATGCTTTCCTGCTTGAATGGCGCGCTGGAGTATTATCGCACCACGGGCGAGAAGGGGTTTCTGGAAGCGTGCCTGAATGCGTGGCAGGACATTGTGGACCATCGGCTCTATCTGACCGGCACGGCGAGCTACCGCGAATTCTTTCACGATAATTACGATCTGCCCAATGTGAACAACGTCGGCGAAACGTGCGTGACCGTGACCTGGCTTCAGTTCAACGCGCAATTGCTCCGCTTGACCGGCGAGGCGCGTTTCGCGGAACAACTTGAGAAAACGGTTCTGAACCAGTTGTTCGGCGCGCAAAGTTGTGACGGTGCAGCGTGGGGCTACTACGTGCAAATGCAGGGGAAAAAGCCTTACAGCAGCACGCTTGAAGGACATTGTTGCCTGTCGAGCGGACCGCGCGGCGTGGCGTTGATTCCGACGTTTGCGGTCGGCACGGATGCTGATGGCGTCGTGGTGAATCTTTATGAAAATGGGTCGGCGAATCTGAATCTTCGTGACGGTACTGCTGTTTCTCTCGCCACCGACACAGATTATCCGAGCGATGGACGTATCCGGATGAAGCTGGGCCTCGCTGAAAAAAAATCCTTTGCCGTGAAGCTGCGCATTCCGGCCTGGTGCAAAAACGCGTCGGGGCTGTTGAATGGCAAAAAGATTGAAATAGAACGCGGCGCGGACGGCTACGCGGCCATTCGTCGCGAATGGAAGGCGGACGATGAAATCGAACTTCGCGTCGAAATACAACCGAGGATCGTGACGGGTGATCGCCAGAATGAAAATCGTGTCGCGGTCATGTTTGGTCCGTTAGTGCTCACGGCCGATGAGGCGTTGATGGACGACACCGGATGCAGATTGAGCGACATTGGCGTTCCCGCCGCGGACGTCGCGTCGCTACGCGTGACGCCCGAACGTGCGCCGGCCAAACTGAGGTTCTGGCCCGGTGAAAAAGTCTTCCGCATCCGGGCAGTGTGTCGGTCGAACGACGCTGAGAAGTCCGAAGCAGGGTTTCCGCTCCGGCTGATTCCTTTTGCCGAAGCCGGAGCGACCGGGACGGAATACAAAATCTGGCTGCCCTACAAAGCGCCGCAGCCCGACCGAAATCTGCTGGTGGATGGAGTGGAAATCCGGTCGCGGAAACCGAACGCAGGTTCCATCATTGACAACAGCCTCGAAACAATTGCCGTCACCTTCGACAACAAGCGCGCGCAAGACGATTGGTTCGGCGTGGAGTTGCAAGAACCGGTCACGGTGCGTCGCATCGTTTTCGCGCACGGCAAGACTTTTCACGACGGTGGTTGGTTTGACGCCAGCAGGTTCAAGCCGTACGTGCAGGTCAAATTCCAACCGGACGGCAAATGGGAGAAACTCATCGAGTTCAAGGATTACCCGGCCACGACCGCAAGCGATCCGGCGGGACTCAAAGCGGGCGAGCGCTTTACGTGCGAACTGGAAAAACCGGCGACAGTTTTCGGCCTGCGCGTTGTCGGCAGACCGGCAAGCGGCGACAACCCGAAACAGGCGTTTTCATCATGCGCGGAGGTGCAGGCCTTCGGAATACTGGAGACCCAGTGAAGTTTTACCACCGCGAGACGTTGTTTCTTCTTGTAGCGGGCGTGATGTTCGCCCTTTCGGCAAAGACTTCCCGCCCGGCGGACTATTACTTGGACAGCCGACACGGCTCGGACGAAGGAAACGGAACGGCGGGCCAGCCGTGGCGTTCCCTTGATCACCTGGGCAAGGTTGTTTTCCGGCCCGGCAACACGATTTTTTTCGCAAGCGGATCCGAGTTCGAAGGTGGAGTTGAAATAAACCAGTCCGGGACCTCCAATGCGCCGATTTCGCTGAAACGCCTCGGAGAAGGTGCCGCTCCGCGGTTTTCAAATCCCCATTCACGCGTTTTGGACGGTAACGCCATCCGCGTCAATGCCAGCCATGTGATTGTGGACGGGTTGTTCTTTGAACGTTGTCCGATCAACCCGGTGGCATCGGACGTTCGCAAGCTCGGCGCGGTATTTCTGACGACCAATGCGAACTATTGCATTGTTCGCAATTGCGAGATGACCCGGACACCGGTTGGAGTCACGGTTTATGGGGAAAACAATTTGATCACCCGGAACCACATTCACGACAACAACGCGCCGATTCAACCGCATTGGGGGCCGATGTGCGTCGTGATTTGTGGCTCGCATAATGAGGTTTCTTACAACCGCTTTGTGAATTATTGCGCGCCGAGTGAGGAATACGGGCACGACGGCGGCGCCATCGAGATCAACGATCGCAGGCTGCCAAAGGAGAATGTGGTGATTCACCACAACCTTTCGCTGCGGAATCAAGGTTTCATCGAATGGGTCGGAATGGTCAAACAGGACAATTTTTCGATCCACCACAACGTGTGCATGGATTATCAATCTTTCCTCGGACTAACCGGCCCATGCACGAACTTCCGCGTGGACCACAACACGGTGGTGCGAATTCTCGCCCACGACGAGGACGATTCGGAGGATGTTGTGTTCTGGAATTACGGAATGGGTGGGGGGAACACGAACATCGTTTTCCGCAACAACATTTTCGTTTACGACCCTGCGCGTGTCGAACCCGTCTTCTCAAGGGGAGCATTCAGCCATTCGCATAATTTATTTTATCGAACGGATCACGCGAGTCTGCGCAAGCAGGCCAACCGCGACGCTTATGAACGGAAACATCTCGGCGGCGGCGCGCAACTCCGCATCGGCGAAAAAATCGGCGACCCGCAGTTTCGCGACATCACTTCGGGTGATTTCCGGCTGAAACCCGGCAGCCCGGCGATTGATGCCGGAATGCCGTTGGGATGCCAAGTGGACTTCGATAACCGCGCGATGCCATTCGGGACAGCACCAGACATGGGTGCTTTTGAGTGGGTACCTGCGCGAGATTAATTTGCCAGGTGAAAACTCGCTATCATCGTGGAAGCGACGACAAACTACCCTGATTGTTCTGCCAAAATGGCTGCGGCGGGTTTCCCGATTGTATCCCCGCAGTCGCTTTGTTTTGCAGTTGACACCACTCCGGTGGAAAGCCATACTGCTTGCACAAACGTTTGCGTAAAGGCGTTTTTGAACGAATAAACCGCTATGATGGCCATGATTAATCGCAGACCCAACTGCATCGGTCGCAGGGGCTTTGGACATGAGGGGACATCGAATCGGGGTTTTACATTGATTGAGCTGCTCGTTGTTATCGCAATTATCGCCATCCTCGCGGCGATGCTGTTGCCAGCCCTGTCCCATGCCAAGGAGCGTGCTCGTCGAACGGTCTGCAAATCGAACATGCGTCAGGTGGCCTTGACCGCAATCATGTACGCGGGTGACAACCGGGAGGAATTTCCAGATGCCCTGCGCGGTGCGCAAACGTATCACGCTGTCTGGCTTCCGATTAAAACGTTCGAGTACTTCGTCCTTCAGGGCCGTGTTTCAACCAACTGCCTGACTTGCCCGAACAAGAACCGCGATGAGCAATGGATCGTCCCGTTCAAGGACCCGCCGGAAGCCATGAGAGTCGGATTCTTCTGCCTTTGGAGCATGCCCACGGATAAAGACACCCGGCCACGAAACCAAAACTGGGGGTCATTTACGTGGCCGTGGGACTCGCCGCAAAAGACGACGGATCAGACGCCGTACACCGTGCTGTTGGCGGACATTATCAGCAAGGGAACGGACACCTACGCCGGATACACGGGCAGAACCACCGACGTGCCGCATTCTCCCAGCGGAGCTCGGGTGGGACCAGATTCGCTCACGCCGCAAGACCTCAACTCGGAGGGCGGCAATGTGGGTTTGGTTGACGGCTCGGTCACGTGGCGCAAACAGCTTCAAATGCATCAACGCTGGGTTCTTTTCAATGACAACGGTTCGAATCCGTCTTACATTGGGTACTGGTAATGGTGCGGCTTGAGCGATCCGATATGCTACCCCGGTAAGCATTTCTCTGGCGCGAGAGAATTTGAGGCGCATGAGTTGGGGATGGATTCGGAATGGCGTTTGCGGTAAATCAATTGTGTGGTTGAACGGGTGAAACAACCTCTTCAGCGAAGCGGTTAACGGACAGAAAGCAGTGACCGCTTCGCGGCGCGAGGATCGGGAAAATGATCGAGTTATCAGATTCAAGAGAGCTGCGGGTGGCATGGACGCAAGCAATAAGGAAGCAGCCTTGCGTCATATGAGTGACCATACAATCAACCTGGCAGGCGACGGGGCGGCCCATTTGCAACCGACCCTGCAACATGTCGCGGAACGGTCGGGGGTATCCATCACCACAATTTCGCGTGTGTTGAGCGGTCAGGCCAATCGCTACCGCATCAGCAAAAAGACGGAAGCCACCGTCCGCAGGATCGCCAAGGAATGCAATTTTGTTCCCAATCAAGTAGCCCGCAGCCTGCGACTAAAAAAGACACACAAGATTGGCCTGGTCATTCCTGATATTTCGAATCCGTTCTTTGCAGGTATCGCCCGCCAAGTGACCCTTGGCACCCGCAAGCATGGATACTCAATCATGCTGTGCGACAGCGAGGACAGCATTGAATTGGAAAAGCAGTCGCTGGCGCTGCTTCAAAGCCAGAGTGTTGAGGGGATTGTCTTGTGCCCGATGGGCCAATCGGGCGAACACCTCGCCAAGTTTGTGGGCGGCAAGCTGCCCATCGTGCTGGTGGACCGCTTCTTTCAGGACGTCGCGTTGCCCTATGTGAGTTCCGACAATGTGGCTGGCGCAAAGCAGGGGACTGAATTGCTGATTGCAAACGGTCACCGGCGCATTGCCTGCCTCCAGGGATTGCGCGGCACGTCGCCGAACGAGTCCCGCGTACACGGCTACAAGGAGGCGTTGACGGCTCATCAACTGCCGGTGGACGAGAGCCTGATCGTGGGCGACAGCTTCACCGAACAAAGCGGCTACATCGAAACCAAGCTCCTCCTCAAAACCCAACCGGACCTGACGGCAATCCTGGCCTGTTCCAATGTAAACGCGCTGGGCGCCATCCGCGCGCTGGCCGAGGAAAAGGAAAAGATTCCAGACGACGTCTCGCTGGTATCCTTCGACGACACACCGTATTCGGCCTACCTGGCGACGCCGATAACCACCGTTGCGCAATCCTACTCGGAGATGGGCGAGTACGCGGTGAAGTTGCTCTTCGATCAAATCCAATCGGCCCGCGGTCTGAGCAAGGACGGCATATTGCTTCCAACGAATTTGATCGTGCGAAAATCGGTCAAACGCCTGGAGATTTCCTCCGAATGAAACCTTTGTCCGGTGCCCGGATTCACCGCCCGGCCGTGCTTGGACCCAGGGTGTTGGTGAGTGGCAGTTCAAACACCGATCTGAGCGTCAAAGTCTGTCGCATACCAAGTCACCGCCGATGCGAGATTCGTCGCGAGGCCCAAAGTGCCATGCTGATATGCTTTCGCCAAGTGAAGCTGTGACTGGTCATCCCCCGCCTCGGCTTTGGCGCGGAGGTCTGACAGCTTGCCATCATCACTTGCGTCCGGTTGAGCATCTGGAGGCGGTGATCTTCATCGGAGGAATCGTGCTTTGGGGTTTCGTCCTTGCCTGGCACAAGAAATACACGGGGCGACCGGTGTTCACGCTGGAGATCAGCGCACGCGACCTTGCCCTGGCCGGATTTCAGGCAATGGACTCCAACTTCAGCATCAAAAAACGCTATTGGCGAAGGTTAATAGCACAAGCCAATCCCAGCAAAGTATGATTCTACACCATGACAGCTTGCCGAATCAATCAATTCAACCCCCATCGTCGTGCTCTGCTGATATGAACGCGCAACCGATCAAGAAATCATTTATCGTGGCCAACGTGCTTGTGATGTGCCTGAGCTTTGGTTCATCGCTTCAGGCCGTTACAGTTTGGACAAATCAGGCCGTTGGCAACTGGAACGAAGCAATTAACTGGGACACCGGTTTGGTGCCGACCAGCGATGCAGTGCGGATTAACGTCGGGACCGCGATCCTGACCAACGACGCGCCGGACATCACCAGCTTGCAGCTTGGCCAGGATTCGGGCATGAGCCAGTTGTACATCGGAGCGAACCTGACCATCGCCAATAATATCATCGGGATTGGTTCGTCCACCTTTGCCGCCACCAACAGTGTCATTCAAACCAATGGGACCGTGACGGTGGTTGGCTCAACGACCAGTTTTGTCTTCACGAATGGCACTTACGACATCAGCGGCGGCGTGCTCGCGATCAACAACAACAAGCGGCTGGACGTGTCCGGCACGTTGAAAATTTCCGGCACCGGCGCGGTTTACGTCGGCGGCGGGACTACTTCCACTCCGAGATTTGCGGCCCTGGAGGGGCAGACGGGAATTGGCATCCAAACCGGCGGCACGCTGACAGCCGGGGGCAGCTTCTTCATCGGCAACCGGGGAGTTGGAATCTACGACATGTCTGGAGGCGCGCTTTGGGCCTCGAACAATTTTTCGGTGGGCTCCAGCAGCATCGGCCCGGGCAATGGCACGTTGACGCAGAGCGGCGGCGACATCATTGTGGGTAGCGACATCGCCAACAGCGGTCAAACCTTCATCGGACAGGCGGGGCCGGGTGCGTTCAACCTCTCGGGCGGAACATTCAAATCACGCTCGTTTTCCATCGGCCAGGGTGCCGGGATAACCGGCACCGTAAACCAAACCGGCGGCACCATTGATCTTTTATCGGGTCCGGCCGGGGCAGGCTCCCTGGGCATCGGGGTCGGCGGCACGGGCGTTTACTCGATTGAGAATGGAACCTTCCAGGCCGTTAATCTCACCCTGACCAACGCCACGGTGGACGTGAAGAGCAACGCCACGATCAACTGCACCGGCTCTCTGGCCATGGGCGCACCCGCCGTGATCAATTTTGATTTCTCCTCGACCGGAGTCTCCACCATGAACTTCGGCGGCGCGGCGACAATTGATCCCGCGGCTACAATCAATGTGGATGGCAGCGCCTACAGCGGGGGATCGGCAACTTTCACCCTCATCAGCGCGACGGCATTTGACCAAACACCAGTCATCAATCTGACCGGCTTCGCCCTGGCCGCAACTCACAACTGGGACTTGGCAACGGGTGAATTCACCGTGACGGTGGGAACGCCGAATCCGACGCTGCAGTATTCTCTCAATGGTACCACGCTGGAGTTGACCTGGTCGGGAGATTATTTGGGCTGGTACGCCCAGTCAAATTCCGTGAATGTGGCGGACGCCAACCAATGGTTTGACATCGCGAATTCGCAAAATGTCACCAACTTGAGCATTGCCATTGATCCACCGTCAGCCAATGTCTTTTACCGATTGCGCAAGTCGCTGCCCTAAAACCCCGCTCGTCGCAGGCCGGGAACCATCAGCTTTCTGCGCAGTCCTGAAATAATTGAACGATGAAACGGACAGCAGTACAAACCGTTAAAGCCAGAGGCGACGCTCGAATCCGTCCGGCTTTCACACTCATCGAATTGCTGGTTGTCATTGCCATCATCGCAATTCTGGCAGCGATGCTGTTGCCTGCGCTCGCCAGGGCGAAGGAGCGCGCCCAGCGAACCGGGTGTTTGAACAACCTCAAGCAATTGGGCCTCGGCTGCGTCATGTATGCCATGGACAACGACGGCAATTACATGGCTGACGGAATAGGCACACCGGGTGTCCGCGTCGCGGGCGACGATGACCTCAACTGGCTTTATCCCAATCCCATTGCCGGCTTTAAGTCCTTCATTTGCCCCGCCACCCAGCACGAAATCCGCACCAACACCAGCACCGCCATCACCGGCCAGATCCTCATCCGCGACCTCCTCGACAACGCCCCCAATGGCCGCCTGCAAGGGTACGGTCACAGTTACGAAGTCCTCGGCATCATTTACAACCTTCGCAAAACGGAGAAAGTCGTCAATACTTGGGAACTGAAACGGGCGACCGGCCACATTGGATTGCGACCCGGGCCAAGCCGGGTTTGGTTGATGTTTGACGCTGACGATGGTCAACCGCCCGGGCCGGGTGTTTACGGCAATTATCCGGACAAAGCGGACAACCACGGCGCGGACGGCTCCCAAGTCAACTTCTGCGACGGCCATGCCGAATGGATTCCCCGCAGCAAATGGATTGACGGCATGAACATCGCCCGCGACGTCGCCGCGACGGTGCCCAATTAAGCAGGACTTCCCTCAGCCCAGCCCCGAAGTCACCCTGTTGGACTACTCAATTTCCGTTTTGCGCTTCGCTCGCTCGCCGAGCCAATGACCCGGCGAGCCCGCCCGGCTGTGGGGCGCTGCCAGCGACGGATTCCTTGCCCGGCCAGCCAGCACCGCCTCGTGAGCCGCCTTGGCCTCCGGCGTGTAAAGCGACGGCTTCGACTCCGCCACAAATCCCTCGTGCAACGCCCGCAAACGCTCGACAACCTCCGGCCTTTTTTCCGCCAGATTTTTCTCCTCGCGCGGATCCGTCGCCAGATCGAATAGCTGCAACTCGACTTTCCGCGCCCGATCTCTCCTGCTCAAGGTTGCCGGATCAACGTCCTCCAGGACCAGTTTCCAATCTCCCTCCCGCACCGCCCAGTGCGACGGTTCCCGAATGGACCAGAACATCCTCGCGTGCGGCGCGGTGGAGTTTGTGCCGAGGAGATACGGCATGAGGTTCACCCCGTCCAGACGCTGGGTCTCGATGCGCCGGGACGATCCCGCCACGGCCAGCGCGGTCGGATAAACATCAAGCTGCGACACCGGTTGGTCATAAACTGCTCCTGCCGGCAACTGCCCCGGCCAGCTGGCAATGAATGGAACGCGAATGCCGCCCTCGTAGAACGTGCTCTTCCGCCCGCGCAAGCCGCCGTTGTGTTGCAGCATGTTGCCCGGGCCGCCATCACTGCCGCCGTTGTCGCTGGTGAAAATGACCAGCGTATCCCTTTCCCGCCCCTGCTCCCGCAACCATTGCGTCAGCCGGCCGATGTTGCGGTCCAGGTTTTCAATGGATGCCCGGGCAATGTCGCGCGGGGTGAATTTCCCGTTGGGCCGTTTTTTCGCGTAGGGCTCAAGGTCCGCCCACGGCGCCTGGTTGGGTGGATGCGGATCGTTGTAGGCGAGGTAGAGGAAAAACGGCTTCTCGCCTTTCACCGACTCGACAAGGAAATCCAGGGCGCGGTCGGTGAATTCTTCGGTGAGATACTTCACCTTCGTCACGGGTTGGTCCTGGTCGAAGATGTAGGCGTCCGACGCATAACCGACGCCTTGCATCGTCTCGCCGATGTTCGCCTCGAAGAAATCGTGCTGCCCGCCGATGAAACCGAAGAACCGGTCAAACCCGCGTTGCAAAGGGCCGGCCGTCGGATCGGAACAAATGTGCCACTTTCCCACCATGCCGGTGCGGTACCCGGCTTCACGCAACGCCTGTGGCATCAGCTTGAGATCACGTGGCGGCCCCACAAAGGTCTCGTTGAAGGCATAGAAGCCGAACCGTTGCTGGTATTGGCCGGTCAGCAGGCCGGCGCGCGACGGCGAGCACACCATGCAGGTCGCGTACGCCTGCGTGAAACGCACGCCCGAAGCAGCCAGACGGTCAAGATTCGGCGCGGGCGTGTAAGCTTCCTCGCCCCAAGCCTTGCCCTTCGGATAACAGCCCAGATCGCCCCAGCCAAGATCGTCAGCCAGGATGAGAATGATGTTTGGCCGCGCTGACGCGGCAAACACCGGTTGCGAAAAGACCGCGACGAAAAGAATGAGAACTAGACGCATCATGCCGGAATCACTTGGACGCTCCGGTCGGGTCGCGCAACAGGGTGGGCTTGCCCACTTGCGCCAGCACCTGCGCCGCGGCGAGGGCGAAATCGCCTCGCGTCACCGGCGACTCAGGTGACACCTCTTTGGTAGCGAAGACCGCACGCCAGTTAGAATTGATTGCGGTGAGCGATTCGCCGACAACATTCCACTTCAGCGCAGACGGTGCGGTCTGGGCCGGAACGGGCTTCCCGGCGAGTTCCGCCAATCGGCGAATCGCGATGGAAAAAGTCTTCTCATCCAGCGGCTCGGCGGGCCGCCAAAAATTACCGTCGCCCATGCCTTTCTCGGCGTCCGGCACGAACGGACCGGGCACATCCACTACGCCGTGGAGCGAGAGGAGTTGCGTTGCCCGCCAAAGCCGCGAACCCCAGGGAACGTCCTCATACCAGCGTTGAATCAGATTCGCGCCGGCGTTGAGCAAGGCCGCTTGCACCTTGATGGGATTCACCTGGCGCGGTTGAATTCCCTGTCGGGCCGCCTCGGCGGCGATCGCACCGGCGGCCTGACCCGTCAACATGGTGACCGGCTGCAATCGCGTCGCGCCATTGACGATGCGCGATTGGGAGATGTTCTTTTCCGCCAGCACCAAGCCGTCAATCTTCTCGGGAATAAAAACCTCGAACGGCACCTGAAAAGGACCGCTCTCGCGCGTGGGTTTGCCGGGATCCAAATCCAATTCGATCGCCTCGCCCGTCTTGCCGTGATCAATGTCCATGAAGTAATCGCCCATCGCGACCGAATTGGCGAAGAGCCGCGCCTGCTCAAACCGGCCCAAGTCTGAAGTGCGCAGCGTGTAAAGGCCGATCCCGCGGCGACATTCGCGAACGTAAGGCCACTGGGGCAAATGCAAGGCGAGGGGCAGCAGGTCGGGACGCAAATCGCGCAGGGCCATGTTTTCCCGCTGGTAGCCGGTGTCGTAGCCTTCGTCATCGGCCACCGACCAGGGCAAACCGAGTTCATTCTGCAAATAATAAATCTCGTTCAGCGCGCGATAGATGCCTTCCACCTGCTCTTTGCGTCGCGTCGCCGGGTCTTCAATGCCCGCGGCGGTCACCGGATAATCCTGGCGGCCCCCATTCAGCCCACATTGCGTGTGACGCTGTTGAGTGGCCGTGCCGGTCGTCGGGCTGTCAATGTCCGCCATGCCGCGCCAGGCGAACAACACGCGATAAACCCGCGGCCCCTTGTAATCCTTGCCCGGCGAGCCCCAAATGAGCCGGCCATAAAGCTGCGATTTCTTGTACCGGCGCGCATCGTAACCGGGCGGCGGACTCTTGATGCGCAGGTGCTCGGGCAAGCCTTCAGGATACTCCCGAATCACCGCCACCCATGTGTGCGCCTGCACGGGAGAGTCGGGCGCAATCTTGTCGCTCGTCACCGTGCCGACGCGATAGCGCGCTCCCGCCAGCGGCAGTACGTCGCCGTATTCAGTGGCCTCAACCAGCACCTTGCACGCGGGGGACTTGCACGCGGGGGACTTCTTCGCGCCGTTCTTCTCCAGGACGACGCCCGTGACAGTTTGGTCGCGCTTGAGGACCTGCGTTAGCCGTGCGCCGGTGACGATGTCGAGCGTTCCCTTCTTTCGCGCCTCGGCGATGAAGCCATAGAGAATGGCCCGGGCAATCTTGGGTTCATAACCGCCCTCGATCTGCTCCGGCCAGGCGTAATAGGCACGGTAGGGGTCTTTGTTGAACGTGAGATAATGATTGATCACACTCTGGTGAAACTCCCGATAAATGCCGCGTTCGCGCACTGGAAATTTGGAAAAGATGCCGCTCTCGTCCATGGACGTCACGGCCGCTGCGGCCATCTGGCCGCCAATCCAGTCCGATTCTTCGACCAGCAGCACCTTGGCGCCCAAGCGCGACGCCTGAAGCGCCGCCGCCCACCCGCCGGTTCCCGCGCCGGCAACAATTACGTCATAGGTGTCTGCGACATTTTGAAAGGGCGTATTGAGTTTCTCTACGTCCTTGGCGGGAGCAACAATTGTGTCGGGATAATCCACCTGGCCATTTTTCCGGGCCATGTCGGCCGCGGAGAGTTTTGTTGCGAACGGCTTTGCCGCGGTGATCGAGAAGCTTTTGGCCGCGGAATAGTTCGAACACTCGATTCCGACCGCGCCGGCGGGCAGCGGTTCTTCTTCGAGCGCGTCAACACGGGCCTGTTCCACGCCGTTGCCATCAATGATGCGGCCCGTCAGCCGCGCGCCGTTCAATGCCAGCGACAATCTCCAGGTCTGTCCCTCTTGATAGCGACTGCGCGTGACGAATTGCGCGAGGATATCCTCCTTGCCGTCGGCCACTTTGATCAACGACAGGTCCGTCATGCCGGTGAACCGCACGACGTAATAGTTTTTCGCATCGCGTATCCGGCCGGCCACCCCGAAGGACACGGTGGGGTCCGGTGTCTTCTGAAACTCGGCTGTAATGTCGCCGTCCGCAAATTGCGCTGCGGTTTCGCCATTGGCCAACGCGCCTTCGTAGGCGATCAGGCCGCGCTCGGCCTTCCACAGCGTCCGCAGCAACCCCTTGCCATCAACGCCCCACATCGGGCTGGAACGGGGGATTCCCAGGTCGCGCCAACCGGCGGGAATACGACCCAACGGCGTCGCGCCGAAATCAGCCTTGTAGAGCAGAAGATTGTCACCGTAAGCCAGCCAACTGGCCATCAGCATCGCTGCGCAAAGGAGTTTTCTTGTCATGCGTGTATCTGTTGTTCGTTTTGTCACCGTGACCCGGCTCGTGGAAAATGGCCCGACCGTGGCCTGACCGCCGACTGCGCGCCGTTGAACCTTACCCGGTCGCCCCTGCCCGACAAAATCAAAGTTCGCCAGTGGCGAATTTCTGGGGATTCCGCCTCAAAAGCTGCTACATTGGTCCGGTTGAGCATGACGTTTGAAACTAATCTCAGGGGACTTGCGCCCTTCTACTCACGCACCGAACCTTATCGGTCAGGTCCGATTTTCCAAATCGTGAATCATTTGCGGCTGATCGGTATCGCGATGGTCCTGTTGGTCGTTTCCGCTCCTTTGCGCGCCGCGACAAACCTGTCGCCAGCCAACACGCCCCCGCCCGCGAACGCGCCGCTCGTGGATCCCGACCATGTCGTGCTTCAGTGGGCCGCCGGGACTAACGAGCTTTACTTCAGGGTTTACGCCGGCGTCGCTACCCTGGTTCAGAAGGCTTACATTTCGACGGATAGTCTTGTCCTGAGCGATCTGGACCCGGACACCTATTATCAATGGCGCGTTGACGCATATGACGAGGATCGGCGGTTGGTGGGAAATCGCGGAACGGTGTGGATGTTCAAGACCAGCCCCGCTGATCCGCGGAAAGCACACACGCCCGTGCCCGCGAGCGGCAGCACCCTCACCAACGGTCAAGACAACGTCCTGCGCTGGCAAGCAGGCTCAGCGGGCGGCTCCTTTAATGTTTACTTCGGCAAAGACAGCACACCCGACGAGACCGAATTCCGCGGAAACCTGACCGGCAATCCGGTCGAATTGTCATTCTACCCCGGCACCCTCGAGCCGAATAAACAGTATTATTGGCGGGTGGACACGGTCGTTGATCTTAACGGGACGGTTGTTCCCGGCCGCGTGTGGACGTTTCGCACCGACTATGGCGCAACGAATTTCCCGGGCACGAATGCCATGCTTTATGCGGACGACTTTGAAAACGGCGCAACCAACACCGCCCCCGTTGGCTGGACGCGTGAAAACGACCGCGCGCTGGAAGCACCGGTCGAAGGCCGGTCCGGAAAATCAGCGAAACTGAGTCAGAGCACCTGGATCGAGCGCGCGATTTCCACCGGGAACATGAAGGACATCCAGATCCGGTATCACCGTTCCTTGACGAACTATGCGGTCGGCGAAGGTTTTTCCTGCCAGTGGTCCACCGACGGCACGAACTGGCAGACGGCATTATCCGAAAGCAGTGGCGGCTTTGACGATCCCCTGACGGCGATCAACCTCAGTCCCGCGGCGAACCGGCAAACGGGTTTCCGTCTGCGTTTCGTTTCGGATGCCGCCAACAGCAGTTCGCTCGCGCTGTTGGACAATCTCCAGGTGCGTGGCGTTTACGCCCCGCTGATTCCGGCGCGCGACGCGCAGCACAACATTCAGAATGCGACGGTGATTTTTTTGGGTGACAGCCTCACCAGCAACAGCGGTTCGCTGCGTGATGACCCGGACAAGGAGCACTGGACCGACCAGGTCGCCCAGAGGTTCAATCTTCACGTCCTGACCGCCCATGCCTACGACATCAATGACGACTCGCTCGAAAGCCGCCAACTGAATCACGGCAAGGGCGGCAGTCGGGCCTATTATGGGGCCGGGGCCACGTTGCCGACGTATCACGGCGATGACGCGGCCGACCCGAACCTGGGCGGATACCAGCGGCTGAAATACGCCTTCCAGGAAATACATCAAGGAATCTACGGAATGGTGCCGCCCGACTTTGTGATCATCAATTTCGGCATGAACGACCACAAGCGCGTGTGGAAAGCCGGCGTCAGCACCGGTCAAAGTTCCCCCGCGGATTTCAATCAACAACTCAAATTGCTTGTGGATTTTGTGCGGACGAACGGGGCCGTTCCCATCCTGGTTACGCCGCACGACTTTTACCAGGGTTCAACCAACGATCTGGAGTCCTATTACTTCAGTTACAGTCCGGAGCTGTATAACAATGCGGAAGACAACTACAGCGCCTTGGGCCGTTTCCACGATTTCATGGATCAGACGAGAAGCGTGGCCGCGGGTTCGGTCGCCGAGGGTCGGGCGCCAGTGGACCTCATTGAGATCAATCAGCCGTCCAGCGAATATGATGCAAACGAGTTCACCGTTACCGGTGGAGTCCATTTAGACAAGTTGGGACACGATGTGTACGGGCAAGTGATCGGCGATTTTCTTTCGTTTCGCTTCGGCGATGGCTCGTTGGCGCAGCCACCCGCTCCGCCCTCGACCTCCTGCCCGCCGCCAGCCGATCCGCCGCCGCCGCAAATCACGGGCAACTTTGTTCTCACCAAAAGCGGGTGCTGGACGGCGGGTACGAACTGGAATAACAACCAGCCGCCCAGTGAAACCAACCTGGTTTACATCCGCTCCGGCTTGAGCGCGTCCATCTCGTATGACGTCGGCGTGATCCGGCGTTTCTATCTGGGGGACAATGCCACGACGTACCCGCCCGGCACCGGCACGTTGAACATTCTCCCCGGAGGTCGCTTGGTGACCTCCTTGGACGTGCCGGAAGTGGGGCGGGGTACGCCGGGAGCCATTGGCAATCTGAATTTGAGCGGCGGCGTGCTGCAAATGGGTCTGTCGAGCAATAACGTTCTGAAAGTCGGCGTTGACACTGCGACGGAGGCGGTGACTGGCAATGTCATCATCAGCGGCGGCGAGTTCCGCGGCCGGTTTTTGATTGGCGCCAGCGGTGTTGCCGGCGCCACACCGGATTTATTGCGCGTCGTGGGCAGCGAGGCGAGCATCGGCTCATCGGCTACCGGCACCGGGCTGGACCTGCGCGCATCTGGTAATGTGGAGTATGTCTTCGACGCCGCCGGCATTAGCGGCATGACGTTCGCCAGCGGCGCAGGGATCTTTCACTCCAATTCAGTGATTGTCGTGGATGGCGCTGATTACGAGGGCGGCGCCGCGACGTTCGAGTTGCTTCGCTGCGCTTCCTTCAGCGGGAAGCCGGTCATCACGTTGAAGAACCTCCCGCCTGGCTCCGCGTATGAATGGAATGCAGCCAGCGGCACGTTCAGGTTGACCGTGGAACAGACCATTCCGCCCGTCATTGTCTGGAATAAGAATGACGAGACGCTTGAACTTGATTGGCCGGCCTCCTTCCTCGGCTGGTATGCGCAGTCAAACTCAATCAATGTCGCGAGCCCGAGTTTCTGGTTTGACATCCCGGGCTCGCAATCAGCCACCCACCTCGATATCTCTTTTCAACCCGGACGGTCGAATGTGTTCTACCGCTTGCGCAAACCATGATACGAACCGAGGGATGACTGCCAAGCCATGTGTGTATATGAGGCTGCGATGTTTCAAAGCGAAGCCGCGCGGGCGAACTTTGCTGTCGGCCCTCGCAACAGCGGTCCTGCTGAGTGACACGGCGTTGCGGGCCGCGACCGTCACCTGGACCAACTCCAACAGCGGCTATTGGAACAACGCCGCCAACTGGAGCATCGCCGCGGTGCCCGGTCCTTCGGATGTGGTGCGCATCAACAGCGGAGTCGCCATCATTTCAAACCTCGCGCCCAATATCACGAGCTTGCAACTCGGCCAGGCGGCGGGCACGAGTACATTGGTTATCGGGGCGAGCCTGCTGATTTCCAACAATCTGGTCGGGGTTGGCTCGGCCACAGTTGCGGCCACCAACAGCGTCATCCACACGAACGGAGTCCTGACGGTGGTTGGCTCGACCAGCAGTGTTATTCGCACGAATGGGACATACGACATCAGCGGGGGCGCGCTGAATATCAGCGGCAATCAACGGCTGGACGTCTCGGGGACACTGAAGATTTCCGGCAGCGCGGCAGTCAACGTGGGCGGCGGCACCACCTCCACGCCGCGGTTCGGCGCCACCACTACCGACTCGGGTCGAGGCCTCCAAACCGGAGGCACTTTGACGGCGGGCGGAACGATTTTCATCGGCAATCAAGGCACGGGCTTCTACGAATTAAGCGGCGGCTTCATCTGGGCCTCGAATAATTTCTCGGTCGGCGCCAGCAGCACCGGCCCGGGCAACGGGACGTTGACGCAGAGCGGAGGCACGGTCGTTGTGGGCAGCGACCTGGCGAACAGCGGCCAGAGCTACATCGGCCAGTCGGGCTTTGGCCTGTTCCATTTGTCCGGCGGCACATTTAAATCACGGAATCTTTCCATTGCGCAGGCGGCAGGGATCACGGGAACAGTCAACCAGACGGGCGGGACGATTGATCTCCTTACCGGTCCGGCGGGTGCGGGTTCAATGTCCGTCGGCGGATCGGGCACCGCCCTTTACAGTATTGCCAACGGCACCTTGTTCGCCTCGAACCTGACCGTGACCGGCACGCTGACGGTGAACAGCAACGCGACCATCAATTGCACCGGGATTCTCGACCTGGATGCGACCGGCACGATCAATTTCAATTTTGGACCGGATGGCGTTTCCCAAATGGTCTTCACGTCGGGAAACGCCAGCACGATTGATCCCGGCGGCACCATCAACGTGAACGGCAGCGCCTACACCGGCGGCCCGGCGACTTTCACGTTGATTGACGCCGGTTCGATTGACAGCACGCCGGCAATTCATGTGAGCGGATTCTCGTTGGGCGCAACTTCCACCTGGGATTTGGTCAATGGCACTTTCACGATCACCGTGGGCTCGCCCGTGACGGTTGTCGCGCCGACGATCACCTACAAACTGAGCGGCGCAACCATGGAAATGAGCTGGCCATGGGAATACTCCGGGTGGGTGCTGCAGTCGCAGACCAACGCGCTCAACGTGGGTCTGAGCACGAACTGGTCGCCGTGGCCCGGATCCACCGCCACGAACTGGCTGGCTCTGCCGGTTTCAAAATCGAACCCGTGCGTGTTTTATCGGCTCGCACCGCCGGCCTTCGCCTACGACCCGAGCCCGGCGGCAGGAAGGCAGCGCCCCGATCCGCAAACCATGCTGCGCTGGTCGGCGTGGGGCGATGCCTCCTTCGATGTGTATTTCGGAACCGACCCGACGCCGGATGCCACGGAGTTCAAGACGAACCAATTGGACAAACTTTTTTATCCCGGTCCGCTGGCGACCAACACCACGTATTACTGGCGGATTGACCTCGTCAACGGCACGAACATTGTCCCCGGCCCGGTCTGGTCCTTTAAGACCGGCGGCTGGCCGGGCACCAGCAACAACATCAACTTCTTGTCCAACCAACCCTCCAGCTATCTGCTTCGCGACTGGCGCAGCGTGGCGCAGGAATACACGGCCCGCGTCTCCGACTTCAATGCGACGGGTCAATACCTGCCGATGGTCTGGTGGGACAATTCGAACCCCAATTTTCAGATCGCGACACCGTTCATTCCTTCATTCGTTGGGATAGATAAAGGCGGCGACGCGCTGAACTTGTTTGGCACCATCATCGGGGGAACGCTGGTCGGCATGGATATGAGCCAGCACAACGGCCAGAACTGGGTGCGCTCGATGCAGCAGTTTCAAGGCACGTCGGTGGGACGAAAAATCATCGGCAACAACAAAACCGGCCAGACCTCCAGCAGCCTCTGGTACGACATCGTACCTGGCATTTACTTCTGTCAGGCGGTCGAACTCTATCCCCAGACGGCCCAACTCCAGACGCCGTATACTTTTCAACCCGGCGGCGCGAGCATGGAACAGGTCATGTATGAAACCGCGAGCAAGTGGCATGAGGTGCTGGATTTTCTGGGAGGCAGCGCGACGGGGATTGCGGATTTTAACGGGGTGGTCGGGTTTAATACCGTCACGATGGAAATTGATGGCCGGGACGGAACGCATCCCGGTGTGCTGGAGGGCGCCGCCGGTCTGGCGTGGATCGAATACGCGGCCTACGTCAAATTCGGCGACCCCAAATTCCTGGCTGGCACCATTTGGGCGCTCAATTTCCTGGAGACCGTGGACCGAAACCCCATGCAAAACGGAGTGCAGATGGGCTATGGCGTGTTGACCGCCGCCCGCCTGAACGCCGAACTCGGTTACAGCCACAACGTGGACCAATTCTTCCGCTGGACCTTCGGCGATGACGACCCGCTGCGCGAGGGCTGGGGTGTCCTTTACAGCAATTGGGCTGGATACGAAGTCAGCGGTCTCATCGGCACCGAAGCCTCCCGCGGTGGCGCAAACCGTGCCTACGCCAAACAAGGGTTTCACCTGGTCGCGTCGCTCGTGCCGATGGTCCGTTACGATCAGCGCTTCGCGCACACGGTCGGCAAGTGGGTTTTGCACAAGGCGAGCAGTTCGCGGCATTACTACCAGACTTTTCTGCCAGACGCCGACCGGGATTCGCCGTTCTGGGCGGGCGACCCCAATGGCGTGATTCCTTTCGAGAGCCTGCGGGGTTATCATCCCCAGTCGTATTTTCAGGATTACCTCGCGGATCTCGATGCCTCCCCGGATTCGAATCCCGCCGTGCGCGCCCGGGTGGCCGCCGCCGTCACGAACGTACCGCCCATGTGGGGATCCGGTTATGCCGGCGCGGTCAACGGCGGCCTCGGACTGTGTCTGTACTTCGGCGGTGATGTCGGCTTCCTCGGCGGCATCATCAAGCCGACGAACGTGGACAAGATCCTGCAATTGGACCTGCTCCGGACGGACTTTTACCGGCCCGCCGCGTATCCGTCCTATCTCTATTACAACCCTTACCCGGTCAGCAAGGTGGTGGCAGTGGATGTTGGAACCAATCCGGTGGACGTTTACGACACCGTGACACACACTTTCGTGCTTTCGAACGTGGTGGGATCGCAGAACATCCCCATCCCTGCCGACACCGCCAGAGTGCTGGTGCTGACCCCGGCGGGAGGCCAAGCTGCGGTTTCGGGCCGAAAATTCAGAATCAACGACGTGGTCGTGGATTATTACAGGTGAGCCGCGGGAAAAGCCAGGCTGGCTTGGGCGGCGCCGTTTGCCCATAATCGAGTATCAAAATTCGTCACTAGCGAAATTTGGGCGACAAAAATGCTGAAATTGATAATCTCAGGCCGCAACTCGACTTGAAGCGCTTATGAATACAACAAGCCCCACACTTGGACCAGCGAAAGAATTTCAACGGCTGATCTATGCAGCGATTGCGGTGATGGCCCTCGCTCTGTCGGCCAACGCCGGCACGTGGAATGCCGGGAACAGCGACTGGAATACCGCGGCGAACTGGCTGCCCGTGGGCGTTCCCAACGCGGCGGTGGCGCAAATAGACAACGGCGGCACCGCCAATCTCACGGCAAATGCGTTGAGTCCAATCACCAATTTGCGCATTGGCTATGGCACCGGCGGCACAACGGGGACCCTGAATGTCGGGGCGAACCTTACGGCCACGGCCGCCTCGGAAATTGGACGCAGCGGAAACGGCACTCTCAACATCAACAGCGGTGCCAATCTTCAATTGCCAGGGACTACTTCCATCGTGCTGCGGTTTGGAGTTCTGGCCGGCGGAATTGGCACGGGCGTGCAAAGTGGTGGGACCGTCGGGGTCGCCGGCACGGTCAGCATCGGTGTTCAGGGCGAGGGTTTTTACACCATGTCCGGTGGTACCTTCTGGGCCTCGAATAATTTTACGGTTGCCGGGAGTTCGGGAAAGGGAACATTGACGCAGAATGGTGGGGACATCATTGTGGGTTCTGGCGGGTCCAGCGGTCAGGCGTACGTGGGCCAGGCCACCAGCCCGGGTGCGATTGGGGTTTTTAACCTGAGCGGCGGCACCTTCAAGGCCTCGTCGCTTTCGCTTGGTACGGGCGCTTCCGGCAGTGGCACCATCACGCAAACCGGTGGCACTTTGGACCTGATGACCGCTCCGAGTGGCGCCGGATCCATGGTCATCGGCCCGGTGGGAACTGGCAGCTATTCGATTCAAAATGGGATATTTAATGCAGTGAACCTGAGCATCACCAATGGCTCGTTCAATGTGAAAAACGGTGCCACAATCACGCTGACGGGCGATCTTAATCTGGGAGGCCCGGGCTCCATTGACTTCACGTTTGATAGCACGGGTGACTCCACCATCAATGTCGGAGGCGTCGTCGCCCTCGATCCGGCGGCGGAGATCAATGTGGATGGCAGTGCTTACACCGGTGGGGCGGGCAGCTTCACGCTGATTGACGCACTTTCCTTTGATAACACCCCGGTCATCAATGTCTCGGGCTTTGGCGGCGGAGCTTCATACTTGTGGGACACGATCAATGGCAATTTCATCGTGACGGTTCCGGAACCGCAGGTTGCCACCATCGTTGGTTTGGGGATGCTGGCTTTGCTCGGCCGGTTTCGCCGTCAGGCTCGCGATCTGAAGTCATAAATTTCACGTTCTGTCCTTCATCCGCTGGTGGGATTAACGCGCGGCGGGCTCGCGGATGATCTCCAAGTCAAACCGAGCCGATGTCCGCATCCGCAGCAAGGCGGCATGCTTTCCTGCAAGAGAGCCGGCGACACAAACGTTTCTTGGTCCATGAAAAAACGCCTGGTCACGAAAGAGGGAGCCGCGAGCAGCGGCGTCCCGCCACGTTCTCCGGCAGTTCTTCCCACCACTGACGCCCGTTCCGAATGGGAGAACACCCTGCCGTCAGGGACAACCGGGTTCAGACTTCCCGGACGCGGGGAACACAACGACTTGGCAATGTGATTCTTTGCGCGACCAGCCGGAAGATGGGGGTGAGCACCGGCCAGATTTGCTGGTTTGTCTTCACCTTGCTCGTCTCGGTCGCCTGTCTCCAGGCGGACTCACCTCCGTGGAATCGCACGAACGAATTCGATGTGCTGGTGTATGGTGGCACCAGCGCCGGCGTGGTCGCCGCCGTGCAGGCAGCCCGGATGGGAAGTTCCGTCGTGCTCATTGAACCCGGCCGCCACCTCGGCGGTCTGACCAGCGGCGGCCTGGGCGCGACCGACATCGGCAAGAGCGAAGCCATCGGCGGGTTGTCGCGGGAATTTTATCGGCGCGTGAAGCGGTACTACGCGCAAGCCTCCGCCTGGAAATACGGCGCGCTCGCCGATTACCAGACACACGGACACGACCCCAACGCCGACGTGATGTGGTATTTCGAGCCGCACGTCGCGGAGGGGATTTTCAAGGACTGGATTCGCGAGGCTGGCGCAAAGGTGGTATTCGGCGAACGGCTTGATTTGAAAAGGGGCGTGAAAAAATCCGGCGCGCGCATTTCAAGCATCGTGATGGAATCCGGCCGCGAGTTCCGCGCCAAGATGTTCATTGACGCAAGCTACGAAGGCGACCTGATGGCAAAAGCCGGGGTGGCTTACACCTTCGCGCGGGAAGCGAATTCCACTTACGGCGAAACGCACAACGGCAATCAATGGCGGCACATGCGGAATCGTCCGCGGCCAACCGGCCACGATTTCTCCCGGGCGGTGGACCCTTACGTGAGGCCGGGCGACCCCACGAGCGGGACCATCTTCGGTGTGACGGCGACCGGCGCGGGCGAAATCGGCGCGGGCGACCGGTGCGTGCAGGCCTATTGCTTCCGGCTTTGCCTGACGGACGTTCCCGAAAATCAAGCGCCCTTTCCCAAACCCGCCGATTACGATCCGGCACGATACGAACTCCTGCTGCGCTATTTGACCACCGAACGGCAACTGCCGGAATGGACCAACGAGCCCGCATCCGAGCACCCTGTGTTGGGCAACACCCTCATGGCCGATCCACCGAAGAAAATCATGCCCAACCGCAAGAGCGACTCGAACACCAAGGGTGCCGTATCGTTCAATTTCGTCGGCGGCAATTACGATTACCCGGACGGTGACTATGCCACGCGCGAGCGGATCATCCGGGCGCACGAGAGTTGGCAGCAAGGATTTTGCTGGTTCGTCGCCAACGATCCGCGGGTGCCGGCCAAATACCGCGAACCGATGAAGAGATGGGGACTGGCAAAAGACGAATTCAAGGACAACGGACACTGGCCGCATCAACTTTACATTCGTGAAGCGCGCCGCATGATCGGCGCGTTTGTGATGACGCAGCACATTTGCGAAGGCCGCACTGCCGTGGAGGATCCGGTCGGTCTGGGGTCGTACACGATGGATTCCCACAACGTCCGCCGCTACATTGACGAGCATGGTTTTGTGCGCAACGAGGGCACGCTTGGCCTGAGTGTGAAGCAGCCCTATGGGATCAGCTTTCGCTCGATCATGCCCAGGCGGACCGAGTGCGAAAACCTGCTGGTACCGGTTTGCATCTCCGCGAGCCACGTCGTTTATGGTTCAATGCGCATGGAACCGGTGTTCATGGTGCTCGGCCAATCCGCGGCCACGGCGGCGGTGCAGGCGATCGCTGCGGGCACGCCGGTTCAGGCAGTCAACTACGCCAAATTACGCGAACAATTGCTGCGCGACGGCCAGGTGCTCGACGCCACGGCGGCCAAAGGAAAGGTTCCTCCGAAGTCCCGAATAACTGAGTAAACACGATCATGCCATTGTCCAAATTGCTCCAAACAACTTCTGGCCTGTGCTGTCTCTCTCTCTTCATCGCCGTGCCGTCGCTCGTCGCTACCGGTGTCACCGTGAAAAGTTCAGAAACGTTTTCCTCGACCCAGTACGGCCGCAGCCCGGCGGATTGGTTTGATGCAATGAACTCGCGGCCCAGTCGCGCGTGGGCCGTGGACGGGAACGGCTTTCTCCGGCAACTCATCAAGAAGCAATTCGGCCCGTATCCGGATGACTTTGCGGGCTTGCTGCTCTTTGCCGGCGATGGGCAGACCATCAACGCGACAATGGCACTCACGGACGGGGTGATTGTGGCGCGGTTCAAAAAGACCGAAGACGACTGTGTGTCTTTCGGCATCGCCGCGCGGGCCAGCGACCAGAACAATTTTTATCTCGCCCGCTTCAGCGGCAACGACCGGTTGGAGTTGTTGAAGATGAAGGCCGGGGTATTGACCAACATTGATTTCATCCCGCCGATCACGGAAACCGAGACGCTGCGCCTCTCCGGCACGCGCCCGCCCGGCCTGATCACTTGGAATCACTATCGCGAGGGAGAACTCTGGACACTGAGGTTCGACTTGAAGGGCGACATCCTGACGGCGGTGGTGCGCGATGCGGGTGGCCGCGAACAGGCAAAAGTGCAGGCGCGCGACGGCGACCTCAAATCAGGCTACGCTGGTTTGCGTTGCACGCGCTTCGCCGCGGCGGCCTCATTTCAACTTGATGCCACTGCGGGAGACGGCAGGCTGTCAGCTTCGCCGGCTCGCTTCCGTGCCCCGGATTATCCCATCGTAAAGCCGCAATGGAAGACCACTGAACTCGACACGCCGCGGAAAGAGATCGCGTCGAGCTACGATGTCATCATTGCCGGCGGCGGCACGGGTGGATTCGGCGCCGCGATGCAGGCGGCCCGGCTGGGGGCGAAAGTGCTTCTGCTTGAGGAAACCGACTGGCTCGGCGGCCAGATGGCGGCGGGCGTGACCACGATGGATGAAGCCTCGGACTGGTGGAAATACCCGGTGCGCGAACGCGGGATTTATCGCGAGTTCCACGAGAGCATGATCCTGCATTACCAGACGCTCGATAAGGACCCGATGTTCGCGTACTACACGTATCCACATCAAACCGAGGGCGGGTACGAACCTCGGGTTGTTCGGGCGGTGTTGTATGGTTTCATCCAGCAAGAGCGCGAACATGGCGGAACAATTGACGTCAGCCTGCGTTCGCGAATTACCGCCGTGAAGAAGGACGGCGAATCCGTTCGCGGTGTGACCGTGGAGTTCGCCGACGAGAAAGGCGTGACCACGAAGCAGATCACCTGCAAACAGTTGATTGATGCCACCGAGTACGGGGACGTGATTCCCCTGACAGGCGCGCGATATCGCAGCGGTAACACCATCAGCCCCAACTTTGATCTCAAGGCCCCGGTGCAGGACCACACGTGGCTGGCGATCGTACGCGAGTATCCCGAGGGCGTGCCGGCGCATCTCCAGATCAAATCGCCACCGCCGGGTTACGAGAAGCTGAAGAAATCCTTCGGGCGGTTTGAGGAACACGGCTTTCAGGTCTGGGGTGCGGAGGCCAAGGGTTTGAAGCCGCCGATTCATTGGCGGCGTTATTTCGCGTGGCGCGGGTTGGTGGATTCGACCAGCCCGCTAACCGGCGCGCGCAGCACCGAGCGCCATACGCGCTCGGGTTTCAACGGTGGCAACGACTATCCCGTGACGTGTGCGACGCTCGAAAGTCCGGCCCAGCGCCTGATTGACGAGCGCGATGGCATCTACCGCTCGCTCGGCGTGCTCTACTATTTTCAGCAGGAGTTGGGATTGCCGTGGTCGCTCGCCGAGGACGAAGGCTACAACACCTTCTACAACCGGCAGAAAATGCGGAAGCTCGATATCCGCGCCGACCTGCTGCCGCTCTGCACGCATCTGCCGCAGCAACCCTACGTGCGCGAAAGCCGTCGCATCGTCGGGATTTACGGTTTGAGCGGGAACGACCTAGAATTTCGCGATGATCAGGCGAAGCTTTTTCCAACCTCGGTCGCGATGGGCGACTACGGCATGGACCTGGATCACGGTGACACTGCTAACTCCATCGAACCGGATTTGGATTCCGGTGAACTGGCGCGGCACAGTGGACCGTTCATGGTGCCGTTCGAGTCGTTCATTCCGGAGAAAGTGGATGGCTTCATCGCGGCGGAGAAAAACATTTCCCAATCCCGGCGTGCGAACGGTTCCACCCGCATGCAACCCATCACCATGCTCACCGGCCAGGCGGCGGGTGCGATTGCGGCGCTGGCGGTCAAGCAGGGCGTGCAACCGCGCCATCTGAATCCGCTGCAAGTGCAGTCCGCCCTCCTCGATGCCGGCAGCACCCTCGTTCCGCGCTGGCATGTGGACGTGCCTTTTCGCAGTCCAATCTGGAAGGCCACGCAACTGCTTGCGCTCTACCAGGTGATGGATCGGCCCGGCCAGCTCACGCATGACCGGCGACCTTTGGGCGTGGACAATCCTTGGGGGGTGAACGAACCCCTGCGCGGCAGCGAACTGGAAAAATCCCTCGCGCGACTCTGTGAGTTGAGCGGAGTCAAACTTTCGCACGGCAAGTTTACCGGAGACCGTGTGACGTTGGGTGCGCTTCGCGAGGGTCTGGCCGCCGACAATCCCCGCTGGGTC
The DNA here is from genome assembly GCA_964458575.1 of uncultured Bifidobacteriaceae bacterium. Taxonomy (GTDB): domain Bacteria; phylum Verrucomicrobiota; class Verrucomicrobiia; order Limisphaerales; family JADLHS01; genus CAYWMD01. The sequence goes on along the minus strand of CAYWMD010000035.1, from coordinate 15,575 downwards.
AAGTCCGCCGAAGTTATTAAACCGGTGAACGAAAAACAAATTACTGCCGGTGAATTTGCGCTGGTCGCCGCCGGCATTTTGCTCGATGGCGGTATTCAGAAACCGGTCGCGCCCCGCCCGGCCAAAGGTTCATGAGAAATCGCCTGCCCCGCCTGGTTACGCTCGCCATCCTGATGGCGTTGGGCGTGTTGACCCACGCTGCCGAGTCCGCCGACGTGGTCGTGTACGGCGGGACCAGCGGCGGCGTCATTGCGGCGGTGCAGGCAGGTCGGATGGGAAAGCAAGTCGTTTTGGTCGAGCCTTCAAAGCACGTGGGCGGATTGACCAGCGGCGGCTTGGGCGCGACAGACTACGGCCGCAAGGAATCCATCGGCGGCTTGTCCCGGGAATTCTATCAGCGGGTGAAGAAATATTACGCCGATCCGGCAAAATGGCACACGAGCAAGCCCGCCGGGTTGTGGCGCTACGATCCGACTGAGCAGGAGATGTGGTATTTCGAACCGCACGTCGCTGAGAAGATCTACCACGACATGCTGCGCGAGGCGGGTGTGAAAGTTGCGCTGGGCGAGCGATTGGATTTGAAGCAGGGCGTCAAACAATCCGGCGCGCGCATCACGAGCATCGTAATGGAATCTGGCCGCGAACTGCGGGGAAAGGTTTACATTGACGCCACCTACGAGGGCGACCTGATGGCGAAAGCAGGCGTCAGCTATCATGTCGGACGCGAGGCCAATTCGGTTTATGGCGAAAGCGTGAACGGGGTTCAACCTGCGACAACCAAAATCGGCGGCGCGGACTTCTTCTACAAGGTGGACCCGTACGTGAAACCGGGCGACCCTTCGAGCGGACTGCTTCACGGCATCCAACCCGGCCCGCTTCCGCCACGCGGCAGCGGAGACCGCGGCGTGCAGGCTTACAACTTTCGTCTCGCGCTGACCGACGTGCCGACCAACAAGGTCGAATTCGAGCGGCCCGCCGATTACGATCCCGCCAAGTATGAGTTGATGTTGCGCTACCTGCTGCTGGACGGCTCGGACAAGGTGTTTGCCCATTACCCCACGCCCAAGCCCATCGAGCATCCGGGCCTCGGCTACGACCCGAACCGCGTCATCATGCCGAACCGCAAGACGGACCAGAACACGAAGGGCGCAGTCTCATCCGATTACGTCGGCATGAATTGGGATTATCCCGACGGCGACTACGCCACGCGCGAACGGATTTATCACGAGCACGAATCCTATCATCGCGGCATGCTCTGGTTTCTGGCCAATGACCCGCGCGTGCCCGCGGCCTATCGCGAGCCAATGCGGATATGGGGATTGGCGAAGGATGAATTCACCGACAACCGCAACTGGCCGCATCAGCTTTATGTCCGCGAAGCCCGGCGTATGATTGGCGAATACGTGATGACCGAACTCGATTGCCGCGGCGACCGGGTCGCGCCGGATTCCATCGGCCTCGCGAGCTACGGTACGGATTCGCATTTTATCCGTCGTTACGTGGACGCGGATGGCTGGGTGCAGAACGAAGGCCACATGGGCGGCCGGGTGCCGCAGCCCTATCCCATCAGCTATCGTGCGCTCACGCCCAAGCGCGTCCAGTGCGAAAACTTGCTCGTGCCGGTTTGCCTTTCCGCGTCGCATGTGGCTTACGGCAGCATCCGCATGGAGCCGGTTTACATGATCCTCGGCCAATCCGCCGGCGCCGCTGGTGTCCTTGCAATCAACGAAAAAGTCGCCGTCCAGGACGTGAATTATCCGAAGCTCCGCGCCGAATTGCTCGCGGGGCGCCAGCGACTTGAATGGCCTTTGAGTGGAAAATGAAGCGCGTTCTGTTCATTTCGTTTCTGTTGCTTGCGCTGCAAGGCGTGCCGCTTCACGCGGACGTTCGCCTCTCCGGGCTTTTTTCAGATTCGGTGATTTTCCAGCGCGATCAGCCAGTGCCCGTGTGGGGTTGGGCCGAGCCGGGCGAGCAGGTCACGGTGGAATTTGCCGGTCAACGGAAAACCACCACGGCTGACGCCAATGGCAAGTGGCTGGCGGTCCTCGACGCCATGCCCGCAAGCGGCGAACCGCGTTCGCTGGTTGTTCGCGGCCGGAATACCGTCACGGTCACCGACATTGTGATCGGTGAAGTGTGGCTGGCATCGGGGCAGTCGAACATGGCCTTGCGGTTGGCCGAGTTGGAAAGCGCAAAAGAGGAGATCAAGTCGGCGAACGATCCGCTGCTTCGCACGTTCTGTGTTCCCGAGCGTCCGGGCGAACGGCCGTGGGCGGACGTGAGCGGGCGTTGGCTGCGCTGGAGCGACAAGACCGGCACGCAGTTCTCCGCCATCGGCTACTACTTCGCCAAGCGGCTGCGCCAAGAACTCGGCGTGCCGGTGGGCATCTTGCTTTGTGTGTGGGGCGGCTCCGGCACATCGTCGTGGATGAGCCCGGAAGCGTTGCGCGAACCGGCGTTGCGCCGCTTATGGCCCGAGGACGTTCTGGGCTGGCGGCCGAATATCCAGCCGTCGCGGCTTTACCATGGCATGCTGCATCCGCTCATTCCCTTCGGGGTCGCAGGCGTTATCTGGTATCAGGGCGAAACGGAAGGGGAACCGTATCAGAATGCCTACCTCTACCGGTTTCTCTTCCCGGCGATGATCGAAGACTGGCGGCGACAATGGCAGCGGCCGGAAATGCCGTTCTTTTTCGTGCAGTTGCCGAACCTCCGCAACAAGCCCACGTGGCCGGTGGTCCGCGAATCGCAGGCGGCCGCCCTGCGTCTGCCGCACACGGGAATGATCCCGACCATTGACATCGGGCAGGAAGACCAACTGCACCCGAAGAACAAAGCTGACTTCGCCAATCGCCTCGCGGATCTGGTGCTCGCCCGCCAATATGGGCGCAGTACGTGGCCGGGCGCGCCGGAATTCAAGGATTTCAAAACCGAGGGGGACACGTTGCATCTTCGTTTCGTTCACGCGGATCAGGGATTGAAAACGAACGACGGGCAAAGGCCGCGTGGCTTCGAGATTGCCGGCGAAGACGGAACGTTTCATGAAGCCAATGCCGAGAATTCCGGTCCGGAAGTAATTGTGCGCGCGACCGCGGTGCCGTGTCCGCTGTCCGTCCGCTACGCGTGGCAGGCCACGCCGCGCGTGAACCTCGTGAATCAGGCGGGATTGCCGCTGATTCCGTTTCGCACGGACACATTTCCCGTGGCGGGCGAGGAAATGGTGCCGCAGAAACTTCCGCGGAAGGAACAACTGGCTTCGGTCGTGAGCGGCGCCGATCTGGTGCTCGGCCGGCAGCCGGAGTGGAAGCCTTCACCGCACGCAGCAGATCCAGCGCAATTGCGGGAGGCGGGCGTGGTTCGCGGCGAACCGCGCGGCACGTGCCCGCTCATCGTCCGTGACCGCCCCGTGCGCCAGTTGCCGGCCAGTCCGGAGTTGAATTGGACGCTGGCGAAGGAGTTCGACGCCACTGCGGGGGTAACGGTGGAGGCACGGCTGCTCCCCTACCGGATCGGAAACCCGACGCGGGGATTTGATCTGGAGGCGGTGCTGAAGCAGCAGGATGGAAAGTTTCGACGCTACTCGTTGACAATTTTTCCGATGCGCCTGCACGCCTTTCAAAACAATGAAGTGCGTGTGCTCGGGAGCAACCTCGACAACTGCACGGCGGTGCACACTTACCGCGTGACCATCCGCGCCGATGGCGTCGCCCAGGTTTATTTCGATGGCGAGCTGAAAGGAACGCTGAACGGCGAACTACTGGAGAAGGACATTCCGGAGACATCCTTTGTGCGGATTGGCAAGACCACAACCGAAGGCGAGTGGGTCGTAAACCTAGATCATGTCGCGGTCGAAAACGGAGGAGCATTCGAGCCATGAGATACCAGTGGAACATCCTGGGCGCGGCACTGAATTTTAGGCGGCTGGTGGTTCTCGCGCTGGCAACAGGGATACTCGCGCTGGGCGCGCAGGCGCAAGATACGCCCGCAGTCAGGGCCGAAACCAAGCCGCCCACGTCGAAATACAAACACGGCGATCGCCTGCGCCCGCGTCCAACGGTCGTTACCCCCCCGACGACGAGCACGCCGGACGCACCGGGGAAACCGCCCAGCGACGCCGTGGTACTGTTCGACGGGACGGACCTGTCGCAGTGGGCGCTCTGGAATCCGCGAGCCAAAGACGACCTGAGCCAGCCGGCGCCGTGGTTGATCCATGACGGCTATGCGGAAGTTGCGCGCGGCAGCATCCAAACGCGCCAGAAATTCACCGACTGCCATTTCCATCTCGAGTGGCGCACCTCGCCCGAAGAGGCGGCGCTAGCGGACAAACATCTCGATCAGCATCGCAGCAACAGCGGCGTTTTCATCGGCGACCACCCGGAAATTCAAGTGTTGGACAGCTTTGCAAACGACACCTACCCCGACGGCCAGGCGGCGGCGATTTATTCGCATTGGCCACCGTTGGTAAACGCCAGCCGCAAACCCGGTGAATGGCAGAGCTACGATATTTTTTATCTCGCCCCGAAATTTCAAAATGGCACGAAGGTGAAAAACGCCACCTACACGGTCCTGCACAACGGCCTGCCCGTGCATCACCATGTGGACGTTCCCGGCGAACAAACGGAAAGTCGTCTCCGACTTCAGGCGCATGGCGGCAAGGTGCAATACCGGAACATCTGGGTGCGGCCAATGCATCAATACGACGAAAACGAGGGCAAACCCCTGCCAGCGGACGCGCGGACCACAAATCCGTTTCCACCAAAAGCGCGATCGGTCTCAACCATCCCAAAACCATGAACCGGGATTTACAGCATTGCCCTGCCGGGCTGAAACAGTGTGGTCAATCGCGCCGAAGCTTTCTCAGGCAGGCCGGCCTGGTCGGGGGCGCGCTTCTCGCGCGCACTTCACCGCTTTTCGCCGGTGCCGCACCGAAAGTCAAAAGCAGTTCTGAACGGTTGAACATCGCGCTCATCGGCACCCAGGGCCGCGCGGCGAACACCATCCGGGACTTCTTGAAACTGGACGAGAACATCGTGGCGCTGTGCGACGTGGATACCACACGCCTGGCCAAGGGCGCCGAGTTGGCGGGCTCACGTTTCCCCAATGCGCGGCAATACCAGGATTACCGAAAGCTGTTGGACCGGGAGAAGGAGTTGGACGCCGTCGTGGTCACAACGCCGGACCACATGCACGCGCCGATCAGTTTGCTGGCGATGTCGCGCGGACTGCATGTGTTTTGCGAGAAACCGCTGACGCGCACGGTCTGGGAAGCACGGCAGATGCGGGCCATGGCGCGCAAAAGCGGCGTCGTGACCCAGATGGGAAATCAAGGCAGCGCGTCGGGCTCACTCCGACGCGCGGTGGAAATCATCCAGGCCGGCGTGCTCGGCAACGTGCGCGAGGTGCATGTGTGGACGGATCGCGTGTCGAAGCTGAACCCCCGGTCCGGCGACGGCAGCAACGCGCCGGCGAACCTCGACTGGGACATCTGGCTGGGCGTGGCCGACAACCAGCCTTTCAATCCGCAGGTGCACCCGTCGTATTGGCGCTGGTGGAAAAATTACGGCGGCGGACCACTGGGCGACATGGCGTGCCATTTGATGAACCTTCCCTTCCGGGCGCTCCAACTTGCCGATCCATCCACGATTGACGTCGAGGTGGGCGAACCGCCCCGGCCCGGGATGTTTCCCAAAAGCGCAAAGGTGACTTATGATTATCCGCCGCGCGAGCAACGCGGCCCGCTGAAACTCCATTGGTATGACGGCGGCCGGATGCCGGACGCGCAATTCATCGAATCACTCGGCATTGTCGAGCAATTCGGCAAGGTAAATGCCAGCGAAAACCTGGTCATCGGCGAGCAAGGCGTTTTGTATGCCGATGTGTATCTCAAGCTGAACGGGGAGAGCGCTTTCACGAACGTCACCAAACACGAGGCGTGCGCGGCCGTGCCGAAGACAATTCCCCGCACCAAACAGGAAGGCACCGGCGGCCATTACCGCGAATGGGTGGAAGCCTGCAAAGGAATCGGCACGACGTACTCGAACTTCGACATCGCCGCGGCGTTGACGGAAACCGTGCAGATCGGCGTCGTGGCGGTGAAGCTGGGGCGCAAGATTCGATGGGACGCCGAAAAAATGCGCGTGGTTGATGAACCGGCGGCGGACGCGTTGTTGCGTCCGGTGTATCGTTCCGGCTTTACCATTTCCGAGTTTTGAAAATGATTTCATGAACGTCTTGCCAAAATCCGCTGGATTGCGAGCCGTGGTGCTGGCCTTCGCGTTTGCGCTGGCGACGAGTTCGCTGGATGCGTCCCAAGAGACGCCCATCTATTCGGCGCAGTTCCCGCGGTATCAACTCGGGGATATTCCAGCCGGTTGGTCCGATTTGGTGAACTACCGTCCGAACCGCAACTGGGCCGTGGACGGACGCGGCTTCCTGCGCGTGATGCTGAAGGAATACGTGGGCAATCCCACAACCGGCGACCGGCGGGTGCGGCGCGAGTATCTGGAACAGTTCGGCATGAAATATTTCGCCGGATTGCTGGCGTATGAAGGTGGGCTGACCGACGGCGGGAGCGCGGATCGGCTCGAAAACGTCCGGCTTGAGTCTGCGTTCAAGAAGACGCCCGATCCGAATGTGTTTTTCGGAATGTTCCTGCGGCTGACTGACCGGGACGATTACCTGGCCGCGCGCTTTTTGGGTTCGAATCAACTTCAAATCATCCGGGTCCGTGCCGGAAGCGAAACCGTCTTGAAGGAAACAACAACAAAAGCCACCTACGCGGGACAAATGATTTGGACGATGGAATTCTCCGCTCGGGACCGAAAACTCTCGGCCCGCCTGTTGGACGGCGAGCGGCACGAACAAGCGGTGGTGGAAACGGAAGTGGCAGACCGTTACTCGGGCAGCGTCGGACTCACGGCGACAACCTTCGCGGCGGCGGAAAGTTTTACGATTGCCACGCTCAATGACAAACAACCGGTGCATTCGCTGGAACAGGTTTTAACCGCGAACGCCGCCCGCGCAAAGGAGCGGAGGGAGCTTGATTATCCCGTGGTCGAGCCGGTGGCCAATGTCGAAGCGCTCAACACTCCGTTGGCATCGTTAAGCGACGAATATGACGTGGTCGTGGCTGGCGCGGGCACCGGGGGTTGGGGTGCGGCGATGCAGGCGGCGCGGATGGGGGCGAAGGTGTTGTTGCTCGAAGAAACCGATTGGATTGGTGGGCAGATGTGCGCGGCAGCCGTGACCTCGATGGATGAAGGCGGTTTCTGGGGGAAGAACACGGTTCGTGAACGCGGACTTTACCGCGAGTTTCACGAGAGCGTCGTGAATTACTACTACACGCGCGACAAGGATCCGTTTGCCGCGTATCACTTCAATCGCCAGTCCGAAGGCGGTTACGAACCGCACATCGCGCGCGGGGTGCTCTACGGTTTGATCCAGGAAACGCGTCAGCGGCGACTGCCGGATGGGAAGCGCCCGACGCTTGATCTTTGCGTGCGCACGAAAGTGACCGCGGTGGAGAAGCAGGAGAACACGGTGCGCGGTGTGACGGTGGCCGAGTGGACGGAGCAAGGGCCGCGCACGAAAAAGCTGAAGTGCCGCGTGCTGGTGGACGCCACCGAATACGGCGATGTGTTGCCGCTGGCTGGCGCGCGCTACCGCCTGGGCACGAACACGAGTGACAATCTCAATCCGGGTTCGCCAGTCCAGGAGCACACCTGGACGGGGGTGATCCGCGAGTATCCCGGCGGCGTGCCGGAGCATCTGAAGATCAAATCACCTCCGCCGGGATTCGACTGGATCGCAAACCGTTTCAAGAATTATAAACTCGACGGCGTGCGCGCGTGGGGGCGCGAAGCCAAGGGCAGCAAGCAGCCACGCCATTGGTCGGTCTATGTGGATTGGCGCGGCATGGCGGACTCGGCCAGCCCGTTCATCGGCGAGCCGACGGAACAATGGCACACGCGCTGCGGCTTGAACGGCGGCAACGATTACGCCGTTACCGCCGCCACGGTCGAAGACCCGCAACAACGCCATCGGGACGAAGGCGGCGGGATCAACAAAACGCTCGGCATCATCTACTGGTTTCAGCACACGCTGGGTCTGCCTTGGGCCGTGGCGGAGGACGAGGGCTATTTCAGTCCGCTCAACGCCCAGAACATGAAAGCGCGCGGCGTGCGGGACGACCTGATTCCAATCGCCGCGCGATTGCCGCAACATCCTTATGTACGGGAGAGCCGCCGGATCATCGGCGTGGAAACGCTGCGCGCCAGCGACATCGCCACGCGGGATCGCGGCAAGGAGCAAGCCCGGCATTGGACCGACGCCGTGGCCATCAACGACTATTCGATTGACCTGCACGGCACGCGCGACCAGCTCGAAGCGGACCTGGACGGGACCAATTACGTCAACGCCACCGGGCCGTTTCAGGTTCCTTTCGGCGTTTTCATTCCCGAACGCGTTGACGGACTGTTGCCCGCTGAAAAGAATTTTTCCCAATCGCGCCTGGTGAACGGGGCGACCCGCTTGCAACCTTCGACCATGCTGACTGGCCAGGCGGTGGGCGCAATCGCGGCGCTGTCGGTGAGAAAGAAGGTGCCCGCGCGGGCGCTCAATATCATCGAAGTGCAGTCCGCATTGCTTGCCGGTGGCGACTCGTTGGTTTCCCGCTGGTATGCCGACGTGGTCTGGGGCACGCCACTGTGGCAGGCGACCCAGTTGCTCGCGGTCTATGGCGTCCTGGACCAACCCGGACGATTGGATAAGTCATCGCCGCTGGGCGAAGATTGGCAGTGGGGAGCAGACCAAACTTTTTCGGCTGCTGACGCAGAGCGCGCCTTGAAAAAGCTCCGTACGTTCGTTTCGGACGAGCAACAGATTGCGAGCCGTTTGTCGGGTGCCGCCAGTGGCACCTGGAAACAGGCGGACTTTGCCCTGGCTGCCGCCGAAGTGATGCGGCAATCCGGACGCAATTTTCTGCAAGGGCCAGCGCCGCGACCGGGCCTGGTTGGATTAATGAAATCGCCAGCGGGTGCTCCCAACGCCATCACCATCAAGAAAAAGAAAGTCAAACCATGAAAAATCGCATCGTCACTCCGCAAACCGATTCCTTCCCTCCTCACCGCGAGCAGCCGCAGTCCCCGCGGCGCACAGCGCGGTCGTTCTCACGCACCGTCAGCTGCGGGCTGTGGGGACTGATGTTCTTAGTTGGCCTTTATGCGGCGGTTGCGAAGCCCGTGGATGCTTCGACCAGTCGCACCCTCAGCACGACCTTGACGGGCCGGGCCAGTTTATCCGAGGCCGACGCCAAAAAGGTCGAGACGGCGCTTGCCAATGCGCTCAAAGATGAAGACATCGCCGCGCTGGCTTCGAAATTGGCCGACGCCCGGAAGGAATACCTGGCCGACCGGAGGAAGTTCCCGGCTGACCGGAGCACGGATGTCAGGCGGCGCTACCAGCAGGCGCTGGACGAAACCGTCTCCGCCGTGCGTGCGTCCATCAAGGCAAACGACCCGGAAGCCGCTGCCATCCTGGCCAAGGCGCGGACGGAACGGGGCGCAAAAGCTCAACCCGCCGTCGCCGAATACGAGGGCGAGAATTCCCTGGATTCCGCCGCGCGCAACCGGCTGGCCGTGCAGCCGATCAAGGACGTTCCGGGTCTGCCGCGGGTGCTGTTGATCGGCGATTCCATTTCCATCGGTTACACGCTGCAAGTGCGGGCGCTGCTGAAGGGCAAGGCCAACGTGCATCGCATCCCCGGGAATGGCGGCGCGACGGAAGTGGGGCTCGCGCACATGAAAGATTGGTTGGGCGACGGAAAGTGGGATGTGATCCATTTCAACTTCGGGTTGCACGATGCGAAATTTGCCTCGGAAACGACGCATCGCGCCTCGCGGGAAGAATACGTGGAGAATCTGCGCAAGCTCGTCACGCAAATGAAGGCCACCGGCGCGAAACTGATTTTTGCCACGACCACGCCCGTCCCGAAAGACGGCAATCTGACGCCAACGCGGCGGTTTGACAGCATTCCCGCACGCAACGAACTTGCCGTGAAAATGATGAAAGAGAGCGGCGTGGCGATTGACGACCTGTATGCGGTCGTTCTGAAGGTCCAGGCGAAGGTCGGCCGTTCCAACGACGTGCATTTTGAGGCGGCCGGCTACGAGTTGATCGCGAAAGCGGTGGCGGCGAGCATCGAGGCTCAGTTGCCGCCAGCCAAACCGGCACAATCCAAACCCACCCCGTGAGCGCGACACCATGAAGCAGAAACGAGCCTTCACGTTGATTGAGTTGCTGGTGGTCGTTGCCATCATCGCGATTCTCGCGGCGTTGTTGTTGCCGGCGTTGAACAAGGCCAAGGAACGGGCCAAGCGGATAAACTGCGTTTCCAATTTGCGCCAATTGGCGCTGGCCACACGGTTTTATATGGATGCCGAGGGTGAACGATTCCCGGTTTACACCGACCCGAACAGCACCCAGGACGGCTGGTGGCATCGGCGGGTCTATCCCTACATCCGGACCAGCGGCACGTTCACGAACTGGCAGACCTCCGGCCAGGCGGCGGATTATTATATTTGCCCGTCCGATCCGACAGGCTTGGCGTCCCGGTTGAGCTACGGCTTCAACTATTATCTGACCGATGTGCGCGAAGCGGAAGTGCGTTCCCCGGCCCGGACCATGATGATTGGAGATTCGGGGTCGGTCTATTTGACGGCCGCGTGGGCGGAAAAGGGCCGGTATCACAAGACGGGCATCAACGTGAATTTTTTCGACCACCACGTTGAATTCATAACCGCGCGGAGCAATGCACTGACATTGTTGTTGCAGGTGAAATGAGGCAACGCGCCGCCACGTGCTTTTTTGCCGGACTGATGGCACCCGTGGCCCGGGCCGGGCGGGAATTCCATTGCGGCGGAAGCCAGTTTCGACCTCATCGCGTCGTCGAGCGGTTGATCGCGTTACTGCTGTTGGCGACCGCATTTCAAGCCGGGGCGGTCACCTACTACTGGGATGGCGGCACAGCCGATATTGGAGCCGCTGGCGATGGGGCCAGTGCGGGCGGCGCCGGGACCTGGAACACGACGATTCAAAACTGGGATCAGGGGAATAGTCTCGCGCATATCGCATGGCCGAACACTTCTGCCAGCGACGCCGTCTTTGGTGGCACGGCTGGGACGGTCACCGTCGGGGCCAATTTGACGGCAGGCGACCTTAAGGTTGATACCGCGAATTACCTCTTCACGCTTAACGGCACGCGCACCGTTTCGCTGGCCAGCTTCAGCGGGACCGGACTTGTCAGCGCGACCTTTCAAGCAACCAGTTCTGCCCGGACGCTGGTGTTCAGCGGCGCCGGGACGACCGCCTTTCCGGGATTCCTGAACAACGGCGGAGGCACTTTGACCTTCCGGCTTGGATCGGTGCGGGAATTGACCCTGTCAGGTACCGGCTCAACTTACACCGGGGCGACCGAGATTTACGGGGGCCAGCTGAACATCAGTTCCATCGCCAACGGCGGCGTTAACAGCAGCATTGGCGCATCGGCCAGCGCGGCGGCAAACCTCGCGCTGGGAAACTCAACTGCCGTCGCAACGCTGAACTACATTGGCGAGGCTGCAGACACGGATCGCCTGTTCACCCTGAAGGCAACCGCTGCTGGCGTGAGCCATAAAATTCAAAACAACGGCTCCGGCCCTCTGCGGTTCACAAACACCGGCGCGATTGCCTTTGGCGGTACGGCCGACCAAAGCAGGGGACTCACCCTGGGTGGCGCCAACCCGGGCGACAATGAATTACGCCCGGTCTTGGGCAACAATGGGACAGGATCGGTAGGCCTGACCAAGGCCGACGCTGGCAAGTGGATGCTCACCGGGAACAACACTTACACCGGCCTCACGACTGTTGGCGGCGGCATCCTCCTGATCAACGGCAACCAATCGTCAGCCTCGGGTGCCGTTGCTGTTTTCGGCACGGCTGCGCTCGGCGGCACCGGCACAATCGGGGGATCGGTCACTTTCCATTCCGGGGCCTTCGCGCTGTTGACCAACGGTGCGTCCCTGACAATCAACGGCGATCTGACCGTGAGCAACAACACGGTCAAACTTGCCCTGTCAAACAATGTACCGATCGGCAGCTACACGCTGGCGACCTTTGGCGGAACTCTTTCCGGCTCTTTTGCCAGCGCTCCGAGTTTGGTCAGCGGTTCCTTTGCGGCGGCTACGACCGGTCACATCTCCAGCAGCGGCGGCAGCGTCGTTTTGCAGGTTGAGGCAGCGCCGCCCACTGATACGACCACCACCGTGGACAGTTCGCTCAACCCTTCATACCACGGTAAGTCGGTTACGTTCTCCGCCACGATCGCTCCGGCGCTGGGTTCCACCGTGCCCGCCGGCACAGTTCAGTTCAAGACCAATGGCACGGTGATCGGCGTGCCCGTCGCCGTTACGACCGGCTTTAGTCCGTGCGGCATCGCCTCCCTCAGCACCAGTGTTCTGCCGGTGGGCACGACCACGGTGACAGCGGAGTATTCAGCCGCCGGCAATTTCAACAGCAGTTCCGGAACGTTGCTGGGCGGACAGGTCGTCAACGCACTTCCGCAAAATGCAAATTCGCTCGTCCCGTATATCGCCAATTTTCCGACGTTGCCCAATCCGCTCGTCATCCGCGATTGGAAGCAGACCGCGCTCGATTATCATCAGTTGGCGTTCAACTCCTCCGTGACAGGCCAGTATCTGCCATTGCTGTACGAATATAACGCCAACACGGCGGCGGGTTATTCCGGGCCAGCGTTCGGTCTGCCTAGCTACGTCGGCAGGACATCCAACAGCGGCGAGGCGCTCACGGCACTCGGCGCGGTATTGGGCGGCACGCTTGCGGGCTTGAACATGGCGGACCTCAACGGGAAGGATCGCGTTCAACAAGGCGAGGTGTTTTATTCCGTCGTCAACGGACGCGGGCTGGTCTTGAATGGCGTCAACTCCCAAGGCTCAGGCTCGGCTTGGTACGACATCTTCCCGAGCATCCTGTTTTATGAAATTGGTTCGCGCTATCCGGGGCGGCCTTCGTTTGCGGCGAAGATGGCCGCGATCGCCGACAGTTGGCTCACCGCGCTGCCGGTGTTGAGCAACAATTGGGAGCACTCCGGCTTCAACTTCCAGACGCTGACGCCGGTGGATTTCGCCTGGGACGAACCGGACATGGCCATCGGCATCGCGTGGCTCGAATACATGGCTTATGTGCAATTCCACGACCCGAAGTATCTCGCCGCGGCCGACACCTGCATGACGCAGATGAACAGTCGCAACGCCAATCCGTTTTACGAGGTGCTGGGCTATTACGGCCCGCTGCTGGCCGGTCGCATGAACGCGGAGCTGGGACGCGGCTATTCCCCGGGCAAACATCTCAACTGGGTATTTGCCGCCACGTCGGATGCCCGGCCCGGCTGGGGTTGCGAGAATTCACGCTGGGGCAATTACGACGCCTACGGTCTGATGGGCAGCACCACAGATTCGTTCGGCTATGCCTTTTCGATGAACTCGTACACGGCTCCCGGCATCATCGCGCCGCTGGTCCGTTACGACCCGCGGTTCGCGCGGTTGCTGGGGCGTTGGCTGTTGCACACCGCCGCCAACGCAAACCTGTTTTATCCAGACGCGCTGCCCACGAACATGCAGTCGTGCGCAACGTGGGTGCAACAAACCGGAGTGCAAAGCATTTCTTACGAAGGGGTGCGCCGCCTCGGCCCCACGACTCCTTACGCGACAGGCGATGAGACCGAGCCGATTAAGGATTTGAATCCCTACGGCGCCTGGGGTAGCGGATTCATGGCCGCTTTGTTTCAAACGTCGAACATACCGGGCATCCTTCAAGTTGACTGCGTCGCCACCGAAGCGTTTCCGCCCGCGACCTGTCCGACGTATCTTTTTTACAATCCGTACCCCAGTGCGAAATCGGTCGCGGTGAGTGTCGGCCCCGCCGCCAGACACCTGTATGATCTCGGCGCCGGCGCATTCATCGCCACGAATGCTTCAGGAACGGCCACGCTTTCGTTGTCTCCGGATTCCGCAATCGTCCTGGTCCTCTGTCCGGCCACGAACGCCATCAGTCAATCCGGCCGGCGGTTGTTGGTGGGCGGCATCGTGGTGGATTATTGGAACGCCTTGCTGGATAGCGACAGCGACGGTCTGCCGGACTGGTGGGAAAGCCGCTATTATGCGAGCAGCACGAACGCCTTGCCGCAAACGCGAGCGGCGAATCAATTCAGCAACCTCCAAAATTACTGGCTTGGCTTCGACCCGACGAATCCCGAATCGGGGTTCCGCGAGGCAGTGAGCCTCCAGGTCGGCACCGGCTACGCGCAAATCAGTTGGTCATCGGTTGGTGGCAAGCGTTACACGGTGGAATACGCCAACGGTCTCGCGGCGACTGAAGCGAATTTTATTTCCGCACTGACAGTGACAGAAACCAATGTGCCGGCGGGGGTGGAAAGCCGGCAGACCTTCGTGGACGACGGCACGCGCACCGGCGGTCCCTCCACCACCCAGTCACGTTTCTACCGTGTGAAACTGGTGAACCCATGATTCAGGTTCGACCACAACTTTGAATTCGACGAAAATGGTTGCCATGAAAATCACAGCCGTCCTTGTGTCGGTGCTGTGCCTTGGCCCGGATCTGCTCGCCGGGATTGATATTCACCCAAACGAAAGCCCGTTCCAAAACGGCCGCCAGGAGATTCGGGTGCTGCTCCCGGACACCTACACCAGCAACAAACAGTATCGCGTGCTCTATGTCCTGCCCGTCGGCGCCGGGGGCGCGGCGAAGCCTGCGAAGGATCTCAACGTGTTGAAGGAAATGAATGCGCACAACGCTTACGATTTGATCATCGTGGCACTGACCTTCGAGAAAATACCGTGGTTCGGAGATCATCCGACCGAGCCGAAAACGAGGCAGGCAAGTTACGTGATGGAATGGGTCGTTCCGTTCGTTGAGAGCCATTATTCGACGCTGCGCAGCGCGGAGGGCCGGTTGTTGTTTGGATTCAGCAAGAGCGGCTGGGGCGCGTTCAGCTTGATTTTGCGGAATCCGGATTTCTTCGGTTACGCGGCGGCGTGGGACGCGCCGATGATGTTGGCGGATTTCCACTACGGGATGGACGGGATTTTTGGAAACCTGGAGCAGCTCGCGGCTTACCGGCCGGATTTACTGGTCGTAAAACAGAAAGGCACGTTTCAATCGCGGACGCGACTGGTGTTCGCCGGAGAGAACAAATGGGGCAATTTGGTTCCGAGTCCCGCCGGGGGCACGCACACGACGGATTTTCACCGCCTGCTCCAGCGGGAGCAGGTCAAACACGTCTTCCTGGGCGACCTGGACGCGCCGCATGCGTGGAGCAAGGATTGGATGGCGCCAACGCTGGCCGCGTTGATGCGCGCGGTCAGTGATTCGGCAGGCAGCGAAACTAAGCGCCAATCGAGCCGCGAACCAGCGCCCCATTGACCGATTCAAATTCTCAAATGCCGCCTTTAGGGAAAGCTGGGTAGATCGTGACCCCTGTGGTTGGGTGGAGGCAAGTAAAG
>CAYWMD010000034.1:0-66461 GCA_964458575.1 uncultured Bifidobacteriaceae bacterium | reverse complement strand
AGATGTTCAAACCCATGCAGGACTTTTTACACAGCCTCGCGCTGCAGCGAACCCGTCATGGCGTCGCGGTTAGCAATCGGCGCGTCCTGTGTGCCGGGTCGCTGAGCTTGGGTCGTTAGGCATCATGCGCACACGCAGAACCAAGTTTGTTGTAGGCGGTGTTCTGGCTCTTGCTTTGGTGGTGTTTGCATCTGTCCAGATGGGTGGCAGACCCGTAGTTTCAGTTGCCGTGGTGGGTTACACGACAAATCAGTGGTCAGATGAGACAGCGGCAGAGCTTGGCAGGCGCACGTATGTTTGCGCTGTGGTCGCCGTCACCAATATGAGCACGCAGCCTTTCACATATTTGGCCTACGGATCGAAAAGCGCAGATTACACTATTTTGCATCAGACGGCTTTTGGCTGGAAACAGCCGGATTCAGGTTTCCGGTGTGGCACTGGACTGGAGTCATGCACCCTCCGCCCCTCTCAGGGTTTCACATTTGAGGCTGTCGTTCCGACCGACAAGGCTTGCAAGGTTGCTTTTGATTATTCGGACGGACGCACGCCGAGTCCGGTTTGGGACAAGCTACCATTTTGGCTTGTTCGGAGGTTGCCTTGGGCGACGCCTTGGCGGACTGTTGCCACCGAGGCGATTGATTTGAGAGACTCACCATGATGATGCCTAACCATGCGCTGCAGCGAACCCGGCGGGGGCGTCGCGGTTGCAATCGTTGCGTCCCGTGCGCCGGGTCGCTGAGCTTGGGTCGTTAGGCCGCCATGCGCACCGCCATGCCAGTCCTGTGCCTTTTTCTCTGTGGATGTGGCTCGAAGCCCGTCACCCAGCAAGAGGTTACTGACGCGACCGGGAGCAATCGGCTCGCTCGCATCGACCGCGAGCGTTCATCGCTCCTCGATTCGCTCCAGAGCCGCCGTTCGTTTGATTTCGATTCATTGGTTTGGCGCACGAATGCAGGAGGCTCATGGCACGACCGCGTCGTTATCTCCCAGGCGGCGTTTCAGGCGGGGAGTCCGCGCAGGCGTTGGGTCAGCCAGATTCACAGCTTGGACGCGACGAAGGGCACAGCCATCATCAAAGTCGCAGAGGGCGATGTGCCGGAGGGTTCGCCGAGCATTCGATTCATTTATTCGTGGCGGGAGTGGAGTCTGCTCACCAACGGCGAGGTTCGCCTGATTCGGACTTGTGCAGACCCGTTCGAGAAGTATTGATTGGAGACATGAGACGGCGGCCTAACCAATCGCTGCAGCCAACGCCGGTTGGCGCTGGCAGTTCCGCATTCGCGGGCCGCGTCACTGGTCCGGCGTGGCTGAGCTTGGTCCGTTAGGCGTCCTCGCACCATGAAGCTCTCCCGCTCATTGATTTGCCAAGGCGTTATTCTGCTGGCGGTGCTGGGTTTCTTTTTCTGGCTCTTCTTTTTCTCTGGCCGAGTCTTTCACAGCCACACCAGCAACGCCCTAAACCGGGCTGCGCTGGCGGAGCTTCATCAGGCCATTCAGTTGGATTCATCGGCTTCAGAGGTCCGGGAGTTGTTTCAGCGTTATGCGACACCGCAGCTTCGACTTCATGACGAGCGAGTTGCTGATTGGCTGATTCGGATGCCGATGGAGTTTGGCGCGAGCGATTGGAAGCTGTTACTTGATTTCCGAGATGGTAGAGTTGTTCGCGTTCGATTGCTGACGGCGGATGGACCGCCACCAAAAGATGGACCACCAGATAAACAAAAACCTGACGCCTAACCATGCGCTCCAGCGAACCCGGCGAGAGCGTCGCGGTTGCAATCGTTGCGTCCCGTGCGCCGGGTCGCTGAGCTTGGGTCGTTAGACCACATTCGCACGCCATGAAAACTGCGCGCATACTTATTATTGTTGTCGGGATTTTGCTGCCCTATCTCGTGCGTATTCCCGGCACACTCATCAAAGGCGCAGACTGGTTCACTTCTTATCTTGGTGATGGCATCGGAGCGGTTATTTTCTTCGGAGCTTTCAATGCGATTTGTTGGTGCAGTATTTTAGGAGCTTCATTCAGCTATCGTCATTCTAGTTCGGTTTGGTTTCCGGCGGCTTTTGGTTTTGCTTTTCCAGCGGTGGCGCACACTTTCATGGATTTGTCATCCAGTTCCACGGCTGCTGTTGCGCTTGTATTCATTCCCATTTATTCTCTGCCGTTGATTCTCATCGGATGGTTGGTTGGACTTTGGTATGATAAGAAGCTTTCAAGAAAGGTTGACCATGTGGCCTAACCATGCGCTGGAGCGAACCCGGCGGGGGCGTCGCGGTTGCAATGGATTCGCTCGCGCCCGCTCGCTCAGCCCTTGCGAGCCTTCGGCTGTCGCCGAATTCCTTTCGCCTTTTCCCAAAAGGCTCAAGTGTTGCGTCCCGCGTGCCGGGTCGCTCACCTCGTTAGACCACATCACACGATGGCCGAGAAATTCACATCTCCGTCCGCCTTGAGAGAGTTTGCATTGGAGACGGCAGCACAGCTTCGAGCTGCGGGTCAGACTGAGGCTTGTGAGGTGATGGAGCGTGCGGCTACTTTCGTGACGAGCAGCGGTTGGGAATGGCTCGGCGAGCTTGGCGCGGCAGCGTCAAGCATCAGTGAGAGATTTCAGGTTTCAGATTTGGTTGCAGCGAGACTTGCGCGCATTCGAGTGGCAGCGACATCGCAGCAGCCTTATGGATGAGAGTGTATGACGACATTGTGGTCTCTTGAGTAGCTGGAAATCGAAGACACGCGAATGCAACGATTTATGAAAGCCCAGTTACTTGAGTTATTGCCCCAACCCAAGGGTGGTTGGTTTGCTAACCAAGCGCTGCGAACCCGGCGAGAGCGTCGCGGCGAGTCTGCGAGTCCCGATGCCGCTTATCGGGATTGCAATCCATGCGTCTCGTGCGCCGGGTCGCTGGGTCGTTGGCGGCTATCGAGATTATGACACCGACTGAGTTTGTCGTAGCATTGAAGCAAGCTGCCCATTCTGGAGCGGATTCCACCATGAAGTATTTGGCCGCTCCAGAAGGTCGCAAGCCGCAAGAGCCGCTGGCGTCGTTGTCAGTTTGGTATCGAGGTCTCAACGAGGCAGACAAAGAGATGGCGAGGACTTTGGCGCGTTATTCAGCAGATGGGAGCTTGTTTCATTTGCTCTCCGTGTTGGATGGCGTGGTTAATCTCGACCCGAAGCGCGGTTCATTGGAGCTTCACCATGTGAGCGGCGATACCCGGACGAGGCTCAACGATCCAGAGGGAGATTTTTTGTATGACATTTTCAACAACGCCGCCTAACCATGCGCATCTAACCCGGCGGGAGCGTCGCGGTTGCAATCGTGGCGTCCCGTGCGCCGGGTCGCTCTTGGGTCGTTGAGTCGCACCCATGCAAGATTTCACACCCAAGTTCCGGCTGATTGATGCTGTCGAGTTTCAGAAGCAGCATCCCAAGACGTTCGAGTTGCCGGACGAGTGGAATCGGCAGCACATCACTGTTGGCGAGTGGGCGAAGTTGATGTTTCATTTTCCAGTCAACCGTTACCCTGATGTGGAGCGCATGTGGGTGCGCATCACCGAGGTTACGCCGACTGGTTTCCGAGGCGTTCTCGACAACAATCCCACGAACATTGAGTTCATACGCCATGACGAGGTTATTGAGTTTGAGCCACGGCACGTCATCAGCATTTTGCCGCCGCGAGTTTACTTCGAGCCACTCACACTGGAGAGACATGAACCCGACGCCTCCTGAGAAACTAGACGTGCAAGTCATTGGTTTGGAACGAGGCGGTAGTTGAGTGTGGTGGCCATCGCCTCCAGTCGCGCCAGCTTCTTGCGTTTCATTTTGGCTTCTTCTTTGGCAAAGACTTGCGGGTCGAAGGGTTGTTGGTGCTTCAGCAGATGCCAGAGGATGCGGGCGAGTTTGTGGGCCATCGCCGTGATGGCCTTGGGACTGCCCAGCCGGGCTTTCCACCGGCGATACAAATCCCCAAAGTAGTTCTTGGCCTGCCAGAGGCTTGGCCCCGCCACGCAAAAAATCCAAAGCGACGATTGACAGCGGAGGCAGTATTCATCGCCGATTCGCACTGATCGCCGCAAGCCCTGACTCCCTTCTTCCCGTCAGTTAACTCCCTTCGTTCGTAGTCAAATTTGCCGGCGGTAAGCTCAAACGCCGCTGGACTTTAGCAGACCGCCGCGAACCGGCGAACGCGTAGGCAACAACGCCGCAAAGGTTCAAGCCCCTGGGAGCGGAGGTTTTGCACTGAGCCAGCCCCGTCCGTCGCTGAACTCGTTAACATGCCGCGCGCACAACGGGGACGGATTGTTGCCACGCGTTGTGCACGGGTTGGGCGTTGACCGCGGCGGGGTTTTGCATCCGGTCGCCGGCCTCGGCCACGAGGCGGAGGATTTCGCGGGCCCGCCGGGGTCAATTGGAGTCGCCGTCGTTTGCGGTAAAGGAGGACCAAACCCAGGTCGCATTCGAGGGTCAGCAGGCGCGAGCCGGCCGAGGCCGGGGTGATGCCGTTGAGCCGGGCGGCCGCGCTCACGCTGCCCGTCTCCGCCACGTGACAAAATGATTGGAGGTTCGCCAGATTCATTTTACCACCACCCGCCAGATTCACCTCCGGCCCCCGTTATTTCTTTTCGCCGTCCTTGCTGGCGGTCCACCACGCCCGTACAGGTGCGTGCGTTTGCCAGCCCGGGAGAATCTCGTGTGTTATTACCGCAGATTCTGCGGCCGGGCAGGGCGGGAAGTCAAGCCGCAACTTTCGCCCGGTTCGGCTTGGGCGGCTTTTCACCGCCTCCCGCTCCAAGAATCAGGAGGCCTCCTCTCCCCGCCCCTCTCCTCCATTCCGAATGGAGGAGAGGGTGGAAACCTCTGCGGTCATCGCGTCTCTGCGGTTATTCGCGGCGGCCCGTTTGGTTGCGGCTTGGCCGCGCTGGGTGTTTCGTGGCTGACGCTGCGCGCGCGCGCCGGCCGCGTTCCGCATTTAGCCTTGGGTCGGCGGCCCGGGTTGACCTGGGCCCGAGGGGGGCACGTTGCTATTCCGGAATCGGGTCGGTGCGTTTGACAGTTTTACCTTCCCACACCGCGAGGTCGGTGGCGGGGTCGTAGGTTAACACGCGATGGGCGCTGCCGGGCGCGGGCGGTTCATCAGGGTGCGGCAGCCAGCGGCGATGGTCGGCGATGACGCCGGCGAACTTGGGATCGCTCGCGAGGTTGGTCCATTCATTGGGGTCGTTGCGGTGATCGTAAAGTTCTTCGCTGCCGTCGGCGTAACGGATGTAACGCCAGTGTTCGCTGCGGACGCCGTGGTTGCCCTGGTTGTGCGACGTGATGGCGGGCCGTTCGCGTTTGGCGCGCGGGTGCTTTAGTTGGGGCACGAGGCTGATGCCTTCGAGATCGGCGCGCGGTGGGAGGCCGCAGAGTTCGATCAGGGTCGGATAAATGTCGAGCAACTCCGCCGGCCGGGGGCAGCGCTTGCCTTTGCCGATACCCGGTCCGGCAAAAACCAGCGGCACGCGGGTCGAGCGTTCCCACAAGGTGTTTTTGCCGGTGATGCCCTTCTCGCCGAGATGCCAGCCGTGGTCGCCCCAGAGGACGACGACGGTGTTCTTGGTGCGATCGGATTCGTCCAGCGCGGTGAGCAGGCGTCCAATTTGCGCGTCCACGAAACTGGTGCAGGCGAGGTAGCTGCGGACGAGGTTGCGCCATTGGTGGTTTTCCCGCACCCAATTCAGGCGTGGCTCGGGCAGTTCCCAATGCAGATACCACGAGAAGCGCGGCGTGTCGGCGCGGTCAGCGGCCAGGATCTTAGGCAGCACGCGGTCGTCATCAGGATAGAGATCGAACCATTTCTGCGTGGCGTAGCACGGCACGTGCGGCAGGAAAAATCCGGCGGCGATGAAAAAGGGTTGGTCGCGCGGCGCCGACTTGATCTGTTCGACGGTCCAGGTCGCGACCTTGTAATCGCCCTTGGAAGTGTCGTCGTTGTCGAGCGGCCAGACGCCCCAATCCATGAGCGGGTGATTGCCCATGGGAGTGGCGGGGACGAGTTTCTTCGGCGGCGTGGGGCCGACGCCACCGTAAGGGGCGGTGACTTGGAATTCAGGCGCGTTCGTGTCACCGGAATGTGCGTCAGTGCCCCTGGCTTTGCGACCGCGCCCGCTGCCGGTGCCGGCGTGAAAAATTTTTCCGGTGGCGAATGTGCGATAGCCGTGGCGGGCGAAATGTTGGGGCAAAGACACGCGTTCGTGCCACGCGGGCAAGTCGCGGAACCACGGGGCCAGGCCGTAAATGCCGGTGGTGGTGGGCCGCAGCCCGAGCAGGAGGCTCGTGCGGGAGGGATTGCACAACGGACTTTGCACGTGGGCGTTCAGGAACGTCGTGCCGCGCGCGGCGAGTTTGTCAATGTTCGGCGTCTTGGCCAGTGGGTGACCGGCCAGGTGACCGATCCAGTCATTTTGATCGTCAATGGCGATGAACAGGACGTTGGGGCGCTGCGGTGCGGCCGCGGAGGAGGGCAGGGTGGTCAAGAGGGCGATGACCGCGATGGCAAGGATTGGGCGCATGGATGAGCAGATGGTTGCGGGCGATGTCAGAGGGCCGGTTTCATTTTCGGCAGATCGCCATCCCGGCCTTTGCCGGCGCGGAGGCGTTCGGTGAGTTGGAGCACCGTGCCGGCGTTCGCGGATTGTTCGCTGATGTTGCGGTCCTCGCCGGGATCGGCCTGGTGATCGTAGAGCATGCGCGCGCCGGGTTGGCTTTGGGGATTCGAATATTCGGTGAACCGAAACCGGTCCGTGCGGAGAGTGTCGCCGTTTTGAAAGCGGCCGATGGCCCGGTCTTTCCATGGCAGCGCGGGATGCTTCAACAGCGGCACGAAGCTGCGTCCTTGCACGTGGGCGGGGACGGGCACGCCGGCGAGTTCGCAGAGCGAGGGATAAACGTCAATCAGCTCGGTCAACCCATCGGTGTGACGGCCGCCCGCGAGGCCCGGCGCGCGAACGATCAGCGGCACGCGCATCGAGGTCTCGAAACAACTGTGTTTGCACCACAACGTGTGCTCGGCCAGATTCCAGCCGTGGTCGCCCCAAAGCATCACGATGGTGTTGCTCCCCAGGCCGAGCCGTTCCAGTTCGTCCAGCACCCGGCCGATTTGCGCATCGGTGAAACTTACGCAGGCATGGTAGCCGCGGATGAGGTTGCGGGCGAGGTCGTCGGACACCGGCCCGGTCTTGGGCACGCCAGCGTAGGCGCGCAGTTCGCCCGAATTGTGGATGGCGACGTCGGGCGCGTTCTTGGGGCGGTGGTAGGTTGCCGGCAGCTTGATCGTATCCGCGGGATACAAATCCCAATATTTTTTGGGCGCGATGAACGGCAGGTGTGGCTTGAAGAAACCCGCGGCGAGGAAAAACGGTTGTCCCTTTTCCTTCAAACGCCGCAGGTCGGCGATGGTCTTCTGGGCCACCTGACCGTCCGGGAGTTCCTCGTCCGCAAGCGGCGAAATCACGTAGGGCGCGCCGCGGGTCGCGCCGTCCTCGTCCTTTTTTTTGTTCTGACCTTTTCCCCTGGCCTGCTTGGTGGGGCGTGACTTCAGCGCGGCGCCGGACGCAGGCTGGCCGGGCCGCCATGCCGGCTCCGACCAGCCGATGGCGTTGTCCTCGGGATGATGAAAAACCTTTCCGTTGGACACGGTGTAATAGCCGTTCTGGCGCAAGTGCGTGTTGAGGGTGGTGATGCCCGGGGCGTCCTTTTCCGCATACGTCAGGTGGTTGACAAATCGCTTGGGCGCGGGGCGGATGCTGGTCATGAGGCTTGCCCGCGAAGCGCCGCAGGTCGGCACCATGCAGTAGGCGCGGTTGAAGACCGTGCCTTGCGACGCGAGCCGGTCAATGTTCGGCGACTTCACCTGCGCCAGTCCGTAACAGCCGAGCTGCGGGCGCAGGTCGTCCACGACAATCATGAGAATGTTCGGGCGTTGAAAATCGTCTGCGGACAGGCCACGGCCCGTGATGGCAAGGAACGCGGCCAGAGCGAAGATTGGTTTCATTGAAGGGCGCAGTATCAGGGGCGCTGTGGTTTCAAGGGCGCGCCAAGTTTGTCCACAGGATAAACGGCTTGGTGCCGCTCCAGCGCGGCGATCAGGCGTTTCATCATGCGGCGCAGTTCGGCGGGCTTGGCGGCGGCGAGGTTTTTCTGCTCGAAGGGGTCATCCTTCAGATTGAAAAGTTGGTAGTGCGAATTCTCCGAGGCCGCCGACGGGAAGTAGTGGTAGATGACTTTCCAAGGGCCGTCGCGATAGACCGTGAAGTAATCGCTGCGATGCGGCGCGTGCGGGTAGTGCATGAGGAAGATTTCCTTGCGGCGACGATCGGGCTTGCCGGTGAGGAGGGTCTCGAGCCGCGCGCCGTCCACAACATAAGCGCGCGGTGGTTTGATGTCCGTGAGTTCAAGGATCGTGGGAAACAAATCCTGCACGGCGGCCTGCTGGCTTTGGATCACGCCGGTGGGAATCCGCAGGCGTTTCTGATTCGGATTGCCGGTGTCGGGCTTCGCCCATGCGGCGATGAATGGCACTCTCATGCCGCCTTCGTAATGCGCGCCTTTTTTCCCGCGCAACGGCGCGGCGCACGCGACTCCGTGCTGATCACCCAGCGGCGCATCGCTCCCGTTGTCGCCCAGGAAAAAGATGAGCGTGTTTTCCGCGACGCCGAGTTTGTCGAGATGCGCAAGCACGTCGCCGAGCGATTTGTCCATGCCCTCGATGAGGGTGGCGAACGCCTGCGCTTCCTTGGACTTGCCGGAGTTGGCGTAGTGCGCGGCGAACCGCGGGTCGGAATTGAAGGGGGCATGGACGGCGTAGTGCGCGAAGTAGAGGAAGAATGGCTGGCCGGCGTTCACGGCATCGGTGACCCGCGCGTTGGCCTCGAGGGTCAACGCCTCGGTGAGAAAAGTGTCCGTGCCGTGATATTTCTCAAGATTCGGCGGGGCAAATTCCGGACGCGCGGTTTTCCCGCCGTAGTTTTGTTCGCCGTAATAACTGCTGGGCGCGCCGATGGAAGCGCCGCCCACGGTGACGTCGAAGCCGAGGTGGGTCGGGTTGGCGCCATCGAACGCGCGCGGAGCAAAGTGACCTTTGCCCACGTGGATCGTGCGGTAACCGTCCGCGCGGAGCAGGGCGGGCAGCGTGATGTCGCCTGGTTTTAATCCCCGCCAATTCCAATCCGGCGGGCCTTGCGGGCCGGCGTTGTCCTTGTCGGGATTGATCCAGTTGGTAGTGCGATGCCGCGCGGCATTCTGGCCGGTCAGGATGGAAATGCGCGTGGGCGAACACACGCTCATGGCGCAGAAGTTGTTGAACCGAATACCGCGCGCCGCCAGCCGCTCCATGTTCGGCGTGCGGTAATAATCGTTCAACGGATAGCGCTTGGGCTTCCCCGTGCCATCGGTGAGAAACGGCACGGACGTGTCCATCACGCCCATGTCATCCACGAGGAAAATGATGATGTTGGGTTTGGTGGCCGCCGGCGGCGCGGCGAGAACCGGGGCCAGCCCGCAGAGCCAGGCGATGAGAGCGGGGATGATTTTCATTTTCTTGGTCACGTCGTCATTCAGGTTCAACGCCACCCGCCGCGTTCGTCGGTCCAGGTTTTGGCCTCGCGCTGTATGGCGGTGGCACTGATACACCGGGGATTTTATCCGGCACCCCGGGTATAAAGCAACCGTTCCGCAAGGTGGTCCAGGTCATTCGGTCAGCGGTCGCGAAACAGATTCCTTGAGCAAATCGAGCCGCGAGCTTATCAATGCGTAAAATATGAACAAGAAACTCGGAATGCTGGCCTTGGGTGGCGTCGTGCTCGTCTGCTGTATGACATGGTCTGGATGTGTGCGCGGGGACCGCGCCTCGCTGAAGGAAGACGGGGGCAAACGATGGTACAAGGGCGTGACGCACTTTCATACGCTTTGGAGCGACGGGGACGGCGCGCCCGAGGCGGCCGTGAAATGGTACGCTGACGCCGGATACGACTTCATTTCAATTTCCGATCACAACATCCTGCAGACCGGTGAGAAGTGGTATCCGATTTCCACCAATAAACAGGGCCGCCTGACACAGGCCAAGGTTCAGGCGCTGCGGGACGAATTCGGCCAGGATTGGGTGGTGACCCGGGAAGGGGACGCCGGCCCGGAAATGCGCCTCAAGACGCTGGCGCAATTGCAGGCGCGGTTCGCACGGCCGGGCTTTCTGATCATTCCCGGAGAGGAGGTGACCGCGAAAATGTCCGTTCACATCAACGCCATCAACATTCGCGACCGCATCCCCCCGCTGGAGGGTGGGTCGGTGGCGGAGACCCTGCGGAAGAACCTCGAGGCGATCGAAGCGCACGGACACGCGCATGGCGTGGATGTGCTGGCCCACATCAATCACCCCAATTTTTCCGGGACCATTACGGCCGAGGAAATCGTGGAAGTCGGCGGCGAACGTTTTTTCGAGGTCTATAACGGCCACGGCGGCGTCCGCAACTGGGGTGACGCCAACCAGCACATTGTTTCGACCGACCAGTTGTGGGACATCATCCTCACGCGCCGTCTGGCCGGGCGGCGTGACACGGCCCGGCCCATGTATGCCGTGGCCACGGACGACGCGCACAACTGGTTTTACAAGGGGGCGGGCCAGTCCATTCCGGGTCGGGGTTGGATTGTCGTGCTGTCAAGACAGCTTTCGCCGGAAGCGCTCATCGCGGCGATGAAGCGCGGTGATTTCTACGCGAGTTCAGGGGTTGCCGTGTCGCAAATCGCCGTTACGTCAAAATCCTACTCGGTCCGGATCGCGGCGGAACCGGGCGTGACGTACAAGACCCAATTCATCGGGACACCCAAGGGCGCGGATACGCGGGGTGAACCCGTGTTGGACAAGCAGGGGCGACCCATCCGCGCCACGCGCCGCTACAGCCCCGAGGTGGGGAAGGTCTTGTTTGAAACGACCGCCAATCCGGCCGTGTATCACCTCACGGGCGATGAAATGTATGTGCGTGCGAAAGTGACGTCCTCGAAGCTCAAGCCCAATCCGTTTCAGGAAGGCGACCATGAACAGGCCTGGCTTCAGCCGGTCGTGATGAAGTAGGCGACGAGCTTCACCCGCTTCTCACTTCGATTTCACTTTGTGCGTCCGCTCCGCCAAGGCAGCACGGCCAAGCGCCGGACCCTTGTCGGGCGGCAGGGATTGATGCCACGCGAGCACAGCCGCGGCAAGGCGCGCGACGACTTCGGGCTGTTGCGCTGCCAGGTTTGTGGTCTCGGCGCGGTCGTTGGCGAGGTCGTAGAGCTCGGGCTTTGAACCGTCGTATTCGCACAGCAATTTCCAATTGCCCGCACGCACGGCGAGGTCGGGCTGAACGGACCGATCATAGGATGGCCAGGACTTGCGGTCGGGCGGCCGACGCCAGAAAAGGGGCGCGTGGCGCGACGCCGTGTTCTGGCCCAACAACGTGGCGGACATATCCTCGCCATCGAAGTTGACGCCGGGTGGCGGTTTCAGCCCAGCCAGCGCCAGCAGGGACGGCACGAGATCGAAAGCGGCAAACACGGAGGTTTCGTTGTTCGATCCGGCTTTCTCCTGCGCGACGAGGCCCGGTCCCCAAACGATCAGCGGCGAGCGGACGCCACCTTCATACAGCGTCGCTTTCGCGCCACGCAAGGGCCCGGCGGAACCGGCGCCCGGCTCCGGGCCGTTGTCCGAGCACACGATAATGAGTGTGTTGTCGCGCAGCTTGGGCGAGTTGCGAATGTGATCGAACAACACGCCCAGTTGTGCGTCCATCGTTTCCAACACGCCAAGGTAAAGCGCGCGTTTGCTGCCGTTGCCGCGTTTTTCCTTGGGCGGGTAGTAAGGGCTGTGAACGTCGTCCGGCCAGACGTTGATGTAAAACGGCCGGGCATCGGCCGCCGCCTTATCGAGGAACTGGATGGCGGCGCCGACAAAACCTTCCGTGAGCCGCGCGCGGTCATACCAGATGACGGGGCCGCGACCGAGTTTGTCCGAGTTAAGCGCGTGGCGGCGCGGTGGCTTGCCGTCATGCGCATCGCAAAGCCCGAGCAGACGCGGGCCGAGGCCCTCGAAGTTGGTGAGCGTTTCATCGAAGCCATACTCGCCGATCAATGGCGCATCGCCGACATCGCGCTGCCCGCCGAGATGCCATTTGCCAAAGTGGCCGGTGGCATAGCCGTTTTCGTGCAGCATCCGCGCGAGGACGGGCGACTTCAGATCGAGCCACTGCGCCACGCCACGTTTTTCATTCATCGCGCGGTTATCGAGATACGACGTGATGCGCCAGCGCTGCGGATATTGACCCGTGGTCAGCGCGCAGCGCGACGGCGAACAAATGGGCGCGTTCACGTAAAACTTCGAGAAGCGGATGCCCTCCGCCGCAAGCCGGTCCGCGTTCGGCGTCTTCGCCTGCGTGTTGCCGAAACAGGAAAAATCACCCCAGCCCATGTCATCAATGAAGACCATGATGAAATTGGGCTTGTCCGCTGCCTGGGTGGACCACGCAAGACCGAGAAAGAGAAAGGCCATGCCGAGCGCCATCGGTCCGAAGCGCCGGGTTAGGGAACCCGGCCTACATGGACCTGTAGGCCGCGTGCCCTTACGCGGCGTCACCTTCGGCGTTATGGGTAAGCCGGTTTTCATGGCTGGCTTCCTGGTGCCTCCTGCTTCTTGGCCGCGCGCTTGGAAGGCGGCGGCTTCGCTTCGGGATGCCGCGCGAGGATGGCGCGCAGGCTTGCGACAACTTCAGGTTGAGACGCGGCAAGGTTTTTCGTTTCCAGTGGATCGCTTTCAAAATCATAAAGCTCAAACTCGGCGGTGTCAGCCAGTGCGCCGGGTTTTTTCCACTCGACCAGGCGGTAGCGTTCCGTGCGAATGGCGCGCCCCATCCGTTCGCCGCGCGGGAAACAATGGTAGGCGTGGTCGCGAATGGTTTTCGTCGGATCGCGCAACACCGGCACGAGACTCAAGCCGTCAATCGGTTGCGGGCCGCGTGGCTTGGGAAGGCCAGCCAGTTCGGCGAGCGTGGGGAAAATGTCCACGGTTTCGGCAAGCTGGCGCGTGTGCCTGCCCGGCTTGGCAACTCCGGGAGCAACGATGATGAGCGGGATGCGATTGGCCTGCTCATAGTTCGTGTGCTTTGTCCACATGCCGTGATCCCCCAGATGCCAGCCGTGGTCGCCCCAAAGCACGATGATGGTGTTTCGCGCAAGATCAAGGCGGTCGAGTTCGTCAAGCACGCGGCCAATCTGGGCGTCGGTAAAGCTGGCGCACGCATGGTAAGCATGAATGAGCATGCGCTGCAGGTCGGCGGTGAGCGGCGGAGACTGCGGCACTGGATCGTAATTGTTCAGTTCGCCCAGCGTCTTGCCCGCGTAGGCAGGCGCGCCGTCGGGCGGGGTTTGGCGCTGTGGCAATGGAAATGTATCGCGGTCGTGCAAGTCCCAATACTTTCGCGGCGCAGTAAAAGGCAGGTGCGGTTTTACAAAGCCCAGCGCGAGGAACAAAGGCTGCGATGGATTTTCCTTCGCCGAGCGCAGCCGCCGAATGCCTTCGTCGGCGATGCGCCCGTCGCAGTAGGCATTGTCCGGCACGTCGGAAATTTCGGTCACGGCGCCGCGCGGGAGCTTGGCGATTTGGTCGAGCTTCTGGTTGGAAAAATAGGCTTCCTCGCGCGAGAGCTGGCCGTCGGCGGAATTTTTTGGATCGAGATATTCGACGACTTTTCCCGGCACGGCGGGCACGCTCCATGAGGCCGGATCCTCGTGGTTGCCGTGGCCGACGTGGAAGATCTTGCCGACGGACTCGGTGCGCCAACCGTGCCGCATGAAATGCTGTGGCATCGTGACCGCGTCGGGCACGGCGAGACGGAAATTTTGCGAAAGCGTGTAGATGCCCAGTGAAGTCGAGTGCGAACCGAGCATCAGATTGTTCCGCGACGGCGCGCACACAGCCTGGTTGCAAAACGCGAGGTCAAAGCGCATCCCCCGCGCGGCCAGGCGGTCAATGTTCGGCGTCTTCGCGAGTTTCGCTCCGTAGCAACCGAGTGCCGGCTTGAGGTCGTCCACGCAAATGAGCAGCACGTTCGGACGTGGGACGTCGGCGAACGCAAGGCTGGAACCCAGGCCGAGCGCCGCAACAGTTCGAATGACCCAGGTGCTCCGTTTCATGTTCCTTCGGCTGGTTTGATCGTTCGCGGCCAGCCGGGAAATTGCCGCGCGCCGGGGCGCGTGACGTCTTCATGGCGCGGCCAACATTCAAACGTGACTTCGCGAGTGGATTTTTTGAAGCGAATGAGTCCCCAGCCATCGGCCCATCCGGGCTTGCCGGCGCTTTTCGTCTTGCTGTCAGCGTCTGGACAGAAGGTGGGGTTGGGATTGGCGTAGGCGTGCATCGTGATTTTGTTGTTGAAGCCGTCGAGATAGTCGCCGGTCCTGATTTCCAGCCGGACCTCGCGTGATTCGTCCGGGTAAAGCGGATAAAGCTGGGCGCTGGCTTTGAGCGTGCGGTTCGCGACGGTGTAGATGCCGAAGGCTACGACTTGGTCGCGTGGCACTTTCAGGTTGATGATTTCGTTGGTTGGGCGATGCCACCAGTCGTTGACGCGCACCGAATCTTCGCCTTTCAGGAACGGGGCTGTGACCGGCGGTTCGCCAATGACAGAGTTGCGGCCCCCGGTTTGGATGCTCGACCCCGCCGCCGGAGCACAAATCACGGCCCCGGCAAGCAGCGCGGCAAACAAGGACTGGTTTGTTCGTTTCATGAGCGGTCGTTTGCGCGCTTACGGGCGTATTTCCGCAGCGAATATATGTGGACGAGCGGGCGGGCGACAAGGAACGATTCGGCGACGAGTCCACAATTTCATCGCAGCCTGTCAGGCCTTTAGCCGGCGTAACCGCGTGATCCTGTTGCATCACCCGACGCGCTGATTTCATGCAACCCAGACTGGTGCGTTCACCGTCGGAATCTGCAAGTTCGCCGTTGGACGCCGCAAGCCGGGACCGAAAAGTGGGTGGGCGGGTGGGCGCTGCGACTCTTTTGGTCGCCAATCTTCGCCGGCCCCGATTTGTCGCGGCAACCTCGGCGAGAATTTTGTGTCGAAATTTTTGTTGACTGTAATCAACAAGGCGGTATAACTAGCCGTGTCTGAGCATAAAACTACTACTGACTTTATGAGAAAGCTCTTGGCCTTGGCAGGCATATTCACACTCGTTGCACAGGCGAATTCCGCTATCATACCTTTCGATTTGCAAGGCACAGCCGGTTCCGGGCTGCTCTCCGGAAATGAGCCCTCCCTCTTTACTCCCACTACGGCCAGCGGCGGCGAAATCGGTGCGGGCATCAGCTACAATACCGTGTCCATGCAACTCACGATCAATGCCGGGTGGGGATCGTCACAAGGGTTCGTTAACCTTTCCAGTGCGCCAATCGCTTCTAGCATTCAGGGCCCGACAGCGACCGCCAACGGAAACGGGTACACCGAGACAGCCGGCGTACTGTTCAACCTCACCCGTTCATCGGATCTTGTAACCGGCGGATACTTCACCACGGCACCCATCACGTTGACGCTCGGCCAACAGACGGACCTGTTCAACGGCAAGTATTACATCAACATCCGCACGGCGTCCAACCCCGGCGGAGAGGTGCGTGGCTTCCTGGTCCCCGTTCCCGAACCGGGTACGATGTCCCTCCTTGGCTTGGGCCTACCGCTGTTTCTCTACTTCCGTCGTCGCAAGTAAACTTGCGAAGTATCTTGGGCGGGGCGGGCGGTTCAATCACGGTTTTCGAAATGTGGGCGATCTCCCCGAAAGCACGGTTCCGAGTTCGGTTTCGACCCGTTCATTCCCCGGTGATCCAGTTCCCGTAGGCGCGGATGCCGTAGTATTCGTAACCCTTTGAATCAAAGGGTGTGCCCATCAGCATTGCGTGGATGAACCCGTTCCGCTCGACCTGCACCGTGTGAAGGATTTTGCGCTCCGGATTTTCCATGAGCAGGAATTGGATTCGGTCGTCGAGGGCGGTGGTGGTGCGGAGTGGACCGTTGGTCCTGCTGGCAAACGTGAACGCCGATTCCAGATCTTGCAGCATGATGTGGCTGCGCCCCCACGTGCCGCCTTTTTCACTCACAAAGGTCTTCCCGTTCAACAGCGCGATGGAGTCGTGGTACGCGATCACGCACAGGTAATGACGCGGTGACTGTTTCAGCCAGCGCTTCAGTTTATCCGCGTGCCGTTCGGTTTCGTAGGCGTAGTTGCTGTCCAGAAAGGCGATTCGCTGAACATCCGGTGGAATATCGGCGACCGAGTTCAGGTAGCCAAATATCCAACTGCCGCCTCCGCTGTGGCCCGTCAACGCCAGTTCCACGGGAGAGTTGGTAAACATGGCTTTTATCGTCGTGACCATCCGCGGGATCATTTCATCGCCGTTTTTTCGGCGCCAGGCCGGCCAGCTTTTTAAGGAGTTTTCCAGATACGCCACGACCACGGTTTGATTGGTCAAAACCTGACGAAGAAAACGCGTCTGGGCTGCGATGTGCTGAATGTCGAAATGCCAGTCGTCGCCTGCTTTGAGCTTTTTGCCCATCGTCTGTTCTATCGTGTTTCCATTCGGCGTAGTGAAGCAGACGAGCAGGACAGGCTGGTTTGTGTGAAGAGGCGTTGTTGTGGGAGTGTTGATGACCGCACGCACCTCGTTTGGCAGATGGAGTTCGCGGATCAGTTCGCCACGGTGGGTTCCGGGGCTGAATTCATCGGGCCAGGCCGCGAACCGCTGCTCGCGTTCGGAGGCGAGTTCTGTCGTGTAACGTGCCTGGGTAATGACGCCTTCATCACTGAGCAAGCCGGCCAGTTTCGGGTCCGCCAACACATTGGTGATGTTCATCGGCCGCCCGTTCACGTCCATTTCCTGGTGCACGAGCCGGATGCCGTGGCTGTAATCCACCCAGGTTGCGGCATGTCCGGTGTAAAGCGGTTGGATCGGTTTCCCGTCCGGGCGATGCCAGCCGTAGATGGCAACCTGGTTCGTGCCGGTTGCGAGTCTGGTCGAAATCACGACGTCTTTCTTGTCGCCCGCCACCAGTGCGCCGAGCGGCCGCGCGGTGAGTTCGGCGAGGCGCTGGGTGTGAACCATCCCGTTGTGTTGTGCAAAAACTGCCGGCGTGGTCATCGCGGCACTTGGCGGAATCGGCAGGGGTTCGAGTTTGACCTCTGCCGCGGCGTAAATCGCATCCACCATCCGGGGCGTCGGCAGGATGCAATCGAACGCATCGGCGATTCGCTGGGCCGTTTGCGGCGTCATCGGCATCAGCGCATAATCGTCATCCTGTCCAATGGCCAGATAGTCGGGTGCGACGAAGATCGTGCCAACATTGGTCCGGCCTGCCACCAGGTTGGTAATCGGCACCGGACAAAACGTGCGAAGGAAGGAAGGGAAGTGGCCGCTGATGATCTGCTGATAAACGTTCGTCTCGCGGACCGGCAAGGGGAGCGATTCGATGGACTTGAGAAATTCGCCGCCCGCGAGGTCGTTTGTGGCGCGCACAGGCAAATGCACAGTTTGTGCGGGCGAACTTTGGGCGACCCAAAGCGCCCAAAGGCCGGAAAGCACCGCGGCAGGGAATCGCATGGCCTCTTTCAACCATGAACGGGGCCGGATGAAAATGTTTTTCTTTGGCAGACGTCGCCGGCAATCCTGAACCAACTTTCGCCAGCCCGCTTCCGGCAAGGTGGGGCGGGTTCATTGCGATGGCTTTTGCCGCGGCCAGCCGTTATTTCTACCGGCATGACTGATCGTTTCCTTTCAACGCTAATTGTGGTCACCGTGCTCGCGCATGGCCTTTCCGGCTGGGCCGACCCAACCGATGATTTCATTCGCCAGGAAATGGCCGCGCGCCGCATCCCCGGCGTCGCTCTGACCGTGATCCAGAACGGTGAGGCTGTCAAAACAGCGGCGTACGGTTTCGCCAATCTGGAGTGGAACGTGCCAGTCGCAACGAACACGGTGTTCGAGATCGGTTCGCTCACGAAGCAGTTGACCGCCGCCGGCATTTTGCTGCTGGCACAGGACGGCAAACTCTCCGTGGAAGATTCGTTGGCGAAGTACCTTCCGGAAGTGCCCGCGGCATGGACCAATGTGACTTTGCGTCATTTGCTGGCGCACACCTCCGGCCTCAAGAGTTATACGGGCCTGGACGGGTTTGAATTGACCCGCCACCTGACCCGCCAACAGTTCATCCAGCAGCTTGCGGCGCAACCGATGGAATTTCAACCGGGCGAGAAATTCAAATACTGCAACAGCGGTTACAATCTACTGGGCTACGTGATCGAGGCCGTCAGCGGCCAGAGCTACCAGGATTTTTTGCGCGAGCGCATCCTTCAGGCGCTCGGAATGAATGCGACGACCGACCGTAATCCGAAGCAAGTCATCCCGCACCGCGCGAGCGGCTACGAGCAGACAACCAATCACATCCACATCAACCGCGACGATGACCTCACGGATGTTTTTTCCGCGGGAGCGATGGTTTCAACCGTGGGCGATCTGGCGAAGTGGAATGCGATGTTGGACTCGGACACACTGCTCACGGGCGACAGCAAGCGACTGATGTGGACCCCCGGAAAACTCAACGACGGCTCGCTGCTCACGTATGGATTCGGATGGCGGATGGGCTCGCTGGAAGGGCATCGGAACATTGGGCACAGCGGTTCGACCTCCGGCTTCTCGGCGAGCCTGCAGCGTTACCCGGATGACCGTCTCGCGGTCATCGTTCTCACGAACACCGATGAGGCCATTGCCACCAAGCTCGCGGAAAAGCTCGCCACGTTTTACTTCGCCGTGAAGTAAGAGCGGATTCCGGAAGCACGGACGATGGCTGCGTTGCTTTTTTAAGCAGATTATGGAAGTATACTGGCCTTCGCTCCCGATGCGTTTCGGGGGCGACGGACATTATGCGTTATCACTCAAGGCTTCGGGCGGCACGGCGAACCCCCCATTTTCTCCCCCGGTGGCAGGCTGCGCTCTGGCTGGCTCTCCTGGGATTTGCGGCATTTCGAGTTTCGGCGACGCAGGAGGATTGGCCGGCCGGCGATCAATCGCTTTTCAATTCGGGCAAAGCGGTGTCCGCCGACCCGGCCACGGCGGCTGTTGTGAACGCGGCATTGCCGGACGCGGGTGTGGTCATGGCCGGGGCAATCGCCCCATCACCCGGTCAGCCCAACGGAGCGTTGTACGGACGCATCGTGTTCACCTCCGGCGGTCACGGTTGGACCTGGAGCGGCAGCACCTGGTACACGCAACGCGGCGTTACCTGGGAGATGCTTGAGGACTATGGGAATCTCGATCAGATGACGATGTTCGCCTATTATTGTTTCAATGCGGGCGCGACGGTGGTGGCCATGCGGCCGATTGGCAATCAAACCAACGAGGTGGTGCTCGACAACGACGATCCAAGTGTGACGTGGAGCGGGAGCTGGTCGGATAGCTCCAGTTCAATCTACTACGGCAGTCCGGGCGATGTGCCGTATCGCTTCGCCTCGGTCTCCGATGCGGAAACCGCCACCGCCACCTACACGCCCACCATTCCGGTGGCCGGATTTTATCCGGTTTACACCTGGGTGCTGGCCAGCGGCAACCGCACGAACCAGCTTTATCGGATCCGCCACACGGGGGGCGAAGCCACCGTGCGCGTCCCGCATCACATGGTTGGCAACGGCTGGATTTATCTGGGGACGTATTTTTTTAATGCCGGCTCGAACGCCGCGAACGGCGCCGTGGTCATCAGCAACCTTGGCCCGGCGCCCGGCGCGACCGGCAGCATCATCGCCGACGCAATCCGTTTCGGCAACGGGATGGGCTCGATCAATCGCGGTGGCGGGGTTTCCGGTTTCCCGCGGGAAGAGGAATGCGCGCGTTACTGGGTGCAGAATTCACTCGGCCAGGGCCAGGCGTCTTCGATTTATGACTATGCAGACGACGATGGCAGTGACAGCGTTGGCACGCCGCCGCGCATGGCGGCGGAGATGAACCGCGAAGCCAGCGGCAACATGTTCAAGCGCGTGTACGTGGGCTTCCACTCGAACGCATCGGGAGTCGGCACGAACTCGACCGCCCGCGGCTGCACGGGCCTTTACAACAATCCGGCGCTGTCCACCAACGTCGCTCCCAACTCCGACACGCCGAACCAGCGGCGGCTGGCGGAAATCGTTTCGACGAACCTCAACAACACGCTCAACCAGATCACCGTTCCGCCCTTTGAAGTCAATTGGGCCAACAACCGTTCCAGCGCAACCTATGCGCGGAGCGATTACGCGTTCGGCGAAATCAACAACAACTACATCAATGACGAGTTTGACGCGACCATCATCGAGGTGGCCTTCCATGACAATCAGAATGACGCGAAACTCTTGCGCGACCCCAGGGTGCGGAACTGGATCGCGCGCGCCTGTTATCAGGCCGTGGTTCGTTACATGAATTATTTCGACGGCCTGCCGCTCAATTTCCTGCCCGAACCGCCCTACAACGTGCGCGCCGTCGCGACGGCAACCGGCATCATGGTTTCCTGGAACACGCCCGTGGCCCAGTTCGGCACCGGCACACCGGCCGGTTACCTGGTGTATGTCTCGACGAACGGCTATGGATTTGGCAATCCGGTTCCGGTCGGCGGCGCGGGCACGACCTCCGTGCAGTTGAACACGCTAGCGCCGGACACCGACTATTATTTCCGCGTGGCGGCCCTGAACGCAGGTGGCGAATCGTTTCCCTCGGAAACCGTTGGCTGTCGTCGTGCCTCCAATCCGAACCAATCGCGCATCCTGTTCGTCAATGCCTTTGACCGCTTTGACCGGACCGCAAATCTCCGGCAACCTTCCACCCGGCCCTATGTGCCGCCTGGCAATTCCGGCAACATGGAACGCGTGATCCCGCGGGCGAACAATGCATTCGATTACGTGGTCCCGCACGGCAAGGCGATCAACGCGTTCGGCTGGCCCTTCGATGCCTGCTCGAAACAGGCGGTCACCAATGATCAGGTCGCGCTGGGCAACTACCACATCGTGATCTGGGAATCCGGACAGCAAACCAACGACGTGATCAACAGCGCGGCGCAAACGCGGCTGACTGCTTTCCTGAACGGTGGCGGTCATCTGTTCGTTTCCGGGTCGGACATCGCCTGGAGTCTCGATCGTGCTGCCGGCCCCGGCGCGGCCGATCGCGCTTTTCTGAACACCAGTCTCCACGCGGATTTGGGCGCCGACGCCAACAACAACAGTGGCAGCTATAACCTCACTCCCGGCGTGGGGTCCATCTTCAACGGCAGCGGCAGCGCGGTTTTTGACGACGGCAGGAATGGAATCTATTGGGTTCAGAATCCGGACAAGTTCACCGTCCTGGGTGCCGGTGCCGTCACCGCGTTGACCTACGTCGGGGGCAGCGGTGGCACGGCGGCGGTTCAGTACGATGGCGCGGCGGGCGGTGGCCGGGTGGTCTATTTTGGATTTCCTTTCGAAACCATCACAAGCGCCAGCGAGCGCAACGCCTACATGGCGGACATTCTGCGGTTTTTCAGCCAGCGACCCGACCTGGCGATCTCGCCGACCAGTGGCGGTTTGTCGCTGCATTTGCAAGGTGAACCCGGACTGACCTATTCCATCCATTATTCCGCCGATCTCGCCGGCTGGTCGTGGCTGACGAATGTGACCGTGACAAATGGCACCGCGTTCTTCTCGGACGGGCTGTCGCCCGGAGTACATCAGAAGTATTACCGCGCCGTGCTCGTGCCCTAGCCCGGAAACTTCACACTGGCGCAGCGGGAGCGCCGGTCTGACCGGCTTATCGCGGTCGGAACGTCCAAAGCTGGTCACAGACTGGTGACCCACTTTGTGGGCTGCTTTGTGCAGAGTGTGAAATCTCCAGCCTGGCATCAGCCGGCATGCAGTCCAGCGCCACCAACTCGTCCTCATGCCGGAGGTCTGAATGACGTCAGTGGCTGTGTCTCCCCGGGGTGCTGTTCGGTCAGGATTCAGGCGGAGAATTTTTTTTCGCTTTTTTGTTGCAAGACATCGAACGTGGCTTTACAAGAGATTCAATTCTGAGTC
This sequence comes from uncultured Bifidobacteriaceae bacterium, assembly GCA_964458575.1. Taxonomy (GTDB): domain Bacteria; phylum Verrucomicrobiota; class Verrucomicrobiia; order Limisphaerales; family JADLHS01; genus CAYWMD01. The sequence goes on along the minus strand of CAYWMD010000034.1, from coordinate 44,349 downwards.
CGGCACAGTTGCCAGGATGTTTGCGAACTGACGGGTGGTGCTGAATTGAACCCCGAAGTGTTAATCAGAGAGCAGAAGCTCTGTCAGCGGAATTGTTGTCTCCTTGCGGTTGGAATCTATTCAGTGGTTTCAACGAGGGCAGGCCACATTCTGCGATTTGGCAATTGACGACAACAGTCGCCACGCGGGCATCATGGCTGTCTCGGCCGGCGGTCGGAAGCGGTAGAAAAGAATTTCGTTGACAAAAAATCGGCAATCGTGTTTTTATCAGGGCATATCAACCCAACCAAATGTCACGACATGAAACTAGCTGTTAGGACGAATTCACATCGGACGGGTGGGTCATATCGTCAGCCGGCTTTGACGTGCGGTGACGAGTTTTTACCTTGCTACCTCAAGCCCTTTGACTTTCCATCGTAGTACTGCTTCGAACCCCAAACCCTCCAAATACCATGAACCAGAAATTCTTCACCAAAACCCTCTTGCCAACCTTGCTGGCGCTCGCTGCGTTGCTGACGTTCAGTATGGGCGTTCACGCCGCTCCCTACGCCTCCGGCATCACGGGGACGAATGGGGCGGGCTACGTCTCGTTCGTCATGAACGAAGACGGCGCCAAGGTCGTCGTCACCTTCAGCGATGCAACGACTCTGGACATGGGTGTACTGCCCAAGGGCCCCACGAATTTTTTCCTGGGCGCCAAGCCCGGTTTTAAGATCACGTGCTCCAAGGAAGGTGCCGGGAACCCCTTCATAATCAGTTCCGACGCTGTCGGCGTATACACTTATTCTAATTCGGTATGGAATGCACCCAGCGGCGTCGCGGTAAACAAGAACCCAAAGAATGGTGCAATCTTTGGCCGTATTTACGCTGCCAATAATTTCGCCGGGGCGCAGGCCAGCGGCCCGAAGGGAGTTGGGATTTACGCCATGAATGCCGACCAGACCTTGGCGGCGTATATTGCGAATCCAACCGTAGGAACATGGGTTGGCATCAATGGCGGCGGCGCGAACTTCAAGAGCCCAGGTCGGATTCGAGTCGCGCCTGATAACAGCCTCTTGGTGGCCGATGCAAATGCGGCAGGTACCCAGACGAAGATTTATATGTTCGATCCAAATTTAACGGGTTCCACCGTGCTCCTTGGGAATACGGGTGATGGCACGATAGCCGACGTTTTTGGCACTCCTATGGTCACAGGCTCTTTGGCTGAAGGCAACTTGGTTCTTTATACGGCCCAAGCCGGTGTTGCCGCACCATCGGATACAAACTGCATCCTGGGGCCGCTGACCACCCCGGGTTCGTACAACTGCATTTATAAGTATAACATTGGCTCAGGTCCGCTACCTTGGAGCAAGCGCCCGGACTACGCTTATACCGTCGGGTTGGATGGAATCGCGCAGTTGCGTCCTGAGGTGGATGTGGGGGCGGACGGCAAGATCTATTGCGGCTTCGGTCGGGCCAACGCCTCCAATCCGAACCTCCAGGTGCTTCGTCCTGCATGGACGACCAACGGTATTTATGGCGACCCAGCCAACGGCCAACTGCTTCGAGCGGCGGCTTCGGATCAAACCAACTGGCTTTATACCGGCGGCGCCAGTTACCTCGGGAAGCCATTTAATTGGCCGCCGACTGGTGGTGCTGCGGGTGATCCTTGGGCTGGCAACAGGGGTAGTGGTGCAAATGGTGGTATGTACGCCGGCGTCAGAGTATCACCTGATGGCAAGTTGGTTGCCTCGGTGGACTTGAACAACGGCGTCACCCTTGCCAGCCTGACCAATGGCATTCCGGACGACGGCACAATCTTCGGTATTGACGCGGGAACTTTTGGCTACACGATTCCCGCAGGAATCACGGGAGTTGGTGCCGAGACCGCGAATTCCCGTGGCATGGACTGGGATGCAGCGGGCAACATTTGGATTATCAGTTCCGGCCAGGGATTGCTGCGCTGTTTCTCTCTGGGTCAGACCACCACCTGCGTCAGTAGCAACGATTGGACCGGAACCAACGGGACCTTTGCCGTCGTTACGCCGGATTCCACCGCTTCGCTGACCATGAGCGCGACGGCGTCGCAGAACTATACCAACAACACCGTCAATCCCGGTGCTCCCATCCCAGGTACCTGTAACATCTTCTTCTTCAACGGCTCGCCCATTGCGACTCCGGGGCCTACCCTGATTAGTTTCGTTCGCGGCGGTACCGCCGTTTATGGGGTGAACTACGTGATGAACACCAACGAGACGCCCGCTACGGGCTATGGCAATGCCATCATTGGCACCAACTCCGTGATCTTGCCTGCGGGCATACCTGCCGGCGGCTTTGTGAGTGTTGGCGTCAAGATCATCCCCACCGCCACGCCGTTGAGCGGCCCGACGTTCACCTTTACCATGCGGCTGGTTAGCGGCACCAACTACAACACCGTGGCCCCGTTCAGTGGGACGATGGACATTCTCAACACGGGACCGCAGTTGATTTTCTTGACGGCACCGGCGCCCTCGACTCTGGCAGGCATGAACCGGGGAATTCCGGGTGACCAGGCCCGATTTGTCCTGACGCGCTACGGCGATCTGAATGGGCCAGGCAACGACGCCACCAGCATCGTGCCGAAGTCTTTCACGATTACAAATTTCCTCAGTCTCCCGCCCGCTGCCGGCGCAAGCTTTATGGCCAACCTGGGTGTGGATTACATGGCGGGTGTGCAGAGGTTTACCGGCGTTCTGCCCGTGAATGGCTCGCCCGGCGTCGTCTTCAATCCTGGCCTTGTAACGGTTGATGCGATGATTGGCAACCCGGTGAAGCATGTGAATACCAGCCAGCAGCGGACGAATTTGTCCGTTGTCCTCAGCCTGACCAACACGGTCCCCGCCGGCAGTCCGTTGAGCACCACGAACGCGTATAGTAGCGAGGGCCATTTGTATCAGGTCAGAACCACGACCCAGACGTTGACCGAGTTTGACAACGCGTTCGGCGGGGAAGTGGTTCTCTGGTCCAATCCGCTGACCAATTCGTACGACAGCACCAACTGGACGCTGGTCTATGCCAGCATCAATCAGGATGCCAGCCCGACTCTGCCCACGGTCATCAGCAATTACGACAACTCTGCGAGCTTCGATCAGGGCAATTATTACGCCGTGTTCGGTAAATCGGTGAACGATGCGGGCAACGACGGTGGCGTTACCGTCCCACAATCCGATACGATGGCGGCGAATGGCTGGAACACTGCGTTGAAGTTGAGCGTCAACAAGAACACCGGAGAACTTGGCGAATCGGGCATCAACCTCTATCCACAGATTCCTGGGATGCCCGGTAAAAACTACATGATCTATCGGGGCAATTACGCGTTGCGGTTTGACATGTTCCTCTCCCTCTACGGCTTCGCCATCGGCAACCCGACTCAAATTGCGGGCCGGGAATTTGCTGCCTTTGGCATCAACCACTTCGGCACCAACGCCAACTGGCGGTTGGACATCAACCCGCGAGCAGACGGCACGGGCGCCAAGCCGATCAACGCCGACGGGCTGTGGTGTGCGGTAAACGCCGCCAGCGGCTCGATTACACCGGCGGACTATGACATGTTCATTTCGCCGCCTTGGATCAATCCGATCTTTGATCAGAATGGAGTCAACACGAACCTGCAGGTGATTCCTTTTACTACTAACTACTTCGTAGGCACAAATTCCACGGTGGTGAGCAGCGGCTACCTTATTCAAGTGGCTTATACCAACGCTTACGCGACGTCGGCCGGGAATTACAGCCCGACCGGGCCGACGAATATCTTCAACAACGCAGGTGTACCGAACGATCAAGTCAGCGGCAATAACAACGGCTTCGGCGGCACGCCCCAAAACGGCATCTGCAAAAACCCGCCCTTCACCGGCATGAACACCGCTGGCGGTGCACCGGTCAACGCCTGGGTGGAGGTGAGCCTTGAACTTTCGCGTCAGACCAACCTGACGTTGTATGTTGCGCAGCAGCAGATCTTCAAAAGCAGCATCCTCACACCCACCCTCGGTGCGCAAAATCCCATTGCGCCGTTCACCGGAACGCCGATGTTGGGTTATCTCGATCCGAACCTGAACGCGAGTTTCTCGGACGCCTTTGTGTATTTCTCGAACCTCCGGGTGGTCGAGCTGTCTCCGTTCATTCCGTGGACAAACCAGCCGGTTGCCGGCCTGATTGTAACCCAGGGTGCTAGCTTCACGCTCGAGTCCGGGGCTACTTTCGCCTCGAACCCGCTCACCAATACCTGGTACCGGGGCACGACCAACGGGCCGTTAGCCTCGACTGCCTATGGCAATCGTGAAAATGGAACCCCAACCGTGGCCCTCGTCACCAACACGTTTGCTTCGACCAACGGAATTGGCACTCTGACGATCAACAATATTCAAAGCGGCACCAATTTCATCTCCACTTGGAGCGATCAAGCCGGCTGGATTACCAACTACAACACCGTTGTTGAGGTCATCGCCGGACCTGGGAATAAGACGGCTTTGCTCGGCGCCACGACAAACTTTACGGTGGTGCCATCCGGCAACCGGCCACCCACGTCCTACCAGTGGCGATCCAACGGGGTCAACTTGGCTAACAGCGCGCACTACGCCGGCGTGACCACCGCCACTCTGTGGATCACGAACGTAAGCGCTGCGGATGCTACTGTCTTCTCCTGCTTGGTGGCCAACGCTGACGCCAGTGTTGTGGCAGCCGGCACTTTGACCGTTGATTATGGGTTCGAGCCTTATGGCTTCACGGGTGGTGGAGTTGATCTGAGTGGCAATGTCGGGCTAGCATTCAGCACGCTGGATCCGGCGGATACGGCCAGTTCCTTCATCCTGCAAGCGGCCGGTCTGGTGACGGGTCCCTATACCAACTACCCGTTCGGGGTCTTCTCCGGTGCCAATCCGAACTTCTTGGTGACGGTGCCCAAGACCAACGCCACGATGTTCTTCCGGCTCAAGCATAACTGAGTTTCGCGAGGAGGCGGCCAGCCGGCGCTGGCTGCCTTCTTTTCCCCCACATGTTTATGGTTGTTGAGTGGTGCTTGCATAAATCTTGGGAATCGAGTAAGAGTGGGCTAACGAAATATTATGAAACACGACCATAAGGGAACGGTAGGATACCGGGGTGCATTTACGCTGATCGAATTGCTGGTGGTTATTGCCATCATCGCCATTTTGGCCGCTATGCTTTTGCCGGCGCTCGCGAAGGCCAAGGCCAAAGCCCAGCGCATTCATTGCCTTAGTAACAAGCATCAGATCACTATCGCGTGTAGCATGTATAACAACGATTGGAATGAATTCCTGGTGCCGAACGCTCCGATCGCCGCTTCTTCGGGCGGTTTCTTCTTTGGCTGGTGTCCTGGCTCCGAAAACTGGGGTAGCTCGCAGTGGAACATCAATGTTGATGCTTACAAAACCAACTGTCTTGGACCCTATGTGGTCAATGTTCAGGTTTACAAGTGTCCATCTGACAAGATCCCTTCAGACAATGGCGACCGGATACGGAGCATTTCCATGAATCCTGCGCTGATTGGGAATTTGGCAGCCATGTCGCCGACGTCGCAAGCCGATATGCAGTCGATGATCGGAAAATATGCCCTGTTCAAGAAGGTGAACGAACTAAGCTGTATTGGCGTGGCGAACGCCTGGGTTTTTGCAGACGAAGCCATGTACACAATCAATGACGGTTATTTGCAATGCAACCTGACAGCGCCGGATTATCCGGATTGCCCGGCGAATTATCATGAAAGGGGTAATTGCTTCTCATTTGCCGATGGCCACACTGAGTTTAAAAAGTGGTTGTATAAGAGCAACGACCCAAAGGCAGGGCTTCAAAATGTTCCCTATGCCAAAGATGTTACGGGAACGCACTTCGGCAGTTCGGGTTTCGACATGGATTGGAAGTGGCTCAGAGAGCGCACCTCCTGCCCTCAATAGTCGGCAATAGTCTGTCTCACCGCTCATTCCCTTCGTTCATGCCCGGTTTCCAAGTCGGGCTTGGAGATGTTGTCTGTTCTCGCCATTTCTTAATCGGATATTACTCAAGCGTAAGTTCCAGCCAAAATCAACGCGAGTCGGGATATGCCGTCATTTGGCGTAGCCTGCAAACCCGGTAGCTCAGTCGCTGGTGCAACATGAATATGTGATGGGTGAATTCGGGCAACGCCCTTGACCAGCGCCGGCTTCCAAAACTACCGTCACTCAGTCGGTAAAGCTGCGGCGTGGACGAGCCACTTCGGGGTTCGTATGTAACATGGCGCGCAGTGGGATGGTTCCAACCGACAATAGAGAATTCGTGGTTTTGACCTCTCATCCATTCAACCAATCAGAGCATATGAACCGGTATGCCCCACCGCCCATGGCGGCGCGCGTGCGGGAATCGCGCGCGTTCACGTTGATTGAACTGCTGGTCGTGATCGCCATCATTGCGATCCTGGCGGCCTTGCTGTTGCCGGCGCTCGCCAAGGCCAGGGAGAAGGCCCTTCAAGCCAACTGCACCAGCAATCTCAAGCAACTCGGTTACGCCATCGAAATGTACACGCAGGACCATGAGAATAATCTGCCCGGACCTTGCTGGACGGGGATTTTCTTTACCTACTACAGTTTGCCGGGAAGGGATTACTACGACGGTTCCCTGGCGGCCTACCTCACGTCTTATCTCGGCATCCCACAGCCGGACAGCCTGACGCGGACGGCGAATGTGGCCATCTGTCCGGCGTCGTATCGGAAGCTGCCCGACAAGCGGGCCAAGCCTTTGGCGCTTCAGGTGCCGATCAGCTACTTCTCCCTTTCTGTGATTACCAACCGGCCGGGCCCGCCTCCCGACCGGATCGTTTATCCTTTTGGCCGGCCCAACACACCCTTTGCGCCCACGCACAAAACCAGCGAACTCATGAGCCCGGCGGACACTTGGGCGTTCACGGATTGTGACCTGCAATTGATGTTGTCCCTCGGTATCACGAGCGCCACGTACCAGGATTACGTGGCCATACATCCTGTGCACGGGCCGGCGACGCCGGCGCTGCGAAATTATCTGTACTTTGACTGGCACGTTGCGTCCCGGAAAACGCCGAAGTAACGTTGCCAAGACGATTCGTAGGATTCGCGTCGAACGCTGTTCGCGACGGAGCAAATAATAACAACCACGCTGCCGGAGCGGGGGAGTTGATTACTTGTGGAGGTACTTCGCCACCGCCTCGCCGCGGGAATGAACGTGCAGCTTGCCGTAGATGCCCTTGATGTGCATGCGCACGGTGTCAATGCGCAGTGAAAGCACGTCGGCAATTTCCTTATAAGCGATGCCCCGCGCGAGGCAATCGAGCACTTCCCGCTCGCGATTGGACAGCTTCTCGATCTCCCGGTCGCTGCTCCCGCGCTGGTTGAAGTATTGGACGACCTTGCGTGCAATGTGTCCGCTCATTGGCGACAGGCCGCCATGCACTTCGGCGATGGCATTGATGATCTCGGCCTGCGGCGTTCGCTTCAACAGGTAACCGCTCGCGCCGGCCAGCAGGGAGTTGAAAATCCTGTCACTGTCCTCGTACACGGTGAGCATCAATAGTTGTACAGCCGGCACCAGCGTCTTGAGTTTTCGCACGCACTCGATGCCGTTCATCTTCGGGAGGTTGATGTCCACTAGGACGACGTCCGGGACCGCTTTGGGAATTTCAGCCAGGGCGACTTCAGCGTTGGCATAGGCGCCCGCGCAGGCGAATCCGTTGGTGCGTGAAATCTCCCGGGCCAGATTCTCGCGAATCCAGTCATCGTCTTCGATAATGGAAACCTTGATGGTCATGCCATTTGTCCAAAACAAGTTGTCACAACGGTGAACCTCTCCAAGCCACACAAACATGTGGGGAGAACGCCGGCCCGCCTGCCAGCCGGCTGTTTCCGACTGGCAATCTCGCGCCCACCGTCCGGCGGCAAGGTGTGTGAAAGCGAAGCCGCCCCGTCGCCGGAGGTTCCGTTGAAGTTGGGGGGCGACATGGCGGGCTATTTCATGTCTGTTTCGAACGTGATGCGGGTGCCCGCTCCCGGGCGGCTATCGATCACGAGCCGTCCACCGATGCGCTTCAATCGCTGCCGCATGTTGCTCAAGCCGTTGCCGGCGGCGTCCGCCTGGTCGGGAACGAAGCCGCGGCCATCGTCCGCGATGTTGATAATGAGGCGGCTGCCATTGACCGACAGGCCGAGTCGCACCTCTTTGGCGGTGGCGTGTTTCAGCACATTGTTCAAAGCCTCCTTGACCGCCATAAAGAGGTTGTGACGCTGTTGCGTGGACACATGGCAGGCCGGCAGGTCCGCCGGCAGATCCATCCGGCAACGCACATCCGTGTTTTGAAAAAAGTCTTCCGCATGATGAAAAACATAGCTGGCCAGATTCTCCAGCGTGTCATTTTTCGGATTGATCGTCCATACGATTTCGTCCATCGCCTGCACAATCTCCCGCGTGGTACGCGAGATGTTCCGGATGTGGCTCTTGCTGCCGTCGTTTTCCGGCGTGGAGCGATCGAGGGATTCCGTCACCATGGCGACCTTCGTCAAGCGCGCGCCGACGTCGTCATGCAGGTCGGCGGCGATCTGGATGCGGAGGTTGGCGAGCGCGCGCAGCCGCGCTACGCGCATGCGGTAAATCACAGCCAGCAACAGGCCCACGACGGCCAGGAGGGCGAACTTGAACCACCACGATTCCCAGAAGTGGGGCGCCAACGCCAGCAGGAGCGTTGCGCCGGTTTCGTTCCACACGCCGTCGTTGTTGCAGGCGATCACGCGAAATCGGTAATTGCCCGGGCGAAGATTGTTGTACCGGGCGATTCGTTCCGACCCGGCATCGCGCCAGGCGGAATCCGCGCCTTCCAGGAAATACTTGAAATGATTCTTGCGGGGCGACTGGAAACTCAGCGCCGTGTATCGGATCTCCAGTTCGCCCTGGCCGGGCGGAAGCATGAGGGCGTGGCTGGCGTTGGAACTCCGCGGAGGACGTTCGTTCGGCGGCCAGCCGGAAAAGTTGCCGGCCAACATCCCGTCCGCAAACACGTCTTCAATCATCACCGGGGGCGGAAGGTCGTTGCTCTGGATGCGGGTGTCCACCGCCACGACCCCGCGGATGGTGGGAAACCACACTTGTCCATTCCGTCCCTTCCAGCCCGCCGGTTTGGCGACGCCGTTGCACTGGACGGTCAGCAGCCCGTCGGCCTTGCCGAAAACCACGCAGTCAACCGAATTCCGGCTGTGATGGAACAACGCGTCGAGTTGCTGGCGCGCCACGCGGAAGATGCCCCGGCGGCAACTGAACCAGAAGAAGCCGAAATCGTCCTCCACGATTTCGTAGATCTCGTCGCTGTACAAGCCGTCCCCGGTCGTGCAGGCGGCAAAGCGGCCCGCCACCATCCGGTTCAAGCCGCCGCCGCCGGTGCCGATCCAGAGCGATTTGTCCCGGGCGGGATGCAGCGCCGTCACCATGTTGTGCGAAAGGCCCTCCCCGGTGGTGAAATTCCTGAACGTCTTTCCGTCCCAAAAACTCAAGCCATTGGTCGTGCCGAACCAGAGTCCGCCTTCGGCGTCCTCGGCAATTGCGAGTACCATGTTGCCGGCCAGCCCCTGATCCGAGGTGAACGTCCGGAACTTGCCGTTTTGGAAGAAGCTCAGTCCCGAGCTGGTGCCAATCCAGAGCCCGCCCTGGCGGTCTTCATGCAGCACCCGGACGGGAGCGTTGATCAGATCGCTCGGTCTCGGAAACGGATTGGTAAAGGTTCCATCGAAGCAATTTAAACCGCCTTCGAAGTCCATTCCCAGCCACAGGACGCCATCGCGGCCCTCCAGCAGGGACAAGACGGTATCCTGCGTCAGGCCCTCGGCGTGGGTGTAGGTCCTGATTTCATCGCCGTGCAGGGAACTGACGCCGCCACCCCAGGTGGCCACCCAAACCGTGCCTTTTTGATCCTCACAGACGGACATGGCATTGTTCCGGCCCAGCCCCTGTTCGGTGGTGTAGGTTTTGAATCGCACGGGTCGGAGGCGATACAAACCATCGCGGGCTCCCGCCCACACGTTTCCCTCGCGATCTTCATAGAGCGTGTAAACCAGATCCCCAAACACGCCCTCGCGGTTCTGGCGGGGCAGGACCTTTCCGTCCACCATCCGCACCAGCCCGCCGTAAGTGCCGAGCCAGAGCTGGCCTTCACGATCCTCCAAAATGCAGTTGACCACCCGGTCCGGCAGACCGTCCTTGACGTCCAAACGTGAGATCTTCGCCCGGCCCACACGGTGCAAGCCGTCGTTGGACCCGGTCCAAACGTCGCCCTGCCGGTCGGTCCAGACAGATCGAAGGGCGTTGGCGTTCCATCCCGACTCGAAGAGGTTGGTCCGGATGCCGCGGTTCGGACTCAACGTGCTGAGGCCCCTGCGTGTCGCCACGCGAATCGTTCCGTCCGGCTCTTCAAACAACGCTCGCACGGATATGTCACTCAAACCTTCGGCGGCTGCGAAGTGGGCGAACTGGCCCTCCCGGTAGTGCGTCAATCCGGCCTCGCTGCCAATCCACAACGATCCGTCCCGGGCCTCCAGCAGACAGCGGGTCAGGTTGCTCGGGAGGCCGTTGGTTTCAGCGAAGCGCGTGATCTGATGGTCCTTGATTCGTATCAACCCGTAACCGTCACACGCGACCCAGAGTCCGCCGTCACGACTGCCACAAAGCGCCGTGATCCAGCCCCGTTTCAATTCCGGCGCCCGCGCGTCGTCCAGAATCACGAAACGGATGCCGTCGAATCGCGCCAGCCCCTGTCCGGTCCCCACCCAGAGGTAGCCATCGGTGGTTTGCGTGATGGCCCAGACGGGATTTTGGGGCAATCCCTCGTCCGTTTGCCAGACGCGATCCTGATAGTGAAGCATGCCGTCGGGACCGGCCAGCGCGGCAGGGCTGAAGTTTACGAGAAGACAAAATGCACCCAGCGCTGCCCACAACCCAGGCAGGATACTGATTCGCTGTTGAGCGGTGCGTTTCAGCAGCATTGGAGGCAGGTTACTCGTGACAACCGGTGAAAATAAATCGAAATCTCCGGCCGGCCGGCGGCATTTTTGCGGGAGACTTCATGCACCGAAATTGGTGTTGTTACATTTTGCTAATCCACTCGAACACATGAATATGTGAGGTAAAATCAAGGGTATCAGGGTTGACCGGAGGCGGATACTACCGTTTATGTTCTAGTGTAGTGAAGATTGCAACAGCGTTCAACCGTGAACGAACAATGACTTCGCGTTGGTGTCGCGGCCAGCGATCCGGGCGCGAAAAAATGGGCCGGGATTTTTTTGCCGCGTTCGTCCCGCGAGTGCGCTTCTTCAACCGTGTCCCGCTCCTCAACAAACGATGCCGCGTTCCATGAACAAGCGACCCTCTGCCTTTACGCTGATCGAACTGCTGGTCGTGATTGCTATCATCGCGATCCTCGCGGCGATGTTGCTGCCCGCGCTGGCGCGCGCGAAGATCAAGGCGCAGCAAATTTATTGCATGAACAATCTGAAGCAATTGGCGCTGGGCTGGACCCTGTACGCGGGCGACAACGAGGATCATTGTCCGCCGAATGCCGCCGCCGACCCGTATGGTGAAAACCTGGGCAATTGGGTGACCGGCTGGCTCGATTGGAAGAAAGGCTCTCCCGTGGGCGCGAACACCAACAGCCTCTATCTCATGAACGGCGCCATGGGACCCTACATGGGCAAGTCCCTCGGTTGCTACAAATGTCCGGCGGACAAATACGTGAGCGCCATCGGTGAACGCAACCGCACGGTCAGCATGAACTCCTTGATCGGCGATTACGTCGGCCTCAATGAAACAAAATTCGGCAACGGCGACTATCACGTGTTCAACAAAATCGCCGAGTTCAACCGGCCCGGTCCGTCCATGACCTTTGTATTCGTGGATGAGTGCCCGGATCAGATCAACGACGGCTTCTTCCAGTTGAACATGAAGGCCAGCACTTGGAGCGACGTCGTGGCATCGCTGCACGGGGGCAGCGGTTCGCTCTCCTTTGCAGATGGCCACGCGGAAATTCACAAATGGCGGGACGCGAACACCCGGTTTCCCGTCACCCAGAAAGGTTGCCCGGCCGTGGGGCTGAAGTCGGCCAACGATTATCGCTGGCTGCAGGAACACGGCAGCGCGCTGAAATGAAACCCGGATTCGCGCTGATTGTTGGGAAGCTGCTTGCGCGGACACGGTTGTGGGGCCAGCCGCCGGTTCGGCATCCGTCGCGGACGAATCGCACATGAACATGTGATGGTGATTTGAAACCGGAGGGCTTGACGCCCAGGGGAATTTGCCGTTAGCAGTAGAAAGCGAAATCAAACCAGTGGCCGTAACCAGAAATGTAAGAGTCATCATGAAAACAACGCGTCCCACCTTTATGCAACCACCAGCCGGGAAAAAATCGTCGTGCGTTTCCGCCGGCGTTTTGTTGACCCTCATCCTGTCTTGCGCAACGACGCAGGCGCAGGTCCGCTGGTCGGACAACCTCGAAGCGGGCGCGGGCAATTGGACGCTTACCGCCGGGGCCGCCGGCACGGCTGTGAACCTCCATACCACCACGAACAGGGTGCCCGGCGGCGGGAACAATTCCTTGTGGTTTACCAATTCCGGCCCGCGCGCTTATGTGAACAACCTTCCCACCGGCTTCGGTATCACCGGCAACGGAACGGACTCTTGTCGCTTTTCATACTGGTTGTACGACCCCGCGACCCCCAGCGCCAATTTGAGTGTCCGCGCTTTTGCCGAGATCATGGTTTACTCGGGTGGCGGATATGGCAACGGCAGCATCCAGCATCAGATGGCCATCGGCCCTTACAACAGTTGGGGTGGCAGTCAGCCGATTGTTGCCTCCAAATACTCCGGTCGCGTGGTGTACGGGTATCCGGGAGAGTGGTTCACGTTGAACGGCGGCCCGGACCGGTCTGCCGGTTGGCATCACTTCTCGCTCGAACGCGGTGTGAACGGGAATGGCGACGTGATTTTGAAGTTTTTCGTGGACGGCATGTTGGGACGCGTATTTACCAACACAGCCACTTACAAGCTGGCGAACTGGAATACTCTCCGGGCCGGGCTGGGGGCGGGCACCAGCGCGGGAAATTACTGGCACGACGGTTACGAGGTCGCCCAAGGTCAGGCGTTCATCACCGAGGAACCGAAAAACACCACCAATCTACTCAACAGCCCGGTGACGTTGTCCGTTTCGGCTTATGGTTCGGCGGACACGGTTTATTACCAGTGGTACAAAAATGGTGCGGACATCTCGGGCGCGACCGACAGCACGTATTTAATCGGCAGTTGTCAGTTCAGTGACAGTGGATGGTATTCCGTCATGGCTTCGAACTCCCTGGGCGCCGTCACCAGTTCGGCGCCGGCGCGCTTGCAAGTCGCCGGCATCACGATCCTGACCCAGCCCACGAATCTGGTGGTCAACCTCGGCAGCAACAACGTGAGTTTCTATTGTGAAGCCCAGGGCGGTGGCACCCTCTCGTATCTCTGGAAAAAGGACGGCGCGGACCTTCCGGGCGCCACGGACAGCCTTTACACGATTCCCGTGGTCGGGGTGAACGAGCTCGCCAGCAATCCGGGTTACGTTTGCGTGGTGACCAACGAACTTGGCGACACCGCGACGAGCAATCCCGCCACCTTGCGCAGCAACGCGCCGCCCGCGATTGCGGTCATCAACAACATCACGACCAGTCCGGGGACCGCGCTGATGATTCCGGTGACCGGCAGCGACGACTACTCCAGTTCGGGAGTGTTTCAGACCTTCGAGTCTGGCACCGTGGGGACGGGGACGATGTTCCAATACCCGGCATACTCTGGAAGCGCGACCCCATACGTAACACCAGTGGGTGCTTATACCTATGTGACCAATAGTGGCAGTGTTCCCGCGGGCAACCCCCGAACGGGTACGAAATCACTTTTCGTCACCATGAACTTTACGAACCAGACCACCATTGGTTGGGACCGTTTGACCACCGTGAGTTACAACCCCATCGTGTGGTTCCTGGGCCCGTTGAAATTTGACATCTGGACCGACCGGCCCATGGGTGTGTCCGTGGGTTTGCGCGAGACCAGTCCGAGCGGCGCGATTGGCGCGAATGGTGGCACCAGTGGCGACATCGAAAACGCCGGGGTCAGCCAACCCGGTTCCATTCCGCACTACATCTACTCGACCACTGCCGGCGTGTGGACGAATTTCACCTACGATCTGGCCGACTCCATCTGGCCGAATTGGGCGTTCGATAACATTTACGGGGCGGGGTTGTCGGGTGGCGACGGCTTCCTGGACTCAACCACCGGCAAGGGCGTCATCGAAAACGTGGGGCTCGTGCCCGCGGACGGGCTGGGCGTTTACCGAATCTATCTGGACAACTTCCAATCGGTGGGGCCAAATCCGCTGCTCTATTCGCTCGAAGCGGCACCATCCGGGGCCACGATTGATCCGTATAGTGGGTTGATCGAGTGGACCGCCGAAACCGGAAACCACACCTTCACCGTCCGTTTGACGGACAGCTTCGGGTTATACAACGAGCGGACCTTCTCGGTGAATGTGGCGCTGCCGGCCATTGCCATCACGCCCAACGGGGACAGCGTGGAATTGAACTGGACTGGCAGTTACCAGCTTCAGAGCAACTCGGTGAGCATTGGCGACGCGAACCAGTGGTATGACGTGACGGGTGTCACGACGGGCCCGTTCAACGCCACGGTGAGTCCGGGCGCCACCACGTTCTTCCGGCTGCGCAACTAGCCAGGTTCAGACTGGCGTAGCTTACCGACCGGGCCCTCGGGCCCGGTCTTTTTTTATCAAGCTGCTGGAATCTGGTTGTGGAAGTGATGAGAAATTAACTTGAGCACTTGGACAAGACAGCGAGCGGGAGGGGGGCGATGGTTCACCCACATGAATATGTAACCGATAACGGGGCGTTTTTGATTGAACTCCAAAGCCTTTTTACGAATAAATGGCTTCGTCAAAATAAACTTGTTGATTGATCTAAAACGAGTCCTAAACCATGAAACAAATCACGACTCTCATCGCAGGCGCTTCGGTGCTACTGGTTGCCGGTTGGGCAAACGCCACCGTGTTGTTGACTGACGACTTCGAAAGTTATGCCGACCAGGCTGCGTTCACTAATGTTTGGAAAAGAACGGTCGGTGTAGGCGGAACGCTATCCACGACACAATCGTCCAGCCCTACGAAGTCCGTGAATTTTGGTGTAAGTCCTCTTACCTTGCGCAACGACCGGAGTTTCACCGAAACGGGTAATCCCTCCGCGCTCAATGCGATCACATTCAGTCTCGATTTTTATGATTCGAATTCTGGCGCCTCTCCGTATCGCGAGATTGCTTCGTTGATAGATGGCGCTGGTAGTTCGAGCGGTCAGTTGATTTCGCTGGGCATGAACAACAATCAGTTGTCCGGTGATAGCGGCGGGAACTATTACATGGCGCGGATTTTGGGCTACACTGCCACGACTGTTGACCCTAACGGAGGACCGAACGAGAGCAGTGGCGGAACTACTGTGGCCAGTTCATTTTTCAAACTGAACGATTATACTGTCGGTCTGCGCAGCACAGGCTGGCATAATCTTAAGGTCACGATCACTGACACGACTTTCAGCTTCTTTGTTGACGGCATACTGGCTGAAACTGTGGCGAACGCAATCACGCTTCGCAGTTACGATCTTGTCCGCCTCGGGTCTGGACTCACATCCGTAAACGAAGCATATATCGATAACGTGCTAGTCGAAGTGAATCCAGTTCCTGAGCCCTCGACTTTCGCTTTGGGCTTGCTGGGCGGACTCGGGATGCTTTGGATGGTGCGCCGCCGCCAAGCGTAAAGCTCATTAATCTTACAGTAGACAAAGGCCGTCGAACACGACGGCCTTTTTTGTTTTCAAGGTTGGTGGCACACTCCGCGGCGTGCTCGTCGTGATGGAATGCTGACAGTTTTGCTCGCGCGCGGCCTGGCCTCTGGCAACACTGGTCAAGGCCAGATGCGGAGTCTCCCGATGTGGTGCGTGCCGTGATACCAAACGATTTGAGCAAGCCCGTGATGCCGACGGTCCCCCGTCGGCCAATCTTGTTCCGGTTCGCATCACTTTGGATTGGCTGCCTTTTGATCGCAGCGACCGTGTTTGTTTACTGGCCGGTTCGCCACCACGACTTTGTCGAATATGATGACGGCCCGTATGTGAAGTCGAACCCGAAGGTGCAGGCGGGCCTCACGGTGGATGGTGTTCGCTGGGCGTTCCAGACCACCCATGGCGGCAACTGGCATCCGGTGACGTGGCTTTCTCACATGCTGGATTGCGAATGGTTTGGTGTGAGCGCCGGCGAGCATCATCTCACGAACCTGTTCTTTCACGTTTGCAACGCCCTGCTTCTGTTTGGGGTGCTGCGGTGCATGACGGGAACCGTCTGGCGGAGCGGCCTGGTCGCGGCGCTGTTTGCATTGCATCCATTGCACGTGGAATCCGTGGCGTGGGTGGCGGAGCGCAAGGACGTCTTGAGCACATGTTTCTTCCTGCTGACGGTATGGGCTTATGCGGTGTTCGTGGAAAGGTCCAAGGTCCAAAGTCCAAAGTCCAAGGTCTTTTACGGCTTGAGTCTGGTGTTTTTTGCGCTGGGTTTGATGAGCAAGCCGATGTTGGTGACCGTTCCGTTTGTGTTCTTGTTGTTGGACTACTGGCCGCTGGGCCGGATTCGGTTCGAGGGGACGGACAAGCGGGGCCGGTCACTGTTGCCGCTGTTTCAAGAGAAACTGCCGTATTTCTTGTTGAGCGGTCTTTGCTGCTGCGTCGCCCTGTGGAGTCAGCATCGAGCCGGCGCGGTCTCTTCCTTCGACGCCGTTCCGCTCGGCCCCCGGTTGGCCAACGCGGTAGTGGCGTATGGCCGGTACCTGGGCAAGACGTTCTGGCCGGACAACTTGGCCGTGTTTTATCCCCCGCCACCGGACGGATGGTCTTTCGGCCAGGTTGTGGTGGTGGGCGCATTGATTTTGCTGATTACTGCGTTGGCGATCTTGCGGGCGCGAAAGGAACCGTGCTTTGTGACGGGCTGGTTTTGGTATTTGGGAACGCTCGTGCCGGTCATCGGATTGGTCCAGGTTGGCGAGCAATCCCTGGCGGACCGTTACAGCTACATTCCCTTGATCGGGATCTTCGTTTGTCTGGCTTGGGGGCTGGCGATACTCGCAAATCATCCACGTGTCGGGCGGACCGCCGTGGTTGCCGCAACCGTTGGCGCTCTGGCCATGAGCGCGGTCCTGGCGAGATTCCAGGTGGGACGCTGGCGAAACACCGACACGCTGTTTTCGCACGCGGCGAAAGTGACAGTGAACAACCACGTGGCCTACGGCAACCTGGGTCTGTATTTCGCCGATGAAGGAAACTTGAAGGTGGGTGGTGCGCTTTCCCACGCCGCGTTGCGGATCGCGCCCCGGTCCGGACAGGTTCAGAACAATCTTGGCCTGCTCCTGGAAAAGCAAGGGTGGCTGGCAGAAGCCGCCGGGCATTATCTGGCCGCACAACGCGCCCACCCCGGCCTTGCCGAGTCGTACAACAACCTGGGCGCGGTTTACATCAAACAGGGCCGGCTGACGGACGCCTTGGACCAACTACGAGAGGCTCTCCGTCTCCAGCCGGACTCGGCGGATATCCGGTATAACCTGGGTCTGGCTCTCAGCTTGAATGATCAGCCGGAGGAAGCGCGCGTTCAGTTGGAGACGGCGTTGCGGTTACGGCCCGATTTCGCCAAGGCGCATTACCAACTCGGCATAGTGATGGCGAAGTTGCGCGACACCGCAGCGGCGCAGGAGCATCTGCATCGCGCCCTGGCCTTGGGTTTCGATCCTGCCAACGTCCATGAGCAACTGGGGAACGTTTTTTTCCGGCGCGGCGATCCGGCGGCAGCGGCGAAACATTATCGCGAAGCCCTCAAGCTTCAGCCGCGTCACTTGGGCAGCCTCAACAACCTCGCCTGGATATTGGCAACGGATATGGACGACCGCCTGCGCAACGGTTCGGAAGCCGTCGAACTTGCGAAACGGGCAATGGCGTTATCCGCCCAGCCGCAACCGGAAGCGTTGGATACGCTCGCCGCCGCTTATGCGGAAACGGGCGACTTTCCGGCCGCGATCGCCACGACCGAGCGCGCCATCGCACTCGCCCGGGCCAATGGGCCTGCCGGCCTGGTGCCTCAGTTGGAGGTGCGACTCCGGTTGTATCGAAGCGGATTGCCTTTTCATGAAGATCGCGGCGGTCGGCCTTGAACCGGTCGGCCGGGCGGCATTGACCGGCTCAACGGACCGGCAATGCGGCTGGCATAAGCCCGGTCGCATCTTTATGTAGGGTTGGCCTCCCGTCAAAAGGCTTGAATCGTGACGCGGGGATGCGAGTTTGGTTCGGATTATGAATCAGTCATCGGTCTTGGCCCGCCTTGCCACTGGGCTTTTCGTCAACGGCAGTATCGCACCATGAACCATCACATGACGCGCTCCGGCTTGCGTATGCTAAAACAACTGCGTGGCATTGTTGCGTTCGGCGTGCTTTGCGTTGGCGCGGCCCATCCGCTCCCCGCTCAACAATTCCGCGCGGCTTGGGCCGACATTTTTCACGTGGGCATGGGTAGCACAAGCGAAGTGGATACCATGGTGGCAAGCCTTGTGGCCGGCCGTTACAACGCGGTCATTGTCCAGGCGCTTGGGTATATGGATGCCAATGGCACGGCGTCGCATGGGGCACACTGGAAATCCTCCATTCTTCCGTGGTCCACGCGCGTGAAATCCAATTTTGATCCGCTCGAGTATCTTTGTCAGCAGGCCCACGCCAACGGCATCGAAGTCCATGCCTGGCTGGGGGGCAGCGCGGCCGCCATGTACCGGGTTTCGACTGTGTGGCCGCCGGCGGGCAACGCCACGCTTGCGGCCCACCCGGAATGGATGATGGTGCCGCAAGCCAACAGTGAGGGCAACACCGTGGTGGCCATTAACGGTTACTACATGCTCGACATGGGGTCGGGCGACGCGCAGGAGTATATCATCAGCATCGTCCGGGAGCTGGTCACGAACTACCAGATTGATGGCATCCACTGGGACGATGAACACGGCGGTACCGAGTACAGCGCGGGACTGGGTTTCCCGGCATACAGTGCCGCCACTTATACCAATTCGGGGCTGGCCCGTTATCGGCGCAACACCGGCTACGTCGGCACGCCCAGCGCCACGGACGCCACCTATAACAACTATCGCCGGCGGTTTAAGAACGAACTCATCGCGCGTTGCCAGGCGGAAATTCAGTCCATCAAAACCAATCCGCGTCAACCGCTCCGACACACCTCATCAGTGATGGCGTTTGGCGGACCGCCGGGCAACTGCACGTTTACTTCGGAGGAGGCTTACACGTATTACTCGGACTGGCCCACCATGCTGCAAAACGGCTGGCTCGATGCCGCCATTCCGATGAATTACAAGGCCCAGACCAACAACAGCAGCTTGTACAACGCGTGGTGCGACCGGGCTTACTCCTGCTGGCGATACAATCGGCACATCTACATGGGCCTTGGCGCGTACATGAACACCCGGGCCAACACCGTGATTCAACTCCAATACGCCTACAACGCCGGTCTGAATGGCGGAGTCACCTACTCCTACGGAGTTCCGATCGCAACGGCGTACGACAGCGGCGATTGGTGGAGTTACGCGGCGGCGAACATTTATACGTCCACGGCGACCGTCCCTGCGATGCCCTGGCGCAATCCGGCCACCGCCACCGAAGGCATCATGTGGGGCCGCGTTCGCAATGCCGCAACGGGCGATTATGTGGACGACGCCACGGTGACCGTTTCGGGCCGGCCGGCGGTCAAAAGCGACGGTAACGGTTACTATGTCGCAACGCTCATTCCTGCGACGGCGGGTGGCACGACGTACTCGGTAACCGCCAGTAAATCGGGCTCGACTTCGCAAACCGTCACCAACACCACCGTGCTGGCCGGGGACATTGTTCGGTACGATTTGTTCCTCAACCCGCCCGGGGCCCCCACCGGCTTGACCGCCACGCCGATAAGCGGGACTCAGATCAATCTTGCGTGGACGGACAACGCCAACAACGAAACCGGCTTTGCGGTCCTGTTAAGCATCGTTCCGGGCGGGCCTTTCTTTCCCATTGCTTCCGTCGGCCCTAATGCCTCCAGTTACTCGAACACGGGGCTGATCACGAACAAGACGTATTATTACATCGTCCGCGCGACGAACAATTACACCGTCTCGCTCGATTCCGCTCCGGCCAGCGCCACGACGTTTGCGCCGCCGGGAATCACCAGCCAGCCGCAGAGTCGTACCAATATCGCGGGCACGGACGCCAGTTTCTTTGTGACGGCGGGCGGTAATCCGGTCCCAGGCTACCAGTGGCGTTTCAAGGGGACGAACATCAGTGGGGCCACCACCAGTGCTTACACCCGCCACGCAGTCCAGAGCACCAACGCCGGTGAATACACCGTGTTGGTCACCAACACGGCAGGTTCGGTCACGAGTTCTCCGGCGATGCTCACGGTTTACGTTCCACCATCCATCGCCGCGCCACCGCAAAGTGTCACGACCAACCTCGGGGCCATGGTCACCTTCAACGTCACGGCCAGCGGCACGATGCCGTTCAGCTATCAGTGGCGTTTCAACACAACCAATCTCGCGGGCGCCACGGACAGCGCTTACACCCTGACCAGTGTTCAAAGCAGTAATGCGGGCAGTTATTCGGTGGTGGTGTCCAACGTTGCTGACTTTGTCATCAGCGGCGACGCGGTTCTAACCGTGCTCCAACCGCCGGCCCCGCACATTGACGCGATCCACCTTCTGCCGGACGGGCAGGTGCGATTGACCGTCAGCGGCAGTCCGGGGAATTATGGGATAGATCGCGGCACGAACTCGTCCGCCATCCCGATAGACTGGTTGGAACTGACGAATCTTTTCACGAGCACAAATTGGTTCGAATACACCGATCCGGAAACGGGTCTGCCCCAGCGCTTTTATCGGGCCAGGCGGATTACCCCGTAGCTGGAAGCCGAATCGAGGCGTGGTTGCATCTTTATGTAGGGTGTGCCTCCGTCAAAAGGCTTGAATCCAGTCGTAATGATGCAAGTGTAATCGCAATTATGCTGCATCCACAGGGGCTTTTCCAGGCAGGCCAGAAGAATTTGGACACAACTCCTTTGGGACTTCGCGCGGCGCTCCTGTTTGCCGGATTGATTCTGGCGGGTTGCCTGGGCGCGGCAAGCGCTGCTGAATACCGCGCCTTTTGGGTGGATACCTGGGGGACCGGCATTTTGAGTCAAAGTCAGGTGGACGACTTGCTGGGAGTTCCTGGCACCAGTACGAAGGGGCAGATCCGCGACGCGAACTGCAATGCTGTTATCGTCGAAGTGCGCCGGAATTGCGACGCCTGTTACCCGTCCAGCATGGGCGAGCCCTACATGTCTGGCCTTTCACCGGCCAACTTCAACGCCTTGCAGGCGGTCATCAACGCGGCCCACGACACGACTGGCGGGAAGAAGCGCATTGAAGTTCATTGCTGGATCGTCACTTTCCGCACCAGCGGTGGGACGGTCTATTCCCAGCACAGCGATCCGCCCACGGGCAGCCTGACCGACCTGGACAATTACTGGCCCAGCCGGGACGACGCCGGCGCCGAAGTGAGCGACAAGGCCTTCGACCCCGGCCACCCGCTGGCCCTGCAATACACCGTCAATGTGGCCATGGACCTGGTGAACAACTTTGACATTGATGGCATCCACTACGACTACATCCGGTTCACGGCGAACAACCAGGGATACAATCCGACGAGCATCGCCCGCTACAATGCGCGCTACGGTCTGGCCGGGCAACCGGCGGCTTCGAACGAGCAATTCAAGCAATGGCGCCGCGACCAGGTGACCGCCGTCGTGCGTCAAGTCTATGCCCGAATTCAGAAGAGCAAGCCGTGGGTGAAACAGTCGGGCTCTTTCGTCACCTGGAATCCCTCGCCCACCGCTTCGACCCGGGCGGCGTTCCAGGCCACGCGGCCGTACTATGATGTTTACTCGGACTGGGACAGTTGGATGCAGGAAGGCATCGTGGACATGGCCGTGCCGATGACCTATTACAACTGGGCGAGTCTCCCAGCCGATTACACGCGCTGGATGGATTTTGAGAAAGATCGCAAGTTCAACCGGCACATGATCGTCGGGCCGGGCACCTACTTGAACTCGCTCGCCAACGCGATACTGGAACTCCAGCTGACACGCGATGCGTCGCCCGCCGGAAACTACGCCCAGGGATTCAGCGGCTATTCCTATCGGGTCCCCTACAACGGCGGCACGTGGTCCGGGTTCAGCCCTTCGCTGGTTTCCCAGGTTACACCGACGTGGGATGATGTTCCCACGATGCCCTGGAAAACATCTCCCACCAACGGCCACATGATGGGCACGGTCACAATTTCTCCCGGCGGCATGTGGGCGGATGGCGCCAAGGTGACGATCACCGGGCCCGCCAACCGGACGCAGACAAATGATGGAACGGGCTTTTATGCTTTCATTGATCTTCCGCCCGGCAGCTACGAAGTGACGGCCAGCATGGCAGGCTTTGTTCCGGCAAGCGCAACCGTGAACGTTGCCATCGGCGCCGTCACCGGCAACATGTATGAACAGAATCTGGTGCTCACCACCAACGTCCCGCCGGCGTCGCCCTCGATTATCACTGAGCCGGCGGACCGGGTGGCTTTTGTCGGCCAGACCGTCGCCTTCACCGTCACCGCGAACGGGGAAGCGCCGCTCGCCTATCAGTGGCAATTCAATGGCGACAATCTTGCGGGCGAGACAACCGATCAACTCGTCCGGACCAATATCCAAATCAGCCTGGCCGGCGGTTATCGCGTCGTCATCACGAACACGCACGGTGCCGTCACCAGCCGCGTCGCGAGCCTGGTCGTGCATTCGGCCTGCCTGCCCGTTGGCGTCACGCCCTTGTGGAGTCTGCCGCCGGGTTCGCGATCCTACCTCACCGTCAATGCGTTGCCCTACGAACGGGGCATGGCCTGCAATCCGGTCACGCAACGACTCCTGGTGGCGAGCCGGAACGGGCCGCACGTTTACGTCCTGAATGCCAATGACGGCGCCGATTTGCATGAGTTGAACGTCAGCGGCATTTCCGGCGGCACGTATTCTCTGCTCATGGTTGGTGCGGCCGATGACGGCGTCGTTTATGCCGGCAACCTGACCACCGCTGGAACCACGACCGCGTTCAAGCTTTACCGCTGGGCCAATGACAGTCCCGGCGCCGTGCCGGTCGTCGCTTATTCCGGCGACCCGGGCGCAGGCAACAACCAGCGTTGGGGGGACACGCTGGACCTGCGCGGCGCCGGCACCAATACACAAATCATCCTCGCCGCGCGCAGTGGCAACGTCGTCGCCATTCTCACCACGGTCAATGGCACGAACTTCACCGCGCAGCTCGTGACAGTGGCCGATGCTCCGGCTGGGGCGTTCGGCTTGGGCCTTACGTTCGGCGCCGGCAACACATTCTGGGGCAAGGCAACTTCCCAAAACCTGCGACAAGTCGCGTTCGATCTGGTCGCCGGTACCGGCACAACCATTCGCAACCACGCCGATCCGGGATTTCCGGCGACCGTCGCGCCGATCGGCATGAGTGTGCCGCTCAACCTGCTGGGCGGCGTCCACGTTGGTGTCACCGGCAACAACTTGCGCCTCTACGACCTCACGACAACGAACGGCACGCCCGTGGCGCTGGCCACCAACGTCTTCGCTTCCGACAATGAAAACACCCAAACCGGCACGGGCGCGGTGGATTTCAGCGATGCCCGGGTTTACGCTCTCGGCGCGAACAACGGACTGCTCGCCCTGGAAATCCAGTGCGCCGTCCCGGTGCAGCCGGCGCATTTCGAGACGATCACCGAGTTGTCCGATGGCCGGATTCGTCTCTTGTGGACCGGCGCGGCCGGAGGCAGTTACACGTTGCAAGCCGCAACCAATGTCAACTTTTCCAGCTGGTCGGCCCTCGGCCCGGTCAGCGGCTCGAACGGCTGGTTCAACTATGTGGACGATGATTCCACGAACCTGCCGCGGCGGTTCTACCGCGCGAAACAGAACTGATCAAATTCCCGCATCGCATGAATTCCCAAGCTGCTTTCAGTAGGATGCCGGACTTGACGCCGATGACGGTCGAAGGAAGGTTGCGCCGTTGAAACTTCTTGTTGCACTCCGGTTTGGCTGGTTGATCGGTGGTCTCACCGTGGCGATTCCCGCCGTTCGCGCCGACGAGTTTCGCGGCGTCTGGGTGGATGCGTGGGGAACGGGTTTTTTGAATTCGAACGAGGTGACCCAGCTCGTTGCCGATTGCCGCGCCTACAACTTCAACGCCGTGGTCGTGCAGATGCGCCGGCGCGGCGACGCATTCTACAACCAGACCTTCAACGACCCCAAGACGACAGCGATTGCGTCGGGTTTCGATGCCTTGCAGGAGCTCATCAACCAGGCGCATGACACCAGCGGCGGCAAGCCGCGCATCGAGGTTCATTGCTGGGTGACCACGTTCGTGATTTGGAGCAGCACCTCGTCGCCGTCGCAACCCGGCCATGTCTTCAATCTGCATCCCGAATACCTCACGCGGGACTCGACCGGCACCAATTACATCTCCGAGGGCTATTACCTCGACCCCGGTCACCCGGGCGCGACGCTGTGGAATTACCAGATGGCGACGAACGTCGTGCGGCGTTATGACGTGGATGGATTTCATTGGGACTACATCCGCTATCCCACGACCGATTCCGGTTACAACCCAACGGCCATCGCACGGTACAATGCCGAGTTTGGCTTGAGCGGTCAGCCCGCATACAACAATGTCCAATTCGCCGATTGGCGGCGGCGGCAGGTGACGGATTTCCTGCGCTGGGTGAACGCGGACCTGTTGGCTTACAAGCCAAATCTGGTCATCTCGTGCGCGGTGTTTGGCAGCCGCAGTGACGCTTTCAATGCGCGCTTTCAGGACTGGGCCGCCTGGAACAGCGAGGGGATCATAGACATCTGCATGCCGATGGGCTACACGTCCGACAACGCGGGCATTTTCGTGCCGCGCGTGGATGATGCCTATACCCATCAAGGTGTCCGGCGGGTTTACAACGGGCAGGGCGCTTACTTGAACACGAAGGAGAACACCGTGTGGCAGCTTGATTACATCCGGAACAAACCTTTGCTCGGGTCCGTGCTTTACAGCTATCGCGAGCCGAACAGCGGTACGCCGAACGTTCCGGTCACGCTGGCTTACGTCCGGGATAATCATCAACCCACCTGGGAAAACGTGCCGGCCATTCCTTGGAAGACAACTCCTACCAAGGCGATCCTCCGGGGCACAGTGACGCGGCAATCAGACGGTCAGGCCGTTTACAACGCTACCATCACCATCAACACTTCGCCGCTCCGCAGCCAGCAGACCGAGCCACACGGTAAGTTCGCGTTCTTCGAGACAACGCCCGGGTCGTACACCGTCAGCGCCACGGCCACGGATTTGGGGGTTGTAACCACCAATTTAACTCTCGTCGCCGGCACCAACCGCGCCATCACGCTCGTGTTGCCACCGGACGCCACGCCGCCGCTCATCTCCAACTTGGCCGCGATCAATGTCACGGACACGAGCGCAACCATCACCTGGATGACTGACGAAAATGGCAACAGCACCGTGGATTACGGACCGACCAACTCTTATGGCAGCACCGTGAGCAACGCCACCTTGACGCTGAACCACGCTTTGAACATCGCCGGACTCAGTCCCAACACGACCTACCACTACCGCGTTCGCTCGCGGAATGGGACGGGCTTGCAGGCGACTTCGGGTGACTTCACCTTCAAATCCAATCCGGCCGGCGTGGTGAACGATGTCATTGTCGAGAGCCGCGGCGCGGGTGGTGGTTTGACCTCGAACCCGCCGTACACGGATTCCGGCTTCTCGGATTCGACGCTGAAAAGCACGGCGGCGGGCCTGAGCGGCACGGGTTCGCGTTACGCCATTTCGGGAACGCCGAATTTCACGATTCAACCCACGCTGCCGGTTGCCGGCGGTATCTATGACGTTTATGTTACCCACGGTAACGCTGCGAGCGTTTCGGACGATATTGTCGCCGCGCTGACCCAGACCGGATGCACCGGTTTGCCCGCAACGACCACGGTCCTGCAACAGTCGGGAGCGAACACCTGGGAATATCTCGGCCGGATGAAATTGAATGCGGGCGTCTCCGCGCCGAGCCTGAAGTTCACCTATGCCGGCGGCACACTGAATGGGAACGGCAACGGCCGCATGTACAGCGACTCCATCAAGTTCGTGAATTTCCCGTCGCCAACGATCACGAACCAGCCGTTGAGCCGCAATGTGAACCTGGGCGTGGGCACGACGTTCACCGTGGGCGCGGTTGGTGGAGCGCCGTTGAGCTATCGCTGGCGTTTTAATGCGACGATGATCGCCGGCGCGACCACGAGTGCCTACACGTTGTCCAGCGTTCAGAGCAGCAACGCAGGGAATTATTCAGTGGTGGTATCAAACGTGGCCGGGGTCGTGATCAGCGCAGACGCGGCGCTGACCGTGAACCTGCCGCAGCCGCCGCACATGGACGCCATCGCCTATCTGCCGGGCGGACAGGTGCGCTTGACGGTCAGCGGTGACCCGGGGAATTACCGGATTGATCGCGCCACAAATCTGGTCGCGATGCCGATTGATTGGTTGGAGCGCACAAACCTGGTCACGACGACAAACCGGTTCGAATACCTTGATCCGCAAACCAACCTGTCGCAGCGCTTCTACCGGGCGCGGCGTTCATTGCCCTGAGAACCGGCGCCGGCTTATTGCCACCATCGCAGGCGGTAGGATGCCGAGGCGGGTGGCGCATCCAGATCGTGGAAATCATCCGTGTAGTCGAATTCGCCACTGGGCGGCGCGACATTCGTCCAGATGGTTTTCCACCAGAGCAGATTCGTCGAACGCTCAAGGTAGTAGGTCCAGCCGGGTGCCGCTTGAAAATGCAAGTCAACCGAAGTGCCGTTGACGTTTGGAACACCGACAAATTGGGCTGACGCCGGCAGGCCGATGTTCACGATGTTCACCAGTCCGGTCGTGCTGCCGCCGCGGCTGTCGGTGAACGTGTAGCTGAACTGGTCGTTCACGCTGGCGTTGTTCGCATAAAAAACCGCCGTGCCGTTCGTTGTCAAGGTGACGCCGTTGGTCGTGGTCAAATTGATGCCGCCGACGGCCAGGGCATCGCCATCCGCATCGGTGGCGTTGGCGGCCAGGGTGGTCAAGGCAATCTGCAAAACCGCCGGTGCGACGTTGGTGAAAACGAGCGGACCGTTCGCCACCGGACGGCGGTTGACTTTGATCGTGCCGTTGGTGGGGAGCATGCCGGTGTACCAATTCATACCCCCGGTCAGGTTGGGAAGCCGGTTGGTGTTGAATGACCCGGCATAAGCCGGCGCGGAGAACAACGTAAACGTCTCGCCGCCGATCATCGCGGCGCCCACATTGGTGACCACCAGCGTGCCGCTGTAGTTCAATGTGCCGCTGGTGAGCACCAGCTTGTCAGCGAGGGGAGACCCGCCGTTGCGATCAATCTCCATGAAGTTCGTGCCGTTCAAGGCGGGCGGCGCGTTGAGAGTCAACGTGCCGATGGACGCGCCCGGAGAAATCGTCCCGTCGCTGCTCACATTCACAACGCCGGCAATGGTGCCCGTGCCTCCGAGCGTGCCGCCCGTGACGGTGACGTCGCCCGTGCCGGTCCCAGATCCGCTGGTGTTGTTCACCAGGAGTCGGCCCGCGGAGACGGTTGTGCCGCCGGAGTAGGTGCTGCTGGCCGAGGTGAGCCGCATCGTGCCCGCGCCAGACTTGACGAGGGCGCCGTTGCTTAACGCCACCGAGAGGGACAGATCCACATCCGCCGCGCCGTCGCCGACGGTGATGGTGCGGTTGCCCGCACCCAGATCAACGAAGCCGGCGCTGCCCGTGCCGCTGCCGTTTGCGATCAATGCCGTGACCCCGGACAAGGGAGTGATGGTCACGTTACTGTTGACCAACAATCTTGCCGGGGTCGTGCTCTGAGGCATGAGATTGATTGTGTTGAAAATGAGCGCGCCGCCGGAAAGCGTAAAGGTTCGCGTGGCGTCCACCTGCAACGTATGAACGCTGAAAGCACCGTTGCCGCTGAGGGTGACCGCGCCGGAGAATTGCGCGCTGTTGGTCGTGGAATCGGGAGTCGGGGTGTAATTGACGCTCAAAATGCCGCCGGTGATATTCAGCGTCTCGCGCATGTAAAGCTTGCGAAGGTTGTGCGTGCCGGTTGACACCGTGACCGTAATGTTGGCGTTCGGCCGTTCGAGGATGACGGTGTCGTTCTGGCCGGAGGTCACGCCGGAGCCAGCGGCGCCAGGCAAGCGCGGCGTCGGCAACGGGCCCGTGGCCGCGGGGGCGACCTGACCCGGTCCGGCGACTGGTTGGATCGGCGTCTGGCCGCTGTTCCAATTGGTGAGCGTGCTCCAATCACCGTTGTTGTTGTGCATCCACACGGCGGGCACGAGTTGGTCCTTCAAATACTCCAGGCCGCCGTGTGCCGCGTCTGCATCCAGATTGCTGCCGCCGTTATTGTAGCTCTGCAATGTTTCACCGGATGAGTATTGCCAGAATTTCCACGGATGTTGGACGCCATAGTCATCCCATGGTCCGTATATGGCGATGTAACCATTCGTCGGTTGGTCCGTTTGAATGTTGCCAGTATACTGGTTGCCGCTCCCGTTGGGCCAGCGGGCGCTCCACAACGTCGGGTAACACGGCGAAACGATGCTGGGCACGGCATTGGTGGGTTCAAGGGCCTGCGGTTTTGCGAGCTGATTGCGCAGGGACGCCGAAGCGCCGCCCAGGACATTGGCGGCGTAATTGCCGTTGATGTAAATCGCCGGTCGAATGCCCATCTTCTCGTAAAGGCGATGGGAAAAGTCTATGCAGAATTGCGCCATCTCGTTGTCGGTCCGGATGCCGTCTCCGGCTTCGAAATCGTGCACCGGAACGAGATAGCCTGGCCGCATCCACGGGCCGGCCATTTCAATGAAATGGTCCGCCTCGTTCGTACCGCTGTTGGCGATGCCGCCGGAGTTGAGCGTGGACGCAATAATATCGGGACGGGAGAAGTGGTACGAGCCCGCATACATGCCCGCGGTGGTGACGCGGTTGATGTTCTGAATGAAATAGGGATCGTCGTAACGCTGGGAAAGCGTATTCAGACCGTCGCTATTGTCGGAATCGTTCTGGTTGTAATAGCCTGTCGTTCCGCCGCGGCTCGACCGCAGAATGATGAACTGCCGATTCTCGACGTTATGGATGTTGTTCCACGTGCTCTGAGAAATGTTTCCCTGCCACGCGGAGATGTCGAGGCCTAGGACGCGTTGCGGCTGGGCTGTTGCTGGCGGCTTCATCATTAACGCTAGAGCTGCCGACAGCGCCAGCAGACCAATCCTTGTCCCCGACTTCGGAAACCGCAGTGAACGGAAACAACCGCCCTCTATTTGTTGTTGGAATCGAATCTGTGTCAAAGCTAAGTGCGGTCAATCTATCCCAAAAACGCCTTGAAACAAGGGCAATGTCGGCGCACAGAATTACATGAACATGTGTGCCCCAGCGGGGCAGGGTGGGGCAACGATTCGGCGGCTTCTGTGTCCAAATGGTCTGCCGTGTCTGGTTTGTGCCGGTCGGAACGATTGACCTTCAATTGGCGGGCGGTACCGCAAACGAGAAACGGTCGCATCTTTATGTGGGGTGCGTTTTTTGCCAAAAAGCTTGAGTGGAATGGTCCGGGTGAGAAGGTAAAACTGCCATGTTATCTTTGCACAGATCGTTCGGAATCCGGCCCGGAGGCATTGATGCCAATGGTTGGGGGAGTCGTGCCCTCGCCGTGCTCACAGCCGTGAGTTTGTGTGCCGTGGGAGAGGTGGCGTTCGCCGACGAGTATCGAGCTTTTTGGGTGGACGCCTGGGGAGCGGGTATTCAGACCCAGGATCAGGTTGAGAGCCTGTTGGGTGTTCCCGGTACGGCCATCAAGGGTAAAATCCGCGAGGCCAACTGCAACGCGGTCTTCGTGCAAGCGCGCCGCAATTGCGACACCTGCTATTCGTCCGGTGTGGGAGAGCCATTCATGTCGGGCCTTTCGCCGACCAACTTTAATGCCTTGCAGGCAGTGATTAACGCCGCCCACGACACGACGGGCGGTAAGCAGCGCATCGAAGTTCATGGTTGGCTGGTCACGTTCCGCACGAGCGGTGGCGCCGTTTATGAAAGACACACCGATGCGCCGACGGGCAGCCTGACCAGGTTGGACAACTATTGGCCAAGTCGCGACGCGGCGGGCGCGGAAACCACCGACAAGGCGCTTGACCCCGGCCATCCCCTGGTCCTCGAATACACGGTCAATGCGTGCATGGATTTGGTCAACAACTTCGACGTTGATGGTCTTCATTTCGATTACGTCCGGTTCTCGGGCAAGGATGAGGGTTACAATCCGACCAGCATTTCCCGGTATAACGCGCGCTACGGTTTGACCGGGCGGCCAACTGCCTCGGATGAGCGGTTCAAACAATGGCGTCGCGATCAGGTCACCGCCCTGGTGCGACAAGTCTATGCGCGGATTCAGAAGTGCAAACCGTGGGTGAAACTGTCGGGTTCGTTCGTGACCTGGAACCCGGCTCCCGTAAATTCAAGCCGCACGGCCTTCCAAGCCACCCGTCCGTACGCCGAGGTTTACTCAGACTGGGACGCCTGGATGCGGGAAGGCATCGTGGACCTTGCCGTGCCGATGACCTACTACGACTTCGCGGCCCAAGGTGACAATTACGTCAAGTGGTTGAATTTCGAGAAGGACTGCCAGTTCAACCGGCATTTGATCATCGGGGTGGGGACATATCTTAATTCGCTGACGAATGCGATTTGGGAATTGCAATTGACGCGCGAAGCGTCCCCGTCCGGGAATCGTCCGCATGGATTTTGCGTGTTCAGTTGGCGCGGACCTTGTCTTGATGATGACGAGTCCGATTTCCGGACTTTGTTCGTCTCCCAGATTACCCCGGCGTGGAGCGACGTTCCCACGATGCATTGGAAAACCGCGCCCACCAACGGGCATGTGATGGGCACGGTCACGATGGGTGGCAACGGCACCTGGGCGGATCATGCCGTGGTGAATCTGACGGGGCCGGTGAATCGCACCAACTACGTGGATGGCACCGGCTTCTTTGCCTTCATGAACCTGCCGCCCGGCAGTTACACCGTCACCGCGAATCGAACCGGATACTCCCCGGCCACCGCCGTTGTGAAGGTGGCTGTCGGCGCGGTCACCGGCAACATGTACGAACGAAATCTGGTTTTGAAGTCGGGCCCGGCGCTGGTGTTTTGATAACGAACCGCCGGACTTCTACGCGAACCACACGGGCCGCCGCCAGGATCCGCGCGGCGGGCGTTGCGCTCGAAATTCCTGGGCCGTCAATCTTCCGTTCACACAACGCTTCGCCGTAATTTCACCAGCGCTCGGTCGGAATCGTTCCAGGGCAAAATGCTTCGTACGAAACAGATGACAAGTTCCCTCGATGATGGTAGAGATAGAAAGTCATGTGGCCCGGTATTGACGAAAAAGACTCGAAGTTGGCAGACCTCGGGTTGTTGGGTATTGCCGAGTTGGGAGACAATCAGATTTCAACGGGTTCTCAGTTGCCATTGGCGGCGCACCCGGCCCAGCCAACAAGTCCGCCGGCGGCCGTTCCCACGAGCAAAACTCCGCCCGCGCCGCAATGGCGACATGGTTGGCCCGTGCCGTCCAGTATCACGGCCCAGCCGGATGAAGCCCGGGCGTGCATTCACCTGCCGGAGTTTGACGCCGAGGTGTTGGAGCTGGCGGAGGTCATTTCGGGACGTTACCCCATTGCCGAGGCCGAATGCCGCAGTTCGCGCAGCCGGCATGCCAATGCCGGGGCGGCGGAACTGCCGCACTTTGAAAAAGTCTTCCGCGTTGCCGCCAAGCTGGCGGGGGTTCGCAAGGTGCAGGAGCGGCGTGACTACGATGAACTGCTCATTCTCACAGCTTGGTACTGCGTTCGTCCCGCCACGGAGGGCTTTCTCGGCGCGTACCCGAAATCACTGCTTTGCCCCTTGTCGCACGCGGCACCGCCGGTGGCTCTCGAATCGCTCTCGCCTGCCAGGCGCATGGTTTTCGATCGGCGGGCGCCGATTTACCTGCGTTACCTGATCGGTCACAAGTTCGGCCTGCGCACGTGCGCCGCGCTCGAAAGCGCGGATCTGCGTCAGTTGCTGCGGAGTGCCGGGTTCCGGCTCATCCGTTCAAGCGCCGTGCCCGAGGTGGCGTTCGCCGGATGCACGCGCGGTGAAGACCCGCCGGTGCGTCCCTGGAAGCTGACCTTGCGCCAGGAACTCAGTGAAGAACGTGCCGCCGAGATGTTGATCCATGCGGCGTTGTGGCAGATCAAATACGGGTTGCAACTCGTGTGTGTGGAAGGCGGCCTTTCGCGCTGGAACATCGGTGCGTTTGAGCGCACCGACTGGGAGGATGCGTTTCTCTCCTTGGGGGTGCGAGTGCCGCCGGCCTTGACGCGCGAAAGCGGGTTGTTGGATTGGCGGGCCGTGCTGGGGCGGTGTCTTGATGAGATCGGCACCGGTAACCTGCCATCCGAAGTTCTCGGCAAGGTAACGGCAGTTCCCCAACGAATCTGTCACGATGACCATCAAGCCATCTGGGAGGTCCTCGATCGCGTGGCCCGCACGGTGCTTGATCACGTCAGGACGGACGAACCTCAACTGTTTGCAGAGGACGGGAGACTAAACCACGAAGCGGCGAGGTCATTCCGTCGTTGGGCCCGGCTCTTTGACGAGGTTTCGCCGAACATACTGTCAAGGTTCGGGCTTTCCGCTTTCACCGCGCTGCACCGAGTGGCGCCGGAGTACTTTGGATGGGGGCCGGAACAACTCAAACCGTGGGAACTCGAACAGGAACATGGG
The DNA here is from genome assembly GCA_964458575.1 of uncultured Bifidobacteriaceae bacterium. Taxonomy (GTDB): domain Bacteria; phylum Verrucomicrobiota; class Verrucomicrobiia; order Limisphaerales; family JADLHS01; genus CAYWMD01. The sequence goes on along the minus strand of CAYWMD010000034.1, from coordinate 11,267 downwards.
AAGTGGAAAGGCCCGCGCGGTCGTGCATTGCTGCGTAGTGCCTATGCGTTTGCACTCTATGAAACTGGTCTGGGTGACATTCAAACCGACGCCGACCAGGTCGTGTGGCAATGCTCGGCCCGCCAATTCTCCGATTGGTCTGCGCTTCGAACCGGGGACGATAGCAATCCGTATGATTTCCTGTATGAACTTGCAAGCCGTCACGGGCTGACGCCGCTGTTAAGCCGCGAAGTTTCGCACACAGCCGCGGTATCCCTGCTCGCCGGCATGAATTTGCACCGGGATTTGCCACGCATCGAGGGCTGCTGGGACGTGTGCATGCTGGACGCCTTGCAACGCCACGGCGGCAAGCTGGAGGTGCGGTTGGTGCTGCCGGATCTCGTTCCCCTGCCGCTGCGTTTGCGCAAAGCGGTTTTGACGCCGTTGGAGTATTCCTACTTGCATTCGGAAATCCGACTGGTCCGCGACTTTGATTTGCGCATGGCGCGCGAGAGCCATCGGAAACTCGAAGAGATTCCCGGTTGGTGGGACGACGAGCGCATCATCGGCACGCCCCTGCTGGAGCGGGTCAACGACCGCGCCGGTGCCGCGCGGGCGGTGCTGGGAGTATTGAATCCGGAGCCATGGCTGGAACCGCCGACGCAAAAGATCCGCTTTCGAGCGTTGCACCTCCTCATTGCCAATCGCGCGTCGAATCGTTCGTCCACCGGTGATACGGGACTCTCATCCGAGGAGATGCGGGTCCTGCTGCGGCTGGCCCTTGAGGCGGCTCTGGAGTATTCAAACGTCGCGCACGTTTCGCATCCGGCGATCCGTAGGGGTTTCGAACGCATCCTTGCTCGCGAGGATACGCGTGAAATGTTGGACTCCCTGCTGCTGCACATCGGCACCGCTTACGAAACGGAAATCTGGGGACAGGTCCGCAAATTCGTCGTCCTCGATGCGGTCAACGATTTGCTCGCGCTCACCGTTCGGTCGTGCTTGTTGCATCTGATGAGTGCTGATTGAGCCAATTCCAAGGGAGCGGCAATTCTACGGCTTTACCTTGGATGAATCCCGAAGTGCACTGATTCGATTGGGATGGAGGTGGTTGCAGCTGTTGTGGCGAAGGGAACACCGCCCAACCCACACAACATCTGTTGAGTAAATGACAAAAGAAGATAAGCGTCCACACGTTCACTCGATATAATGTTAAGCATGACATCGGTGAGTCCGATACCCGATCGAGAAACTCAGTTGGAATGGTCAGCCTCTTGTGACGGCGGCCCGACGACGGTTCGATATGTGCAACCGGGAACTTCTCCTCGTCTTGTCATCACCTGGCACGCTGTTGTGAATTTCTTTGTGCCGATCGGCTATCAAGACGACACGGGATTTCATTTTGGTGAACCGCCGGCGCCCGCGCACTTATTCAACTGGGCCATCTGAGTCGCAAGCGTGTCCAGTAGAGGTCGCTGCTTCGCGGCTGCGTTGGCCGCTTTTCTTCCGGCTTAACCGGCTTCACGGCGAAGACTTGTTCGTCCCTTCCTTTCCTGGAAGAGCAGGGGAACGAATTCCGCGAGGTTGCGCCGCCAGACCCGGAAGTTGTGCGCACCGGACGTTTTCACCCACGTGGGCGGGACATGCTTCGATTGCAGCCACTCCACCAGTTTCTGGTTGTCAGCAAACAGGGTGTCTTCGTGACCGCATGCGATCCAGAGGAGGCGCAATTGGCGGTTGGCCCTTTCATCAAGGGTCGGGAACTGTGCCGCGTAATTGTTCGTCCTCAGGCCGCCACTGCTGAATGCGCCCATCCAGGCAAAGCGGTCCAACGCGTTGAGCCCGACCAGCAGCGATTCCGCGCCGCCCATCGAAAGACCGGCGATGGCATGATCTTCCCGGTCGGCGGAAATGCGATACGAGGATTCGACCTGCGGCATGACCTCGTTGAATAATGCGTCCCGGAATTGTTGAAAGTTGGTTTCCGTCATCTCCTTGCGGCGGACCCGGTCCCAACCGGCCCAGACGTATTCCATCGTGCCGTAGCCCAAGGGCATTACGACGATCATGGGTTTGGCCTGGCCGCGGGCAATGAGGTTGTCGAGGATCACATTGGCGCGGCCCACGGAAGTCCACGCTGTTGTCTCGTCGCTGAAACCGTGCAGCAGATAAAGCACCGGATAACGCCTTCGGGAGGATGGGTTGTAACCCGGCGGAGTGTACACGATGAAATCCCGGTCGTCGTTGGCCACGGCGGACTTGTAGAAATGGCGATGCAAAATCCCGTGAGGCACGTCGTTAATTTCCCATGGCAGAGATTTAGGTCCCGGCACGTGAACCTGGCTGACGGTGTTGAGCAGGTTGTATTTCAGCAGGGGATTGCCCGGGTCCATCGTGCGCAAGCCGTCCACGATGAACCAGTACGTGTAAATGTCCGGTTCGAGCGGTGGAGTGGTGAGTGACCAGATGCCTTGAGCATCCTTCTGCATGGTGGAATCCTTTACGGTCTCGCAACGCACCTCAACTTTCTCCGCGTCCGGGGCGTTCAAGCGAAAGGTGACGCGGCCATCGCCATGGACTTCGGGTGAAACGACAGGTTGGGCGACCAGGGGTGTTGTGAACGCAAACACGATAAGTAAGAGGCGTTGCATAGCTGGCCATGCAATAGCGGGGCGCGACGGACCGTTCAACTCGAAAAGGAGGTTTCCACCTCAAGTTTTCCCTTCACAACCCGCACAAGCTTCTTCATTCTTCCGCCATTGCCGGATCGAAAATAACATCACAATTTAAGAAACATGCTCACCGTTACTGCCAACACCGTTCTTCCCTGCACGATCACCGGCTCCTGGCCGCGCCCGCACTGGTTCGACATGAGCATGTGGGGCCGCCCGCTCGACACCTGCATGATGGACGTGAAATTTCGCGAGCGCTTCCACGACGCCCTCGCCACCGTCCTGAGCGATCAGACCCGTGCCGGCATTGACATCCTCACCCACGGTGACCTGCATTGCGACGATGACATGGCGGGCCGCTCCTGGCATCATTATCCGATCCAGCGTTGGGCGGGTTTCAGCGGAGATTATTTGCAATCCGAGGAGACGCGTTCCCCGTGGCTGCGGTATCCGCCAGGCACGTTGTTGAACGAAATCTACACCGGCTGGCGCTGGCCGCGCGTCGTGGACAAGATCGAGCATCGCCCGCTGGACTACGCGAAAATCTGGCGCATGGCGCAGGCCAAGGCCACCAAGCCCGTCCGCTTTGGCACCTGCTGCTCGCAGGTCATGGGATTGTTCCTGGACATTCACACGAAGAAATACAAAGACCACCGCGAGGTCATCTGGGACATGGCGGTGGCGATGAACAAGGAATTGCTGGCCCTGCGTGACGCCGGTTGCAAGTGCATCCAGATTGAGGAGCCCACGCTGCATTTCTGGGCCAACACCTACGGCAAGGACCACGACAACGTCAAGTTCATGATCGAAGCCTACAATCGCGAAGTGCAGGGGCTCGACGACGTCGAACTTTGGGTTCACACGTGCTGGGGCAACCCGAACATGCAACGCGTCATCGAAAACGACAGCTACCGCGAATCGTTCCAACTTTACCTCGAAGCGCTGCGGGGCGACGTGTGGACGGTGGAGATGAAGGACCGCAACATGCGGGAGATCGAACTGTTCGCACCGCTCAAGGGCCAGTTGAAGAAGAAAATCTGCGTTGGGGTGGTGAGCCATCGTACCCTGCAGGTGGAATTGGCCGATCAGGTGGCAAATTCAATCCGCCAGGCGTTGAAGCACATCGCGCCGGAACAACTGATCGTCTCCAGTGATTGTGGCTTCGGTCGCCAGGGATGCAATCGCGACATCGCGTTCTTCAAGACCGTTGCCATCGCGCAGGGGACGAACATCGTGCGCAAGGAACTCGGTTTGCCGACGACCTACGTGCCCGCCGCCGACCCGAAATTGCAGACCGACATTGTGCCAAAAACGCCGGACCGCTGAAAACCATGGCCATTTGTGTTTCAGCGCCAGCAGACCGTTGAGGAAGGAGCATGAGTGCTGGAAACACCTTTGCCCTGGCAGTGTTGATCCTGGTCGCGCTCATCGTGGGCTACCTGGTGATGACGCATTTTTTCTCCGGGGAGGCCAAACAGGAACGCCGGCGCCGCCGAAGCAACCAGGCGATTGCGAGCAAATCCAAGCGGCCCATGGTTAAATTCAGCGTTCACACGAAACGCAAGAAACGTTGACCGGCCAGGAATGCGTTGATCGGGCGCTGAAGATTCCGCGCGTTAAATTATCTTGTGCCGAACGGCGCGGAATCGTTACGGTTGAACCGGGCGATTAACCATGCTCGGATAACATGATGAAATATTTTGTATTCTGCATTTCTTCCGTTTTGGCCGGAGCCATTGCATCGGCCGCCGACCTTCGCATCGGGATCATTGGTTCGGATACCTCACATGTCGGTGCTTTCACCAAGCTGATCAACGATTCGAAGGATCCAAATCACGTACCCGGGGGCAAGGTCACCGTGCTGTTCAAGAGCGGCAGCCCGGATATCGAGTCGAGTTGGAGCAAGGTGAACCGTTACGCGAACGAGGTGCGCGACAAATATGGTGTGAAGATCGTGGATTCCATCGAGGCCATGTGCCAGGAGGTGGATGCCGTTTTGCTCGAAAGCGTGGATGGCCGGCCGCATCTCGAGCAGGCCCGGCCGGTCATCAAGGCGGGCAAACGGATGTTCGTGGACAAGCCGGTGGCCGGCACATTGCGCGACGCCGTCGAGCTTTACAAATTGGCGAAGGCGCACAATGTCCCCATCTTCACTTCGTCCTCCTACCGGTTCTACGACAGCCTGGTGGAATTGCAGCAGGCGAAGACGGGAAAAATTCACGGGGCGATTTCCTACGGGCCGTGTTCGCTGGAGCCCCACCATCCCGACTTTTTCTGGTACGGCATCCATCCGACCGAGGCGCTGTTTACCATCATGGGCCCGGGTTGTGAAACGATTGTACGCGTGGCAGCGACGGACACCGATGTAACGACCGGCACCTGGGCCGACGGACGCACGGGTGTTTTTTACGCGCTGCGCCATGGGGCACCGCACAAGGTGATTGTCTTCGGCGCCAATGGCACATTTCAGCAAAAGGACGGCAATGATTCCTATGCGCCGTTGGTTGTCGAGATCATGAAGTTCTTTCAAACGGGTATCGCCCCGGTGTCGCCGGCGGAGACGCTGGAGATTTACGCGTTCATGGAAGCCGCGGATGAAAGCAAACGGCGCGGCGGCGTGCCGGTAAAAATCAGCGAGGTCATGGAAAAGAACGGCGGGGCCGGGATGCTCACGCCTGCGCGTTGAGAATCCCTTCGCTGGTTGTGCAATTGAAATGGCGCACGTGGCTGGCGTTGCCGGCGCTGCTCCTGGTTACCACCGGCTGCGGCGGCTTCTTCGCGCGGAGAATGGCCCAGGCGCCGAACACCTATCCCAAATGGCTGGCCCCGGCGGCCCCGGTTGAACTGGCGTTCAATTCAAAATTCCTCACCAACTTTCCGACTCATTTCGTTGACGTCGGACCGCCACCAGCCCGGTTGCTTTTTCGTGTCGTCGAGCCGGCGGACTATCAGTTGAAGGTCGCCGCCACCAACTGGCTGGCGCGGGGTGAACCGCGATTCAAATTCGCCTTCACTGCCGACGTGCCGGGCGTGACGAACGGCTGGAGTCGATCGCCGCGCGGAACCGTGGTGCTGTTGCACGGCTATGGAGTGGCGCAGTTCGCGATGGCGCCGTGGGCGTTGCGGCTCGCGGAAGATGGCTGGCGTTGCGTGCTGGTGGACCTGCGCGGGCACGGCAAATCCGGCGGCAAGCGGATTTACTTCGGCACCCGGGAGGCCCGGGACATGAGTCGGTTGCTGGATGTCTTGGACCGTGACGGTCAACTGGCCAAGCCGGTTGCGGCCGTGGGCGAATCGTACGGCGCGGCCCTGGCTTTGCGGTGGAAGGCGGACGATCCGCGTGTCGGCAGCGTCGTGGCCATTGCGCCGTATGCCGTATTGTCCAACGCTGTGTTGAACATTTGCCGCGAATACGCCGCTTGGTTTCCTTCGACGTTTCTCAAGTCTGGCTTGAAGAAACTTCCCGCCGTTCTGGAGGTCGAGCCGGGGCAGCTTGATCCGGCGACGACGCTCCCGCGAAATCCCGTGGCGGCGTTGTTCGTGGCCGGAGCGCAGGACCGGGTGACGCCGATTCGCGATGTGCGAAAGCTTTACGAGGCAGCCGCGCCGGAGAGCGGATGGTTGGTTGTGCCCAACGCCACGCATGAAGCAGTCACCTACTACTTGGATGAGCTGACCACGCCGGTTTTGGCGTGGTTGGACGGCAAAGACGTAACAGAGTTACGCGCCGGCGGGAGCGGTCGAAGCGGTGTTTCCACCCGATGAACCCGACGGAGGTTCCGGAGAAGCGCCGATGGTCTGGAAACTCTTCCAGAGGTGGAGCGGCAGGAGGCCAAGCACGATAAGACAGACCTGGGTGCCAATGAAGAGCATGAGCCAGCGGAACGCGGCGTCCATGAACCCGTAGCTGTGCAGGCCAATGCCGAGCATGTTCACGCCGAACCAGGACCAGGCCGTGACGATGTTGCCGAAGATGGCCAGATTCATCAGGCCGCGTTCCCGCACCAGCCCGCCCCAGCGCGCGTGCAGGATGAGTGCATTCCACAAGACAATGAGCAACGCGCCGTTTTCTTTCGGATCCCAACCCCAAAAACGTCCCCACGATTGGTCGGCCCAGATGCCGCCCAGCACGGTGCCGGTGAAGCTGAACAACGTGGCGAAACAGACGATGGCATAAACCATTTTCGTCAGCGCCTGCCCCAGTCCAACTCCGTCGGTGGTGCTCCCGGTGGCGACCGGGCCAACGCTCCGCGAAAGCAGCGGCGTGAAAATGCCGAGGACGATGTACGCCATGGCCAGAGCGCCTGCGACGAACGTTGAAGCATAGCCCAGCGTCACCACGACGACGTGGGTTGCCAGCCAGAAATTCGTGTCGAGCACGGCCCGCATCATTTCCATTGTGTCGCCGCCGAGTGCGAGGTTGTGGGCAATCAACAATGTGACGAAACCGGCCAGCCCCGCCACCGCGCTGCCGAGTCCAACCCGGTAAACCCGTTCCAGCACCAAACCCAGCACGCACGCGCCCCAACCGATGAAAATGGCGGACGAGTAAAGATTCGTCACCGGTGGCCGGCCTTCGAGCACCATGCGGTAGATCAAACCAAAGGTGTGGACGACGAATGCCAGGGCGATCAGGTAAAACGCCGACCGGCGCAGTGCTTCGGACAGATTCGGCCAGGCGCCGAAAGTCAGCAACGCGCCCCCCGCGAGCAAGAACGCGCAAATGTAAATGATGGTCGCGTGCAGAAACGCCTTTACCTGGTTGAAATAGAATTCCGCCCGCCCTTTGCTGACTTCCTTGGCGAACGTCGGGACGAGCCACGCGTTGTATCCGGCCACGGCGCTGTTGAATTCCGTGGCGTCGCCCCGGTCGTAGGCGGTGGCCATGCGGGCATAGAAAGTGACCGCCGGGTTGATTTCATCCGTCTGGATTGAAGCCACCAGACTGCTCCCCACGTTGGCCCAGGCGTTCCGATCCTTGTCGGGTTGGGTCGGCGGAACGACCAATGGATAGGCGAAGTCCGCGAGGTGATCGAACGTCCGCACATAACGCGCGATCTGGTCCAGCGCCGCCTGGTCAAAGGGCTTGCCCGCTTGCTGCGCTCGAACCGCCGCGATGCCCGCGGGGAACGAGTCTTTGTAATTCGCAATCAGCTTTACGAAATCGTGGGTGTGTTCCGGTTGGATGGTGTTTTTCAGGCGCTGGTAAAGTATCACCGCATTGGCGAGTTTCAGGACCTGTTTCTGATACGGAGTGCGCTGGGCGTCTTCCACCTGGCTGGCTTTGCCGCCTTGCGAGCGGATTTCATCCAACGACGACTGGATTTCATTGAACGTGTAGTAGCGCAGGCCCGATTTCTCAACTCCTTTGTCGCCCAGTTTGAGTTCGCTGATCAGGTCCGGATGGTGAATCAGGAAGGCGGGCCGCGTGTCGGCCAGGTCCGGTTTGAACATGACCTCCAGCAACCACTCGGTGGAACGCAGCTTCTTCGCATGATGCCAGAACTTCCAGGACGGCACCTGCTCCAGGGGCAGGTCGCCCGTGCTGCGAATTTGCAGGAGCGCGTTGCGGGCGACGGAGTCGAACGGCTGGATGCGTCCGTTGAGGAGCACCGGCAGCCGGCCAAACGCGCGCGTGTGAAATTCGCCCTCCTTTTTGGGCATCATCACGGCGACGATTTCGACGGCGAATAACGCGAGAAAACACCACGGGACCAGTTTGAACAGAGTTTTCATGCAGTTTTTCTCCTGGAAGCGAATTGGATCAGGTGGCTGAGAAATTGAACAATGAGACCGGCCGCCACGAGCAGACACGCGAAGTAGGGCGTAAGCCAGCCGGGATTGCGGACCACCTGGAGAATGGTGCCCTTCTCGTCCTCCTTGTCCCAGTCCGCCTGATAAAACGTTTCGCCGCCGTAGCGCAGCGGGTTGTTCATGTAGATCAAGACTTCGCGGTTTTCACCGGTGTCGGGCTGTTGAACCCGGATGCGACTGGAGAAATTCTTCGGAATTTCCGTGCCGGGGTAACGGTCAAACCTGAACTCCACCAGATGGAGGCTGAACGGTTTGTAAAATCGCTGTGGCCGCAGGATCAACTGATACCGGCGTCCTTCGTAAGCGAACACCTGCGGTTGCGATAAAAACGCGGACACGAGAAACGTGCCGAGCGAGCCTTTGGGCGTGACAATTTCGACAATGCCCGACGGCATGTCCCGGCGGTTCATTTCCGTTTCGTGCGGCAACTGTCGCCACCAAAGTTCCGCGCCGCCGCCCGCCGTCGTGTTTACCTGGGTGAACCCGTCGCCTTTCTCCCGGGCCAATGAGGAGTTGGGATAGAAGGATTTTATGCGCACGGTGAACGGTAGTTCGCCGTGGGTCACGTCGCCGGGTTTCAACAGCCGGTGTTCGGGAATCGCAACCACCTTGTCCGAATCCGCCTCCGTCGCGTCAATCACCGCCAGTTCAAAGCTGCGGCCCGCCTCCGAATAATTTGAGGACGAACCCTCGCGGATGTGCATGGAGCTTTCGGTGGACAGCAGGTCGGTGAGCAACTGGCCCACCAGCAGGAGCACCACGCCGAGGTGGATCATGATGATGCCGATCTTTCGCTTTTCCGGGCGATAATATCGCGTGTGCGCCGCGAGCAGATTAATGAGCAACAGGCCGCCGACAAGATAGCCTCCGGGGAAAATGGGAAGCTTCAGATGTGATCCGGCCGGCTGCCAGAAGATGAAGAAGCTGCGGAAGAACTCGTTTTGCGCCTTGTACAACCCAAGGTTGACCTGCGCCAGCGTGCCCCAGAAGACCAGGATGAGGCCGAGCGCCAGCAATACCACCGTCAGCCGCAGCGACGTGAAAAATCGGACGAAGCGTTCGAGCATGTCAGTCTCCGCCGGAGCGCCGCTGTTCCGACCGCAGCGGGTCGGTGTCGGGGCAGAACAGCATGGTTTCCTGGTTCGCGCGCATCTCAGTATTTCACCGATTGGACGAATTTGGTGAATTCATCCACGTGCGCCTCGACGACCTTCGGGTCGCCCATCAATTTGTAAAACCAGGTCTGGCCGGACTGGGGGACGATGACACCGACCAATTTGGAGGGCTGGCCGGTCTTCCCGTCCGTGCCGCTCATCTCAACCACGGAAGCCGTGGCTCCGGATGCGGCGAAAGACTGAACCGATTTGGCCAGCTCGTCGGCGGTGAGCGCGTTCAACGCCAGTTGCCGGCGCCAGCGGTTCACGTTTTCCGCCAGGCCGCCGCCATCGCCGGCGGAGGAACTCACGTTGACAGCGGCCTGCGCGCCCGCGTCGTTCTTTAGCATAAATTTCGCGACCAGAAACTCGCCGCCGGGGACTTCCGTCCAGCCTGAAGGCACTTCCCATTTCGGCTGGCCTTCACGGGAAATTTCACCTCCGGTTGTCGGCGTCATGGAAATCTCCGGATGACCGGGTGGCAAGGCGCCCGAGTCAATCGGTGGATGCGAGGCGGGCAAGCCGGACGGGGCCGTGCGCGCATTGGGATCGAACGTTTTGAGATAGGAAAGGAAGTTTTGCTTTTGCGCCGCAACCAGGTGGTCGTCGCCGGTCATCTTGAAAAACCACGCTTGGTCGTCCCGGTTTTGAATGGCGGCCAGAATACGCGTGGCCTCACCGTTGCCGGCGTTGGTGCCGGCAAGGTCGTAAAGCGCGGCGGGCTGACTGCTGATTTGAATGGCTTCTGCGCTTTTCTTGATTTCCTCTTCCGTGGCGGAGGCCAGACCCACCTGGCCCCGCCAGCGATTCACGTTGGCGAAGACGCCGCCGGCCGAGCCGGGCAGGGGAATCACGCTCACGTCCGCTTGATGGCCGTCCGCATCCCTGACGGCGAAGGCGGCCACCCGCATCTGCCCCGGCGGCACGGCGGTCCAGCCTTCCGGTAGGGTAACCGTTGCGGGTGAAGGCTCTTTCCCCACCCGATAGACTTTGATTTCGTCCCGGTCGCAGCCGGTCAGCGCGAGCGCAAAAGCGGCGAGGCTCAGAGGCAGTCGCCAATGGCCGGACAGAAGACGGAACACTGTGTTCATGAGTTCAGGCTAATACGTGTGGGCGGTTAGAACCAGCCATTGGTTGCTCGGCTATCAACTATTTTTGCACAGCGGCGCGGCATGGGATTGACCGTACGTCACCTCCTCGCGTGGAAGTGTCTGCCTCACAGGCAGACCGGGCGGCGGACCGTAACCAGTCGCCGTTCAACCCACGCTCATGCCGAGCAGGAATTCGATGTTGCTGCGCGTCTTCTTGAGCTTGCCCAGCAACAGTTCCATCGCTTCAACCGGCGGGACGCCCGTCAACGCCCGGCGCAGGAGCACGATCTTGTTCAACTCGTCCGGGTGATAGAGCAGTTCCTCTTTGCGCGTGCCGGATCGTTCGATGTTGATCGAGGGGAAAATGCGCCGGTCCACCAATGCGCGGTCCAGGTGGACTTCCATGTTGCCCGTGCCTTTGAACTCTTCAAAGATGACTTCGTCCATGCGCGAACCCGTGTCCACCAGCGCGGTGGCCATGATGGTCAGCGACCCGCCTTCTTCGATGTTGCGCGCCGCGCCGAAGAAGCGCTTGGGCTTGTGCAGCGCGTTGGCGT